>JAFWHC010000005.1 GCA_017512095.1 Candidatus Saccharimonadota bacterium
GCCTGAGTCTTCGTTATTATGAATAGGAGGACCGGAAAGAACGAGCAAGCTCTTCGATTTTTGCACAAACCGTTTTTGAAGGAACTGCTTAAATCTAGTCCAAGTTGTTTGAAGACCCAGGCGGCAAGGAAGCCTTGCCGGAAATTTTGGCATTTATGACGCCGACGATATGAAGCAGCGGACCCCATGCCCTTGCGCTCGCGGCAGACTCACATTGGGGTTTGAGGCTGCCCCACCGAGAGATTGTGCCGAGGTGGTCGACTCGCTTTTCCGCGACCATAGATAAACGTACGAGTATCTTATCTCGTTGGTAGCGAACGAATAGTATCCTGACGGTGTTAAGGAAAGTGGTATTTTCTGATTCTTGACACCGGAACCATTGCCGGCGTTATAGTTGTTTGACAACAATTGATACCAGTTGCCCGTTATGGTCCAATTCTTAGGACACACTGTATTCTGCGCCGTGCCGGTCTCTTCAACTCCTATCGAGTCGGCAGTTGCAGCGTACCAGTTGTAATAGTAGTATCCGTTGCCTTCGTGATATGCGGCCGTCTCCGAGGCGGACGGATCCCATGTTTCCATCGAGACCAAGTTAGTGTCCGTTGACGTGAGAGGATTTGTTTCGTCAAAGTTGGCGAGGTTTAAATTTAGGTTTTGAACCATGTGGCACGATCCGTTGGCTAGCCTTCTGACGCTGTAGCTGTTTCCGTCGCGGCTATCAATGAGGGCGAACGTGCCGATCCCTATCGCTGCGGAAGCTTCAGACGTAGCCTCGCCATCAACGACTTCCGTTTCTTCGCCAGTGTCTGGGTCGGTCGTTGTCGTCATGATGTCTACTACTAGCTGGTTGCCACCGCTTATCCCTCTATAATCAAATATTCTCGCATCGGGGCTTACTTGATTGCCCCACATGTTAGTGTTCTTGCAGATTGCATTCGAAACCTGTTGCATTTCCGTGACATATGGTTTTTGTTTAATTTCGCCATCTTCATATTTTGGATAAGTGCTTTGCAAACCGACGTAAGCGAAAGCTTCGCGCGTGCCAGTTGCGGTACCGTCAGATATTTTAGTAATATAGTTGTAATTATACGGACTAACTTTAATCCAAAAGTCATATCTACCCGCCGATGCTGCGGCGGCAAGAGCGGCGCGTTCTTCGCTGGTCAAGATGCCGGTTCCGGTAGCTGCTATTAGCGCATCATCTTCGGCGAGGGCTGTGCTGGCGCTCCCGTCATCGGTAATCTCGCCCGTGATTGGCATGTCACAAGTGAGGGCGGCGCGATTATTGTTTATTTCAAAGTCGGTAACTGTGCAAGTTTTAGATTGAGGTCCTAGCTGGCTAACATCATAGTTTGCCGCCACCATTTCACCGTGTTTGACGACAAAGACTTCGATGTTTTGACTTGTGATAAGGCCCGTATCGGCACTCTCGGCCAAGTCGAAAGCTAGCGTCATAGAGAAAGGAGTCGTGCCATCGTCAGCGCCAAAACTTTTTTCTGTTATGATATTATTACTAACGGCGTCATCCAGCGAATTCGCCGAGGCTAGAGCTGTGTAGACAATTTGGTTTTCGTAAGTGCCAGCAAGGACGTCATTGTTAACCATAACGCCATAGTAAACGTTAAAATGGTTAGCGTCGGTGTCGCCATTTTCCCCGCCAAAGCCGTCATTGTCTGTGGTCGTGGCTTTCCAAATTTGCTGAGGGGCAGAGAGAGTGGGGACTGCTGACCAAGTTACGTTTTTGTAAATGCTCTCCGCGTTAGCATAGGTTAATTCTTCATTTAATTTGTTGCTATAGATTGACTCGGAGGCATAGGTGGGGGCGGAGGCGATGCCGGTGTTTTCTACGCCCGGAACGGAAAATCCCCAAGCGTAGTTCGTGAATTTGCTAGGCGTGCTGGTGAACGCCGAACCGATGGCCGGAATCGAGAAGCCGGAGTCTCCTTCGATTTGCAAGTCGTTAGAGGTTGGAGAGTTAGTAGAGATGTAAACCGTGTAATATTTTCCGGTCGATTCTATGCCAATAGTCTTTTTGAGGATTTTGAGTGTGCCGACGTTACCATTAGCGGCAGAGGTCGCGCCGGCGTCTATGCTGGTGGGGATAATCGTACCAAAGAGGACATCACCATGACCGGCGTCTAATATACTACCATTGCCATAATCGGGGTCGAGCGCAAGGGCAGTGGGGCGCCAGGTTACGTTGAAGGAAAGATTAACGGCGGCATTGGCCTCGGAGACTAAGGTTGGGACGAGAGCATAAACGAATAAAAAGACAGCGAGACTCGCAAGAGAGCCGCCAAGAAGCTTACGGTAGAGATTTCTTGATTTGATGTTGCCGAGAACGGCGGTTGTCTTGGTTTGCATTTAGTCCTCCTTGGTTTCTTTTTCCTCGGAGGTGCGGTTTTTTCCTATAAACAAAATCGGCACCACGAGGTGTCGCAACTCAATAAGCATCCAGCCGTTTTACGCGAACTAAACACGAATCGGGTATCCTCATGATGCCGAGTCTATGTTGAATTCACGTAAACAGCACTGGTGTGCTTGGTTATATTGAATGTACGGCTTGTTTATATATCTATAAACTTGCTTATTGAATTGCGACTTATGGTTTTATTTTATCATGCTTAAAACGCTTTTACAATAAAAATAATGTTGTAATTTTTACAACATTATAACCATGACTTTTCGGAAGGTTATTTATCTTCTGTGGTTTTGTCGTCGCGGAAGGAGAACATGATAGGAGTGCCCAGGAAGGGGTAGGCTTCGCGGAGTTTGTTCTCAAGGAAGCGTTTCCAGGACCAGTGGAGAGTTGAGAGGCCATGACCATGGACGACAAACCAGGGCGGGCAGGTGTCGGTTTGGACGATGTATTTTGGTTTTGGGCGTGTATTTTTTAGCCCGGCGGGAGCGTGCTCTAGGATGGCTTGGTTCAAAACTTTGTTGAGGTCGGAGGTTTTAAGTTCAATGTGGCGTGCCTCGTCAATGTCGAGGGCAAGGTCGAAGAGTTTGGTGACGTTTGCGCCGGTCTCGCTACTTGTGAGAAGAACGGGAGCGAAGGGGAGGAAGTTAAAGTCATATTCGAGGTCGTCGAGGATTTTGTCGGTGTTTTTTACAAGGTCGGTTTTTGTGACGACGACGATGATACCCTTTCCGGCTTCGACGATTTGGCCCGCCAGGCTTTGGTCAAGTTTAGAATGTGGTTCGGTGCCATCGACAAGGAGGGCGCAGATGTCGGATTCTTCGATGGCGGCGAGAGTGCGGAGGGCGGAGAATTTTTCTATACCGACTTCGCGTTTGCCGGGCTTTCTGAGGCCAGCCGTGTCAAGGATTTCTAGAGTTTTGCCTTTGAATTTTAGTTCGACGCGGTTGATGTCACGAGTGGTGCCCTGGCGAGAGCTAACGAGAGCTTGTTGTTTTTTGGCTAAACTGTTGAAGAGGCTGGATTTGCCGACGTTCGGGCGGCCAATTAAAGCTATCGTAATCGCAGCTTTCCGTTCGGCTTTTGTCCTAGTGCTCGACTCGCAGTCGTCGGAATCACAACGATTAGTCCTGCGCTCGTCGACGACGTCACCTCGAACTCGCTTGGTAATCGTTGTCATTCCGACTGCTGGCGTCTGCGCATCCGGACAAATAGCCGAACACAAAGCTGCTTTGAGCGTAGCTATGCCGTATCCGGTGGTGGCGGAGACTTTGAAGGTCTGGTCGGGTTTGATGCCGAGGCTGCGGAATTCGTAGATGTCGAGCGAGCTGCCGAGGTCGCATTTGTTCAAAATGAGGAGGACGGGTTTTTGGGATTTTAAGGCCATTTTGGCGATGCGCTTGTCTTTTTCTGAAGGGTAAAGTGAGGAGTCGAGTGTGAGGAGGATGAGGTCGGCAGAGGCAATAGCGTCCATAATTTGGTCTTGGATAGATGCCTCAAAATCGTCAGCGGCGTCTTTAAGGCCGGCGGTGTCAATCATCAAAAAGCGGTCGTCGATGCGGGCAGTAACAGAGTCACGCGTTGTTCCCTCTTCGCGGGCGACGATGGCGATGTTTTTATGCGCGAAACGGTTAAGCAGGCTGGATTTACCAGCGTTAGTTTGACCAACAAGCGCGACGATTGGAAAGCGTTTCATGTATATTATTATAACATATTTTTTGCCACGGTCTACCAGCGGCGTTGGGTGCCTTGGTTGCCGTTCGTTTGGCCAGGCATCTGGCCGTTCATGCCGCCTGGACCCATGCCGCCATTCATCATGCCGGAGCCGACCTGAGTCGTTTTTTCGGCGAGCTTGGTCGTGGTGTATTCTTCGCCGTTGACATAGACCGTGTATTCGCCGTTTTCAACAAACTTGTCGGAACTTAAGACGGCGTGCTGAAAGGTTTTGGCGCTTGTGTGGGAGAGAATGAGATTGCCGCTCGTGTCTTTAACTTCGATGACTGTGCCGGCGGAGTAGGTTTGGTCGAAGAGGACGGAGATTGAGTAGCCGGCGCTGGAAGTTGCGGGGGCGACCGCCATGCCACTGGCACCGACGGCGACAAGTGAGCCACCGTTGAAGGTTACGGCACCTTCAGCGTCGAGCGCGCCGTTGCCGGAGTTGGTCGGACCGTCGACGGAGACTTCGCCGCCGTTGATGGTGAGGGCGCCATTACTGTCGATACCGTCGCCGACGGAGCTGACGTGGAGTTTGCCGCCGTTGATGATAATGGCGTAGTTTGATGAACTGGCTTGATAGTTTCTCATGTTTGGAGAGGAGCTGTCGTTGCCGCCAGCGGCGTTAATGCCGTCGTCACTCGCCGTGACGGAGATGTCGCCGCCGTTGATGGTGATTTTGGCGCCTTCGAGACCTTCGTAGGATTTCTTAATCGCGATGGTACCGCCGTTGATTTCGAGGCTGGATTCGGCGTGAATGCCATCGTCGCCAGCAGAAGCGATAATTGTGCCGCCGTCGATTTTGATCCAGCCTTTGGCGACTTCGTCGGAGTTGTTGGATTTGATGGCGTCGCCGCCGGAGGTAATGTCGAAAGTGCCATCAACGATGTAAACGGAATCGCGGCCGCGAATACCTTCGTCTTTGCTGCTGATAACATAGGTGCCGGAGTTGATTTTTAGGTCGTCTTTGCCGACAATGCCGTCTTCGTAGTTTGCTGTGACGGTGAGTTTGCCGGAGCCTTCGAGGACCATGTCGTCATGAGAAAAGAGAGTGGCACAGACGTCTTCGTCCCAACCTTGATAGATTGATCCGTCGGTGAGGGAGTTTTCTGAACCTGCGGCGAGTTCGATGGTGATGAGTTTTGCTTCGGCGATATAGATGGCGGGGCCAGAGTTGTTAGTAATTTTGACGCCATTCAGGATGAGCTTGACGGCGCCGGCAGTGTTAACTTCTAGGTAGCCGTCGGTGAGTTCGCCGGAAATTGTGTAGACGCCAGCTTGAGTGATAGAAGTTTTGCCGGTGCCGGAGAGGACGATTTCTGAGCCGTCGTATTTTTCCCAGTTGACGCCGGTGTCGTTGATGTTGTTGCTGAGGGTTGAGCCGCCGTCACTATTTGTGCCACCGAGAATTAAGGCAACGGTTGTAACGGCGGCGAGAATAACAACGATGATTACGATCGGGAGCCAAGTTTTGGATTTTTTAACGGGCTTTTCCGACATTTTTTGCGGAGATTGCTCCCGCGCTCTAATAGCGTCTTCACCCCTGTTTTCAGTGAAATTTTCTGAGTTTTCGTTCATTAGATTAATTGCTCCTTTGAGACATGCGAGAGAAGAACTTTGAGGTTGGAATTTTTAACGCGGATGGCGTCGAGAAATTCCTTTTCGTTCGCGGATTTTTTCAAGCAAACGTCGTAAGTTAGTTGATAGAGGCTGCCCATGTTGGTCGTTTTGGAACGGACGAGCTCATGGGAAGTGGTGTATTTTTTAAATTCGGCGTCGAAAACGTGCGTGTAGTCGAGGTCCTCAGGAATAACGATTTCGAGAGTTTGGGGTTGGGCAGACATGTTGAAGATGTTGGTTTTTGAGAGAATAAGAATGACGGCGACTGTGAGAGCGGTGATGACGGCGGCGAAGAGAATGTGGCCCATGCCAAGAGCGAGACCGACCGCCATGGCGAAGAAAACGGAGGAGATTTCCTTGGAGTTGCCGGCGATGGAGCGGAAGCGGATGAGAGAGAAGGCGCCGAGGATGGCGATGGATGTGCCGAGGGAGCCGTTGACCATGAGCATGACAACTTCGACGAGAAGCGGAAGAATGGTCAAGGTGATGAGGAAGTTGCGGCTGGTTTTGCTCGTCTTCATGTGGGTAAAGGCGATGACGAGGCCGAGAGCGATGGCGGCGGCGGAGCAGATTAAGATGGTTTTTATGTCGAGACCGGAACTGGCGGTGTCGAATACGCTGTTAAACATTTTTTTGATTCCTTTCGTTTATTAATTGGTAGATTTTTCCATATTTTGAGAACCTTGTGGGGTAAATTTTGAGCCGGGAGAGCTCGGCGACGAACCAAGGCGGCATGGCGTTCATGGTTTTTACTTCCATGATGATGCTGTTCTTTGGACTGTCGGTTGAGGGGAAATATTTTTCGCATTTTGTGGATTTTTTAAAGTGCAGGTCTTTTTCGCGGAAACGGAGATTTTCGTCGAAGGTGAGGCGGAATTCGGGATTGTCCCTGCCTTTGAAGGCAACGCGGTCGGCGGCAATGAAGAGCCTTGGCTCGAGCCCGTAATAGTCCATTAGGTAAGCGAGTTCGCGAGCGATTTGGAGTTGTTGAAATTCGCCTTTGTGAGACTTTTCGGCGAGAGAGATTAAGGATTCACCTTTGAGAAATTTTTCGAAGTCGCGTTCTTTGAGGATGAGGCGGCGTTTGTTGCCGATTTTAGTTTTTTTGACGACGACTTTGGATTTTACTTCGAGGAAGACGTCGGATTTACCTTTTGGCATTTTGTACATGCGGGCGCGGAGCTTCTCGCGGAAAGCGGGGCGTTCGATTGAGTTGATGGCGAGGTCACTGTTTTTAGTGTCGAAGTAAATGCTTAGAACTTCTTCTTTGTAGAATTCGTCATGTTTGAGATTTTTTTCGATTTTCTTTAGGAGCGCGGTTTTTTCCTCTTTTGTGATGAGGTATTTTTCTTCGACACGCTCGATGGTCCGGTCATCACAAGCTTTGTCGACAATGGTTTTGCCGCTGACGCGAGGTTGTCGCTTTTTGGTGATAATTCCGGTTACGTTCATGATACTATTATACCTTAGAAAGCTTAAAAAACCTTGAAATTTTTAAGGTTTTGAACAAAAATCCCCTCGGAAGTTTTTCCGAGGGGAAATTTGTTTAACAACGGCTTCAGGAGCGGTCAAGCTTTAGATTCGGCGACCGATTAGAAGCGTTTGCGGCTAGCCAAGAAGTAACCACCGGCGGTGACGGCAGAGCCAGCACCGAGAGCAGTAACGACGATGTCGCTGGCACCCGTGGACGGGAGAACTGGTTCCGGTTCAGGAACGATTGGGTCGACCGGTTCTTCAGGCGTTGGGCAGCCTTTGTAGATAAGGACATCAGCGTAATCTTGCTTTAAAGTAGGATCAGCACCGATGTAGCCTTGACCCCAGGAGCGGAGAACGTTGTCGCCACCACAACCGAGGTTGTCGTCTTTCATGGTAACTTGGAAAGTAACCACAGCGGCAGCACCAGCTTCGTAGTTGCCGATGTTGATACCGTCTTTAGTGGTTAAACCGTCAGACTCGAGAGTGATGCCACTCTTGTGATTGGAGTTGAAGAGTTTAGTAGAACCCTTAACGTAAGTTTGGTTGGAGCCAAGCTTGTCGAAGAGGATGACGTCTTTCTCAAGAGAGTCGGAGGTGTTTTTGTAGGTGATTTTGTATTCAACAGTATCACCAGCTTTAGCGTAAACTTGTTTCTTCCATTCGGTTTCACCAGCAAGGCGAACTTGTTTGGTGATAGAGAAGTCGTATTCGAAGACGGCTTTGACACGGAAGGTGACGAAAGCGGAGTAGCCGAAACAGCCAGGGATTTCACCGTTAAGTGAATCGTAGCCGAGGGCAGTGCCGCCCATCACGAGGTTATCGCTGAGTTTGGTGCCACTAATTTTGCCCTTGTTTTCGATAAGAGCGGAGCCCGTAACGTATTCAAGGTGGAAAGTGTTAGTGGAAGATTTGAACACAACTTCGTCCCAGATTTTGGACGGAGTAGCGTTGCTGGAAGTGATGGTACCAGCAACAGTGAGAGATTTACCGGATTCGGTAGGGACGTAAACGTTGGCGTTGACGTCTTTCGCGACCATCTCGGTGCCGCGAGGGTTGTTGTTGTGGACATAAAGACGCACAACATATTCTTTGCCGTTTTCGACTTCGATGTCGTTAGCGTTCCAGACGTTAGCGGCGTCGGCGGCACGGGCTTGAACAAAGTAAAGCTCGTTCATGTCCGGGTTGTTGGAAATGGAGTTAAGGACGATTTTGTCATCGATAGCGCCATTGTTGATTTCTTCGATGGTGTAAGTCTTGCGACCGCCATCAGAGTCGCCCCAAGCGGAAACGTTGGTGGCAACGAGGGTGGTTCCAGCGAGAGCTGCGACGGCAGCAACGCCAAGAACGGATTTAATGTTTTTCATAATAACTCCTTACAGATTAGTTATAGATTAACATACTTAATAATATTTTTCCAGAGGTTTACAGAGAAAACTCTTGGAATCTTTCCAAGACTAGCCGAATTGTTAAATGTCTTCTAGTCTAAAGCCGAATCATCTCAGATACAAATCTTAACATGGGATGTCCGGGCGGCGAATAAAACCGCCCGGAGGTAAGGTACCAAACATCCATTTATATAGAATCGGGGTCAAAATCCCCGTTGTTATTGCCGTCGCCACCGGTTGCAGGCTCCTGTGTAGGAGTGCTGTGCGTCGATTCGGGAGCTGGAGTGGGCTGCGTGTCCTCGCGGATAGGCGTCGGAGCGGCAGTTGCACATTCTTCAGTCGGACGAACCACGGCGGTAGGTACGGCGGTGGGCGCCGCAGTGACGACGGGGGCGGCTGTGACCGCAGGAGCCGGCGTAGAAACCGGTGCGCTAGTCGTTTGCGGATCAGTGCTGTTCTGCGGGTTGGTCGGGCCGTGTCCGACGGGTGCGTCGCTTTCCTGAGGCCTGTCTCCCGGGTCCTTGGTTGGACGAGGAGTCGGAGTGGAACTGGGCGGAGTTGTCGAACTCGGAGGAGTGGTTGAGCTCGGCGGATTTGTCGAGCTTGGCGGGTTGGAGCCGCCGCTGCCACTCTTTTTCCATTTCCAGGTGCCACCTTCGGTCAGATTAACCCAGGCGCGCGTGCTGTATTTGCCCTTTGCCTTAGCGTCGTTTGCCGTATTAGTGTAGCCCTGTTTCACAGAAACGAAGGTTTTATCGGCGCCCTTCGCATAGAAGGTGACGAGCAAATCTTTGTTGTCCTTGTCATCGTCGTGATCTTCAAAACCGTGGAGGACGGAAGTTTTGACGCCGTTATAGATAACGTCGTTCATGTTGTTTTCCAAATCCCAATCGGTTGAAGTCTCGACGCGACCGCCGTAAAGCTTAGTGTAGAAGGCGACCAGTGTTTCGTTCACGACTTTATCATATTCCGTTGCCGGTTTTTGCATCAGTTCGCGAGCGAGCCGGTTTTCTTCGTCAAGGCTCTTCGGTTTAATCAGGCCCATCTGCGTCCGCAGACGAATAACTTGCTGTGGGCTTTTGCAAAGCTCATGCAGCCAGTTGTAGACCTTTTCTTCCGTGGTTTTGCCATAAATCGGCGGACCATAGGAGTCTTCTGTGTCCTTGCCCGTCATAAAGTACGGGTCATCAGCAGGAATGTAGCCGCCATGGTATTCGAAGGTTAAAAGATAAACCCACTTTCCGTTCACTTGGAACATGATTTTGTCGGTTTTGGCTTTAACCTGTTTACCATTCTTCTTGACGGGCTTACCGTTTTCATCAATCTGAGCAACTTTGATTTGGTTACCCGAGACGGTGTAAATGGCATGGCTCGCCGGAGCGGCGGTTGGGGCCTGAGTCGGAGTTACCGCCGGAACCTGCGTTGCCGGAGGCGCGGTGGGCGCGGGCGGCGCGGTTGGTTCGGGGGTAATGTAGACATAGACAACTTCCGGTTCCCCATTTTGCTCGGCGGCCGGCGCAGCGGTAGGCGTAACCTGAGGCTCGACGGTCGGCGTGGCAATAGGGGCGGGAGCGGTGAAGACCTTGCGAGGATTAGTGAAAATCTCGAAGGTCGGAGCGACATGGGTACCACCAGCGTAATAGATGATGGCCCAGGTGCCAAACCCGATAGCGATAATCAGCACGAGGGCGATTATCGTTATGATAAGGCGGGCGGTGAACGGGTAACGGGATTTGAAGTTTTTCATTTTCCTCTCTCCTTCATTTTCCCGCTCGAAGCATCTCGAGCAGTTGTTCTCGGCCTTCTTCGGTCTTTGCCAGCTGCTCGATGATGTATCTGTCGCGATCGACCGCGTCAGACTCTTCATCAGCTTTTGGCTTTGTCCGACGACGGCGTTTAGTCGTTGTTTTCTCCTTGTTCGTTGGGGCGCTTGTGGTGCTTGGGACGCGGTAAACCTCGCCTGTTCTTTCTCGGTGCTGTGGCACTTCGACATGAACCGGAGCTTCCTCTTCTTCATCATCAAGGTCGTCGATTGAGTCCCTACAGATGAAGTGGATGCCCGCGATGCAGCCGACGGCTAGAGCGATGCCAAGAATGTAGGTGAACACTCCGAGTTTCAACATGATTCCCAGAGCGAAACCTTCGGCCAGCCCGAGTGGGCCGGCCAGGTGTTTGAAGGCGATAGTTTTTTCTTCGTCTATGCTGCCCATGGCCGCATAAACGATGAGCGCTGCGATAATCGCGGTCAAAAGAAGCGAAACAAAGAAGTTGCCGCTCGCAATAGACCAGATTACCACAATGAGCCAGACTATTCCGCAGCCTATCAGAAAACAGATCTTCCGGTAGCGGTCGCGCTGTTTAACGCGCGCCTCCTTTCTGGACAGTCCGATTTCCATGCTCTGGGTCTTGGCGCGTTCGTTCATCACGTGAGCGAACTGCCAGAAGCAGATCAGGGAAAAAAGTACCAACAGAAAGATGTAGCCAAAGTTGTCCAACATTGGGTCTTCCCCTCCCTTTTCGTAATAAATGGATGTTCCAGACAATGCGTTTGTGTCTGGGATGATTCGGTTTTAATGACCCTTTATATAAGATTCTAACACGCTCTTATACAGACTGCCTTCATTATAGCACACTTATGCTATTTTGTCAATGATTATACCATAAGCTTGACTTGCCGCAAAAAGTTTGTTTTTGCCATAAAAATGACCCCTCAGAGAGGGGTCGGGGTTGGGGGAGATTTACTTCAGGGGGCTCTTCATGTTGTCGAGAGCAAACTGGATTTCTTCTTCAGTTGCTTCGAACCAGTGCCCGTCCTGCTCGACAGGCTCGTGCTTGACGAATTCGCCCTTGTCATCCTTGTAGGTGACGGCCTCGACGACAAACCACTTGTCGGTGAAACCAAGGCGTTTGGCGGCCTCCTCGGGCTTCAGCTTGACATGGGTCAGCTTTTCGGCCTGCTCGATGAGCTGTTCATCGTCAAAGTAGATCGGGCTCACCGGGTCGGCGTCCTTGTGGACCCAGAAGCGGCCGGCGGGGCGGAGCTTCGACTTCGGATCTTCCAGAGTCGGCTCAACAGCGTCGCGCCATTTCGGGTTGTCGAACTGAATGTCGTGGGCGCTGAATTCGCTGCGATTGCCATCCTTGTCGATGAACAGGGCAAAGACGTACTTCGAGGGGTTGGCGGGTCCTTTCAGGTTCAGGGGTGTAAAGGGGTTCTGAGGCATGTTCTTGCGATAATCCATTCTCTTGTCCTTCCTCCCAGTTGTATTTCCAGTCGGGCTAGCCGACCTGGATTCGGTGTTGGTGGGCTCGGGTGAGCCGGTCTCAAAGATGTCGTCAATCCAGTTTCTGTGCCTGCGCGTCATGTTCATTCCCTCCCATTTTTAGGTACTTTAGCCAGTTCGCCCTCCCCGGCGAACAATAGTAACATTTTCATTATAACACAAGCTTGATTTTTTGTCAATAAGCTCGCGTGGTTTTGGTTTGTTTGGCGGCTTCTTAGGGGAGCGGTTGTATGGTATAATGATGGTATGGCGTGGCTTTCAAAAGCCCGGAGTTATTAAGTTTGAAAAGGAGGAAAGATGTTTAATCTTAAGGGACAAGTTGCGGTCGTGACGGGGGCAAGCAGTGGGCTCGGAAGGCAAATGGCAGAAGCGTTTGCAAAACAGGGGGCCGACCTTGCGGTTTTGGCGCGGCGCGTGGAGCGGCTTGAGGAGCTTAAAACAAAGCTCGAGAAAGAATACAAAGTCCGCGTGCTGCCGGTTAAGGTTGACGTGACGTCGTCGGATGAGATTTCTGAAGCGGCGGAAAAAGTCGAAAAGGAGTTTGGAAAGGTAAATATCCTGCTTAACTGCGCTGGGAGTTCGAAAGATAAGGGCGTGCTTGAAATGGCCGACGATGAATGGGATTTTACCATTGCGACGGATTTGACCTCCGTATTTAAGATGACGCGGGCGTTCGGGAAGATTATGGCGAAGGCTGGCTATGGACGGATTATCAATATCGCGTCGATGTATGGCCTAGTTGGAAATACCGAGATTCATACGGTTGCTTATCATTCCTCAAAAGGCGGCGTAGTGAACTTTACGCGGGCCGTGGCGGCGGAGCTTGCAACTTCCGGCATAACCTGCAATGCGATTTGCCCGGGGTATTTTGAGACGGAGCTCACGAAAGCCGTGCTCGACACGCCGAAGTTCCAGGAGTTTGCTAAGGTGCATGTGCCGATGCAGAGATATGGAAAACCGGGCGAGCTCGATGCGGCGGCGGTGTTCCTAGCGTCGAAAGAAGCATCGTATGTTACGGGTGCGATTTTGCCCGTGGACGGCGGATATACCTGTATATAATAAAAAGCGCCCTTCGGGGCGTTTTTTGGTGCGGGTAGAGAGAATCGAACTCTCATCTCAAGTTTGGAAAACTTGCATACTAACCACTGTACTATACCCGCAAAGTTCGAATCTGGGGTGGGATATCGGGATCGAACCGACGACCTTCTGGACCACAATCAGACGCTCTAACCATCTGAGCTAATCCCACCAGATCTGTATCTTATTGTAGCATAATCAAAGTTATTTGGGAAGAAGGAAGTAGACGCCGGCGCCGACGGCAGCACCAAGAATAATCGTGATGATGATGACGAGCCAGGTTGGGACGCCGCGTTTCTTTTTAGTGTCGTCGATGACTTTGACGGACTTTTTCTTGGGCTTATCAGCGTCTTTTGCTGCGTCTTCTTTGGGGGTGGCGTGTTTTTGATAGACGTTTTTGCGGGAAGACGGGTCGTCGCTGACGCCGAGGAAGGAAAGCTTTTCGTAGCTATCTTTCTTTTTGGCGGGGACAGAATCAGAGAGGGGGCGTTTGTCGATGGTGTAGTTTGGGAGAAACGGCGATTTGCCACCGAGAGAATAGGCGTTGTTGTCGGGGGCAGCTGCGGCGGTTTTTGTGGAGCCGGAAAGGGCGGCAGAGGCCTTTAGGGCGAGGTCGTCGTTTTTGACATTTGGAGCCTTTTTAGCGTTCGGGTCGATAGCCTCGGCGTAAAGGTCGCGCGAAGTTGCGGGAGTGCGAGAGATATACGGCTTTTCTTCCTTTTTTCTGACGGTGACCTTAGTGCTCGTGGTTTCGATGCGGGGTTTTCTTTCGGGGTGCGGGTCGGCAGCGTGTTTTATGGCTTGCACGTGGACACCCTTCGGCGGAATTTGGTCAGCAACAGAATGAACCTTCTCGACCTTTGGAGCGGGTTTTGTGACAGGACGAGAAGCCGGGCGAGACGCCAAAGGATCTGCGTTAGCGCGAGGTTTGTGGCTAACGAAGTCCATGTAGCGAACAGGCTGTTTGGCTTTAGGTTCTTTAGGGTCGGTCATTTTTAACTCGTTTAGCAATTTCTATTATATCAGTAAATTCCGGAGCAATCAAACTGGCGCCGCCGATGAGGAGGCCATTGCAATCGTCGAGAAGGAGATAAGATTCGGCGTTAGTGGACTTGACGCTACCGCCAAAGAGGAGCGGGGTTTCCTCGGCGGTGGACTTGCCATAAGTTTCCTTGAGGACGGAGCGAATAAGCGCGAATGCGTCTTTAACGTCGAGCGGAGAGGCAACTTTGGCGGCCTTGCCGTGGCCGGAAATGGCCCAGACAGGTTCGTAGGCGATGATACATTTAGAGATGTCTTCGGCGGAAACCTCGGAGAGCCCGCCAAGAACTTGGTCGCGAAGGACGTCAGCGGTTTCGCCGAAGGTGCGCTCGGATTCGGTTTCGCCAACGCAAAGGATAGGCGTTAAACCATTCCGGAGAGCGGCAGCAACTTTGGCGCGGATATCTTTATCGGATTCGTTGAAGACGTAGCGGCGTTCAGAGTGACCCACGATAGCGTAGTCGACGAGAGAGCGAAGCTGGGCGATGGAAACTTCGCCTGTGTAGGCGCCGAAATCGCGATGATAAAAATTTTGTGCGGCGAGCTTAATTTTGCGCCGGTCGGTTTGGAGCGAGAGAGTTTGTAACGCCATCAAAGACGGCGAGACGACGACTTCAATATCACGGTAGCCGTGAACCTTTTGAAGAAGTTTGTGTAGGAAGAGCGAGGACTCGCCTACGGTAAAGTTCATTTTCCAGTTGCCAATAATATAAGTCTTCATACTAATTATTCTACCCCGCATTCTTAAAAAACGCAAGCGAATAAGGTCGATTTTTGCGCGAATTGCCTCCGCGCTCCAATAAGCCGCTTAACAGGGGTCAGCTAAGCTTCGCAGAAGTGATTGGTGATGCCGAGAATGCCGCGAAGAGCGAAGGCGGTGTCTTCGTGAGAACGGACAGTGATGGTGTCGATGCCCATTTGTTTCACGGGGTAGTCGTTGCCGCCGGGCTGGGTCATGTCGCCGAAGTAAAGGACGTCTTCCTTTTTGACTCCGAGCTCCTCGAGAAGATGGGTCATGCCGAAGACTTTGTTCATGCCGGGAGTGATAGCGTTGATGCTGGTGGTGCCGCCGATTTCATAATCAAACTCAGGCGCAAGCTCTTTGGCGCGCTTAACGATGGCTTCACGTTTTTTACAATCGGGATCCCAAGCATATTTTTCCTTTGTGCCGGCTTTTTGGCCGAGGGCCGAGAAGGTAACTTGAGAGAGGCGGTTTTCGATGATTTCGTCGCCATCGGCAAGCTTGTCCTCTTCCCAGAAGCCGAGTTCTTTAGCGGCGGTTTCGATGGCGTTGGCGATTTTTTTGACCTGCTCGTCGGTTAGCGGGAAGCTATAGATTTGTTGCCAGTTCTTTTCGTCATATTGATCGGAAATTCCATATTTATAATATTGTGTGCCCTGGGCGACGAAGAGATGAAGGTTGATAAGGTCGGCAGGAGTGGCGCCGCGCTCGACGAGGCGATTGACGATTTGGACTAAGAATTGGTCGAATTTCTGACCGGAAATCGGGCAGATGGCAAAGCCAGCCCTGAGGCAAGCGATAAGCAAGTCGGCGATTTCGTCGGGAATAGGGGTTTTGGCGACGTTTAGGGTTTGGTCAACGTCGAAAGATAGGACTTTTTTCATTTGGTTCTCCTTTAGTTACGATTACGTTTGATATAGCTATCTTCTTTTTCTAGCTCAGCACGGAGAGTGTAGCTCTTGCATTTTCCGTCTTTACAGTTCGTGGCTTCATAAGAGTAAGAGCCGAGGTCGGCGTTGATGTAAAAGCCGTTGGGGTCTGTGAATAGTTCGGGGTCGATAACGGTGAGGACGGATTCATTGATTTCTTCGGGGTAGTATTTGTTGGTGGCGTAGAAGCTTTCTTCAAGAGCGTAGTACATGGCGTTGATGGCGGTTTTGCGTTTTTCATCGCGAGACATGGCGTCGACGTTTCCTTTTTGGATAAAGAAGAGAACGAGAAGGAGCGAGGCGAAAGCGCAGACAACGAGAAGCTCAGGGACAGTGAAAGCTTTTTTAAAAGAGTGTGATTTCATATAAGAATTATAGCATATTCTTTGGAATTATGATAAAATAATCGGCGGAAGGGTGGCCGAGTGGTTTAAGGCACTGGTCTTGAAAACCAGCAGGTTCACGCCTCGCAAGTTCGAATCTTGTCCCTTCCGCCAAAAAATAAAAATCCGAAGATTTATCTTCGGGATTTTTGTTTTTGAAGGAAGAAAAAGAGGGCGAAGCCTTCTTGTCCCTTCCGCCAAAAATAGACCCCGAAGGGTCTAGTTTTTTATTTCTTTTCTTTTTTCTTCCCCCAGATAATCTTGAAGATGATGAGGAAAACATTCACCTTTCTGGCTAATTATTCTTTGCAAAAAGTAATTTTACTCTGACTAATACTAGCTCGTCGTCAAAGCGTGGTTCGCGACGGATTTTCAGTATCATGGCAGAGTATTTTTGTTTGTTCTTCAAACGCGGAGCCAATTCCGCAGCATAGTATCGTGGCACATATCCTATATGGGTTCTTTTTTGGCCTGTTGCCTGATTATAGAATACTTTTATTGCATTATCGTCCTTGTCGTTAAGAGGATCAAGTTGCAATTCTAAAGAATCATCGTCGTTCATATCGTTCTTACATTCGCCTATGTCGCTATGTCTAGTCCCGGCCAAATCGAATTCAATCTTATCCTCGTCGAATACCGGCACAAATTCGAAAGTATCATTTCTTAACCTCCCGCGCGTTGCCGTTAGGATTTCATAGTCGCTCGACTCCTCTGTCAGATCGTAGTTGTTTAGAATTTCCAGATAGTCTGGGCGCTTCGGGTCAGGAAGACGCATAGCGATACTTGGAAATAGCTCATTTGGTTTACTCACGTATTCCTCGTCGTATTTTTCAAATCCTGGAAATGTAGTGAATCCCGCCTTTATAGCGTCGTTTAGTTCAGGGTTTTCGTATTTGAATTCGAACCTGGTCTGACCATCTTTCGAAACGGCAGAAAGCGTCCCTATTCTATATCTTCGCCTTGATTTCTCTGCTGGATTTTTCCAAATCAACCAAAGATTTCGCATATTCTTTCTCTCCTTTCTACTAAATACTTAATTATTAGAGTTTTTCTTAAATCGCTAATTAGCTCGTCGGGAATTTTTTTAACAATCGCGACAATATCTTTATCCAGCAATTGCTTTATTCGTTCTTTTTCTTTAATGGCGACAGCCGGGCATTCGTCCTTTAATACTTTCAATATCTCAAAGTGTCCCATTTTGTGTTGATGACCGTCGAAGATATGAGACTTACTTCTAGTTATATAGGAGTTCCACATTTCCAGATTATTAGCCATATATTCAAGTCTATCCTCGTTTATGTTATGGAATAGGCTTCCGCTATTATCATAAAACGGAGATAATCTTATGCTTATTTTGTTGGGGCTATTCGGATACAAATATCCCCAATTATTCTCGTGTCTGTCACCCATTCCTATAAGGGCGTCAAAAAACATTAAAGAAACGAACTCATCATACAATTTTTTATCAATCTTGTCAAGATTACTTCTTATTTTCTCTAGCGTGTATTCGGTCTTGCAATTTTCTTTAGTGATGCCGAATTTCATACCATAATCTTGGTGCGCTATTCCTTCGTTTAAATTCGTAAAATACTTATTAAAGATGCCTAAGTTGCCGCATCTATCTCTTGCTAATTCCACTTCTGCGCAATTATAACCGAGGACCCTAGCAAGCTCGTATGCGATTTTCTCCGAAACCGAATCATAGCATTCGCCATTATTTTTAAGACGAGTTATATTTTGGCGCTTAAAGAAGCCTCTTTGCTTGCCGTAGATTGCTTCGAATTTTTCATCTTTCCCGCTGAGTCCAATTGCTGAAAGCTCAGAAATTCTAAAAGTTTTACTTGGTTTCAAAATCGGGTAGCGTCTAGGCAATGTCATATTATTATAATATCATTTTTTTTTAAAATGATTAAGCCTTAGCTTTTCTTCTATTGCTAACAATCTTGAAAAAACATGGGGATAGCAAGGATGGTAAGGAGTAGGAGCCAGAGGAGGTAAACAATGCTGGGTTTGTCAAAAAAAGAAGTCCCTTGCGGGATTCTTTTGGATGAGTGAAGGTAGTTGATTCAATTCAGTATCTTATGCCGTTCACTCAATGTCTTAATTATAGCACAATCACTCTTTTATGTCCAATATTTTGAGCTTTTTTTGTGATAATTTTAAGGCGTTTAATTTTTGATCTTTCTTTTTTCAAAAATTCTTTGGTTCTTGAAATTCCTTTTTCGTCCGTGAGTTTCGTACGGTTCAGGTCGAGAAGAATATTTTCGGACTGTTGACTAGCCGATCGAAGATTATTTTGTATCGTATGTTTGCCGCCACCTTCTGGGGACTTTAACTCCCAGCGGATGTTCGTTTTTAGAATGTACAGGTCCGGCGTCTTGCTCGATGCGCGGCGCATAAAGATAATGTCGCTTTGAAAATAGTCAGCGATGAACTGTGCGATTTTCTTTTCGTGCGGACGAGGACTAGAGGTTCCAGTTTCTTCGTAGTGGACTTTGTACTCTTTTGGCATATTTATATTATATCTTAAAGCACAGATACGGAAAAGCCCCACTTGGGGAGAGTGAGGCTTTGTGCGTTTTGAGGTGGAGCAGGTTATTTCTTTTCTTTCTTCTTTCCCCAGAGGATTTTGAAGATGATGAGGAAGATGGCGAGGAGGATGAGGAGGAGCCAGAGTGGGTAGACGATGACGAGCTTAACAATAAAAAAGAAGTCCCTTGCGGGATTCTTTTGGATGAATGAAGGTAGTTGATGTAAGCACATCTTATGCCTTTCATTCAATACTTATATTATATATTAAAGCGCAGATACGGAAAAGCCCCACTTTGGGAGAGTGAGGCTTTGTGCGTTTTGAGGTGGAGCAGGTTATTTCTTTTCCTTTTTCTTTCCCCAGAGGATTTTGAAAATGATGAGGAAGATGGCAAGGAAGATGAGGAGCAGGAGCCAGAGAGGGCAGACGATGACAATTTTGTCGACGATGTTGTCGATTCCTTCAAACGAAGCCTTGAAGATGACGTGGAAAATCCCGATTGCTGGAGTTTCGTTCCAAGTTACGACTGTCGTGCGGGTAGCTTCTGGGAGAATAGTATTTGTCGTCGGGTCTTCTTCGTTTGTAAACACTTCCTCTTTAGAAAACAAAGGGAAAACTTGAAGCGTATACGTCCCGTCAGAATGGACGTTGCCAGTGTTTTTAATGCTGGCAGTTCCGGCGATTTTGCCGGAGAATAAGAACCCTGGAACGCTGACGCTGTTGAACTCTCCGCCTCGGACTGTTTCTCCCGCCACTTCGGCGTAAAGAACGTGCGCTATGGCGTATTCCGCCTTGATGTTGATGCCTTCGCCGACCGTCGCTTGATTGTCGGAAGAAACGTTAATAATGGCATATTGTCCGCCAGCCGGGGCGGTTTCTGGGACGTCGATGTAGAACTGGATAATCTCCGTTTCGTTCGGGTAGACTACCCCTGTCGCATTTTCTATCGTGATCCAATCGACAATCTGGTTATAATCGCCGTTGTTCTCGAATATGACGTCATAGTCATCGTTGACTGTGAACGGAACGATGGACGTTTTGTATGGAAAAGCATATTCGTTAGAAACGGGGTTTGTAACTTTGAACGTTCCGTAAAACCTTTCTCCCGGAGTCAGGGCGACTTTTTGGTTCATGGGTGAGATTTGGAACGAGCTTTCTTTTTCTTCGGCAAATACTGCCATTGGTGTCAAAGCCGCAAAGACAGAGATGATTAGAGCGAGAATGAGTTTTCTTTTTTGTTGCATATACCTCCTAGTAAAGCTTATTTATCAATTGATGATTCGCAAGAGAAGCCCTGCGCTTCGTAGTTCTTTTTATATTCCGAAATGTTTCCTGGGATGCTTCCGTCTTTGTCGACGCTTAGCATAAAATAGGGTGCGGCAATCTGGTCGAGTTCGTTCTTCTCGGCAAAGAGAGAGATGATAAGATCCGAATCGTAACGTGCGAATTTGTTCTTAAACTTGCTGACGCTATATCCTGAAGCCGAGAGCGACTTGTTAAACTCTGCGTGAGATTTCGCCTCGTAACCGTAGGCTTCATCGGAAGAAGCGTAGTTTAGCGTGTAGGTGAGAGAGATGGATTTAAGCTCTTCTACGTCTCGAAATATTGCGTTGATTTTTACTTCTTTGTCCTTTGCGTCGGCGCCGCTAAGCTTTTCCGGGGTAAGTTCCGTAGAGACGCATGTTAATGATTCGGTCTTTACGTTCTCTGGGTAGCGCCCGGAAACTGTTGTTTTACCTCGAAGCAACCAGATGATGATAAGAACAATGATGACTATTAGCAACAGAAAGCCGAGGAGTTTAGGAATGCGACGATTCTTCTTCTCTGACTTTTCTTTAGGTTTATTATCATTTTTCTGTCCGTAGTGTTCGGGCTTAAAGTATAATTTTTCTTCCAAAAAATCTCCGTTTCTCCCTACCCTTAGTTATAAATCTTTTCTTAGAACTCTAAGGCTAGAGTACTAAGGAAAAACTTATATGGTTCCTCCCCCATAGGGGGAGGAATAAACTCAGCCGAACTTCAGATTAGAGTTGGATGAGGGTGTAGACGATGGAACCTTCGTAGGTACCAGCTTCTTGATTAGCGTCGATAGAGACACCGTAGGTAATCGTTAAGCGATCACCGAGGGTGGAAGTAGCACCATTTTGTGTAGCGATGATGCCGGTGTTGGCAATATCGGTACTAAACGAGCTCTTAGCAACTTCGATTGCGCCACCTGCGCCAACAGCCGAGAGACCTTCCGTCGTGTTGAGAGTGGAATCAGTGATATTTGCGTCAGCAGTAGTCGTGGTGTCGGCTGCGAAGAAGTTGTAAGCGGAGCTGGAAGCGTCGCTCATGGCATAGTCACCATCGAATGGAATCGGATCCGTAGCAGCGGTCTTGGCGAGGTTTGCGTCAGGTACAGCCTTAATCTGGTAGCCAGTGGCGTTATTACAGATGATGGCAAGGGTGGTCTTAGCGAAGGTGCCGTTGACCGTATTGGTTTCCATCACGCCATAAGCGGTGTCAGCAACGGCGGTGGTATTTGTTGGGGCGACGGATGGAACAGGGTTCTGAGCGTCAGTTGTATCCTGGGTGTCGTAGGCGGTAGCAACAGCTACGTCTTCGCCAGAAGCATTGAGCCACTTACCATAGCTTTTGCCAGCATCGATGTTGGAGGACGGAGTGTCTTCAACAACTCCAGTCTCAGAGTTGAGACCAGTACCGTTAGTGTGAGAGCCTGGGTTGACGACAGTACCGTCGGCATAAGTGTGGCCGAAGGAGCAGACTTCCTCAATCGTGACGTTCAAAGTATCCTTGTGGGTGTTAGGATAGTAAGAACCGGTTGCGAAGGTTGCGAGCGGGGCGAGAGCAACTGCGAGAGAAGCAACGACGCCGGCGCCAGCAATAAGTTTTTTTGACATAATAATTAGTGTCCTTTTGTGTTATTATCCGAGAACACTAAGTCTTCCTAACACCATTATATCACAAGTCCGAAAGCCATGCGCTATATTTGTCATGAATTTTATCCCTGTTGAGCAAGTTTTTTAACCAAAAGAGGCTTGACACCAAAAACCTTAAGCGTATAATAAAAAATACAAAGGTCAATAAATAATATGTTTTGTTTATGTTAATAATTGACCTTATCTAACTTTAGACATAGTCGTAGAATCCTGGGCAAGAGGCCTTCCGCTTATCGGTTATTTTCCAAAATACCGCCGATAAAAAAGCCCCGCGAAGTACAAGCGGGGCGTTTTGGCTTCACGAGCAGAGGAATGTTATTTTCCGAGTTTGGAGTTGATGTATTTGCGGAAGAAAGCTTGGATGCCAGTTTTGGTTTGTTCAGCGCTAGCGAAGTCGAGCTCTTTGCCGTCAGAATCAACGAAGGATGGGGTGGCGGAAAGATTGAACGACTCGGCGATGGTCTTGTCGAAGTTCACTTTAGCCTTGACGCGGTCGCTAGCCATGTCGGACTTGAACTGGTCGATGTCTCCAGCGCCCTTAGTAACAGAAGTGAAATAGTTGACAAAGTATTCAGTGCGTTTGTCACCGGTGGCATAGAACCATTCGGCTTGGTTGGCAAAAACCAGAGAACCATATTCTGCCCAATAGCCCTGGAGGCCAGCAGCCTCAACGGCGGAAGCGGCGGCGATGGCGTTAGGATGGATGCCGGTAAGTGGATAAACACGGAAAACAATTGCAAGGTCATCACCGTATTCCTTGAGGAGTTCGCTCATCCATGGGTCAAAGAGAGCGCAGGCCGAGCACTGATAGTCGGCGTATTCGTAGAGAACCACTTTGGCCTTTTTGAGGTCGCCTTTAACGTGGTCGGCGATTTGACCGTTGTCATCATTTGCGTCGATAGGCTTCGTGGTGTCGTAGTTTGAAATGTCGAGCGCGGGCGTTTCTTCGCTCTTTTTGGTGACCTGAGGAACGATAACGACGGCGCCGATGAAGAGCGCGACAATGATAATAAGAATGATAAGGAGAGTACGATTATTTTTCATGAGACGATTATAGCACACCTCGCGGCACAAAAAAAGTTCCCCCGGAGAGGAACTGAAATAACCCCATCAAGTCTAGAAACGAGTTCTAGATTTCGATAAACTCTTGCCAAGGGGCAGGAGCTATCTTAGACTGTTTACGCGCGGCCTTGCGGCTTGTGCGTTTTAGCCTGATACGCATTAGGCAAATTGCCTCCTGTTAATGTTTGTCGCTCTATATCGACTTCTGACTTTTTGAGAGCGATAGTGTGTATTTTAGCAAAGGATTAAAAATTGCGCAAGACTTGAAATTCTGCGCGTTTATGATTTTGTGGAGCCCTAGAGCTCGAGAATGTTATGAATAGAAGGACAGTAAAAGAACGATTACTCCTCGAGAGAAGTCTAATAGGGCTGTCCGAATGGTCCCGAACTCTAGAACACACATGTTCCTAATCCAAGAACGTCTGTTCGTTTGGAATTGGCTTGTGCATTTTTAATATAGCACAAACCGAGAGGTTTTGTAAAGCTCGTTCAAAGCGTTAATCAGTTGTATTGCGGAAAATAATTTTCTTGAGTTTCTTGAAAACTGGTGCTGCTTCGTCGATATTTAGAAAATAACAAGATAGGAGATAGGCGGCAAGAGAGACAAAAGTGATAACGCAGAATTTTGGAAAAGTAGCGAGGAACGAGTTGTCGCTTGCCATAAGGGGCAGGAATTTGGTCATAGAATAAGCAACGCAGGCAGTGATAAAGCCGGCGATAAACATTTTGCGAACGGCCTTAATGAGGTCTTTATTAATGAGCTTGCCTTTCGAACGGTGATGAAGGATGCCGAGGAGTAGCAAAACTTCAAAGACGGCGCCGATAGATTGCGCCCAGCCTAAACCTTCCGGGCCAAAACCGATGCAATAGAATAAAATCATGAGACCAATGGTTGTGCCGATAGCGATAATACTGACGATGAGGGGCGTTTTTGTGTCTTGATAGGCATAGAAACCACGCGTGGCGATGTGGAAGATGCTTTGGGCAAAGATGGCCACAACGAGCGTGCCCAGAAGGGTCGAGATGAGCATGTCGCCGCCGTTCATAATAAAGTTAACGACGTAGCCGCGCGCGAAGAAAGCAATAACGGAAACCGGCATAGCAATCCAAATGATGCTGCGGAGCGCAGTGCGGAAAGTGTCATGGAATTGTTCTTTATCGCCACGGCCGAGTTCTTTAGTTAGTTGCGGGAAGAAGGCGGTCGAAATCGCCACGCCGATAAGCGAGACTGGCATTTGGTGCAGCGTGTTGGCCTGCTGGAAGCTGCGCAGAACGCCGGCGCCCATGCGAGAAGAAAGGTTGGTCGAGACGAGCGTGTTGACGTAATCGATTCCCTGGTCGAGCGAGCGAGCGGGGAGAAGTTTGAGGACGCCGCGGAAACCCTGGTTCTTCCAGTTGATTTTGAAGTTATAGTCGAAGCCGAGGCCAAAGAGACCGATGAGGCTGGTGATGAGCTGAAGAACGGCGCCAAAAACAACGCCAAGCGCGACGCCCATAATTCCGCCGTCGAAGATTTGCCAGCCGAAGAGATTGATGCCGCCGGTGAAAACCGTAATGCCGAGAAGAATGCCGATGTTATACATGGCCGGGGCGAGAGCGTAAAAGACGAAGCGACCAACGGCTTGTTGCATAGAGGCGAGAACCGTGGAGATGGAAAAGAGGAACGGATTTATCGCGATGACACGCATCATGTTGACGGCGAGAATTGTGCCAGATTCGTCGAGGCCTGGTCCAACAACATAGCGAACGAGCGGATCGGCAAAAACCATGATGAGGATACTAGCCACGAAGGTGATGAGAGCGAGAAAATTGAGAAGTGAGGCGGAAAGTTCCCAAGCGGATTTTTTGTTGCCCTTCATAAGACGCTCGTTAAAAACCGGAATGAACGAGACAGCGAGCGCGCCGGAGGTTAAGATGAAGAACATGAAATCGGGGATAGTGAAGGCGGCGGTGTAGGCGTCAATGCCGGTTGGGTAGGTTTTTAGGTAATAGGAGTTTAGTAGGCGGTCGCGAAAAATGCCGAGAAGTGAAGAAAGAAGCGTCGAGCCAGCAAGGAGAATCGCCGCAGCTTTGACGGAAAGTTTCATGTTGGCAAGAGCGGTGACGGATTTGAATTTTAACTTAGCCATGAGATTATTATATCATCAAAAACCGCTCGTGGAGAGAGTTTACGAGCGGTTTTTGAGTTATTCTTCGTCTTCGATTATTGCGAGGTGGGATTCGTCGAGCTGGGACTGGTCGACGACGGACGGAGAGTTCATCATGAGATCGATGCCAGAGCCGTTCTTCGGGAAGGCGATGATGTCGCGGATGTTCTTGGCGTTTTCTAGAACCATGAAGATGCGGTCGATGCCGAAGGCGCAGCCAGCGTGAGGCGGAGCGCCGAATTTGAAGGCGTTTAGCATCCCGCCAAAGCGAGCTTCAACATAGGCGTTGTTGTAGCCCAAGATGTTGAAGACCTTATACATAATGTCCGGATTGTAGTTTCTGACGGCGCCGGAGCAAATCTCGAAGCCGTTCATAACCATGTCGTATTGGTCGGCGACGATAGCAAGTTTTTCCGCGTCGGTCTTTGCCGATTCGAGAGCCGCGAGGCCGCCTTTTGGCATTGAGAATGGGTTGTGACCGAAGTCGAGTTTTTTATTCTTCTCGTCCCATTCGTAGAACGGAAAGTCAACAATCCAGGTCAGCGCGACCTCATCGTCTTTTTTAAGCTCGAAATGGTCGGCGAAAGAAATGCGAAGTTGTCCGAGGACCTTATTAACCTTTTCTCTCTCGTCGGCGCCAAAGAAGACGGCGTCGCCTTCGACTGCACCCGTGAGTTTTTGAACGTCTTTGATTTCTTGTTCACGCATAAACTTTAAAATCGGGGATTTCGGGCCTTCGGCTGTATATAATATATAGGCAAGACCACCAGCACCGAGTTTTCTGGCTTCTTCTGTGAAAGCGTCGATTTGCGAACGAGTTAGAGCAGCGCCGCTTTTAACACAGAGAGCCTTAACGCACGGTTGTTTGAAAACTTTGAAATCGGTTTTTACAAAGACATCAGTAAGTTCGACGAGTTCCATGCCGTAACGAAGATCGGGTTTGTCGACGCCGTAGGTATTCATGGCGAAGTCATAAGGAATGCGAGGGATAGTGTTTCCCTTTTCGATAAATTGCTTGGCAGGTTCGGAACGGAGGACGAGTTTTTTCTTCGCAAAGTCGGTCGCAAGCTTCTCGATAAGAGGTTCGGTGGTTTTTCTAACGGTTTCGCCGTCTTCGACGAAAGACATTTCGCAGTCAAGCTGATAAAAGTCGCCATAGAGACGGTCGGCACGCGGGTCCTCGTCGCGGAAGCACGGGGCAATTTGGAAATATCTTTCAACACCGCCAACCATGAGCAGTTGTTTGAACTGTTGTGGAGCTTGGGGGAGAGCATAGAACTGTCCGGGATGAAGGCGAGACGGAATCAGGAAGTCGCGAGCGCCTTCGGGAGAAGAGTTGGCGAGAATCGGCGTCGTAATTTCCGTAAAGCCGGCGTCGTACATATAGTCGCGGAGATATTTATAGTAGCGTGAGCGCTCCTTTAGGAGGCGCTGCATCGAGGGGCGGCGGAGGTCGAGATAGCGATATTTAAGGCGAAGATCTTCACCAGATTCGGTGCCTTCGTCGTGCGTGTTGACGGCGGGAGTTTCTGAGCGGTTCAATAGTTCGAGGGTGTCGACAACAAGCTCGATGTCGCCGGTCGGGATGTTGGGGTTTTTAAGTTCAGGGGCGCGCTCGCGGATTTTACCAGTGGCACGGAGGACAAATTCGTCGCGGACGGATTCGGCGAGATGGAAGGACTCTTCGGTGTCAGGCGTGACGACGAGTTGGATGAGGCCGGCAAAGTCGCGGAGGTCAATAAAGATGAGACCGCCGTGGTCGCGGCGAGAGTTGACCCAGCCGGCAACGGTGACAGTTTTACCTAAAAAGTTTTTGAGTTCGAGAGACTTCTGATAGTTCATAGAGGTCATTATATCATATTCCTCCTGTTAAAAATAGACCCCGCCTAAGCGGGGTCAAAAAAATTCAATCGTGTCTTTATCTCGTAGCATTCAGTAGCGCTATAGTTTAATTATTGCTTTTCCAGTATATGTTGCTAAAAATAATTGCTTCATTAATATTTGATGGATTCTTAAGTACGAACCTATAGGTGCCAGTCCCGGTCATTGCCCAATAAGTCTTGAACCACTGACCCAAAACTTGACCGGTGGCATCTCCATAAGCTATACTATAACCATTTTTGCAGCTATACGTATACGTATATCCTACATCCGACCAGAATCCCAAGAAGTTTTGCTTTTGTAGGCTAATCTGGAATGTTCCGTTAAGAGTGCTGTAGGCGCTAGCCTCAAACGAGATGACTTGTCCGTCTGTAAAGTTGTATCCGGCGCTTTCATAACTGCTTACCGCGCCCCAAGTGAGATGACTTCCGTAATAAGCAACGGTTGCAACGGCTGGAGTTAAGTTCATTGCACAAAGTATAGTGCATAACATTACGGCTACTATTCGTTTGCATTTTCTGGACAAAAATATCATTCCTTTCCTCGAATTTCGATTGAATCTTAAGGTGCTCTTCATTCATTCAAGAGATAAAGACTATTTTATAGTACCACCATCTTAAGAATATGTCAAGTGAACACAAAATTAAATTCTTGCTATTTCTGTTTTTTTCAAAATCTTCAATGACATTTATTGCTTTAATCTCTTGGAAATGTTTTTCAGCGACAACTGATCTATGGTTAATATTAAACATGTTACACCGGAAAAATAAATCGCTACAACTAAGAAAATAAGGCTGGGGTCAAAACCTATAAGTATGCCGGTTTGAATGTCTGTCATATATGTCTGACTTAGAATGTCGGATATCTTTGATGCGTTAATTGTACTATAAAATATAGCAGATATTCCTCCAGCTAAGACAGAAAAGACTAGCGCGCTTGAGCATAACCCTATGATGTATGTAGAAAAAATACCAAAAACATCACGAGGTTTTGCCCCAATAGAGCGATAAAGCGCTATATTGCTAGATTCTTCATTTATGAGCTTAATGAAAGTAAAAACCATTATGACGACAGATATTATAACTAGTATGGTCCCTACTGTGCTGAGGAGTTTTTTGACGATACCATATGAATTATAGATGCTGATAACATTGCCGATGGGCTCTATGATGGTTTCAGCAGAATTATTCTCTTCGTAAAATGCTATTGCATTGTCGATGTTCTTAAACGAAAGCACTGGACGGACAAAAACAAGTTCATTATTACACGAATCGCCATCCATGGCGCAAGCGCTTTTTTGCTTTTGTAAATCTGTTTCTGGCGGGACGATACTTATTTGCTTGTTGACGTTGGAGAACATTAGCTCTAGAAAATTAAATTCTCCAGGATTTTTTATAAAAGACGGAATCTCTTCGATTGAAGCACTGTGAGCATTTTTTTTCTTTATACCGTCAATAAATATTTCTGGAAAAACAGTTATATACCGATATTCTTGGGGGTGGTAATCTTGATACTGGTTCGCCATAGCATTCTGTATGGCTTTTTCGTCATCCGTGAGTTGAGTTTTGTATATTTTAATCTCCCCTTTAAAATCGGCTTGGTACTTCTTTGCATATAACTCAGCTTGTTCTCTCATTTCAGACACACTACTACATTTATCCTCATTGAAATCACATTGTCCAAAAGCCAATATCGCTTCTCCTCCAGTAGCCCCTAGCGAGCTTTCAAAGAGCAGATTCTTGAACCCAGCATAAAGAATAGTGGAAAAGAATAACAAAGAGAATAATACACCAACGGTGATTACCGACATTAAGCTTCGTTTTTTGTGAGAGGTTATTTTCTTTACTCCTAGCGTTATGGCGTCGATTAGCATCATAATATCTCTCCTCCTTTTATGATGGCAATTTTTGTTGCATAGCTTTTAGCTAAATCATCGTGTGAAGAAATTACTACCGTAAGCTCGGTTTTCTCCCAAAGAATCTTCAATAATTTAAGGACTCTTTCGGCATTTGCCCTATCGAGGTTGTTAGTCGGTTCGTCGGCAAGAATAATTTTGGGATTATTAAAAATTGCGCGTGCAATACAGACGCGCTCGGCCTGACCACCGGAAATCTCATTCGGTTTATTATCTAATATGTCAGTAATACCAAAGATTCTTGATAGTATATCAAGTCGTTTCAATCGCTCATTTTTCTTCGCTCCACAAAAGATTCCCGGCAATTCGATGTTTTTTGAGATGTCCAAACTATTGTCGAGGTAAAACCCTTGAAAAACATATCCTGTCTCACAAGGTTTTATTGGTTTTCCCCCCATTAAAATTGATCCTGAATCCGGTTTTTCTAGCCCAGCTATCATATTAAGGAGCGTAGTTTTTCCGACTCCTGATTCTCCGGTAATCAAGAGAAATTCGTGTTCATTAATAATATAGTTTGTATTCTTAAAAATTATTTTATTGTTATATATTTTTCTTAATCCAGTTATTACTATATCATTTTTTGAAGAATTCTTTTCCATTAATTACCCTTCTTGGCATCTATTCGTGCAATTTAGCAGAGGCGGGAAGTTCGGCGCCCTTCAAAACTTCAACCAAATCCTTTTCTTCCAGGGTTTCTTTTTCAAGAAGTTCTTTAGCAAGGGCGTCGAGGACGTCGCGGTTGGCCTTCAGGACGGCTTCGGCGCGAGCAGCAGCTTCTTCAGAGAGCTTCTTAATTTCTTCGTCGATAAGCTCGGCGGTTTTTTCACTATACGGCTTGCCAGTTTGAATTGTGTAGTAACCAGTTTCGCCTTCCGGGTAGACAAGGTTGCGAGTTTTTGTGCCCATACCTTCTTCGACAATCATTTCTTTAGCCAAGCTTGCGACGTTTTGAAGGTCCGAGCCGGCGCCGGTCGTGACAGCTTCAGGCCCGAAAATGAGTTTTTCGGCGATGCGACCACCCATAGCACGAGCGAGGATATCTTTTAGCTCGTAAATGCTCTTATAACTTTTGTCTTCGGGCGGAAGAAACCAGGTCACGCCGCCAGTGCGACCACGAGGGATAATTGTGACTTTGTGGACGGGGTCGGAATCGGGAAGGACGTGGCCGACGACAGCATGGCCCGCTTCGTGGTAAGCAGTAACCTGGCGTTCGTGTTCATTCATAACTTTGGACTTTCTTTCCGGACCGATAGCGACGCGCTCGAAGGCCTCGGTTAAATCGTCGTTCGAAATAGCCTTATGGCCAAGGCGAGCGGCGGTGATGGCGGCTTCGTTTGCGATGTTTGCGAGGTCAGCACCAGAAGAGCCAGCAGTTTTTGCGGCGAGAGAATCGAGGTCTAAGCCGGCATCGACTGGCTTGCCCTTGAAGTGGACTTTAAGAATTTCTAGACGATCTTTGCGTTCGGGGAGAGTAACATTGACGTGACGGTCGAAGCGACCGGGGCGAAGAAGCGCTTTGTCGAGCATGTCGACACGGTTAGTGGCGGCGATGACAATAACGCCGGATTCGTTGTCGAAGCCATCCATTTCGACGAGAATTTGGTTCAAAGTCTGCTCATCTTCGCGTCCGGCGCCACCGCGTGCATCACGTTTGTGGGCGACAGCGTCAATTTCATCGATGAAGATGATGGACGGGGAGTTTTTCTTGGCTTTTTGGAAAAGGTCGCGAACACGAGAAGCGCCAACGCCTACGAACATTTCGGCGAATTCAGAACCGGAAATTGAGAAGAATGGGACGCTGGCTTCGCCGGCGACGGCGCGCGCCATCAAAGTTTTTCCCGTGCCTGGGTCGCCAGCGAGGAGCACGCCGCGCGGGATTTTGGCACCGAGAGCATTATATTTCTTCGGGTGCTTGAGAAAGTCGACGATTTCTTGCAAATCCTGTTTGGCAGCTTCGTTACCAGCAACATCTTTGAAGGTAACTTTTTTCTTATCTGGGCCGTAAACGTGAGCTTTGACTTTTCCGAAGCCGATGTTTTGAGAATTCATGTTTTGAGCCTGGCGCATCATGTAGGAGAAGAAAATAATAAGCGCAAGAACCGGGAGGACAATGAAGGCGGCGTCGATTATGGTTCCCCAGACGTCAGTTGGTTCGACATATTCTATGATGGGGTAAGCGTTTTTACAATCGGCTTTTTCCGCTTCGTCTTCGATGTTGGCGCAGTAGTCTACTAGACCTTGGTCGTAAAGCGTGCCAGAGCCGTCTTTGAGTGATTCTTCGGTTGGCTGGTCTTTGTCTTTTAGAGTGATTTTGAGCTTATTGCCAGAAACGGTGATTTTTTTAATGTTGCCGCTAGGGTCATTGGCGCGAGCGATGACGGAGCTAAGCGGGACGGTCTCTAACTTAGCGGGAGCATTGTTGTGAAAAACCGAGTTAAACAATGCGGAACAAAGAAGCGCAATGAAGGCGAGAAAGATTAATGAACGAATAAAGTTCGAAGCCTTGGCGGCGCCAGAAGGTTTCGGGGCTGGTTTAGGAGAAACATTTGATTTTGGCATAGTATTATTGTAGCATAGATATCAATTAATATGAGTAAAAAATTGCCGAGAATTTTGTTCGTGGTTTTAACGATAGGAGTCGTTATTGGCGCAGTGATAAATGCCGCGCTATTATCGGACGAAGAACGCGAAAACGTGGCGAAAGCAGAACCGATAGGTTTGGCGCTTAGCGTGCGTGATAAATTTGCGGGAAGCGTCAATGATACGCTCGGAGGGAAAGAGGCTAAGCTTGGGCTGGCTTATCTTGCCGGCATGAAAGGCGGTCTTGATAAAGAGACGTTGGAGATGCTCCGCGCTGTTGGATTGTCACATATCGTTGTGGCGAGCGGAACGCATCTGGGGATTATTGTCGATTTTGCTAGAAAACGATTTGGAAAGATTTCGCGGTTTGCAGGAGCCTTATTTGGCGCTGTGTTTATTTTTATCTTTGGGCAAATCATTGGCTGGACAGCGAGCATTACGCGGGCGGCAGTCGTGGCTGGGCTTTCGATACTTGGCTGGTATTACGGCAGGAAGCTTGAGGCTTGGCGAGTGATTCTTTTTGCGATGGCGGTGACGCTACTCGTGAACCCGCTCTATATTATCGACCTTGGTTGGCAGCTTTCATTTGCGTCGTTTGTCGGAATTATGATTCTCGCGCCGATGATGGTGGAGTTTTTCTATGGACGGGGGAGAAAAGCGAGGATGCCTTCTGCTGTGGCAGAGATAATAATTGCAAGCATCGCGGCAACGGTGATGTGCGCGCCGATTACGATTTTCTATTTCGGATCGATTTCGATAATTGCGGTCGTTGCGAATTTGCTGATTTTGCCAACAATCCCACTCGCGATGGGGCTAACTTTTTTGACTGGGCTGGTTGGGTTTTTGCCGGCGTTTTTCCTGTTTGACTGGATTAAGTTTATTGTTGTAAAAATTACAACATTGCTGTTAGATTATCATTTGGTGGTGGTCGAGTTTTTCTCTAAACAACGAGGTTTTATTCTTCAAGTCCCGAAAGAGAATCCGTTAGTATATATATTATATATACCGGTTGCGGTTTTAATTATTATGTATTATGTACGTCGGTTCCGAAGGCGACGCACAGCAAAACTCCGGGTGCGGAGCGACCCGGAGAGATGGTTGCCATTTTCTACGGTTTAGAAGCCGATTTTCCGACGAGACTTTAGGCGGTAAGCTCCCCAAGCACCGAAGCTCACGAGAGTGATGGCGGGAACGATAATGAAGAGACCGTTTTGTTTGGCGCCGTCAAGGAGACGGGTGAAGAGGCCAGTGTTTGGAGTGGTAACCTTGACCCAGACGGTTTGGTTGTTGTCGTTTAGGTCTTTGTGGTCGGCGATAATGTTTTCTTCTTTAAGGGCGGGGACTTCTTCTTCAGTTGGCTCTTCGCCTTCTTCTGGTTCGACGGGTTCGACGGGTTCATCGTCGATGTAGAGGGTCTCGAAGACGACGATTTCTTTGCCGGAGAGGCCGGTAGTGTCGATGGTAAATTCGATGGTTTCTGTGCCGGCGTCACGGGTGGCGATGAAGGTGTAGGTAACCTCGGTGATGCCGCTTGCAGTCATACGTTCACCAGTGGTTTTGCTGACGAGATAGCCATGGAGAGTGTAAGAAGTGCCAGCGACAAGGCCACTATATTCTACTTTATCCGTGATGACGGCTTCGATGTCGTTCATGAGTTCTTTGTCACTGTCAGACTTGTCGACAGCAGTGGTGTGGATTTCTGGGTCGGCGACAGTGATGGTTTGGTCAGCGTCTTCGAGGTCTTTATGCTCAGCGACAAGTTCTTCGTTCCCTTCTTCGTCAATGAGGTAGAGCTCTTCGAAGACAACGAGTTGTTCGCCAATATATTCGCGAGAATCGAACTCGAAGGTAATTTCTACGGCACCGGTGGTTTCTGCGTAACCTTCTTCGCCAACCATGAAGGTCTTTTCTCCTTCAATGCCTGGAATAGCTTCGCCAGTGCTCTTGCGGACAAGCCAGCCTTTGGCCTTATAGGTCTTGCCCATTGTGACGCCTTCATACTTGAGGTGGTCGATGACCTGGACATTGCCGACACCGATGATTTGGTCGTTGTCGTAGGCATCGACGGCTTGAGTGCCAACGCGCATGGAGACACGGACGGTTTGGTCGGCATCTTCTGGGTCTTCGTGTTTGGTGACGACCTGAGTCGTGTCGGGATTGCCGTCAGAATCCGTCGGGATGGAGCTTTGGTCACCGGCGAAGAGATATTCGAAGACGACGATTTCTATGCCGGGGAAATCATAAGCGTCAACTGGGAATTCTATAGTGACATCACCATTGTCTGACCTTCGGGGAGTGGTAAAGGTGGAATAGGATTCGATGCGGTTGCCATCGCTATCAAGGAGAGGTTTGTTGTTGGTTTTGTCCCAGAGATAACCGTAGAGGGTGTACTGTTCGTCCATGAGGAGACCGTCATAATGGACAGTATCGATGATGGTTTGGCCGTTCTCGTGGTCGATAACGTTGTCGCCGTCGGCTTTGTCTTTTGCGACGGTGCCGATTGAGGCAACTTTGACAGTGAAGGTTTGGGTGCCTTCGTTCAGGGCCTCTTCGTGGACATCAAGCAGACGACCATCGCCATGTTTACTCTCAGCGCGGTAGAGGCGTTCGTAAACAACAAAGCTTTTGCCTTGGAGAGAAACGGTGTTAAGGTTGATTTCTATGGCGACGGTTCCCTTGCCCTTACTGTCAGCTTTGAAGGTTTTGGAGTTCTCGACGGATTCGTCATCGATTTCCAGGACGGAGTTGGTTTCTGGGTTGTAGATGGAGGCGACGACAGTATACCATTCGCCTTCGACGAGACCTTCGTATTCGATGTAATCCTTCATGATAACATCGCCAACGCCGAGCATGTTGGAATCTTGAGTCATGTCGTCGGCAACCTTCCAGGTGGCGGTGGTGTGGATTTTGGGGCGACCGATTGGAATAGTTTGGTCGGCGTCGGCAGCATCTTTGTGTTCGGCGATGAGAACGTTGTTTTTGTATAGCTCGTCGAAAGCGATGAAGACCGGTTGAGTACTAGCATTATAATCGAACATTAGAACGGTGTCGAAGAAGGAGAAGGTGAGGTCGGTCTTGCCGGTGGCATCGGCGGTGAAGGTGGCGGTGCCGGTGATATCGGCGCCGGAATTATCCTGGATTGGCGTGCCGGAGGCATTAACGAGTGTGCCCTTGAGGGTGTAGGTCTTGCCGTTGACGAGGTTGGTGTAGGAAACTTCGTCGATGACGGTCGTGGTGCCGAGCGGGAGTTCACGAGTGCGGTTTTGGACATCATAGGCGATAGTGCTGATAGTCGGGGTTTTGACGGTGATGATTTGGGCGGTGTCGTCCTTGTCTTCGTGTTTGCCGATTTGGGTGCTACCGTGATAGAGGTATTCGAAGACGACAAGGTCGAGGCCAACGAGGTTGGAATCGTGAAGTGTGGTCGAGTCGAAGGCGGCGCTGACGACGTCCACTGTGCCGCTGACGCCCGAGGCTTGGAAGTCTTTGGTGCCGGTGGCGATTTCTACAGACGGGTCACTGCGTTTGACGACTTTCATGACAAGGGTATAGGAGTCGTTCGGGACGAGACCGTCGTAGGCGACAGTATCTTTGATTTTAATGCCTTCATCGACTTCAACGAATTTATCGCCGTCGGCGTTGTCGACAGCCGTGGTGCCGACAGTCGGAGTTTTGACGGTGACGGTTTGGTCGCCATCGGTGAGCTCGGCGTGCTCGGCGATTTTATTGTTGCCATAATAAAGGTATTCATAGACGATGATCTTCTTGCCAACATAGGCAGAAGTGTCGACGTTGAAGGTGACGGTTGCTGAACCAGTTTCTCCTGAGGCGGTGAAATCTTTGTTGGCGGAGCCGATTTCTGCGCCAGACTCGTCGATGAGTTTGCCTTCGAGGCGATAGACGTCGCCAGAAACGAGGCCAGTGAAGCTGATTGTGTCCTGAATAGTCGTGTTACCGACTTCAACTTCTTTTATGGAAGTGTCGCGACCGTTGACGGCAGTGGTGGCGATTTCTGGCGTAAGCACCGAAACGGTTTCTCCGTTGTTGGCGGTGCCGACGTGTGTGGCGATGGTGGCGCCGGAAGAGTTTTTGAGCGTGACGGTGACGGAGAGACTTTGACCAATATAGGCCGTGGAGTTGAAGGAGAAGCTGAGGCTGGTCGTGACGGTGGCGCCGGTGGCAGCGGACATGGTGTAGTTTGCCGAACTGGTTGCAACTATGTTGCCGGATGGGTCCTTGAGTGCGCCCTCAAGGGTGTAGCTTTGACCGCTGGTAAGACCGATGATTTGGATTGCATCGTTGACCGTGACAGTGCCGGCAGCGACAACTTTATTATCGGCGCGGGTGCTCGTGGCAGTGGTTTCTATTTGAACGTTTTTAACTTTGACTTGCTCGTTTGTGTCCTGGAGGTTAGCATTGTGAATGAAGATGCGGACCCAGTCAGGGCTCGAAGATGTGCCATTGTTTTTGTAAAGGACTTGGACGATGCCGAGGGTTTGGTCGATGTAGCTGCTGGTGTCGAAAGACGTAAAGACCATGTCGAGATTGCCGCAAGTGCCAGAGCTATCGGCGGTGAAGGTCGAGGCACCGGTTGAGCCGACAGTGGTGCTGCCAGAGACTTTATATAAAGTTCCTTCGAGCTTATATTGGGCGCCGCTTTGGAGACCAGAGCAAGTGACACGGTCGGTGACACTGGCGTTGGGGGAAATTTCTAGCTCCTTGTCGGGGCTATCTGCTGTGCTGTTAGAGTTTCTGGCGACGGTGACGAGGCCGGGAGTGTCGGGGATGGTATCGTTTTTAGTGCCGGCAGCGACAGTACCGGTACCGTTGATGGTGACGTCGAAAGAAATGAGGTCGTAAGCGTTGTTAGAGTTGCCGCGGACTTCGGTAACAGTGTAGGTGCCATAAATCATGTTTGGGCTGGTGGCGGCGCCGTTTGAATCGGTCGGGCCGACAGTGTAAGTAATAGCGGAGTTGGATTTGTTGACGGCGGTAAAGGTGATGCCGGCGAGATTGCGAGTACCAGCAGCGCCGGCGGCGGTCATTTCGTAGCCAGTTTTAGTGAGGCTGAATTCGCCTTCAATGATATTGTTATAGAAGGTGCACGGAGAGGAACCAGAAGAACAGGCGGTCGTACTGGTGGACATGTCGACGGTGGCGGGGTTAGTGGCGGTGTTGCCGCTGTTTAGCGTGACGGTAAGAGTGGCGCTGTTGGTACTAAAACCAGTGGTGGCGGTCTTTTCCGAAATTGTGTAGGTGCCGACCGGGAGGGCAGTGTTCGTTGTGCCGGTGCCGTCGGAGCCGATAGTAATGGTTGCAACCTCAGTGTTGGATGAGTTTTTGACGGAGAAGACAGTACCTTGGATGGTTAGTCCGGCGTAGGAGACAGAGTTTTGACCGGAAATGAGTTTTTTGATTTTGATGTAGGCGGTGGGGACGGGCGTGTTTTCTACGACAACGGTGTCGCCATTACTAATAACTTCTGCGCCATAACAGTAACCGTAGGTGCCTTGGGTGCTGAGTGGGGATTGGCAGGTGTAGCCGGAAGGATATGTAACTTCATACCAGCGAATCTTTGTTGAGCCGACGGTAATATATTGCGTGTAGCCGGTTGAGCCAGTTGTGAAGGGGCCTTGGCAGTTTTCGTCGGAGTCATTGTCGCCAATTTCGCAGACGCGGAAGGCGGCGCCAGAAAGTCCCGTGGAAGTGTTTGCGCTGCTGACTTTGCGAATACGAACGCTGTAGGTTGACGGACCTTTGTATTCAAGCCAACCGACGGTCTGGTGGGTGGCGTCGACCCAAGTAGTATAGGATTCAAATTCGTCGGCGGCGTTAGGATAATTTGCCGCAAACCAGTTGTTGATGTCGGAAGCAACGCCTTGAACAACGGAAATGTCGCTTGAATTAAGAGCAAAGTAATCGTTTGCGTAAACGCCACTTGCAGCCATGTGTCCGATAGCGAAGATAGCGTCACGCATATCAACTAGGGAGTGTGCGGCGTCTTTAACGCAGCTTGTGGAATAATAATTTGAACAACCATAATAATAGTCAGTGTACTTTGTTTTTTCTTCTTGGTCGGCACAAGTCGGAGAATAGCTAGCGCGTGGATCTGAAGCAGGGCTCGAGCATCTGCCGCCATAGCTTAAAGTGCTGCTGCCTGTAATTAGGTGAGTGATACTCTGAGCCTTTGAGCTCCAATCATATTGTGCGCTAAAAAGATTATAGTAATTTGGACCGCCAGCAGCGACAGAGGCATCGGAGTAGCTCGGAACAGTAGCGAGCATGATGTTTTTGACATTGGAGGTGTTAATCGCAGCTGTGCCCGAACCGGTAGGCGTAGAGCGCGAAGCCTGAAGACACATGGCATCGTTGCCGTTAACATTGTACCAACGAGTTGACCACGGCTTATAGTTCGGATCGTTATTTAGACCATAATAAATAGCGTTGCTGTCATAGGTGTAGCCGCGGTAGTTGTTAGCGACGGAGATAGTCGTAGCATCACCAGCGGAAGTAATTGCGCGGACGGCGGAGTAGATGCCAAAGCCGAGACCGGCAATCATTAATGTAAAAACTGGAATGGCGAGTTTTTTATTTTGCCAAACATTTGCAAAAGCTTTGCGAAACCTACCAGATTTCTTTACCTCTAAATGCATATGTATATATTATACAGCTTCTGCTTTTAAAAATCTAGAGTTTTGGTAAAATGATTTTAAGACCGCTATGCGGATTTGTTCTCGCACACGTCTAGCTATTTCCCAAGTTAGAAAAGAAAAGGAGGGGGACCCATGGCCAACCTGGAACAGAAAACCTATCATGACTATCTGGTGCCTGGGCTTGATGCGCTGATTAGTGAACCGAATTTGATTGAGATGGACCCTGAGGACAGCGATAAGATTGAAGCGAAATGCAAGAGGATGCTGATTCCGGAGTTTTATATTGACCAGCTGAAGGTGTTTGGGCGGGAGCATGATTACACGGCACGTGGAAAGAATTCGACAATTTTGATGTCGAACATTAACCAGATTATCGCAATGTCCCGAGCAAACGAAAACGGGTATGCCACGTTTTACAACGGAATGGAAGCTCAGGTGATTCCCTATCGCTTTGACCCGACCTTTCCTAGGTTTGACCCGGAGAGTTCCACGCAGCAGACAATTCTGACGGCGAGATATCTCTTGACCGAGGAAGGCAGAAAGACCGTTACGGTCGGGTTTAACCAGAAGCGAATCTCTCGCGATTCCCTTGCGGTTTTGACGGGCGACCCGTCGCTGTCCGCTAAGACGATGATGAACAACATTGATGTCGCCTTCATTTCCAACGAAACATACACCGGACGGAGAAAACTCCGGCTTCCGTATGAGGCGTCGAGCCTTTGGTGTTCGAACCATCGGATTACGCCGCGTGATTTTGCGGATCTGTTCCCTGGCGAACCGCCGCTCAAACCGCAGGAATTTGTTGAGTTTGAGAGCGAATTCTACCAGATGAATGACAAGTCGTTCCGCAACATTGGTCGGATGGACCCCAAGGAGAACGCTTTGATACCGCTCAAATATCGCGATATTCACGGAGGGGAGAACCCGAAGAAGATTCATCCCAGGAACGCCGGACAGGCAATGATGGTGGAGGCTCTGATGATGCCCTGGGACGAAGCGCCGATTGTGGTGGTGCTCGGGGCGCTCGGAACTGGAAAAACCTATCTCTCTGCAGGATTTGCATACTATACATGTTTCTTGGATGAGAAAGCGCCGGAAGAACGGATTTTTGTCTGCCCGCACGACCCGGCGCTTGGCGCCGATACGGGATTCCTGCCCGGCGACGCCACGGCGAAAGCGCGAGCGAACGCCATGTCGTTTGAGGACAATATGCTCGAGATTATCCAGAAACAGTATAGCGACAAAGAAAAACTCGGCTCGTTCGGAAAAGCAAAGAAGGATTTTGAGGACAAAATCAAAGATGGACTCATTCAGTATGATTCGATTGTGAGAATGGGCGGACGCACGTTGCCGAACACGGTTTATGTGATTGACGAAGCGCAGGACACAGAACGCTATCAGATTAAACAGCTTGTCGGGCGGACAGGCGACTGGTCTAAGGTTATCGTGGCGGGAGACCCGACGCAGGTGACGAATCGGCACCTGACGCCGAACAACAACGGCCTGGTCCACGCGGCGGCGAAGCTTGCGAATCATCCGAACGTGATTGTGGTTTCTTTTACGGTCGACGAAGTGACGCGGTCGCTCGCGGCGCGGATTGCGGCGCAGTATTTGTAATTTCTTTTCTACTAACTTTCCGAATAAAGTTATATGATACTTTTTTCGGAGAAAAAAGTATCCCCCTGTTTCAGGGGGATTTTTCTTGTAGCTATTTTATGACGAGCCAGTCGTCGAAGTTGAAGTCGCTGCCCGAGACCAACCCCACGGCGAGGAGAGGCGAGTGGGATTCTTTATAGTCTTTATAGTATTTTAGGAAAGATTCGGCGGCGAAAGTCATTTGTTTTAGTTTTTCTTTTGTAACCATGTCGAGAGAGGTGCCGCGATATTGGTTTTTTCTATACTTAACTTCTGTGAAGTAGATTTTGTCGTTCTTCGTTGAGACAATGTCGATTTCGTAAAATTTGGTTTTGTGATTGCGGGCGATGATTGTGTGACCGTGATTTTTTAAGTAGTCAGCGACGATGTTTTCGGCGCGGTCACCTTTCATTTTCGTAGTTACAACATTTGGTTTTTGAATTGGTCTGAAGGAATTACGATGCTCCGGACAAGGGCCGTATTTTTCCAGCATTTCTTTATGAAGTTTCGTGCCGTAGCCAACGTGTTTTTCGAAACCGTAACCTGGGTATTTTTCGGCGAGGTCTTTCATGTAATGGTCGCGGGCGACTTTGGCGATGATTGAAGCGGCAGAAATTTCTTTGATGAGAAGGTCGCCTTTTTTGAGGGTTGTGACGTAGTTTTCTAACTTTGTACCTTTTAAGAAGTTTTGCGTGCCGTCGATAATAATTTCCGTGAACGGTACCTTCTGTTTTTGAACTTCTTCGACAGCGCGACGCGTGACGAGGCGTAGGCTTTCCGACAGGCCGAATTCGTCGATTTCTTGACTTGAGACCCAACCGAGACCGGTCGCGAGGGCGTTTTTGAGGATCGTTGCGGAGTATTCTTCGCGTTTTTTCTCGGAGAGTTTCTTGGAGTCGGTTAAAGGTGAAACCCAGTCGGGGTAGTTTCCGGTTTCGTCCTTTGGCAAAATGACCGCACCAATAACGAGCGGGCCAGCCCAAGGTCCGCGACCAACTTCGTCGATTCCCAAAATAGACATATATTATATATAATACTACAAACTCTCGTTAATGAGATAAGTTCGTTCGGCAAGATCTTGCATGATATAAATCATGTTCCAACGGTTCCCCTCGGTCGACAAGAAAGTCATGAAAAACGGGCTGTTCGAAAACATAATGCCGGACTCGTGGTAATTGTTCGCATAGAGGCCGTTCTTGTACATATGCGTTGGGCTGCCAGGAAAGCTGAGATTATCCCAATAGCTATTGATAAAATAGTGTTTGAGGTCTTCGCCGTAAGTTGGGTTGTTGATGAGCTCCCAAAGTTTAGTCCATTCAGCGAGTTGGTCGGCAACCGTGGTATCGCAGAAATATTCGGTGTCACCGTAATGAACTGAGCCGCGAAGATGATGAGTCATGCCGATTGAATCGGCATAGGCGCGAAGGTTGCCCAGGCCAAGGCTTGCGGCAAGCGAAGTGTGAGCGGAGTTGTTGCTGTAGGTTATGGTATTTGTAATAAGGCTGCGTTCGCTGGCTGTGCGCGGACCGCCAAAATGGTCGTATACATACATGGCATCAATAGTCTTGACGAGCGAGGCACCGTAATATGGTTTGTCGGGTTGGAAAGAATATTCGATGTTTTTTTCGAAGTTTTTAAAACCGAAACTAATGTCCCAGCCGTTTCTGATAATATAATCGCGGAGTTCGTCGAAGGTCGCGATTGGCTCAGACGTGAAGGCGGCATAGTTATAGACGAAGATGCGGCGGGAAGTTTCGGCGACGTTGCCGGCGGCGTCTTGGACTTTGTAAGTTATTGTCTGAACGCCAAGGTGGGATGTGTCGACGACGCCATCGGTTTTTATGGCAGCAGTTAGGTCGCCATCGTGGGCGTCGGAGGCGGAAGCGCCGGGATCTTCGAAGGTTTCGCCAACATAGAGCCCGACGATTTCAGGGCCGTTTAAAGAAATTTCTGGCGGAGTGATGTCACGGATAACAATTTCGCGAGAGTCAGTGTGAGTTTCGCCGAGATAATTGAGCGTATAAGAGATTTCATAATCACCGATGGTGCGATTTTTTATTTCCTCGGTGTTTGGGTTTTCAATAATAACTTCGTCTGTGATGTCGTGGCAGCGAGAAAAGACGCAATATCTTGCGATGTAGCCAGGCTCTTCAAAGGTGCCGTTTGTTTCGGAAAAGTCGAAAGATTTGTTGCCAATAAGTTTTAATTCGACATAAGCGGTTTGGTAAGCCCTATAACCTGCAAAACCAGTGCCAACAAAAAAGGCGACGACGAGCAGGATAAGTATAAATTGCAGGCGCCAGCTCTTAGCGGTGTGAGCACGGTGACGCGGTAAGACGCCGGAGTCGACGTTCTGTTCTTGACCTCCATTTCCCATAAGCTTATTATAACACTTTTGTTTAAAACAAAAAACGCCCGATTTGTTTTATCGGGCGCGATGAGTTTTTCTAAGAGATTATTCTTCGGGTTCGGCGGAACCTTTAGGGTTTTCGACAGATTCTTCCTTGGTTTCTTCGGTTTCTTTTTCGGCTTCGAGAACCACTTCGGCGTCTTTCAAAGTGTTGACAGCGGCGCGGTCAAAATCTTTGCCGGCGAGGCGAGCGGATTTGCCACTGCGTTCACGGAGGTAGGAAAGGTTGTTGCGGCGGACTTTAGCGCGGCGGACAACCTCAACCTTCTCAACGAGCGGAGAGTGAAGGAGGAAAGATTTTTCGACACCAACGCCACTCGCGATTTTTCTGACAACGATGCGAGCAGTGTGGGATTCTTTGCGGTCGACACGGACAACGACGCCTTCGAAAACCTGAGAGCGGAACTTTTCGCCTTCTTTAATTTTTTGGGTAACCTTGACGGTGTCGCCAGAGCGGACGTCAACAATAGCGGACTTTTTCTGGGCGTCACCGATTTTTTGTAAGATAGAAAAACTCATTTTATATTAACCTTTATTAGACAATTGTCAGTATTTTATCATATTTTCGAGGAAAATGGAAGGGGTTAGACAAGAAAAAGCCCCTTAACGGGGCTGACGGAGAATTAAGCGAACTTTTTAAGATAGACGCGTAGGCCGCACGGTGCATTTGCGTACGTACTAAATGAGATCTTAAGGTCCTCGATTTCGAAACCGAGACTGTCTTTTTCAGCTGCGGCTATATTATAAGCTTCAACACTCTCAACAACGTGCGCGATAGCCGTATCGGAACTCGGATATGCAATCGGATAGCTATATGGACCAAACAGGCTCCAAAGTGGCGGCTGGCTATAGGCGATTTCGTCGCCACAAATGATGAGGTCAAACAAGACGCGACCATGTGGAGTTAGAAGACAATCGGCTTCTGCCAAGGCCAGGCTTAAACCAGATTGGACATAGGCGCTACAGCCGTCGTCGAGAATAAAAACGTTCTGACTCTTAACATACTTGGCAAGGTTCTTAGGTTCTTCGTAAAGCATTGGCAACGGCGAATCGTGGTGACTAAGGTCGGCATAGCCGATACGCGTGTCAACAAGTTCATGGAAGTTGCGCGCCTGAATGTGGTCATTAAATAGTGTCTTAGGCGGAATAATATCCTTTGGATTAAGGCGAGTAATCTGGCACTGGCGCAATCCAAAAGCCCGTTCGGGGACAGTATCACTGCCGTAGATGACGAGGTTGGGGAGGTTTTGCGTCTTATGGTAAATCCAGCCGATGTGCTTAACATAGTCTTTTAGTTTTTGGCGCGTATGAGCAGACAGCGGGTCGGCTTCTAGTGCTTCAGCAAAGCTCGAATCCGGGCTAATATTGTACGGTGAGCCAGAAATGGGCCAGGCGATGCCAGCGTAAAAATCCTCGATGCGAGAATGGTCGCCTTTAAATGACCACCAACAAAAATTAATTAAGTCGTTAAACGCATGATCACCAACACAATGAATGAACATAATTTCCAAATCATGGTTTTTTATGGCGGAGGTGAGGTAATCCTGAAAACTAGAAATCGAATGTTCGACGCCGTGACGAGTGAGAATCTCTGAGACCTGACGAGTGATTTCCTTGTAGACGAACTGATTCATGGCAAATTCTCCTTTTTAAACTGCAAGGCATCTTTTATGACGCCTAAAATTACTTAGTTTTCTACGAAACTAAGCTTAGATATTATACCATATTCTATATTTTTGTCTAGATTAGCTAGTCTTAAGGGCGAGACGAATGCGCTCATCAACGGGAAGGGCCGGGTCGACATTTTCGAGAGCTTTGGTCGCTTCTTTAAGCGGAAAGCCAAGAGCGATAAGAGCATCAAGCGCTTCGTCGTTCTCCGGCTTTTGTTCTTTTGTTTTAACAATGGTAGCGCCATAATGGGTCGGGAGGCCAACTTTATCAGAGAGGTCGACGATGACACGTTCGGCGGATTTTTTGCCGACGCCGGCGGCTTTCGAGACGAAGGCGGAGTCGGCGTTCGCGATAGCGTTACGGACTTCTTCGGGGCTGGCGAGAGAAAGGATAGACATGGCGGCTTTTGGGCCGATACCGTTGACGGAGATGAGGAGCTCGAAGAGTTTTTTAGCGGCGAGCGACGTGAAGCCAAAAAGCGCCTCGTCGGTTTCGGAGATTTTATGGTAGGTGTAGATTTTGATTTCGTCGTTTAAGTTGAGGTTGTCAAAATCTTGGCTGGAGACGGCAACTTCGTAGCCAACGCCGTGGACGTCGATGGTGAGGCTGTTCGCGAATTTTTCTTCAATAATTCCTTTGAGATGACTAATCATGATTATTTATTATATCACTTTCATAAACATTGAGTGGACGATGGCGGCGGCGACAGCGTCGGCAGCGTCATCGGGCTTTATTACCTCGTCCATTTTTAAGAACACGCGGACCATTTCCTGCATCTGTTTTTTGTCAGCGTGACCATAGCCAGTCATAGCTTTCTTTATCTCATTAGGTGAATATTCATAAATTGGGAGGTTCGACTGGGCCGCGACAAGCATGACGACGCCGCGAGCCTCGGCGACAGAGATGCCAGTGGTGATGTTTTGCATGAAAAAAAGTTTTTCGATTGAGATGCAGTCGGGTTTATCTTCTTTGATTATCTCATGGAGCGAATCGTAAATGTCGAGGAGGCGGTCTTTTAGGGGCGTGTGAGGAGGGGTGGTGATGGCGCCAGAATCAATCAAATTTGGGGCGCCCTTTTTTCTGACTTCGAGCACGCCGAAGCCGCAAATGCCTGTGCCTGGGTCGACGCCTAGTATTCTCATGTTATTTAACGTGATTAATTAGGGTTTGGCGAAGGTCTTTGACGGGAATCACGAATTTGTCCTTAATCGTCGCGGGAGCGATGGCGCGGGTGAAGCCAAGCTTCTTTGCCTCGGCGATGCGTTGGTCGGGACGAAAGGCGGAGCGGATTTCCCCGCCGAGGCCAACTTCACCAAAAACAACGTAGTTTTCGTCGAGTTTACGACCGGCGACGGCGGAAGCGATGGCGAGGCAGACGGCGAGGTCGGCGCCAGAGTCGTTAAGCTTCATGCCGCCGACGACGTTAACGAAGATGTCGTATTCGCCGAGCTTTAGCTTTGTCCTTCTTTCAAGGACGGCAATCAAAAGCTTCAGACGGTTCAAATCAAAGCCGGAGGCGGTGCGATTGGGGTATCCGAAGGTGGTTTTACTAGCCAAAGCTTGGATTTCGACGAGAATCGGGCGTGTGCCCTCAAGCGTTGCAAGAATAATCGAGCCGTCGGTGTTTTGGCGTTCGGCGAGGAGGGCGGCGGAAGGGTTTTCGACCTCTTTAAGACCCGCGTTTGCCATCTCGAAGATCGCGGCTTCCGACGTCGAGCCGAAGCGATTTTTGATTGCGCGGACGGTCTTAAACCCGCCGTAGCGGTCGCCTTCAAAGTTGACGACGACGTCGACAAGATGCTCAAGAACTTTCGGACCAGCGAGGGTTCCTTCTTTTGTGACGTGGCCGACGATGACGACGGCGGTGTCGGTCGCCTTGGCAGCGCGAATAACCAGGTTGCCGCAGCTCGTAACCTGAGACACAGAGCCGGGAGCAGAGGAAATTTCGGCGAGGGAGAGGGTCTGAATCGAGTCGACGACGACGAAGTCGAATTCGGCGCTTTCGATGGTTTTAGCGATGTCGTTGCCGGAAGTCGACGAAGCGAAGTTTAGCTTGTCGGACTCGGCGCCAAGGCGGACGGCACGGAGTTTAACCTGGCCGGCTGACTCCTCGCCGGAGATATAGAGAACGTTGTTAGTTTTTGCAATATGTGCACAGATTTGCATGAGAAGGGTAGACTTGCCAATGCCAGGTTGACCAGTGAGGAGAGTGACGGAGCCCTTGAGGAAGCCGCCGCCAAGGACAGTATCGAGGTCTTTGAAGGGAGTTTTGAGACGCTCTTTCGCGTCGGAAGGGACGATGCTTTTGATATTGACGTAGTCAAGTTTTTTGCCAGAAACTTTGGCGTTCGCGAGGGCGCCTTTTCTTTCTTCGGATTCGGCGGGAAGGGTTTCGACAAGAGTATTCCAACTGCCGCAATTTGAGCATTGACCGGTCCATTTAGCAAAAACCGTGCCACATTCTGTGCAAGTATATTGCGCCCGCGTTTTTGCCATTTTATTTTAGTCCGCAGACGACGTTGTTGGCGTGGACCCAGCCTTCGATAGAGCCGCCGTCGAGATATTCGCCAGTGGTTGGAGCAACGCGAACAATGCCGCCTTTTTCGACGAAGGTTGCGAGCGGGTCGGTTGCCATGTATTCTTGGTCTTTTGGCCCAAAATCGTGCGAATTAACGTATTCAACCATTTCCTGAATCAGTTTTGGCGACATGATGTATTTGCTAACGTGGACGAGGTTTGAATTAACATCTTCGAGAGCGGGTTTTTCGACAATTTTGGTGAGCTTGCCGTCTTTAACGTCAATCATGCCGTATTTAACGACTTCTTCCCTTGCGACTTCGACGCCGAGAATGGCGGATTCGGATTCGCTTTCAATGGATTTCAAAAGCGATTCAGCGGCAGATTCGCCGTTCGGGTTCCAGATAAAATCATCACCAAAGAAAACAAAAACAGGTTCGTTGATATTATATTCTTCGGCGACCATGGCGACGGGGACAGCGGTGCCGTATTTTGCGGAAGGGTCTTGAGAAGTGTAGTGGATTTTGACGCCGTCAGGGAGGGTTTTCGCGAGTTTCAAACGGTCTTCTTTGCCGCGTTCTTCGAGATAGAGATTGAGTGCGAGATTGTCTTTATAATATTCGCGGACTTGGCAAGGCTCGACGTTGGAGATGACCATGTAGATGTCTTTGACGCCGGCTTTAATCAGCTCTTGAACGGAATAGTCGACGAGCGGACGATTGCCGACGGGGAGCATGGATTTTTCGATGATTTTCGTGATAGGGAGACGGCGAGTGCCCCAGCCCGCAACGGGAATGATAGCTTTGGTGATAGGCATGAGAAAACCTCCGTTTAGAATATATACGGTTATTTTACAACAATAAGGGATTTTCGCCAAGACTTTGGCGGGTTTTTAAGGCCCAGAAGAGTCGCAATAGTAGCGGCGACATTAGAAAGACCAGCGTCTTTCATATCATTTATGATATATTTTTTACGGTTTTCAGTGTTGTCATAGAAGATGCAGGGAACTTTATTCGTCGTGTGAGATGTTTTTGGCTTATCATCTTTGTCGATGAGCTCTTCGGCGTTACCGTGGTCGGCGGTAATAATCATCATGCCACCGAGCTCGTCGATTTTTTTAGCGAGGCGCTGGAGCCCTATGTCGATGGCTTCCATCGCGGCGATAGTTGGCTCAATTTCGCCAAAGTGACCAACCATGTCGCCACCCGGGAAATTAAGACGAATGAACTTAAACTTGTCGAGGTTTTCGAGAACCACGTCGGTGATTTCGGCGGATTTCATCCACGGGCGGGTGTCAAACGGAAGGATGTCGGAGTCGATTTTAAGATGTTCTTCCCCTTCTGCTTTGTCGTAACTGTTGCCGTTGAAATAATAAGTGATGTGCCCGAATTTTACAGTTTCCGAGACGGCGAGCTGAGAGATGTTATTTTTGCCGAGGAACTGATTGAGCGGGTCGTGAATTTGAACTGGTGGAACAAGCTGGAACTCGGGAACGTGAGTGTCGGAGTTGTATTCGGTCATGCCGGCGAAGACAACGTCGCTCGGAGAATAATCGCCACGGTCAAAATAGGGGAAGTCGATATATGTGAAAGCCTGGGCGATTTCGATGGCGCGGTCGGCGCGGAAATCATAATAGATAAAGCTGTCACCTTTTTCGACCTTGCCGACGGGTTCGTCGTTTTTGTCGACGACGACAAAGGCGGGGAGATATTGGTCTTGGACTTTCGGGTCTTTCTTTCGGAAGGTCTCGACAGCTTCTTTGGCGGACCTGAAATGATTTTCAGAGAAGCCGCGGAACATATCCCAACCTTTTTTGACCATGCCCCAGTCGTTTTCATAACGGTCAGCGACGGCAATCATGCGGCCGGCGCCAGAGGCGATTTTGTAGTCGCGGTTTCGAGCTTCGAAGCGTTTCAGGAAAGTTTCGAGGCGGTTGATATATTTCGGCTCGGATTGAGGCGGAACGTCGCGGCCGTCGAAGACGAGGTGGACGCGGATTTTGGCGACGCCTTGAGCGTCTGCCATGATAATCATTTTTTCGAGATGGGCGATAGTGGAGTGGACGTTGCCGTCGGAGAAGATGCCGGAAAAGTGGAGGGTGGACTTGTTTTTAAGGACGTTTTCGATGACTTTTGTCCAAGCGGCGGAATCCCAAATTTTACCACTCGCGAAGGAGTCTTCGATTTCGGCGATGCCCTGTTTGATGATTTGTCCGGAGCCGAGGGCGTTGTGGCCAACTTCGCTGTTGCCCATGTCACCCTTTAAAATCCCAACGGCTTCGCCAGAAGCTTCGAGCGGGATGTTTAGATATTCTTGAGAAACTTTGTCGAGGAATTCGGTGTGGGCGAGAGAAACGGCGTTGCCCTTTCCCTCGGGCGCAATGCCGACGCCGTCCATGACTACTAAAACTATTGGTCCATCATATTTAAGCATAAGTATATTATATCATGGCGCGTCGGATGTTTCCATAAATGGCGCTGAACTATTACTGGTTGCGCTGTTCGAGTTTAACGATGATATTTTTTCTTAATTATGTGAGAAACTACAAATATAAGAATGAGCGAGACGGTGGTAAGGATAATCCCGAGGAGAGTCTGGGAACGGTCAATACTACTAAGGGATTCAGGCTTGGCGGCGTAACTGCCTGTGTTAGGGATTTTAACGTCGGGAGAGGCGGGGGTGGAACCGTTCTCTGTCGGAATGATTGGGAAGATTGGGTCGTCGGGGACTTCTGGATCGGTTGGATCGGTTGGATCGGTCGGATCGGTCGGATCGGTCGGAGGAGTAGTTGACTTTGTCTTATAGCGAACAGTGAAGTAAACATCCGATTCTCTGACAACGAACATATCGTCATCGCTAGCGATATGAATGTCTTCAACTATGTATTTACTAGGGTCATAACCAAGAATGATAAGTAGATATTCAGCGCTCTCTTTTGGATCTATCTTGCTGTTAGTGTAAGCATAGGACAAGTCAAGGTTTTTAGCTATTTCCTCGTTATCGACAACGGCGGTGAAGAAAAGTTTGCGCACGGCTCCGTCAAGTCGATAAACCGTATCCGGACCGCCGTTTGGATCGGTGACGGTTATTATAAGCTCTGTCGGACCACCGCTACCCAAGGTTATAAGTCCAGTTTCCTCGTCATAGGTAGCAGAAACTGGCTCGCTCCAGCCATACGGCTCGACAGAAAAGTCAGCATTCTTCAGGAAATCGAGATTGGAAATATTCATGACGGCACTGCCGACGCCAGATTCGTCTTCGCGCCATTCGAGATACGTGGAAGTTTTAACAAGTGGCGTTTCTGAATTGTTGAGTATTTTTAGGTCGGAAAGATTTGGGGCGTTCGACAGGTCAAGCTCGGCCAAGTTAGTATCCATTACAACAAGCGATTCAAGAGCCTCGTTTTTAGAGAGGTTAATCCGTTTCAATTTATCTTCTTCAGATGCGCCGCTTCGAAGGCTTAAGGATTTTAGATTAATAAGCTTTTCGATTCCACGAGCATCGGCGACCGGGAAGGTTGGACTTGAAGGCTCAACTTCGGACTGAGTACAGTCGAGCTCGGTCATTGGATAAACGTCGTCCTCGAGACTAATCGTTTCTTCGGTTAGAGATGTACCGTTTTTAGCATTTAGATTATAAACGATACACGCACGGAGGTTCGCATCTGGAAAAACTTCAGCAAAAGTAGAGGCGGTTTTTAGAGTAATCGTAAGGGGAATATCATCAACTGGGGCGTAATTCACGGTATCGCTCGGCGTAAAGCGGACGAGATATTCGGTCTTCCCTTCTTCGACGATTTCTTCGGGATTCATCCAGGAGAAACCTTCAGGGAGTTCGATTTCGTCAAGATATTGGCCTGGATAGGCAGAGATGTCGGTTGGGAGGGTATAATCCTCGACAGTAAGATAGTCTGCATTATAATATACATTAAACTTAAGGTTCTTATAGCCACTAACTGTATCGAATGTAAAGACAAGATGGTTGTAACCACCTATAATCGCTTCGGAACTTCCGTCGTTATATTCTACAGAAAAGTTGCTGATGATTTCTGATTCGTCGAGAATTTTGCCACTTTCTTCATCGTAATAATAAACTGTAATTATGGTGTTATCTGGAGTAGCCTTATCTTTTGCTTTATACCGTTCATCCTCGGGAATATGTTCAAATCCAAAATAGGAAATCGCAGGGGGTTCTTCGGTTAGTTCGTCCATTAGGACGTAAGGCCAGTCAAACTCAACAACGCGGTCTTTTGCGTAGGTATTATCCCAAACCCAGAAAACTTCATTCGAAGGGATACTAGGCGTGTCGCCTAGTGGGTTTACGTCAAACGCTCTTTTAGTCATGGACGTAAGTGAACGAGGAAGAATGACCTTCGTTAGATAGAAATTTTCTATGAACGCTCCGTCTTCGATTGTTTCTACGCCTTCGGGGATTTCTACGGTTGCCAAGGTGTCGAGACTCTGAAAGGCGCCCTTCGCGATAGACTTGACCGTGACGGGAATGTTTCCGTTTTTAGTCCCGACAATTAATTTATCTTCGGCGGTCAAGACAATCGTATTGCTGTTAAATCTGCTGTCATAAATGGGGTTATCCTCCGCGACAGCAATCGAAGTTAAGGAGTTCGTATTAGAAAAGGCATTCTCTCCGATTTCTTCAAGGGAGGCTGGGAGCGAAATTGATTCGAGGGAGCTTTGCGCAAAGGCACCCTCGCCAATTTTCTTAATACCTTCTTTGAGAATAATGGATTTAATTCCGCTTGATGCAAAGGCTCGGTCGCCGATTGACGTAACCGCATCTGGAAGTTCGATCGATTCTAAGGACGCACAGCCGTCAAATGCCGAATTTGGGATACCGCTTACTCTACTCGAGAGAGTGATACTCTCTAGGGATGGGTCACGATAGAAGGGGCCCCATCCGTATTCTTCAATTCTGTTTCCGTTAATGTCTGTATAAACGTAAGGCTCAAAGTAAATCGTCGCATCGAGGGTTGTTAGGTTGGGTAAGTTGGCGAGGCTCATGTTTCCAACTATGATTTCATCAGCAAGGCTTTTTATGTAGGTGACGTTCGAAAAGGCGCCATTTCCGGTTTCGGTACCGTTAATACTGGGACGTTTGAAATTACTTGGAAAGATGAGGGTTTCGTATTGTTTGGAGTCGTTATTGCCGTCATTCGCACAGTAGAAACCAGTTTCTTCGAATCCGCCCCTAAACATACAGCCAGCGTCACTTGCGGAGACAACATAGCCGTCGATAGTGTCTGGGAAATATAGGGTTTTAATGTTGAGGTTATGTTCTTTGTAGGAATCCAGCGTTGCGTAATAATCGTACTGACTAACGTATGTTCTGTAGCCCCAGCCCGACTCCCAGTTTTCTGGATTTGTAACTTTGAAGGATGTGTTTAAGTCGCCAAGGGAAACCTCAACAGTTTGCTCGCCGGAAGCGTAAGGGTCATAGCCACGAATTTCGATTTTTGTACCAAAGTCGCCGAGGGAACGGACGGTCTCGGAGCCGTCGGATTTTTTGATTTTGATTTCGGTTGCGAGGATGTTGGTTAGGCTACCGTAGTTATAGGGAGTTAAAGTCGGTTCGGCGATTTCGATGCCGTTTTCGACGGCAGTCTCGAAAATTGAGAATTCGTCGCAAAGAGCGCTCTCGCTCGTACAAAGTTTTGCGCCGCTAAAGTTAATAAGTCCGTTTCCATAGCGATTATCGCGACCAAGGAAACCAAGGTCAACGGCGCGGGTTTTAAGAAACTCGATAGTTTGTTCAAGTGTAAAATCTTTATTAAAGCTTTTTGCGATGGCGGCGGCGGCAGAGACGTGTGGGGCGGCCATAGACGTACCACTCTGAACGCCATTAATCGAAAGAATATCGACACCGGGAGCCGCAAAATCAATCATTTTGCCGTAGTTAGAAAAATCCGAGGCGAAAGTTAAAGTTGAGTCGAGAGCAGAAACGGAAATTGTATTGTCGAAACTCGACGGGAAGCTCTCGTCACTCGTCGACTCATTACCAGCGGAAGCAACAAGAACGATATTTTTAGACCTAGCGCCCTCCATGGCTAAGTATTCTGCTTCTTCGTATTGATACCCACCGAAGCTCATATTGACAACATCAGCAACTTCGTAATAAGAGATATAGTCTAAGCCCGCAATAATGTCGGAGGAATATAGACTCCGACCCTCAGAAAGACGAACTGGATAAATCTTAACGCTAGCGGGAGTACCTTCAGCGACGGTTCCGGCGGTATGGGAGCCATGACCGAATTCGTCGACCATATAGGTTTTTGAGGAGGTGATTACGTCGTAAGTTCCGGCGAGTTTTTCTTCGCCAAAATGAGACTTAAACAGCTCGACATCAAGGCCGGTATCCGCAACAGCGACGACAACATCGGCGGCATCGTAATCGTTCTCTAGAATTTCCTTGGCGTGGTCAAGACCCATCGCAGAAATCCCCCAGGACATATATCCGTCTCCTGATTCTTCGCCGTCGTCATGGATTTCTCGGATAACGTTCTCGGAAACGGTCAAGGTTGGATCGGAATTGAGTTGGGAGAAGGCAAGGTCCTTCATTTCTGAGGTTTCAAATTCGAGGAAATATTGGTTGTTAGCGGCGGCAATGACGGATTTGGCGCCGTAAGTGTTTTTAGGAGGCTCGGCAGAGGAAACAATCAAGATATTTTCCTTATTGTCGCTCTCGGCCAAGGTAGAATAATCCTCGAGATATTTTTCCATGAAAGATTCAGGAAGTTCGGAAATGTTAACTAGAGGATTCGTTTCGGTCGCGGAGGACTTTGGCTCAGCAGAGGAAAGTTTTAGTACGCCGAATGTCAAAATCGCAACAAGAAACGAAGCAAAAAGAAAAGATTTTGACGACAAAGAAAAATAGTGTTTTTGCATATTTATTTTTATGAGTTAAAGTTTCTTTGTTTGTTTTTGCCGGAAACTAGCACCTTCTACTTACTCTAAATATAGCATGAGCGCGATATAATTGCAATACTTTGCATCAAAAAAGTTCCCTTTCGGGAACTTTTAAGTGGCTAGGCTTTTGGTACTTGCTGTGTGATGCAGTGAATGTTGCCGCCGCCAAGTAGGATTTCGCGGGCGTAAACCGTTTCAATGGTCTTGTCCGGGAAGCAATCTTGAAGGATGTTGATTGCGGCTTGGTCGTGTTCGTCGTTGAAGACAGGCAAAATCACGGCGCCGTTACAGTTGTAATAGTTGATGTAGCTCGCCGGCAAGCGATCGCCTTCATTGCGCGGGAAAGTGCCTTCGACGACATCGACGCCTTCGGATTCTTCCTTGGTAATCGTGATTGGGTTTGGGACATGGATTTTGATGATTTCCAGTTTCCTGCCCTTGGCATCGGTGACTGATTCAAGGTATTCTAAATCTTTTTTGCTGCGCTCGTGTTGCGGGTCCTGCTCGTTATCCTCCCATGCGAGGACGACCTTGCCTGGGGCGACGAACTGACAGACGTTATCAACGTGGCCATTGGTGTCTTCGTCCTTATAAATTCCGTATGGAATCCAGAGGACTTTTTCGGCACCGCAATAATCGAGAAGATATTTTTCAATCTCTTCTTTCGTGAGGTCTGGGTTTCTACCTTTATCGAGGCAGGTTTCTTCCGTGACGAGGAGCGTGCCTTCGCCATCAGAGTGAACCGAGCCGCCTTCGAGGACGAAGTCGTCGGTGCGGTAGCGGTCGGCACCTTCAATGGCACAGACTTTGGCGGCGATTTGGTCGTCGAAGTCCCACGGGAAGTAAATCCCGTTATAGAGTCCGCCGTAGCCATTAAACTTCCAGTCAACCGCGCGAAGGTCGCCTTCACCGTTAATCACGAAAGTTGGGCCGGTGTCGCGAATCCAGGAGTCGTTGTTGCTAATTTCTACGACGTGAACGTTCTCTAGGTTCATGCCGAGAACGTGAGCATACTGCGACTCGTTGACACCGAGAACGACAGGTTCGTGCTTTGCAATTGCTTTAATCACTTCAACAAACGCGTGTTGCGCGGGCTTAGCCCCGCCCCGCCAGTTGTCGGGGCGTTCGGGCCAAAGCAGATAGGTCGCAACGTGTTCGCTGAGCTCTGACGGCATGTAGAAGCCGTCCTGTTTTGGAGTCCTATCGTTTATTCGCACGGCGGAGTGCCTTTCTTGCTTCATCTTTCTTACCAGCGCGGAAGACGAGAACCTCGCCAATGACGATGCAGACGATAGAGCTGATGATTAGAACTTTGTTGTCGAGAATAGCTTCCATGTCAAACTCTGGAATGAGCGTGAAGAAGAGGGAGATGAAGAGCATGATGACAGGAACGATGCCCATGAGAGCAATCTTGCCAGCGCCACCTTTGATCCAGTAACCCTTCTTGTCTTGGATGCCTTTTTTGTGAAGCTTCATGAAGGCAAAGAACATCGGGACATAGCCAATGAGGAGGCAGAAGAGCGAGAGATCGAAGAAGGCCCAGAACATGTTCGTGAGTTCTTCGGCTTCGGGGAAGACATAGGCGAGAATGATGCCAGCGACGGCGAGAACCGCAGCGACAACACTCGTCCAGATGGAGACGATGTAGGGAGCGCCGTCCTTGTTGGTCTTGGTCCAGGATTTCGGGAAGATACCGTCTTTGGCGGCATAAGCCGTGACGGAGTAAACGCCGAATTGCCAGGAAGAAATGTTCGCAATAAGGGTATAAAGGAAGAGACAAGCGACGACGGTGACGATGGCGGAAATTGCGCTGGCGGAGAGGCCGACGGTCTCGAGCAGGATTTGATAGGAGTCAAGCAAGCCAGAGTTGGTAGCGAGTTCCTCGAACGGAACAGCGACGCCAATGCCGAAGCTTGGTAAGATGTAGAAGAGAGCGATTAAGACAGCGCCGAGGATAATCGCTTGAGGAATTTGTTTCTTTGGGTTGTCCATATCATCAATGAACGTGCCGACAACTTCGAAGCCAAGCATGTTGAAGATGATAAGCGAAACAAAGCTGACACCAGCCCAGTCAAAGCCGCCGCCTTCAGCGATGAGCGGAACGAAATCGTGCCAGCTTTCGATTGGGTTAGCGGAACCTTGTTTAATGAAGACGTAGATGCCCATGGCACCAATACCGGCGAGGACAATGAACTTCACAATTGCGCCGAGGTTGGCAACCCAGGCGGACTGGGAAATGCGGAGATTGCCCAGGATTGTGACGAGGACGATGTAGCCGAGCTGGATGAGGAGCGCCGTGACGAGCGTAACTTCAATGCCAAAGGCCGTCATTATTAAAGTTGTCGCGAGGTCAGCGAGCGAGGCGATCCAAAGTGGGAAGTTTACCCAGTAGAACCAAGCAACGCGGCCAGCCCATTTTTTGCCAAGGGCTTTTTTAACCCAGGTATACATACCACCCTCACTTGGATATTGTGTACCGAGCTCGGCGGAAATTAAGGCGTAGGGGATAAAGAAGCCGAGAATCATAATTACCCACCACGCGTACTGAGAGTTCCCGATGGCGGCGGTCGGCGCGACGGCGTCAATCACGAGAACGATACAGACTGTCGCGAGTACGGCGCTGAACAGCCTGAACTTTGGCTTTTTAGCTGGCATTAGTTGCCCTCCTTTTGTTGTTTAATATAGTCGAGCGTTTCTTGAGCTTTCTTGCCAAAGTAAAGCACAAGGCCACGCTGAGCGGTCAAGCGGTTTTCCGCCTGATCGAAGCAAATTGAGTTTTCGCCGTCCATGACAGAATCGGTCACTTCCTCGCCGCGGTTTGCCGGGAGGCAGTGCATGAACTTACAATTGGGATTTTCTGTTGCCGCCATTAGGTCGTCGTTAACCTGGAAGGTCGGGAAGAAATCTTGCATGTAAACTTCTTTTGGAGTTTCTTTGTCGTAAAGGCCGTACCAAACGTCGGTATAGACGAAGTCGGCGCCTTTTAGACAGTCACGGTTTGACGTGAACTCGACGGAGCCGCCGTATTTTTCGACGTTTCGTCCGCCAATCGCGCGGAATTTTTCTTCAAGTAATTTATGATCGGGACCGTAGTGGACGAAGTTCATGCCGAGCTTAGTCGTAATCATCATGAGGCTAGCACAGACTTGCGTGCAATCGCCAACGAAGACGACTTTGACGTCGTTCCACTTTTTCTCCGGAGGGAGATTGTCGAGAATAGTGATGATGTCGCCCATTTCTTGGGTCGGGTGGTTGTAGTCAGACATGCCGTTGATGACGGGGATGTCGGCGTATTTGGCGAGAGCGACGACGGATTCGTGACGGTCGACGCGAGCCATCGCTATGTCACACATGCGGCCGAAGACGCGCGCGGTGTCTTCGATGGTTTCGTGTGCGCCGAGCTGAATTGCGCCCGGAGCCAGGTTCAAAGCGTGTCCACCAAGCTGGCTCATCGCCACCTCAAAGGAGACACGGGTTCGCGTGGACTTCTGCTCAAAGAGCATCGCGAGATTCTTATGATACATCGTGTCGAGAGTCCCACCCGACTTGATGAAGTCACGAACCACAACGGAAGTTTTGACGATGTCGAGGATTTCGTCCTGGTCAAAGTCTTCGGTCGTGATGTAATCCTTTTTCGAAGGAGTATCGTGACTCAGCTTATATAAATTATCCATAAGTTTAATTATATATTAAATTCTGTCAAACCACAAGCGGAATGGAATAGCTTTTGTCGCTAAATATAGTTCGTGCGGTCGTCATTACTCATTTGCGCAAGCACGCCGGCATAGTTTGCTGGATTGTTACGAATCTCAGTAAACTGCGTGTTGAAACGTTGTCGGACTCGTCCGACTGCGCTTCGGCGGCCTGCAGCCGATGAGAGGGCTTGGCGAGTTGAATCAAACATGGTAGCAGACTGTGCAATCGAGATTCGGTTTGCAATTGCCTGTTGTTCCGCGTCACTATAAGCCATGTTTGTGAGAAATTGATTGAATTTGTTGGCTTGATCTGAGGCAGTTAAGGAAGTCGAAGCACGAGCGACGACATTAGTCTGAAGACCAGCGAACGCGGCGCGGTTTGTTGAAGCAACGTGAGACATAAATGCGTAAACATCTTTATCCGCGTTCGCGAGCGAGGTTTCGCCTTTAGCGTTGAGCTGCGCAGCCAAAGCGCCGCTATCAATGAAGGTCTTAAAATCACCAGTCCCGCCAGCGCCTTTATACTTAGTGTATTCTTTCATGAAGGTATCGCCAGAGCTACCCATTTCTCGCTCAATCGAAGCGCGCATGGTCGGATCGGACATCACTGCGGCGTTATTGTAGAGTGCAGTTAACGCTTCTTCTCTGCCTCCTTTTTGGAGAAGATCACGGAAGGCAGCAACAAAGCGTTGTGGGTCGAGCTTTCTCAATGCGTCGTTAAGCTCGTTGTTGACGGTCGTCTTATCAGAATCTTGATACATTCCTTGGTATTGGCGAATGGTGCCACCAGAAACCTGCTGCGCTTGCTGATACGCCATGTTGCGGACGCCGTAGAGAGCGCGGCCTACTCGACTGGTCGGAGGAGTGATACCGCCAGTGGCGCTGCCATAGCGTCTTTGGTGGCGGTTAATAATGCGGTTAGCGCGAGCATTCTGACGATTCATATTTGCGTAGCGCATGGTATTTGAGTTTGCGGTTCGCTGAGCCAGACCCCCAGCCCAACGACCTCGAAGTCCATTAAGAGCCGCTCCAAGCTGACCGGTGGCGCGATAGGCATTTCTGGTTAAGCCAGGAATGAGGAAAAGTGGGCCAGCCTCGGCGACCATAGCAACGAGAATGATGAATAAGTTGTTCTCTGCGGCGCCAGAAGCGAGGATGATTTTTGAAGCAAGACGTCCGCCAGCAATCATTAGCGCAGCGATTGGATATAAAACGAGCATACCGCGAAGAAGTTGCGCCCAACGGTCAAATAAATTCTTTGTATTGGGCAAGGTGTAGCATACGAATGCAAGCGGAGAAATAGCGACGAGGAGAACGACGACAGTTTGGCGCATTGCAAGCATAAAGAAAAGGAAGAGTACGGAAACAAGAGCGCCTACTAGAACTGGCACAACCGCGAGAAGAGCCCCGGAAATCATTGTCCAGAGAGCACCCGCGCCACCAGCTACGATGCCAGTTACGGTGAGACCGCCGAGGACGGCTAAGACAGTAAAGATTATACTTGTGGCATAACCAATGCCAGAAAGTGCCGAAGCGCTCGTGACGTCTATATTTATGTCGTTTATTAAGCTGTAAACGCCCGAGCCGGCAATGTTGGAGATGTCAACCAACAGTTGGCAGATGTAGAAGGAAAGGTTAACTAAAATAGCGGCAGTGATAAGCTTTGGGAGTGTCTTCTTGATGCCATAGTTATCAATACCGATACCGGTTATTTGAGAGAAGATGACGACTAGGAGCAGAATAACAAAAATTACGTTGGCAAAATCGCGAAAAACAGACCACGCTTGGAACGTGCCATTGTTGGCGCCGGTAGCATCAAAGAGGCCAGAGCGAATTTGAAGAGAGGGTTCGATAATAGTTTCGTATGCCCAAACGCTGGCGCTGGCAGCAAGCTCAAGCACGGGGCATAGAACCCAACCCAAAGCACCAGCAGTGCTGTGGCAAGTGGCTTCGGTTGTTGGCTCGGTCGGCTGGCCAGCAGGTTCTCTAGAAGGGTCGTAGTATTGTGTCGTGACGGTTGAAGAGGGGATAGTAGTGCCGACCGTGTTGGTCGAAGAATAGTAATAGCCCCTTGGCGGGCCGGCATCTACCGCCAACAGCTCTGCATATAGGCAGCCCGGGCCGTTGTTGTTGGGGTTGAGCGTGCAAGTGACCCCATCGGGAACAATTTGAATGATCGCCTGGATTTGTAAATCATTTGTTTTGCTTGAAGGAATATCAACAGTAGCAACAGGCGTGCCATTATTAGAAACGATGAGTTTACAGTTTTTGCTACCGTCCGCTTCACAGTCAGTGTAGTTAGTGCCGCTCGAATCGCCGCCAACAATCATGTAACTTATAGTAACGTCATTGTTACCGTTGTTTGCGAACAGGGTTTTAGCAGGGACAGTTGTGGTTGCGATGCGATTTTTGTTGCGGTCGTAAAGTTCTATTGTGTAGTTCTTGTTATTATCAACGTCAGCAGAGGCGGGAGTTGTAAAGCTAAAGATGGTTAGAAAGCTCGGAATTATGAGAAGTGCGGCGAGGGCAGCTAAGGCTAAAGATTTGAATTTCTTACAAAAAATTCTCGAGTACATATATATATTATATATGTAAACTTAAGCGTTTTCAAGCAGAAAGTTAGTTTAGCGGGTGATGATGGTGCCAGATTTGAGCTTTAAGGCGTCTTCGAGATTGTCGAGGGAGCAGATGATGCCGACTTTGCCCTTTTTGGCAAATTCGGTGGCGGCAGTGATTTTCGGGAGCATCGAGCCGGCCTTGAAGAAGCCTTGTCTAGAGTAATATTCGGCTTCTTTGCTTGTCAGATTTTTTAGTGCTGATTGTTCGGGCTTGCCAAAGTTAATATAAGCGAAGTCGACGGCAGTAACAGAGAGGAATAGGTCGGCTTTTATCAGCTCGGCGAGTTTTTCGGCGGCGAAATCTTTGTCGATGACAGCATCGACGCCTTTGATGAGACGTAAGATTTTTGTGCGGTAGACAGGAACACCGCCGCCGCCAGCGGCGATGACGATAGCGCCGGATTTAACGAGGTCGAGGATTTCGCGTTTTTCGACGATGGACTTTGGTTTCGGGCTTGGAACGACGCGACGATAGCCGCGACCGGAGTCTTCCTTGACGATCCAGCCTTTTTCCTTGGCGAGTTTTAAGGCTTCCTTTTCGGTATAGAACTGACCAACGGGCTTGGTCGGGTTTTTGAAGGCGGGGTCGTTTTTATCAACTTCGACCTGAGTGACGACGGTGGCAACTTTTTTATTTTTTCCTTCCTTTAAGAATGCGTTTTGAATTGACTGTGCAAGCCAATAACCAATTTGGCCCTGGCTCATCGCGACGGCAGTTTCGAGGGGCATAGCGGGAGCTTTTTCTGAAGCGGCTTGTTCTTCGTGAATCAAAATGTTTCCAACTTGGGGACCGTTGCCGTGGGCGAGAACGATTTCATATTTTGAGCTAAGCTCGGCGATGAGTTTGCCAACTTTCTCGGCGACCTTTTTTTGTGCCTCGGCCGACACCTCGCCATTTTTTTGCAAGGCGTTACCGCCGAGGGCGATGACGACACGTTTTTTTGTCATATAGTTTCCTTTCTATTTTAGAATCCCGGTTTACCGAGGAGTTTGAACATTTCTTTTTTGTATTTTTCTACACCTGGTTGGTCAAATGGGTCGACGCCGTGAAGACGCGCGGAGATGGCGCAAGCGGTCTCGAAGAAGAAGATAAGAAAGCCAAGGACAAGCTCACTAATGCCAAATTCCGCTTCGGTGTCACGGACTTCGATGACAAAGGTGCTGATGCCGCCGGTGTCGTGGGCCTTAAGCGTAGCTTCGAGAGCCTTTTCTGAGATTTCCGTGAGGGGTTTTCCCTCAAGATAATCAAGGCCGTCTTTCGAGTTTTTCTCGGCGGGGACGGTTAGCGGGGATTTTTCTGGCGAGAAGCGAAGGAAGGTTTCAAAGATATTGCGGCGACCGTCTTGCATATATTGGCCGAGGGAATGGAGATCGGTTGAGTAAACGACGCTGGCCGGGAAGATGCCCTGTTTGTCTTTCCCTTCCGATTCGCCAAAAAGCTGTTTCCACCATTCGTTGAAATAGACCAGACTCGGCTCGAAGTGGGCGAGGACTTCGACGTCGCAACCACATTCGTCATAAAGATAGAAGCGGGAAAAGGCATATTCAACGAGCATGGAGTCTTCGAGATTGTCGAGGCTCAGTTGGGTTTCTTTGCAGTGACGAGCGCCTTCGAGGAGCTTATCGATGTCAACGCCAGCGCAGGCTAACGGGAAAAGACCGACGGCGGTCAGGACGGAGTAGCGACCGCCAACGCCGAGAGGAACCTCGAAAGTTTCGTAGCCGTTCTCTAGGGATTCGTCGTGGAGAGCGCCGGACTCAGGGTCGGTTGTGGCAATAATACGGTTTTTAGCTTCTTTTTCGCCGTATTTTTTAATAAGGGCGTTTTTGAGGATACGGAAAGCGATGGCGGGTTCAGTTGTGGTGCCGGACTTGCTAATGACGTTGAGTGAAAAATCTTTGCCTTCTAGGGTTTTTAAGATTTTTTTGAGTTCCTTAGAAGAGAGGGAGTTTCCAGCGAAGAGGAGTTTACATTTAGTTTTGTCATCGGTCGACTTGTCGAGCGCTTCGTAAACAGCGCGAGCGCCGAGGTAGCTCCCGCCGATGCCGATGCAGACGAGATAGTCGGAATTTTCCTGGACCTTTCTCGCGACTTCTTTGATTTTTGCGAGTTCATCTTGGTTCGCGCCGTCGGGTAGGTCAAACCAGTCACCCATCGGGTCGTCTTTAATTTCTTCAATTAGTTCGGCAGCAAGGCCATAGTCTAAATCAATGGTATTTCTCATGTATATATAATAACATAAGAAGAGCAAAAAGTCCGCCCCGTGTTGTTTCTTGAGAAGGCGGGTTTTGGATGGGCTATTTTTTCTTGGTCTTAGATTCTTTGACTTCGGCTTCTTCGACTTTGTCGACGTCGATGCCGTGGGCGTTGACGTGGATGGTGAATTTGTTTTTAGATTCCTTGGTTTTGTCGGCGAAGAGGTTTTTGAAAATAATCGAGAGGCCGATGACAGCGAGGAGGGCGGCGACGATAACTTTCCAGGCGATGTCCCAGCCGAAGACGTTTTGGGAGGCAAGGAGGAGGATGGCGCCGAGGGCGAGCATGAAGAGGTTGGCGAATTTGCTGTCTTTGTCGGAGAAGAGGCCGATGAGGCTTGGGATGATGATGAAGAGAGTCCACCAGCCGTTAAAGAACAGTTCGAAGCTGAACAGGCCGAGAGCTTTGCCGCCAAAGTAGATGCCCAGTGCTAAAATTGCTATTCCCCAGATGATTGATTTGGTGCGTTTCATAATAATTGTATTATATCATGAGCTGAATTATTTTTGGTATTTCTTTTTGGCGGAGAGGATGCGGAAGATGGTTGAGGTTGATTGTAAGGAATGAATAAGTTAGAATGAAGGAGTGTTGTTCCTTTGGAGATTAGCGAGCCATATGGGCTATAAGTTCCCCAATTTGTAGTCCTCGGGGGGTTCACTAAAAAGGTTTATTCTAGGTAAGAATCAGAGCCCTAGAAAGGATGAGTATATGCACCAGTTTGGTTTGATTATAATCAATATTGGACGTAAAAAGTCCGGCAAATCAAAGAAAAATAAATAGCTAGTTTTACTAGCTATTTAAACAACACATTCGAGGCGTTCCTAGAGCGTCTCTTTTATGGTTTTATTATATCAAGAAACTCTAGATTTTGCAAGATAGGTGGGGCTATTTCTTTTCTCTTTTCTTTCCCCAAAGAATTTTGAAGATGATGAGGAAGATGGCGAAAGCAACAAGAAAGGGGCTTGGCCTTGCGGAATTGACCACAAAGTCGCCCCTTCTACTTAATAGAATAGCACATCTATTTTTCGATGTCAAGGATTTCTTCGCTGGACACGATTACCATCATTCGCCGAATTGCATGGTTGTTGACAAGCATTTCGACAAGAAAATCTTTAGCCTTAGTTCTGTCGTCGGATTTAATCCTGCGCAAATCGAAAATGATGTGGTCAGCTTGATGCGAAGCTTCATTGATGCGTTTCTTGATGGTTTTTTCGCGAAACTTTTCCGGAGACTTCATTTCCCAGGTGGTTCCAAGCATAGAAATATCGGCGTTATGGGTCTCCGGAGTGTTATTTTGCTTGGCTGGCTCAATGTCAAAGCCGAATTGAGCGAGCAGGATAATCGTTTCGTATTCGTGCGTCTCAAAATGAACGTCATTGGAGAAAATTCTGCCAACTTTCTTTTTAGGCATAGGCTCTAGTTTTCGAATTTTTAGTTTTCTCTTGCGCATGCTGCCGTTATCTTAACAGATACGGCAGTCTTTTACAAGCGCAAGAGCGAAAAATTATTTCTTGTCTTTCTTTTTGGCGGAGAGGATGCGGAAGATGAGGAGGAAGATGGCGAGGAGGATAAGGAAGAGGAGCCAGAGGGGGCAGACGATAACGAGCTTGTCGACTTTAGACTCGACACCTTCGTATTCGACATTATAGATGACATGGAAGATGCCGACGGAAGGGGTGCCATCCCATTTTACCGACGAGAAAACGGTTCTTTCTGGCATAATCCATGTCTCCTTCGGCTCTTCTTCGTTCGTGAAGACTTCTTCACTAGAGAAGAGTGGGAAAATTTGCATAGTTTGTTTTGCTTTAGAGTGAACGTTGCCCTCGTTATGAATA
>JAFWHC010000006.1 GCA_017512095.1 Candidatus Saccharimonadota bacterium
GAGAACGAGAATAAGAACAATGAAGTTGCGAAGACGATGAGGGTTGTCGCTATTATCCTTGTCATCGCCATGCGTGACGGGCTTTTTCTTCGTTCCTTTGCCGTAATTTCCCGGCTTGAAATATAATTTTTCTTCCAAAAACACCTCCGATCTCGCCCACACTTTGTTGTTTTTATATAATTCTTTTCTTAGGACTCCTATCAAAAGAGTGCTAAGGAAAAACTTATATATAATATATACGGTTCCCTCCCCTGGAGGGGAGGGAAAAAGCTAGGCTTAATTAATTGCCAAACCCTTGGAAGAGGGTGTAAGTAACAGTACCTTCGTAGAGGGCAGCTTTTTGGTTCGGAGCGATGCCGATGCCGTAGGTCATCGTGATTGTATCGCCAGTCTCGGCGGCGGCAGATTCTTTATGTGCGATTTCGGCTGCAGAGGTGTTTGCATACTTTGCAGAGGCGTAGGACGTGGTGGCGCCAGTCGAACCGACATTAACGCTAGAGATAGCATAGCCAGAAACGGAAGCGGAGTAGGAAGTAGAAGCGTTGATGGTTTTACCTCCTGTAACAGCTTCGTCTTCCGTAGCGTCCCATTCAAGAAGGTTGGCAGTGGCAGCTTTAAGCGTATAGCCAGCAGATGTGTTGCAATAAATCTTTAGGCTGGTAGTAGCCATATCATCGCGAGAAGTGCCAGCATAAATCGAATAGGCAAACTCGTCAGTGGAAATATTGGCGTCGTTTGTTCCATAGGAGCCATCAGCCTTATCCGGAACGCGGCCAAGACCGTTAGAAGTGGTATCTCCGCTTGGCGTCCATGCGCCAGCAACTGCGTCGGTAGTGGCGTTTGTACCGCCTACGGTGTGAGAAACACCTTTGTCGACAGTATTTCCAGCGACATTGCCAAATGCACAGGCTGGAGCGACGGTGATTTTCAAGGTATCGTTATGAGTATCGCTTTCATATCCTGCGATTGTAGCGAAGGTTGCGAGCGGGGCGAGAGCAACTGCTAAAGAAGCGACGACGCCGGCGCCAGCAATAAGTTTTTTAGACATAGTTTATAGTGTCCTTTTTTGTTATCAGTTTCGGACACTAAGTCTCTCAGAGGCTATTATATCACAAACCTAGACAGAATAAAAAGCCTTTTGACAAGACTCGCTACCCCTGTAATAATAAATTTTTTAGCATAAATGGTATTGACAAGATAAACCTTAAGCGTATAATAAAAAACACAAAGGTCAATTATTAATATGTTTGTTATATGTTAATATTGACCTATTATCTTATGGCATAGATATCCCGCTCGGATGATAAGTCTCTCAAATATCGGTTAAATTTCCAAAATACCGCCGATAAAAATCCCCTCGGGACGCCGAGGGGATTTATTTGTCAGTTGCTAGATTTCTTCTTTCGTTAGAATTAACCCGTTTCTATCCATTGCCGACATGACGTAGGTTAGAAGGCTCTTGTTGAAAAATCTTGGGACATATTTGCGAGGAGTCTTGGGTGGATGATACAACAAACTACTTTCGACCATGCGTGATAGAAATCTTGAACATTTAATACGGTCGGACGCCGTAGCGCCAAACAGCGACATTACGTCGCTAGCTTGAATAGTATCTTTTTCGGCGGCAATGAGGAGTATCTGACATTCTTTTTCGTTTAAATGGTTGTCCTTAAATGATTCTTTGATTGATGGAATGATGATATTCTTGACAGCAAAGTCACGATCCAAGAGCTTGAACATGCGATTGACTTCTTCCATTATGCCGCTCGCTACATATTCGCACCACTTTTCAATGCCGTCGGGAGTACCGTTGTCGGCTTCATCGAGCATAGTATAGTATTTTTTTCGATCCATACAGAAGAAAGAAGACGGGTTTAGCAGGGTTTTTTTCTTTTTGAGGAAGCCGTATTTAATAAGCATTGCGTAGGTCAATAGGCGCGCCGTGCGACCGTTACCGTTGTCAAATGGGTGAATAGCTACGAACCGGTGATGAGCACATGCGATTTTAATGATGTCTTCTTTCTTTTCGTGCGGGGCGTTAATATAGTCAATCAGTTCGAGCATGTCGCTTTCGATCATTTGCGGCGAGGAAACGACACAGTTACTGTTGGCGATGCGGACATTTCCCGTACGATAACGGCCCGGCGTCCGACTTCCGTCACGCTTTAAACTATCAACGGTGAGAGCGTGGAGTTCGCGTACAAATGTAGCCGTGATAGTATCACCTTCATTTAGGTATGTCTCAATATAGTCAATCGCCTTGTTGATGTTGATAATTTCTAGGAGCGTGTCTTCAGGTTGCGTCTTTTCATCGTCGGTTTTGGTCGCTTCGTTGATTACGGCGACTAAGGTAGTATGGTTGCCCTCTATTCTTGCCGACGAAAGACTTTCCAGAAGATGGAGCGTATCTTTTAGGTCGAAAAATAGCCACGGCGGGGTTGAACCGCTTAAAAACTTATTCCTGACGGATTCCATCTCGAAAAGCATCGAGGTTAACTTAGAATCAAATGCTGGTTGAATTTTATACTTATCCATATGTTTATTATATGATTATTTAACAATTGTGTCAAGGTGATTTAACATTTTTGTTGATTTTTCCCCTGTCGTTTTTATAATTTTTGCAATTCACTATTTAACATTTTCTAAAAAGCGGATTTAACAAATCCCCTCGGGACGCCGAGGGGATTTATGACGAATAATCTATTTACGAACTGGTCCCCGAGACAGGGGTTGAACCTGCACCCGCCTAAGCGGACTAGCACCTGAAGCTAGCGCGTCTGCCAATTCCGCCACTCGGGGAACCAGTCTCATTATAACATATTTACACTTGGCCGACTAGTGGAGGTTGCTGGCGGGGTGGTTGCTGCGGTTGGGCGGGCTGTTGAACGGGACCGTCGTCAAACTGTGAGAAGTCAGGACGACCGTCGGCAGGGGCGCCTGGGGTTGTCATGCTGCCATCGGGGGAAATGACAGAATCGCCTTGGGTTGGTCCACCTTTTTTCTTTTTGTTGTGGAGGACGAAGGCGATGATGGCGCCGATGATGACGAGGAGAGCGATGCCGCCAACGATGTAGGGAGTATAATTTGTTTCTTGCTTTGGCGTCGAAACAGGTTCGACGGTTTCTGCGGTTTCTTTTTCGGTTGCTTCTTCAATTATGACTTCGGGGGCTTCCGGGACTGCACTGCCGTTTATATCGACTTCGGTGCCAGCGACATAGAGTTTATAGCCGTTGCTGTAGATGTTCATGTTGGTAGAATCGGCGTTCGTGAGAGTATTGATATAGGAATCGCCGGCGAGAATGAGTTGGCTCGTGGCGTCGAGTGTAACATCGATAGATTGGGCGGTGTTGGCGCCGTTGATGATGCCCATGTAGAAGCTCTGGTCGCTAAGGACGAGACTCAAGCTGGAAACACTGTCGAGAACAATATCGCCTTCGGCGACCTGTTTTGTGAGCGAGAGTTTAACGATGCCGCCGTTTGCTCCTGCGGTTCCCCATTTACCACTCTGGGCACGGAGGAAGGCGGAGGAGGCGTCGTTGTTAACGATGCGGTTGTTTTCTAGGGAGATATTAGCGGTGGTGTTCGTGACGAAGAAGGTGTCGCCTTGGTTCGTCGTGATGGTTGAATTGTTGGCGGAAAAAGTACCGGTGCCTTCGGATGCGTCGCCGGACATGCTTTGATAAATGAAGATGTTTTTGTAAGTTTCGGAGTTGCCGTTTAGGGTGTTGTTCGTGTCGGTCAAGGTGACGTTTTCTAGGCGGACGGAGTTGCTTCCCTCGATGACGATGCCTTCGGAAGCGTTCGAAGCGAGCGTGGCGCCAGAGGCGGTTATATCGGCGGTTGAATAAATAGCAGGAGAGCCAACACCATTAGACGTGTAGGAACCGCCGGTGATGGTCATGGTGCCGCCACCGCGGTCGGAGCGGATGGGCGCAGAAGAGTTTCCTGAGGTTTCTACGGTTAGGCTTTCTGCCGTGAGGGTGGCGCCGCCAGTAACCATGATGCCGCCGGAGTTATTGCCAGTGGTTTTGATTGCTGTATTTTTTACAACGATTTTGCCAAGGTCAGTGGCGAAGATGCCGTTAGCGTGAGCGCCAGAAGTCGTGACGGTGCCGCCGTCAATGTTTAAAACACCGTCGGTTGCGAGAACGGCGGCGTTGGTGCCGTAGAAGTCGGAGTTTTCTGAGGATTCATCACCAGATTTGGTGACGGTCGGAGTAGTCAAAGTCGATTCGCCACTCACGACGAGGATGGCGTTTTCTCCGCCGGTCGTCGAAGAATAGGACTCGCCGGTTGCGGTTGTTGACTCGTTAATGACCGTGGCGCCAGCGTGGACGACATCAGCGCCAGAAGGCTGTCCGCCCGGAGTGCCTTGTCCGTCGCCGGCGGGTTTTTCTGGCGGCGTGTTTGACGGAGAATTGTTTTGCATCGCAGTTATTTCCTTGTTTAGCTATATATATTATACACGATTATGCTTAAAATATGCTAAACTTTGTTGATGACGGGGATGACGATTGGAGTGTGACCAGTGGCATCAAAGAGGATATGAGTGATGTCTTCCTTGATTTCTTCCTTTAGAACCTTTAGTTCGGGGTCGGTTGAGATGGATTTGTCGGTTTTTACGCGGAGATAGTGGCGGATTTTGCCGATGAGCTCTTCGGAGTTGTCGAGATAAATGAAGGCGCGAGAGATAACGTCAGGAGTTTTAACGAGACGGCCAGTCTTTTTGCTCATCGTGAGGACGATGACGAAAATGCCCTCGCGAGAGATGTGGATGCGGTCTTTAACGACGGCTTCGTGAACGGGCTGGTCGGCGTCATCATAAAGTTTGTTGCCAACATGGATGCGACCGTTTTTGCGAATCGTGTGGTTCGGAAGAAGCTCAACAACGTCACCATCGTCGGAAAGAATGATGCGGTCTTTCGGGATGCCAATAACGTTTTCCGCCATTTCGGCGTTATGCTGGAGCATGTAGAATTCGCCGTGATAAGGCATGTAGTTCTTTGGTTGGAGACGAGTGACAAAGTCGACGTGATCTTCGTAGTAAGCGTGGCCAGAGAGGTGAAGCGGGCCGAGGTTCGTGATGTGGGATTTTCCATTTTGAATCACGGTCGCGCCTTCGCGGAGGAGACCGCCGACGGTCGAGACAACATGGGGTTCGTTGCCCGGAATTGGATTCGACGAGAAGACGATGGTGTCGGTTGGTTTGATTTTGATAAACTTATGCTGACCGGTAATCATGCGGTTCAGGACGGCGTTAAGTTCGCCCTGGGAGCCGGTGCAGATGACACAGACCTTTTCGTCGGGAAGTTTGATGATGTCCTCCATCTTCATGATGGTGTCTTTCGGGACCTTGATAGCGTGAGCGCGGAGAGCGACTTCAACGTTGTTAATCATCGAAAAGCCAGAGAAGGCAACTTTACGTCCGCGGGCGTGAGCTTCTTTTAAGACGAGCTCGATGCGGCCGATTTGAGATGAGAAGCAAGAGACGATGACGCGACCGTTGGCGTAATGATCCATGACGCGGCCGAGGTTCTCGCCGACGTCAAATTCGGAGTGGGGGTGATGGCCCGGAGAGTCAATGTTGGTCGACTCGTTGACCATTAAGGTGACGCCTTCGTTTTTGACGATTTCGTCGATGCGGGCGTAGTCAGTTTGGATGCCGACGGGATTTTCTTCGTGGCGCCAGTCACCAGAGAAGTAGATGAGGCCGTTCGGAGTGCGGACGACGATGGCGACGTTGCCTGGGATGGAGTGGAGAGTGTGGATAAATTCGATAGAGAGATGTTCGCTGACCTGGATTTTCTCATGTTTGAACGGGTCGACGGCGATGTAGTTCATGTCTGGCTCTGTCTCAAGCTCAGACATTTGTTTTTTAATCATGCCGATGGTGAATTCGGTGCCGTAGATAGGCGTGGTGGTGTTGAATTTTGGCAAGAGGTGACGGCAGGCGCCGATGTGGTCGAGGTGGGCGTGAGTGAAACAGATTGCTTTAATGTTGTTTTTGTTGTCTTCGAGGTATTTGATGTCGGGAATGAGGTAGTTGACGCCGGGATAGTCATTGTTGGCGAAAAGGACGCCCATGTCTATCACGAGCATTTCGTTTTTATATTCAACGACGGTCATGTTTTTGCCGATGCCGGTTTCGCCGAGGCCGCCGATGGGGATAATGCGAACAGCTTCAGGGTCAGGACGAGCTTGTTTAATCATCGAGTTGGTGACCTGCTTGCCGTCATAGCCGTTGTAGCGGGACTTGTTGACAGGGATGCCAATGATGTGCTGGGTGGCCTGAGTGTTGACGTCTTGAGACAACATGCGCTGATGGTGGACCATCTCGCCTTTGCGAGTCGAGACGGAGAGGTTAATCTTGCGTTTTTCTGCTTCGGACTTGACGGGTTTTTGCGCCTTTTTGGGCGAATTTGTGTTTTTCTGCTTTTTTGGTTGTGTCGCCTTTTTCTTGTTTGCAACAAGTTTGGCGTCCTTGCCACCAGGGGCGAAGTTGCTGTTAAAATTGCGTTTTTGGGCTTCTTCAAAGCGCTTCTTGATGTCGGGGAGGCGTTCGACGCCCTGTTTCAAAAGGCGGGCACGACGCTCTTGTTCGGATTGGTTCATAAATTCCTTTAAGTGTTAAGATTGTTAAAAACAAGTGAAATAATTGTTTATATTTTACCGCATAAGCGGTTTAATGTCAAGGGCTGGCGTTTTTTGGTAAAATGTGATATAATATAAGAATACCATTATTTTAGGAGGGGATAAAATGGCTCTTTACCATGGATTTGAACCGGAACTGAAGTTTTTCGGGACGATGAACGGAGGTTCGGACTCGCACACGAATGCGTTTTTCTGCCCGGATGATGAAACGATAGTGCTCATCGACATGTCGCTTCTGAATAGGCGACGCGCCTGCGAGGTGATCCGGAACATGCCGAACCTGAAGCGGTTTTATGCGTGCGTAACCCATACGCATTCCGACCATTGCACTGGTTTTGCTGAGGTGGCATACCTCATCAAGAACGAACGACCCGGGGAGCTTTTGACGGTTCTGACCGACCGCGCAGTGAGCGACGACGTTATCGCGCAGCTCGATTCGAGCGGGATGAGGGCGTACCACACCTCGGTCGGGAATGAAGACGAAATCTATCGGATGCTGAGTTATGACGAGTACGGAGGGGCGTATGCATTCTATGACAAGCACGGGCACACGCTCGCAAAAAAGACGAAGCCGGAGTGGTTTATTAGGTCGCTTGTGACCTCACATAGCCCAAGACTGAAGTCATGTGGTTTTACTTTTCGGTCGCACGGAAAGCTGATTGTTTATTCGGGAGACACGAATGAGTTGGTTCCCTATCTGAACTTTCTGCGGATGGCAACCGAAGGGCATGTGGGCTACGACGACCCGCCGATCGAGTTTTATCTCGATGTAGCTACAAGAAAATCGGAGCTTCACCTTTGTTTCGCGGAGATTGCCGACGAACTTAAGGTTATGCTCGATGAGTATCCGACGCTGAATTTGATTCTGATGCATTATGACGACGTGGCGCTGCTTGCGCGACAGGTAAACGAGATGTTGCCGACGATGCTTAACGAACGCGTGTTTATCGCGAGAGTCTTCTGAGTTTAATCCATCAATAAAAATCCCCCGCGGGTTGCGGGGGAGTTTTTTATTCTGCGTTTTCTTCGAGAGCGTTCAGGAGAGAGTCTTCAACGTTTTGTTTCTTTTTCTTCTTTGGCGCTTCGGCAAGTTCGATGTCGAGGTCGTAGCCAGTGAGTTTAGACGCAAGACGGACGTTTTGGCCTTGGCGGCCGATAGCGATGGACTGTTGATCTTCGGTGACGAAGATTTTAGCGTGCTTGCCGTTGATTTCCACCTTAACAACCTCGGCTGGAGAGAGGGCTTCGCGAATGAATTCGGAGGCGTTGTCCGACCAAGTGATGATGTCGATTTTCTCGCGATCGCCGATTTCGTTCATGACGGCTTGGACGCGAACGCCACGACCACCGACGAAAGTGCCAACTGGGTCGACGCCGGGGACCGTGGACATGACGGCGATTTTGGTTCTTCTGCCGGCTTCGCGGGCGATGGCGCGGATTTCTACGGTGCCGTTCTCGATTTCGGGGACTTCTTGACGGAAGAGATATTCGACAAATTCGGCGCAGCCACGAGAGAGGAGAAGGCCAGCGCCACGTTCGCTACGCTCGACGCCTTTAATGTAAACCTTGATGCGAGAGCCGACAGTGTAATATTCGCCGTCAATCTGTTCGCTGCGAGGCATCATGCCAAGGGTGCGGCCGAGGTCGATGCGGACGACATTGCGTTCGACGCGAGTGACGGTGCCGGTGACGACGGTGCCGATTTTGTCTTCATACATTGAGAGGACAGCTTCGCGTTCAGCTTCGCGCAAGCGTTGAATTACAACCTGTTTAGCGGTCTGAGCGGCGACGCGGCCAAACGTCTCTTCGACGGGATATTTTTCCTCGATAGTTTCGCCAACTTTGGCTTTAGCCTTTTTAACGGCAGGGTCATCGGCGGGAATTTCCGTGGCCGGGTTGTAAGCGAGGCCCTCTTCGATGACGGTGCGGGTGACGAAGACGTCGGCTTCGCCGGTGTTGATGTTTAAGACGGCGCGGACATCCATGTCTTTGTCGCCGTGGTCTTTACGCCAAGCAGCAGCGATTGCCATTTGAATGACGTCGAGGACGGTTTCTTCAGGGAGATTCTTTTCTTCGGCGATGACTTTAACCATCGCAGACATTTGTTTGAGGTCGAGACCTTCCATTTTATTCCTTTCTTTAATTGTTCTGTTTTCTTACTAAAACGGCCGGCCCTTACGGGTCGGACGATAACTGTATATATTTTTATTATACACCTTTCGTGCGAGAAAATCAAGGGCTTGGCACACCCGACAGGAGTCGAACCTGCGACACCTGGTACCGGAAACCAGTGCTCTATCCACTGAGCTACGGGTGCATAGAGAGATTATACCAAAAATAGCCCCGAAGGGCTAGATTTGGTTTTTGAAGTTTCAGGTTAAGCGCCGACGCGGTCTTTGCCGTTTTTGCGCGGGGCGTTATGCTCGATGTATTCGATGATTTTCGAGGCGACGTCGCGACCGGTGACTTTTTCGATACCGAACCCAGGAGAGGCATTTACCTCGAGGACAAGCGGGCCTTTCGACGAGCGCATGAGGTCAACACCACAAATGTGGAGACCCATGGCTTTTGCGGCTTTAAGGGCGACTTTCTTTTCTTCGTCGGTGAGCTTGATTGGAGTGCCAGCGCCGCCTTGGTGGAGATTAGAGCGGAAATCGTCGTCAAGAGAGGCGCGTTGCATGGAGGCAACGACGCGGTTGCCAACGACGAAGGCACGAATGTCGGTGCCGGCGGATTCTTTAATAAACTCTTGGAGAAGGATGTTGGTGCCATCTTCGTTATAGAGATAGAAAGCCTGGAGTGCAGACTTGGCGGCCTTTTTGGTGTCGGCGAGAATGACGCCGTTACCGTGAGTGCCGGTAGCAAGTTTGATGATGACCGGGAGACCAATCTGTTCGATAAGGTCGTCAATGTCGGAAGTATTACGCGAGACAAGAGTTTTTGGCGTGTCGACATCATATTTAGCAAGAATTTGGGCAGCGCGCAGCTTATCGCGAGCGCGAGTGATGGCAACGGAGGCGGCGGAAGTCCAGACCCCTTGCATCTCGAATTGGCGGACGACAGCACAGCCGTAGCGGGTCATATTGTTGGAAATGCGCGGCAAAATTGCATCGTAGCCCTCGACTTTTTCGCCTTTATAGAAGACGTTTGGGTGTTTGTCATCAAGAGAAAGATAACAATTCTTGTATTTAATCACCTTAACTTCGTGACCGCGTTTTTCAGCCTCTTCAACAAGGCGTTTGGTAGAATAGTTGGCATTGCCATTAGACAAAATAGCAAGTTTCATATAGTCTCCTTTATTTCCCCGCTAATTTATATCATATTTTTGATGAAATTCATAGGGGTTTTTCTCAAGTTCGGCGTTGAGCTTAGGGGTGTTAGGATTGGATTTTTTCGGGATGGTCATTTTTGAAACGTCAACGAGGAATTTGTTCTTGAGCGTGCGGCGGCCGATAAGGACAGGAAAGTTATTGCGGGAGCGGTTGCCGAGCGTGAACATGGCGTGAATTGTGTGGCCGTTTATAGCTAGCAGAAGTTCCGTGCGATAGCGGATGCGTTCGTCGCCGTGGCCAGAGCGAATGATTTTAACTTTATATTCGCCAGGTTTGCGAGAGATTGTCTCGCCGGTGTAGAATTCTGAGGTTTTATCGAAGAGCTCAAAAGACAATGTGCCGTCTTTTGACATGTTGATGTTTGAAGCCCAAACGCTCGAGGAGTCAGCGCCGGTGTCGATTTTGGCCGGGATGTTTTTGATGCCGGCGATTTCGACATATTCGGTTGAGCCAATAATTTCTAAACCTTTGTCGTTCATATCTTTATATTATACCATAAACGTTAAAATTAGTCAATGATGGCGAACTTGTTTTTACCTCGTTTGAGTAGAGCCGGGAGATTAACAGTTAGGGTCTCGTCGGAAACTTTTTCGCCATTCAGGGAGATGGCGCCAGATTTAATGAGCTTTCTGGCTTCGGATTTTGAGACGGCAAGGCCGGTAGTGACTAGATCATCAACGATGTTGACGCCGAGTGGAGCGGTTGGTAGAAGTTCAGCGAACTCCTTAATGTCGTTTTCTGAAAAGGCGAGGTCTTTTCCGAAGAGACGCTCGGTTAGCTTTTCTATTTTTTCGGCACTGTCTTTGCCATGGACGACTTCGGTGGCGCCTTTTGCGAGGGCTTTTTGGGCGAGGCGTTTTTCGGGGGCTGTTTCGTGGTCTTTTAAGATTTGGTCGATGGTCGGTTTGTCATAGAGAGTGTAGATTTTGAGCAGGTATTCGACGGAGGAGTCGGGCTGGTTGAGCCAGAATTGGTAGAAGTCGAAGATTGTCGTGAAGTTACCAGAGCCGTTATCTGTGCTCGCGAGCCAGACGGCGTTACCTTCAGATTTCCCGAATTTTCGGCCTGTGACAGGGTCGATGACGAGTGGAGTAGACCAGATGTCGGCCTCGGCGTTTTCTAGTCTTCTGATGAGATGGATGCCAGAGGCGCAGTTGCCGTATTGGTCGGCGCCGCAGAGTTGGAGACTGATGCCGTATTTGCGGTAGAGGTGGAGGAAGTCGTAACCCTGGATGAGCGTGTAGGAGAACTCGGCGTAAGAGATGCCGGAGCCGCCTTCGCCGATGCGATTTTGGACAAATTGGCGGTCGAGAAGCTGGGTCATACTGAAAGTCTTGCCGATTTCGCGGAGGAAGGAGAGGTAGTTCATGTCTTTAAACCAGTCGAGGTTGTCGAGGAGAACGGTTTGGTCGGAGTTGATGATTTTTTCGACTTGAGATTTTATACAGGATTTGTTATGTTCGACTTCGTCGAGAGTTTTAAGATCGCGTTCGCCGTTTTCTTTTGGGTCGCCGATTTGGCCGGTCGCGCCGCCGACGAGGAGGTATGGTTTATATCCGTGGCGAACGAAGCAAGCGCACATCATGAGCGCAGCGAGATTACCGATTGTCAAAGAGTCAGCACTCGGGTCGGCACCCCAATAGAACTGTTTGTTTTCCCGATTGTCGAGGTCTTCGGGGTTTTTAATCGTGGTCTTGGCGGAGAAGCCGCGCCAAATGAGTTCTTCGGATAGTTTCATGTTTTGATTATATCATAGAATAGCGATTCTGACTTCCCTCTCGCCTGAGTCTTCGTTATTATGAATAGGAGGACCGGAAAGAACGAGCAAGCTCTTCGATTTTTGCACAAACCGTTTTTGAAGGAACTGCTTAAATCTAGTCCAAGTTGTTTGAAGACCCAGGCGGCAAGGAA
>JAFWHC010000007.1 GCA_017512095.1 Candidatus Saccharimonadota bacterium
ACAGGGTTTCTCGTGCCCCGTTCTACTTGAAAAAAGATATCATAAGCCTATGACCCTTTCGCGTACGCGGCTTTCACGCTGTTTCGCGGATCATTCCAGGTCGTTCTGCTAGGATCAAAAGGATTGTATCTTATGCCACTCAGTTAACGCTGTTGGTTTTTAGACTGAACGTTCGACGAATCAAACACTCAGTCCAAAAATTATCTAATTTCGCAACCCCTTCATAACTCAGGTCGTTAAACCGTTAGGTTATGTAAGGTTTGGGCTATTCCAATTTCGCTCGCCACTACTTTCAGAATCGTTGTTTACTCTCTTTTCCTCAACCTACTAAGATGATTCAGTTCGGCTGGTTCCCGCTCCTTATCCTATGTGTTCAGATAAGTGCAATGCGGTATAACCCGCATTAGGTTTCCCCATTCGGCAATCCCCGGATCAAATCTCGTACTCAGATCCCCGAGGCTTATCGCAGAGTCCTACGGCCTTCATCGGTATTGATTGTCAAGGCATCCACTATTAGTGCCCTTGTTTACCTTTTTATGCATTGACTTAATCTAACAATCGAAGTTCGACTGTTGATGACCGTCAATTAAAATCTTTATCGTTGTCCAAATTGTTAAACGGAATTTTCAGAGCGAGAGAAATATATTCTCGGACGAATCCGAGGCTTCTCGCAGTTCCTTACTTTCTATACAGAGGTCAATCTCTTTGACTTGTTCAACTGCAAATGAGTATATCGCACTTTTAGCCTAAAGTCAACACTTTTTTCTGAGATTTTTTATGAAAGTTTGTTAATTGCGGCAAGGACTGACTTTTTGTCGGTTTCGATAAGGTTTAAGGTCGATTCAATGCTGTTTTTAGCAACGACAAGAGTGCGGGCGAGAACAGGGTCGCTAGACAGCGGAGTGAAGAAATCAAAGTATTTAGTGGCTTCGGCGCGAGTGAGAATGGTCGAGGCAAAATAACGCGGATAATCTTCGATTGATTTTTCGCCGTTGATTTTATAGACAAATTTCCAGTTTTCAAAGAGCCAGTCTAGGGCGCGGTCGCGAGTGAAGCGCCATCGACGGAGCCCGAGCAGGAAGGAGAGATGGTCTTGCGGCTTTAGGACCTCGGTGTTGGTGAGGAGGGAGAAGGCGAGGTTGATATTTTCGTCTAGGCGTGGTTTTGTGAGGGCGCTCCTGAGGCAGGACTTTAGTTCGGGGTCGGCGGCGGTTTTGTAGGCGATGAGAACTTCGGGATAAAATTCGGTTTCGTCACGCCACATCTTGGCGGCAAAAACGAAGGGGCGGACGTCTGGATTGATTGCGGTAAAATCAGAAGTGTAGAGATTGCAGAGCTGGTCGATGAATTCGGGATTTTTAGAGTAGAGAGCGACTGATAACAGAATCTGGCGAAGTTCGGTTGCATTGAGGTCTTCGCCGTTTTTTGGCTCGACGCCTAGGGTTTTGAGTTGGTCTTTGACGAGGTTATAAAGATAAGATTTGAATTTCTGCTCTTCTTTGGAATCGAAATCGTAAAAGATGGTGAGTTTACTGATGATTGTCTCGATAATCTCCCAGACGGGGGCAGAGGTTTCCGATTTAAATTTTTCGAGAAGCGGAATTAGCGAAGCGGACGAGACGATTGGCGTATCGGCGAGGAGCATGCGGTCGATGAGAAGGCGGAGTTTTTGCTCGTGGGAGAGACTACCGAAATTGTTGAGAGCATCTTCGAACTCTGGCCCAGAAAGATTTATGAGATAGTGGCCCGACATGTCGTCTTTGATTTCGGGGATGGGGTATTTTAAGTCGGAGGAAGAGCCGTCGAGCAGGAAGCGTTGCTGAGCCTCGTCGGTGATGACTGGATAACCTGGTTGGGTGAGCCAAGCGTGCATGAGGTCACGAACTGAGAATCCTTTGGCGAAGGGTTCTAATGCAGCCCAGAGATCGTCGGCGTCGGCGTTTTTGTACTTTTTCTTTTCAAAATAAGCTTTTATGCCACGGAAAAAGTATTTTTCGCCCATCGTGCGAATTAGCATGAGCATTAAATGGGCGCCCTTGGCATAGACGATACAGGGGTCAAAGAGGGTGGCGATTTCGGCAGGGTCTTTAACGTCTTCCCTGACGGCCTGGACGCCCGAGAGGGCGTCGCGATAGAGTGCGGCAAGACAGTCGGAAGTGAAGAAATCGTCCCAGGCGTGCCATTTTGGGAAAATAAAGTCGGTGCAATAATATTCCATGATAGTGGCGAAAGATTCATTGAGCCAGAGATCGTTCCACCATTTCATGGTGACGAGGTTGCCGAACCATTGGTGAGAGAGCTCGTGGGTGATGGTGAGGGCGGCAGATTTTTTAACCGCGACCGATGAGGATTCTTGACAGAGGAATTGCGACTCCCGATAGGTGACGAGCCCCCAGTTTTCCATAGCACCAGCTTCGAAGTCAGGAATGGCAACTTGGTCGCATTTTTCTAGTGGGTAGGGAGTTTGGAACGTTTCGTCGTAGTAATCGAGAGCTTTGGTGGCAATTTCGGTGGGGAGTTTTAGAAGGCTTTTATCGTGGTTTAGGGGCGCGAAAGTGCGAACTTTGACGCCGGTTTTTGAGAGGCCTTCAAAAACATTAAAGCGGCCGACTACGAAAGCGAGGAGGTAGGTGGACATTTTTGGGGTGGTTTTGAAGGCGACGGTTTTAGAAACGGGAACCCCATTTTTGCGGGTGATGACGGGATGTTCGGCCTCGGCAGTGTTAGCAAGGACGGTATCTTCTATGCCGTCTTTGATGGGGGTGGTGATTGAGAGGTCGAAAGTGGCCTTAGCGGCGGGTTCGTCTATGCAGGGGAAACATTCGCGAGCGTAGTGAGACTCAAATTGAGTGGAGATGATTCGTTCCTCTTTTCCTTCGTATTTGTAGGTCGAAAGATAAGCGCCCTGCATGTTTTGTTTGAGGCGCGTATGGAAGCCTACTTCGATAGTAACGTGTGTCTTGGGGCTTGCTGGGAGGCTGAGGATGGATTTTGAGAGAGTATAATCAAGATTTTCGCCGTCTAATTTGACATAATCGACGGATACGGCGCAGTGGAGCTTAATGAGGTCGGCAGACTTGGTTTTGCCGCTGATTCTGACAGTGCCGGTTAAGGTCTTTTTGTATTTGTCGAGGTTTAGAGAAAGTTGGTATGTCTTGGGTGTAAAAAAGTCAGTAAGATGTTCCATGCCTATATTTTAGCATAAAAATGTCCCGCTGAGGAGCGGAGAGTGAAGGGTGGTCATATTGACAAAATAAGGCGGTTATGCTATAATGTAGGTATAGTTTGATTTGCGCGAAAGCGTAAAAATCTAGTCAAACTGGGAGGGACTTAACAATGAGAGAATTTACAGAAGATGCCGAAGTCAAGGTAAGCGAAGGCCACGGTACGCTGGTGATCGAGTCGGCGAAAATTGGCGAGATTATCGGTACTTGGTCTGAGGATGACCCGAAGTGCCAGAAGGCAAATTTGGTTCCGGTGATGTCTGCCTCTGGAAGAACGTTCCTGCGTATGGCGCGGGAAAATGCGGAGGCGCCCAATCGGTATTATCTGATACCGGCTGGGATTGCTATTGCTACTGTGGTGAAGGGCTATGAGCTGATACCTACAGACAGCCTTGATTGGCTGATTGTGGATATGCGGCAGGTCCGGCACAAGCAGGTTGCTTTCCGGTTTGAGTCCATCGATGAGTATTGCGGTGTTTGTGTCGTGGATTTGTCTCTGGACAAGGTGTATGACTTCAAGACGATTGGCGACTATGACCTCTGGTTGGTCGACCATGACCATGATGACGGCACACCGATTCCGAAGTGGCAGAGCGATGGGTATTCGTTCCCGGATGTCTGGAAAGAGCTGAGAATTCCCGAGGCGGAAAAACCTACCGACAAATCCACTTGCCTGATATCTCTCTGAACCTTATAACCAAAATGCCCCGCGAGTTTTGTACTCGCGGGGTTTTAAATGGATTTTTTATTCGGCGTTGGTGTGAACAGCGACAACATCGTCGAGGTCATCAATAGCATCGAGGAGTTTTTCGAGTTTTTCAGCATTTTCGCCGTCAACTGGGACAGTGCTGGTTGGGAGGTATTTGAGCTCGGCGGAAGTGACGGTGAGGCCGGCATCGAGGAGGTTTTGGCGAACCTTCATCAAATCTTTGTCACTGGTGATGATTTCGGTGCCGTCTTCGACTTCTTCGGCATCTTCGGCGCCAGCTTCTAGGGCCTGCATGAGGGCATCTTCGCCTTTCTCACTAATCACGATTTCGCCCTTTCTTGCGAACTGGAACATAACAGAGCCAGAATCGGCAAAGCGACCACCGTTTTTCTCGACGGTGTGGCGGACTTCAGGGAGGGTGCGGTTTTTGTTGTCGGTTGCAACTTCGATAATAATGCCGGTGCCGCCGGGGCCATAGGCTTCGTAAACTTCTTCGATGAGGGCAGCGGCGGATTTGTCGGCGACGCGAGCAATGGCGCGTTCGATGTTAGCTTTTGGCATGTTGGCGAGACGGGCCTTTTCGAGAACCATGGCAAGAGAAGGGTTCATGGCCGGATCGGTGCCTTGACGCGCAGCGATAGCGATTTGGTTACCGATTTTTGTGAAGAGAGCGCCACGCTTGGCGTCGACGACTGCTTTTTGACGCTTGGTGGTGGCCCATTTGGAATGTCCAGACATGATAGTTCCCTGTTTAATATTTAATCTTAAGATGATTATACCACAGACGCGGTTGATTTGCAAAAAAATTAGATTCGTGGTATAATAGAGGGATAGATTTGTTTGCGGGGGATTTTTTGTCCCCTAGTACATTAGAGAAAAGAGGTGAGCAGAATGCCGACAGTAGCGATTCACGAGGAAGCCTTTGGTCGAGTGTCCGACAACATCTACTTAGCGAGGTTGGCCATGGAGTGCGCCGATGAGCGCAAGAATCCTGACATGCTTTGCGGAATTATTCGCGTTCTGGTTGGACACGAGGCGGTTAGCTTGGTGGACATTAAGAAGCTGAGTCGTCCTGGTCTGAATTTCTTCCGCGAACAGTTTGTCAGAGCGACAACAATTAGTCTTCCGGTAGCAACTTAATTCCCTTCCAATTACCTCTTTAAAAATCCCCCGCTTAGGCGGGGGCATTTTTTAATAGTTGTTAGCTTTGATTTCGAAGAAACTTTGCGGATGTGCACAGACAGGACAAACTTCGGGTGCGTTTTCGCCGACGTAGATGTGACCGCAGTTGCGGCATTTCCAGATGGTAACTTTGTCGGACTTAAAGACGACGTCGTGTTCGATGTTGTCGTGGAGCTTGTTATAGCGAGCTTCGTGTTCCTTTTCGATAGCGGCGACACCTTCGAATTTTTCGGCAATTTCAATGTAGCCTTCTTCGCGAGCGGTGTCGGCGAAATCTTTATACATATCGGTCCATTCGTCGTGTTCGCCAGCGGCGGCCTTTACGAGGTTGGTCTTGGTGTCGGCGACAGCGCCACCGTTTAAGAGCTTATACCACATCTTGGCGTGTTCTTTTTCGTTGCCAGCGGTCTCGGCGAAGATGTCGGCGATTTGCTCGAAGCCGTCCTTCTTAGCGCGGGAGGCGAAGTAAAGATATTTCATGTGAGCCATTGACTCGCCAGCGAAGGCTTTTTCTAAGTTTTGCCAGGTTTTGCTATTCTTTTTTAATTCCATAAAACTCCTTTTTTATAGTATAGCATAGAAAACCCCGCCTAGAAAAGCGGGGTGGGGGTTAGAGGAGGTCATCCATAGACGAGGCAATCTTGTCGGCAACGCCGAGGCGGATGGCGTCACTGGGCAGCATATACCATTCGACGCGCAGGTGTTTGTCGTATTCTTCCTCGCTAATCTGGGTGCGACCGAGGACGTGAGCCTTGACGATTTCCTTTTCGTAGCGCTTGCTGAACTCTGCAGTGTCGATGAACTTGCTGGAGCTGTTGATGCTACCGTTGAAGCCATCGTGAAGCAGGAACATGGCGCGCGGAAGGGTGAAGCGCTTGTGGCCGGCGATGTAAATCAGGAAGGCCATAGAGGCACAGGTGCCGACGTTGTAGGTGTAAATCGGGGTCTTAGAGAGCTGAATGGCATCGACCAGAGCGAAGCCTTCGTAGATGTCGCCTCCGGGGGAGTTGACGTAGAGCTTGATGGGCTTGCGGTTTTCGGTGGGGATGTTTTCGTCGTCGCGGTTATACTGGATGATGTGGTGGACGATGTCGGTGACGAGCAAGGTCGTGGAATCGACCACGTCCACGTCGTCCATGCTGGCGACGCTGGTGTTGAACCAGAGCCGGCGCTCGGCGATGTCTTTATGGTGAAGATATTCGTCGATGGCAGTGTTGACTCGCGGTTCGGCGGCGGGCAAATCGAAATATCGAAGGTCGGGACGCTGGTGAACTACCTGGGCCGTAGGCTTCTTGGTTGCCATTTTTCTCATCTCCTCTCAATAGTGAAATGTGCAAGAATTGCCCCGAGGGGCACCTCTGATTATACCCGGGGGGGGGGTAAAATGCAAGGTTAAGAGGTATGACGCTAGACAAGAAAAAGCCCCGCGATGAAGCGGGGCGGGGTAGAAAGGGGTTAGAGGTCTCTGAAGATATACGTATAGTCAAGTTCGGGTGGGCGCGAGGAAAGGTTGACGAGATTGTGGTAAGACAAGTTGACTTCGTAGAGCTTTTTGAAAGCGTGGAATTTTTCGCGGTAGCGGTCAAAGAATTCTTCAGTATCCTTGACGTAGGCTTCGGCGATGCCGCCCTCGGAGGGTGTGTTGAAGTCGTGCAAGTCGACTGAGTGCTGGTGGATGATGTGACCGGACTGGAGCGAGTTGTCGGCGGGGTAGACGGAAAGCATGACGACTTCTTCGCCGAGGTTGGCGAGGCGGATAACGCGATCGAGCCTCAACGCAACGTTGACGTTAAATTCGGCGCAGATGTCTGCCAAGCCGTTTTTGATGAGACTTTCGACGAAGTCGATGCGTTTTTCGAGGTTTTGATAGAATTCGTGGTCGTTCCTAATGATGGCTTCAAGTTGAACTATGTTGTCGTGGTTGTAAAAGTAGCTGTGACCTTTGTAATAGACGGAGATGGGGTCGTCAAAGGGGCTGGCGGTGACGATGTGACGGATGCGACAGATTTCTCGGAATTTTTCCGAGAGAGTGTCGAGCCGGTCGGCGTAGTCGACACGGTGAGCCTTTGACTCCTCTTCGGCAGCGGTGAGCGGGCGGACGTAGTGGGTTTCAGAAGCGTTGAAGTCAACGGCGTGGTGGAGTTTTTCCTGAAATAATTGAGCGAAGAGCGCTCTATCCTCGTCTGCCGAAGTCGGGTGGGAGATGACAAGTTCGTGATTGAGGTCGAGCCGACTGCCGATGGGCAGGACGGCGTAGAGCTGGAAATGCTTGTCCTCATGGCGAAAGAATTTGACGTTGGGGTCATCTTTTAGCCATTCGCAAATGCCGCTAGGCTCGTTGACCGACAACAAAACGTCACTAGCGTCTTTGGGCTCGGTGAGGAAAAAGATGCGTCCGAGCTGGTTGTCGTGGTAGTTGCCAAAGTGGAGTGAACCGTGCAACAGATCGGGAAAAATGAAGCGCGAGTCGAAACGCGCATCTTCGAGGTCGAAAAAGTAGTCGACGCTACCTTGTGGATGGACGTAGAACATGTCTTTGCTTTGTGCAAAAGTGAGGTTAGAGCCTTCTTCGCCATAATCGGGATGAAAAAGGTAGTTGGCGTTCTCGAACCAGGCGCGGTTGCGATAAGCGAGACCGCAGATATTGCCGTTTACCTCGAGAAACTCGGCGAGGTTGGCATGGCGTTTTTGAGGCACGATGGGTGCTTTGGGCGGTTCGATGGAAGGTTCGCCGGAGCGGACAAGGAATTTTTCTTTAGGAAAGCGCGAGAGTCTTTTCAAAATAATCACCTCTTTCTGTAAAAAATACAAGCTGGATAGCTATAAGATATTTATACCATAAAAATAGGGAGAAGTAAATCTTTCTCCCTATTTCACTGGTTTTTGTTTTACATGCCTTCGATGTCGGCTTCGGTTGGGCCTTCCGGCTCGGTTTCGACAGCGAGCGGATGGACACCAGTACCAACAGGAATCTTGCGGCCGATGATGACGTTCTCTTTGAGACCGTGGAGGTGATCGACGCGGCCGTTGATGGCGGCGTTGATAAGAACACGGGTCGTATCCTGGAAGGAAGCGGCAGAGAGGAACGAATCAGACCAGATGGAAACCTTGGTGATACCGAGGAGGAGATGATCGAAGGAAGCAGGGGTTTTGCCTTCGGCTTCGAGTTCTTTGTTCTCGTTTTCGACAGCGGCGCGGCCGACAATATCGCCAGCGACAAAGCTGGAGTCGCCAGATTCGGTGATCATGACGCGGTTAAACATTTGGCGAATGATAACTTCGAAATGTTTGCTGGAGATTTCGTGGCCCTGAGCAGCATAGACGGACATAACATCGTTCATGATGTAGCGTTCGGTTGCTTCGGTTCCCTTGTAGCGCAAGAGATCTTGGAGATTGAGGGAGCCGGTTGTGAGACGATCACCAGCTTTGACAATGTCGTCGGTCTTAACAACAAGTTCGGCGCTGTTTGGAATCTCGAGGCGAGCGGGCGAACCAGCTTCACCAACGAGGATGATTGCACCGTCGACTAGCTGAGCGTTGGCATCGAATGGAGCAACAATTGGTTCGGCGTCGTTGTCTTTGGCGGCGATTACGTCACCGGTTTTAACCGTGGCACCATCTTTTACTTTAGCTTTGCGACCATCGAGCTCGATGCGGGTCGTTTCGCCGGTTTGCGGAGTGATGGTGACGATGTAGTGATTGCCATCTTCGTGGGCTTCGACAAGACCGTCGATTGGAGTAATCCAAGCCTGACCTTTCGGGTTTCTGGCTTCGAGAAGCTCTTCGACGCGCGGAAGACCGCGGGCGATAGCGCCAGAACCGGCGACGCCGGAGCCGTGCTTCGTATCGAGGGTGAGCTGGGTGCCCGGTTCACCGAGAGATTGCGCAGCGATAACACCGACAGGTTGGTTAGCTTCGACGAGTTCACGAGTGGACATGTCGACGCCATAGGCCTTTCTTGGAACGCCGCCAACTGCAGTGGTGGTGAGGACGGATTGAATCTTGACGGATTCAATGTTATCGTCGGTTTCGAGCTGCATGGCCATTTCTGGCGTGATGAGCTGGTCGGCTTCGAGGTAGCCTGGGATAGCTTCGGCGGTGTAACGGCCGGCGATGCGAATGTGGAAGTCGATACCGGTTTCTTCGGTCTCGTATTTGTAAACGGCAAAGCCGGGGTCGTAAGCTTCTTCGTCGGTTGTGAAGACGTCTTGAGCGACATCGACGAGACGACGAGTGAGGTAGCCAGAGTCGGCAGTACGGAGAGCCGTAGAAACCTGACCTTGGCGGGCGCCACGAGTCGCGATGAAGGATTCGAGGGTGTTCAAGCCTTCTTTGTAGGAAGATTTGACCGGGAGCTCGATTTCGTTGTTGTTAATGTCGACCATGATGCCGATTTCGGCGGAGGCGAGCTTGATGTTTGAGACGGAGCCACGAGCGCCGGAGTTGACCATGACGGCGATGTCGGTGTCGAGGTCGGCAAGCTTATTCTTCAAGAACGTCGAAATGCGGTCGTCGATATTGCGCCAAGTTTTAACCGTGAGGTTCTTGCGTTCTTCTTCGGTTAGGAGCCCTTCGGCGAATTGCTCTTGAATCTGAGCAGTGGTTGCATCACCTTCGGCGATGAAATCAGCGATTTCTGGATAAGTCGGGTAATCGTCCTTAGAAGTCGACACGCTGGCAATGGTTTCGTACTCGAAGGCGAGATTCTTGATGGCATCGGCAGTCTTGACGGTAGTCTCAGCGCCGTAGATATCGAAGATATCAGCCATGACTTTCTTGAGCTGCTTGGAAGTCTGGACGGAGTTATCGAACGGATAATCTTCCGGGAGCACCTCGTTAAAGATGACGCGACCGAGAGTAGTGTTTCTGATTTCTTTTTTAGCGAAGACGCGGATTGGCGTTTGGAGGGCGATGAGACCTTTATCATAGGCCATTTCGGCTTCGTAAATTGACGAGAAAGCGTGAACCTTGTTGGTGTCGGTGCCAGGTTTGTTGTAAGTTAAGTAGTAGATACCGAGAACAACGTCCTGGTAGATTGCGAGTACTGGAGCGCCGTCGGCAGGCTTCAAGAGGTTTTTGGTGGCGGACATAAGTTCGCGAGCCTCGGCCTGAGCAGCGTCGGAAAGTGGCAAATGGACAGCCATTTGGTCACCATCGTAGTCGGCGTTGAAACCGGAAGCGACGAGCGGGTGGAGCTGGATAGCTTTACCGTCGATGAGTTTAGGCTGGAAGGCTTGGACAGAAAGACGGTGAAGAGACGGAGCGCGGTTCAAAAGAACGTAGCGGCCTTGAATTACTTCGTCGAGCGCATCCCAGACAACGGCTTCGCCGGCTTCAATCATGCGAGAGGCGGCGCGAATGTTGGCGGCTTGCTCTTTGGAGATGAGCCAGCTAATGACGAACGGCTTAAAGAGTTCGAGCGCCATTTGCTTCGGAAGGCCACATTCGTTAAGCTTGAGTTCTGGACCAACGACGATGACGGAGCGGCCAGAGTAGTCGACGCGTTTGCCGAGAAGGTTTTGGCGGAAGCGACCTTGTTTGCCTTTGAGAAGGTCGGAAAGGGATTTGAGCTTTCGTTTGCCGTTTTGAGTGGCTGCGGTGCGGTTGCCGTGCGAAGCGGAGTTGTCGATAAGAGCATCGACGGCTTCTTGAAGCATGCGCATTTCGTTGCGGCAAATAACTTCCGGAGCGTTGAGATCGAGCAATTTCTTGAGACGGTTATTACGGTTGATGACGCGACGGTAAAGGTCGTTAAGATCGGATGTCGCGAAACGGCCGCCTGGGAGAGAAATCATCGGGCGAAGATCTGGAGGAATGACCGGGATGACCGTTAGGACGAGGTCGTTCGGTTTGATGCCGGCAGATTGCATGCCTTCGAGGATTTTAAGACGCTTGGCAATTTTCTTGGCTTTTTGACCTTTAGCTTCGGCTTCCTCTTCTTTAAGAGTATTAATGAGGAGATCGAGATCGATTTCGTCGAGCATCTTTTTAATGGCAGTAGCGCCCATGTCGACTTCGATTAGATCTTCATATTCTTCAGGAAGATTGCGGTAGTCGACCTCGGTGATGACGGAACCTTTATGGAAGCTTTCGAGGAGGGTTTTGCGTTTAACGAAATCGCTGTTTAGCTCTTCGAGTTCTTTGGAACGAGCTTCTGCAAGCGCATGAACATCAGCGCCTTCAACGGCAGATTCTTTGTCGTATCTGGCGGCGATAGCTAAACGAGCAGCCTCGGTTTGAGCTTCAAGATCATCAAGGACTTTGTCAATTTCTTCATCCTTCGCGGAAGTGATGAGATAGGTCGCAAAGTAGATGACCTTTTCGATGTTCTTGACGGTCAAGTCAAGCAGAATCGAAAGTGCAGATGGCGTGCCGCGCATAAACCAGATGTGGGTAACCGGAGCCGCTAAGGTAATGTGACCCATGCGCTCGCGGCGCGTGATGCTCTTTGTAACGAGGTTGCCTTCTTTGTCGACGGCAGCTTCGCGAGAGCGAACGCCTTTGAGTTTGGCATCGTGCGGGTTAATATCTTTTACCGGGCCGAAAATCCGTTCGCAGAACAAACCGTCGCGTTCGGGTTTTTGGGTGCGGTAGTTGATGGTTTCTGGTTTGGTGACTTCGCCGTAACTCCAGTTTAAGATGTCGGCGGCGGAGGCAACGCTCAAGCGAATCGAATCGAAATCGCTGGCGCTAATATAATTATCTGCCCAAGCCATGTTAGTTCTCCTCTCCGAGGTCGTTTGTTTCGTCGCCCTCTGTTATTGACATGCCCTCTTCTTCTAGTGATTCTCTGCCTTCTTCAGTGTCAAGGTCCGTGATTTCAGGGGCAGTTTCGGCCTTGTGTTGGTTGTAAATTTTTTGATCGTCGTTTTCTTTTTCGATAGCGCGAGAAGTTTCTTCGATAACATCGGAGGCATCGGTCATTTCGCCGTGGTCTAAGAGATCGACTTTGAGACCGAGACCTTGAAGTTCTTTGACGAGAACGTTAAAGCCTTCTGGGAGCTTCGGACCCTCGATTGGTTCGTGTTTGATGATGGACTCGTAAGCCTTAGCACGACCGTAAACGTCATCGGACTTAATCGTGAGCATCTCTTGGAGCGTAGTGGCGGCGCCGTAAGCTTCGAGCGCCCAAACTTCCATTTCTCCGAAGCGCTGGCCACCGTTTTGGGCCTTGCCGCCGAGTGGCTGTTGGGTAACCATGGTGTATGGACCAGTGGAGCGAGCGTGAATTTTGTCTTCGACCATGTGGTGAAGTTTAATCATGTGCATCACGCCGACAGAAGTTTTTTCGTTGAACGGCTCACCGGTGAGACCGTCGTAAAGCTGGACGCGTCCGTCGTGAGAGAAGCCGGCTTTTTCGAGCTCTTTAGAGATGGTCTCGTCGGATACGCCATTGAAAGACGGCGTGGCGACTTTGTAACCGAGGGCGCGAGCAGCCATACCGAGGTGAGTTTCGAAAAGCTGACCAAGGTTCATACGGCTCGGCACGCCCATTGGGCTTAAGAGGATATCGACAGGGGTACCATCGGCCATAAATGGCATGTCTTCGACCGGAAGGATGCGGGAGACGACGCCTTTGTTACCGTGACGACCAGCAAGCTTATCGCCGACATCAATTTTGCGCATTTCGGCGACAAAGATTTTAATTTGCATGATGACGCCGGCTTTGAGGTCGTGACCTTGTTCGCGAGTGTAAACGCGGACGTCAATAACCTTGCCGCTACCGCCGTTCATGCGAACGGACGTGTCGCGAACGTCTTTGGCTTTTTCGCCGAAGATGGCGCGAAGAAGACGTTCCTCGGAGCTGAGTTCTTGCTCGCCCTTTGGCGTAATCTTACCGACGAGAATGTCGCCAGTTGAGACTTCGGAGCCAACGGTGACGATGCCATCTTCGCCAAGATGGCGGAGAGAATGCTCGCTGACGTTAGGGATGTCGCGAGTGATTTGTTCAGGACCGAGTTTGGTTTCGCGAACTTCGACGTCGTAATCTTTGATGTTGATCGAAGTGAGTTCGTCGTCTTCGACGAGGCGAGATGAAATGACGATGGCGTCATCCATGTTGTAACCGCGCCAAGGCATGAAGGCAACGAGAAGATCTTTACCGAGAGCGAGCTCGCCATCGGTGACGGAAGCGCCCTCAATAAGGACGTCGCCTTTTTTGACTTTCTGACCGCGGACGACTTTGGTGCGCATGTTGTAGCAGCGGTCGTCGTTGTTTTTCTCAAAGTGAACAAGTGGGTATTCTTTTTCGCTCTTGTCGGCGTATTTGACGATGACAGAGATGCCGTCGGCTTTTTTGACTTCACCATCGCCTTCGGCAAAGACGATTTGGGAGAGGTTTTTGGCGACTTCCCCTTCGATGCCGGTACCGACAACTGGTGCGTCGGTGTGAAGGAGAGGGACAGCTTGTTTCTGCATGGCGCAGGCCATGAGAGAGCGGTCAACGCGGTTCTTTTCGACGAACGGAATGAGCGAGGCGGAGACACCGAGAATTTCCTTGTGGGCGGCGTCGACGTGAGTGACACGAGATGATTCAACTTGAGCTGGGCGACCGTGGACGCGGGCGGAGACGTAAGTGTCGATGAACTTGCCATCTTTGTCGATTTTGACGGAGGCGTCGGCGATTACCATTTCGTCTTCGGCGCTGGCGTCGACGTAAACAACTTCGTTTGTAACTTTGCCGTTTTTAACGACGCGGTATGGTGCTTCGATGAAACCGTATTCGTTGATGCGAGCATAAGTTGCAAGGTTAAGCACGAGACCGACGTTGCCACCTTCTGGGGTTTCGACGGTGCAGATGCGGCCGTAATGAGTTGGGTGAGCATCGCGAACATCGAAGCCGGCGCGCTCACGCGTGAGGCCACCAGGCCCCATGGAGCTGAGACGGCGCTTGTGAGAAAGTTCAGCGAAGGGGTTGGTTTCGTCCATGAGCTGTGAAAGCTGAGAAGATGCAAAGAATTCTTTAACGGCGGCGACAACTGGGCGAGAGTTGAGAAGCTGAGAAGGGGTAACTTCTTCAGGGTTCGCCATGGACATGCGGTCCAAAATGTTCCTTTGTAGACGGAGCATGCCGAGGCGGAATTGACGCTGAACGAGCTCGCCAACGAGTTTGATGCGGCGGTTTGCAAGAGAGTCGATGTCATCCGCGGGGTCTTGAGTGACGTTGAGGCGGATGATTTCGCTGATGATGGCGATCAAATCCTTCATCTGGAGCGTGCGGTGTTCGCTGTCGTTTGGCGTGTCGAAACCAAGTCTTTGGTTGATTTTGAAACGACCAACGCGAGAATAATCGTAGCGCTTGTAATCAAAGAAAGTGCGTTCGATCATGTCTTTTGCGTTTTCGACGGTGGCAAGATCGCCTGGGCGGAGACGACGATAGACCTCAATGAGGGCTTCCGACTGACCGCGAGTGGTGTCTTTTTCGAGCGTAGCGTCGATATAGGCCATGCTTTCTTCGTCAAGGTTGGCGAATTTGGCCTTAATGTCGCTGTTTTTAGCGATGCCGAGAGCGCGAAGAAGGGTTGTGACTGGAATCTTGCGACGGCGGTCGATTTTGACGTAGATGGCGTCGGTTTGGGCGGTTTCAAATTCGAGCCAAGCCCCACGGCCTGGGATGATTTTGGCGCCATAGTAGCGACGTTCGCCGATGCGATCGGCGGTGAAAAAGACGCCAGCAGAACGAATGAGCTGAGAAACGATAACACGCTCGGTGCCGTTGATGATGAAGGTGGCACGGTCGGTCATCCATGGGTAGTCACCGAAGAAAATGTCTTGTTCCTTCTTTTCGCCGGTGATTTTGTTCTCGAGCTCGACGATGACGTGGAGCGGAGCGTCGTAGGTGGTTAAGTTGTATTTTGCTTCGCGTTCAGATTCGGACGGCTCTTTAAAGTAATAATCTTTAAAGCGGAGCGAGAGTTTTTGCTTTGTGTAATCCTCGATAGGATTAAGCTCGGTAAAAACCTCGCGGAGTCCGGATTTGACGAAATCTTCCCAGCTGTCCTTTTGATGAGCGATAAGGTCAGGGATGGGGAGAGCTTGGTCGCCTTCAGTGAAGAAAACGCGGCCAGAGGTGGTGGTAGATTTCACGAAAATCCTTTATGGTGTTAGATTTGATGTTATCTTTAGCGCCGAAGATAACTGCCAGATTTTTATGACGAAGGTCGCCGGCCTTTGTCATGTCAAAAAATTGGCATACTGCTTCTTAATTATAAACTATATCAAAAAATAGCCTGTTTTGCAAGGCTATTTTTAGTTTTTAGATATCGAGGTCATCGAGGTCGGCGAGTTCAGCGCGAGTTTTTTCGGCGAGATCGTCGTTTTCCTGAGGCTCATCGACATTTGGAGCGACGGTTTTAGCGGGCTCAGTGGCGGGTTCTTCGTCGCCGTTGACGATTTTAAGATTGTAGCGAGCGTCGTTTTTGGTGCCGAGGGCACGAAGGAGCGTGCGAATACTCTGGGCGGTGGCGCCGCGTTTGCCAATGACGCGACCAACATCTTCTGGGTCGACAGAGAGGGTTAAGAGGACGCCTTTTTCGTCGATTTTGCGTTCGACTGCGACTTTTTCGGGATTGTTCACGAGGGTTTTGACGATGTATTCGACAAATTGTTGGTCAATGGTAGCCATTGTTTTCTCCATGTTAAGTTGTATATATAATATATTAACACAAAATGCATAAAAATGAAAAATCCCGCCGTTTGGCGGGAAATAGGTTATTCAAGAGGTTCTTCGTATTCTTCGATGAGGAGGTCGGGATCGGCTGATTCGACATAGATTGTTTTGCCGGCATAATAGGGATCTAGTTCTTCGTGAAGCGCCTTGGCTAGAGCGTAGACGCGATTTTGGTGTTCGGCGAAGTCGACTTTGTTGTTGTCGAGTTCGGCGCGAGCGAGAGCTAGGTCGGTTTCTCTTTGCGTGAGAGCAGCCTTAGCGGTCTCGAGTTCGGTTTCGCGATTATTGAGCGCGCGTTCTCGGGCGTCAAGTTCAGCTTCGCGGGCAGTGACGGCTTCGGCTGCCGTTTCGAAGCGAGATTTTTCGGCCTTGGCTTCGTTAATGGCGGTTTGAAGAACTTGTTCGCGGTTGCTGTTGAAGGCAACGGCGAGTGCCGTGCCGATACCGACAATGACAACTACGAGGACGAATGCGACGACGATTTGTTTAAGCGTGAAATTTTCGCGCGGTTGTAGCGAGACGTCGGGCATTTTGGAGTTGCGGCTCAAGTAGTTTGACATGTTAAAATCCCCCTTGTTTTATTCTAGGAATAACCTATGAGGGGGATTATACAATATTTTGCCGTTTTTAGCAAGATTAAGCTTCTGCTGGAGCTTCTTCAGTTGCCGGCTCTTCCTTTGGCTGGTTCTTGCGGAGCTTGTCGGCGTGCTTGGCTTTGGCGCTCTTTTTGGGAGCGGGTTTGTACCAAGATGGGAGCTTAACGCCGTTCTTTTCGAGAACGAAGGCGACGCGAGAAGAAGGTTGGGCGCCGTTCTTAAGATAGAACTCGAGTTTTTCCTTGTCAAGGACGGTCTTTTTGGTTTCTGGGTTATAGTTGCCGACCTCAGCCACAACGCGCCCAGATAGAGGGTGACGCTGGGATTCTTGGACGACTATCCGGTACACTGGGGTGTGTGCGCGGCCATTACGTTGCATGCGAATCGCGAGCATTTGGATTTTCTCCTTAAATAATATTAACGAGTATTTTACACTATTTTTTGGAATTTGGCAAGAAAAATCCTGCGGTTAGCAGGATTTGGAGGTTTTGCGGAAGTCTCGACGCGGTAAATCGTCAAGTTCGAAGGGCGGATGGCCCGATTCGATGTGACGTTTGATGTGGCGCCTAAACTTTTCGCGATTTTTTTCGTTTTCGAGGAGACCCATGAGTGTCATGGCGCTGACCTGGTCGAGGTCGTGATTGCGGGCGTACCAGTTGACTTCGTCGACGGATTTGAAAAAGTTTTTGATGGCATCTTCGCGAGCGAGTTTGAGCTGTTTAATGTCGCCGTTGTAGTATTTGTCGATAACGGGCTTAACGTTAAAAGCTTTACTCTTGTCGCGGAAGGTCATCAACATTTTATCCTTGCCGGCGAGGTCGCCAGCGGCGTCGACAACGGCGAGACAGAGTTGCCAGTAGGTTGGCCAAGTGTTCGCTGGGTATTCGTAGTCAGATTGTGAAATTCTCAAGAGAGCGGAGCGTTTCTTGTCTCCACCAAGAAGGTCGGCGACAGTGCGTTTTTCTGGGTTTTCCTGAAGTTCGATGGAAAGTTCGGACATTTTCGACATTTAGATTTCCCCTCCTCTATTGTTTTGTCGAAATGTATAATTTAATTATAGCATAAAAGCTTTTAAAAGTCAATGATAGTAAGGGCGAGAACCAAAAAACCACCCGTTTAGCCGACGCGTGGATTTTTGGTCATATAAGCTCTCAACTGTTTATGTGAAAAGGATTTCTCGCAGTTAACTTTTTCAAGTAAACTGTAATAAGTATAAGCCTAATGGGCGGGTTTGTCAAGGTTTTTAGCCGAGTTTTTTGTGGCAGATTCGGGTTTTTTGCTAGTGCGGGAGTATTTTTTCTTGTAAATTTTAATGCCTTGCTTGGCGGCGAGGGTTTGTGCCTCCTGTTTAGAGTGGCCAGAGGCAGAAGCGATGATGGAATTGCCAACATAGACAGCGACAGTGAAAATCTTGTTGTGGTCGGGGCCGTCTTCTTTGAGGGTGCGGTAAGTCGGAGTTTCTAAATCGTATTTTTGTGTGAGCTCCTGGAAATATGATTTTGGGTCGCGCCAGGCTTCTTCTTCGAGCATTTCGTCCATTTTGGAAAGAATATGTTTATAGATGAAGTCTTTAGCGGCGGGGTAGCCTTGGTCGAGATAGATAGCGCCGATGACGGCCTCGAAGCAGTCGGCGATAATGACGGCGTGGGCGCGGTCGATGCCGTGTTGCTCGCCGCGAGAAAGGCGGACGAGTGGCTCGTAGCCAAGTTTGTAACCAGCGTCAGAAATAGATTCGGTGCGCACGAGAGCAGAGCGCCAGGCGGTCATGATGCCTTCGGGTTCTTCGTAGTTGCGATAAAGAAAGTCGCTTGTGACGAGCTCGAGGACGGCGTCGCCGAGGTATTCAAGGCGCTCGTTGTGTTCGAGATGGGATTTTTTGTGCTCGTTAACGTAGCTGCGGTGAGTGAGAGCAACAACAAGAAGGTTGATGTCGTTAAATTTAAAGCCGAGTTTTTGTTCGGCGAAGTCTTGATAGGGTTTAGTGTCCAATTTAGTATTCTCCTGAACGGATTTTCTTTTTTGCTATTAACATGAGTTTTTCGATGTCGTCGTATTCGATGGCATCGAGCGCGTCGGCAAACTTAAACCATTTGATCCCGTTCATCCATTTTTCCTTGGTTGGGGTTTCGCGAGGGTCGAGGGAATGGACAAGGTAGATTTGGGTGGTCATAAGAACGAGTTTGTCGAGGCGACGATATTTGAAGTGGATTTTTCCAAGCCAGCACAAGGTGTTGATATGGAAAAGCCCCGCTTCTTCGCCGATTTCACGGATGGCGGTTTGTTTGGCGGTTTCGCCTGGCTCGATGTGGCCCTTAGGGATGGTCCAGCGATTCTTGGAATCTTGAATCAGGAGGATTTCGATGTCCTTACGGTCTTTTGAAAGGCGAAAAACGATACCGCCGGCGGTTGGTTCGCGGACGATTTCTTGGATAACCGGCTTCTTACGGAAGACGGTTTCCTTGAACTTGTCGATTGGGGAGGGGCGGTACTCTTTTGGCAGAGCTTCCGGAACTTTGAGGTTACTTCCCTTTCGGCTCAGAGGCGCTTTCTTCGGGGAGCTGGTCGCTCGACGAGGCGCCGGCTTTTGGTTTTGATTCATGATTTTGACTAGAGTCGGTGTCTTTAAAGCCGAGGTTTTTATATGCGGTTCCAAGGACGCCGTTAATGAACTTTGAAGAGTTTTCCGAGCCAAAGGCTTTGGCAAGCTCGACGGCTTCGTTGATGGCGACCTTTGGTGGAACGTTTTCGCTGCAGTGCTTTAGCTCGTAAAGGCCGATGCGAAGGATATTGCGGTCGATGGCAGCGATGGTGGAAATTGGCCATTCGGGCGCGAGGGGGGTAAGGTCGGCGTCGAGTTCTTCGGTTTTTTCGACCACACCACGAGAAAGGGCGTAGACGAATTCAGTATCGCCAAGAGCCTTTTCGTAGGGGAGGATGTTTTTTGCGACGATATGGTCAATGTCGGCTGTGGCGTCGCCCGCCTTGCTACGGAACTCATATTCGTATAAGCTCTGTAACGATATAATTCTGCCTAGGTGCCGATTTGATGCCATTGTTATTTCTTCTTTGCGTTAGATTTTTTGGCAAGTTTAGCCTTCGTTGCGGCCTTTTTGGTGGCTTTAACGGAAGTGGATTTTGCGGGCTTGACAGTTTTGACTTTTACGCGAGGAGTTTTTTTCTTCGTTTCAAAAGCTTTGACAGGGGAAAGTTTATTAACAGCACGAGCGAGGTCGAGGCGGATGTGACTCCGGCGGAGACCGGTTTTACGCGGGCTGCTCTGTTTTTTAGGTTCAGGCATAATGCTCCTTTAATGATAGATACTTTGAACTATAATAGCACGTTTTTAGAGATAGTGCAAGGCGTCTCTTAGTTCTAGTTTTGTCCTGGTCCTCGTCTCGCAGTCGTCAAAAAATACAACATTTAGTCCTGCGCTCGTCGACGACGTAACCTCGAACTCGCTTGGTAAATGTTGTATTTTTGACTGCTGGCGACTGCGGAATCGGACAAAGACCAGAACAAAGAGACGCCTAGTCTAAACCACCAAATTAATTAATTTAGCTTTCTTGATATAAATAGTCTTTTTTATGTGATTATTTGTGAATTTTTGGACATTTGAGTCGCTTGAAGCTAACTTAATTACTTCATTTTCATCGTCTAAAACTTCAGCGGGGACGGAGAGTTTGGCGCGGAGTTTGCCGTTGACTTGGACAACGAGCTCGATGAGGTCTTCGACGAGGTATTTTTCATCGTAAGTCGGCCAGGCGTCGTCGGCTCCGAGTTGTTCGAGCATTTCGGAGGCGAGGTGCGGAGCGAAGGGCTTTAGGAGTTTTCCGAGCGTGATTAAATCTTCTTCTGTGCTGCCAGCTTTATAGAGTTCGTTGACGTATTCCATGAGGCTTGAAATGGCCGTGTTGAAGGCGGCGCGCTCGATGTCGTCCGTGACTTTTTTGATGACTCGATGCATTGCTCGCTTGCGGTCGATAGCTCGTTCCGTCGGACGCAGGTCGCGCCCGCCCGCCGTCGCGGGGGTCGCGCCTGCCGAACCTCGGCCGTAGCCTGCGGACGCCGACGGAGACGAGACTATCTCCCCGCTCACTCCCGCCACATCGCCAAAAACGAGAGTCCAGCAGCGGTTGAGGAAGCGGTAAACGCCGCCGACGCTTCTAGGGTTCCAGGCGGCGTCTTGATCGTAGGGGCCGATGAACATTTCGTAGGTGCGGAGAGTGTCGGCGCCGTAGCCGTCGTTGATGACGTCGAGTGGGTCGATGACGTTGCCTTTACTCTTTGACATTTTTTTGCCGTCGGGCGCGTTGATGTAGCCGTTGTAAAGAAGCTTCGTGATTGGTTCGCGGAAAGGAAGTTTGCCTTCGTCGGCGAAAAACTTGCACCAGAAGCGGACGTAGAGAAGGTGTGCCACGGCGTGGTCGCCGCCGCAGTAGATGTCGAGCGGTTCCCAATAGTTGATGGCTTTTTCATCCCAAGCGGCAGTTGCGCAGTGAGGCGAGGCGTAGCGCCAGAGATACCAAGAAGAGCAGGCGTAGCCGTCGAGTGTGTCGGTTTCGCGGGTCATGGTTTCAATTTTGCCAGTTTTTTCGTTTAGAAGATCGACTTTTAGCCAGTCGGTAGCCTTTGCGAGGGCGGATCGGCCGGTGTTGTCGGGCTTAAAATCCTCAACTTCGGGGATTATGACGGGGAGTTGGTCTTCGGGAATAGGGTGCGGGTCGCCGTCGCTGTCGTAGGCGATGGGAATTGGGCAGCCCCAGTAGCGCTGGCGGGAGATAAGCCAGTCGCGCATGCGATAAGTGGTCTTTGGTGTGCCGAAAGGCGTTTCGGGAGTTTTTGTGATTTCTACGATTGGAAGATCGAATTTTTCGGCAAATTCGCGGTCGCGGTCGTCGCCGGCAGGGACCGCCATGATGGCGCCAGTGCCATAGCCCATGAGGACGTAGTCGGCAACCCAGATGGGGATTTTTTCTTTGGTGGCGGGGTTGATGGCGAAGGAGCCAGTGAAGACGCCGGTCTTTTCTTTGTTTTCTTGGCGTTCGATTTCGGATTTTTTGATGGCGTCTTTGCAATACTCCTCGACTTTTTCGCGGGTTTTGTCGGTGACGAGGTCTTTGATGAGCGGGTGCTCAGGAGCGAGAACGAGGAAGGTGGCGCCGTAAATTGTGTCGGGGCGAGTCGTGAAGACAGTGATTTTTTCGCTCGTGGTTTCGAAGTCGATTTCGGCGCCGGTGCTCTTTCCGATCCAGTTTTTCTGCATGGTTTTGATTTTTTCGGGCCAGTCGAGCGAATCGACGTCTTCGAGAAGTTCGTCGGCATAGGCGGTGATTTTGAAGAACCATTGTTTCATTTTTTTCTTTTCAACCTCACTACCACAGCGCCAACAATGACCGTTCTCGACCTGTTCGTTAGCGAGGACGGTTTGGTCGACGGGGCACCACCATTGGTAGGATTCTTTTTGGTAGGCGAGGCCTTTTTTGTAAAGCTGGAGGAAGCACCACTGGGTCCATTTGTAATATTCGGGGGAGGAGGTGTTTATTTCTCGGTTCCAGTCGATTGCGTAGCCGAGTTTTTTAAGCTGGTTGCGGAAGTTTTTGACGTTGGTGTCGGTTGCGATTTTTGGAGAGACGCCGGTTTTTATCGCGTAGTTTTCGGCGGGGAGGCCGAAAGTGTCATAGCCGAAGGGGCGGAGAACGTTAAAACCCTTTTGTGCATAGAATCTGGCGAGGACGTCAATGATGGTGAAATTTCTGACGTGGCCAACGTGGAGACCGGCGCCAGATGGATATGGGAACATTTCGGCAAGGAATTTTTTGGGTTTTTCGGAATTTTCTTCGGCTTTAAACGCGTCAGAATCTTCCCAGATTTGTTGCCATTTTTTCTCGATTGCTAAAGGATTGTAACGATTCATGCAGTATATTATAACACCTGCAAATCGCCTTGTCTAATGATGACGGGGGTCTTTTTGGTGAGATCGACGACTGTGGAGGGGAGCTTGCCTTCAATCGTGCGCCCTTCGACGATAACGTCGACCTTGGGGAGTGTGCGTGCGACTTCGTCGGAAGAGATGGCGGGTTGGTCGCCGCGAGGGTTGGCGGAAGTTAAGAGGAGAGGGCCGGTTTCTGGCAAAATGGTGGCGAAGAGAGGCGAGGCGGGAATGCGAATGCCGACGGTGGTGAAATGGTTGAAGTAAGGGTGGTTAAACTCGGGGTTTTTGTTGAGGATTAAGGTGAGCTCGCCGGGGATGTATTTTGTGATGTATTCGCGGGCGGGTTTGGTGAGGATAGCGAAATCTTTGATTTTTGCGGTTGAGTCGGGGACGAGCGTAAAAACCTTGCCGGAGTTTAAATCGCGACGCTTAAGAAAAATGAGCTTTTCGAGCGCTTTGGCGGAGTTGAGTGCGATAGCAAGGCCGAAGACCGTTTCAGTTGGAAGAGCAACGACTTGGCCGTTTTTAAGAGCCTTAATGATGTCGGAAGTATGTTCAGGGGAAATTTGAATCATAACTAACTCTATTGTATCATATTTTTATGGAAGTTATATTTGTTTTACATAATATTAGGTCAACGTTTAACGTGGGGTCGATTCTTCGAACGGCTGATGGGCTTGGGGTGGCTAAGGTAATCTTTTCTGGCTATACGCCGAGAGTTGACGATATGCGGGAATTGCCACATCTTCGTGAAAAAATTAATAAACAAATTGGCAAAACCGCACTCGGAGCGGAGCGGTTTGTGGATAGTTATGCGGTTGATGATATATTGTCCGAGCTTTTGCGGCTCAAAAATGAGGGGTTTGTGATAGCTGGACTTGAGAATAATTTGAAGTCAAAAAAGCCGGTTTTACAGATGAAATTTGAAAATATTGCGGAGATTCGCTCCGCGCTTCAATCACGGGTAGTTTTAGTGCTGGGTGAAGAAGTTGAAGGGATTCCTGATTCGCTCCGTGAGATAATTGACGTGTTTTTAGAAATCCCAATGTTTGGGCGTAAAGAGTCGTTTAATGTGTCGGTGGCGACGGGGATAGCCGGGTTTTATTTGAGGAACATAAAGTAAGCGGCGACGCCTCCACCGATGAGAACGAGGAGAGTGATGATGAGGATAAGGGTGGTTTTTGAGAGTGGTTTTTTCTTGGCGTTTTTGGCGGCAGCCTGAGCGAAAGCGCTTTTAGGCATTTCGACGGGGCGTTCGGTGGCGGCGACGGCGAGAATGTCGGGCGTTTCGTCGGGGATGCCGGCGGCGACGGGCGTAACAACGTTTGAGGCGGAATCGGCGGCCGGGGTTGGTTCGGGCGCGGGGGCGGGAGCAGCTGGTGCTGGTTCGGGGGCGGGAGCAGCTGGAGTCGGTGCGACAGGCGCGGGGGTCGGAGTCGGAACTGGCGTGGGTTGAGGTTGGTCGGGGTTCATGTTACTTGTTTTCCGTGGTGTTTAATTTTTCGCTAACTTCTTGAACGGTTTTGGCGCTTTCAAGTGGGGCGCGGTCTTGGAACTCATAAACTTCAAAATCAGTGGCGACGAAGGTGTACCGGTAGGCAGGATATTTTTCGTAATCGTCGGCGGTGATTTTAGCAACAACGCAATCGGTGACGGCTTCAGCGCAGTCAACGGCGGGAGCTTCGGCGACGTCGTAGTAGACGTAATCTTTTCCGCTTAGGGTTTGGGAGGTGCGGCTAAAAACGTAGTAGTTGTCGGTTTTGACATTTTTCTCGAAAATAGCGTCAATAGCAGCGATGAGGGTGCTGTTAGTGAGCTCAACTGGTTCGGTGGTTGTCGGCGCGACTGGCTGTTCGGAAGGTTTGACCGGTTCCTGTTGAGACGATTCGGATTTTTTGCCGTTGATTAGGTTAAGCGGATTGTCGATAATGTTTTGCTCGACGAGAATGCAGAGAGTGGCGGCGGCGATGGCAAGAATGAGTAAGAAGGCGAGGAAGATTTGACCGCCGTGATGTTTCTTTTTTGGCTCGGTCGAAAGCGGTTCGGTGTTGTAGTCGATAGAGGATTCTTCAGAGTTGAGTCGGTTTAGAGCGGCTTCGACTTCGGGAGAATATTTTTTCATGCGAGTCGGAGATTCTTGAGGCTCGTCCTCGTCCATTGTGAGAATCTTAGCTGAAGAAGAATCCGATGATCGCTCGCCTTCGTGGTCTTCTTCGAAAATTTGTGAATCTTCTTTTATAGCCTCGCGAGAGTCATCTGATTCGTCAGGCTTATCAGATTCGGATTGTTCTTCGGGCTCGGGAGTGTAGTCGGAGATTTCTTCCTCGTGGTGCTCTTCCTCGTGATGCTCCTCTTCGCGAGGTTCGTCGTGGTGCTCTTCCTCGTGATGCTCCTCGGGAGGAGTTTCCTCAGGTTTATGGGCGTTTGCACCCGTGTTGTTTTCTATATTTTGAGATAAATTACGTAATTTTTCTTCCATGGTTGTTTTTATTTTAACATAAAAGGAATGGAAGTGGTATAATATTTTTATGGAAAATGTGGAGGATAATGAAAATATTGTTTTAAAGCCGAGTGATTTTGTACATTTGCATAATCATACCCATTATTCCCTTCTCGATGGGCTGACGAAGATTCCGGAGTTGGTGCAGTTTGTGAAGGAGAAAGGTATGGAAGCGGTCGCCGTGACGGATCACGGCACGATGTCGGGACTCGTTGAGCTTTATAAAACTTGTAAGGATGAGGGGATAAAGCCGATTCTTGGGCTTGAGGCGTATGTGGCGGCGCGGAATTTGGAAGACCGCGACCCGGCGCATGATAAGCAGAGGTTTCATATTACGTTGCTCGCGATGAACGATAAGGGGTTTGAGAATTTGTGTCGGTTAATGAGTAATGCTGAGATTAATGGTAAATACTATAAGCCGCGGACCGACCATAAAGATATGGAGAAATATAGCGAGGGGATTATCTGTTTGTCGGGATGTGCGGGTTCGGAGATTAGCGAAGCGATTCGGGCGGACGATGATGAGAGGGCGCTTGAGCTGATTGGATGGTATAAGAAGGTTTATGGTGATAGATTCTATCTTGAGATGCAGGACCATGGACATCCGGATTCACCGACGCATTGGAAGGAGCAGGAGAAAATCAATAACTGGCATATGGCGCACGCGAAGGAACTCGGCGTGCCGCTGGTAGTGACGTGTGATGCGCATTATTTGAAACATGAAGACCAAGATACGCATGAGGTGCTGCTTTGTGTTGGCACGGGGTCGAATTTGTCAGATACGAACAGAATGAGCCTCAAAGAATTTCAGCTTCATGTGATTCCGCCGGAAGAAATTATTGCGAGGTGGCAGAAGACTTGCCCCGAGGCGGTGCTGAACACGAAGCGAATTGCCGAAAGATGCAATGTTGAGCTGCAGTTGGGGCGGATTTTGATTCCAAAGTTCCCGGTGCCGGAAGGTGAGACTGATAAGACATATCTTGATAAATTAGTGTTTAGGGGGTTGGTGTTTAGATATGGCGGGAAGACAGAAGCGGAGGCAGCGGAGCTTTCGGTTGAGCAGTGCCGGGAGATTCTGACGGAAGTTGATAAAGATAGAGATGAGCTGCATAAGCTATTACCTAGGATTGATTATGAGTTGTCCGTTGTGGATAAGATGGGCTATAACGGGTATTTCTTGATTGTCTGGGACTTTATTAACTGGGGGAAGCGGAAAGGCATTATTTATGGGCCGGGGAGAGGGAGCGCGGCAGGGGCACTACTTGCCTATGCGATGCGTATTACGGAGCTTGACCCGATGAAATACGACCTGCTGTTTGAGCGGTTCCTAAATCCGGATCGTATTTCGATGCCGGATATCGATACGGACATTCAGGATACACGGCGCGATGAAGTGATTGAGTATTGTACGCAGAAGTATGGCAAGGGGCGGGTGTCGAACATTGCGACGTTTGGTAAGATGATGGCAAAAAACGCCGTGCGCGACGTGGCGCGCGTGCTTGAAGTTCCGTATGCGGAGGCGGATAGACTGGCGAAGATGGTGCCAGACCCGGTGATGGGGCATCATGTGCATCTTCCGGATGCAATTCGAGACGTGCCGGACCTGAAAAATGAATACGAGACGAATCCGACTAGCAAAGAGGTGCTTGATTTTGCTTCGAAGCTTGAGGGGACAATTCGTGGGCACGGTGTGCACGCTTGTGGCGTGGTGATTGCGCCGGATGACCTCGTGAAGTTTGTGCCACTCGAAGTGTCGGCGAAAGGGCCGATTGCGGCACAGTTTCCGATGGGAACGATTGAGGAGCTGGGGCTTCTTAAAATGGACTTTTTGGGGCTGTCGAACCTTTCGGTGATTAATAATGCGCTTAGGATGATTCGGAAAGTGTATGGCGAAGACATTGACATGTATTCGGTGCCGCTTGATGACCCGTTGACGTATAAACTACTACAAAATGCCGAAACGACGGGAGTGTTCCAGCTTGAATCGGCGGGCATGAAACGTTATCTTAAGGACCTCAAGGCGGACCATTTCGAAGATATTATCGCTATGGTGGCTTTGTATCGCCCGGGGCCGATGCAGTTTATCGATTCGTTTATTCGACGGAAACATGGCGAAGAACCGATTACCTACCTTCATCCGGGGCTCGAGAATTCGCTTAAAAGCACCTACGGAATCATGATTTATCAAGAGCAGTTCATGCAGATTTCTCGCGAGTGGTGCGGATTTACGGGCGGTCAGGCCGATACGCTCAGAAAGGCGGTCGGCAAGAAAAAAATCGATCTCATGAAGAAGGTGAAGCCGCAGTTTATCGAGGGGGCGATTAAAGTTGGCGGGGCGACGGAGGAGATTGCGGAGGAGTTTTGGCGCGAGCTACTAGATTTTGCGAACTATTGCTTTAATAAAAGCCACGCGGCGTGTTATGGTCTGGTTTCCTATTGGACGGCGTATCTAAAGGCGCATTACCCTGATGCGTATATGGCGGCGCTGATGACGGCGGATATGAGATGGACCGACAGGCTTGCGATTGAGATTGCGGAGTGTAAGAGAATGGGGCTCAAGGTCCTCGGGCCAGACATCAATGAAAGCTTTGGCGACTTTGGTATCGTGAAAGGCGAGAAGACGATTCGGTTTGGGCTGTCGGGGATTAAGGGGGTAGGAAAAGCGCTTGTTGAAGAGAAAGTGATTCCGGAGCGGAAGCTCAATGGACCGTTTAAGAGCGTGTGCGATTTTGCGAAGCGGGTGGATTCGACGAAGTTTAATAAGAAGGCTTGGGAATCGACAATCAAGACCGGCGGATTTGACAGGTTTGGCACGCGGAGTGATTTGCTCTATAACCTTGAGAATATTCAGGCGTATGGCGCGAAGATGCAGAAAGATGCGGCGAGTGGGCAAACGGACCTCTTTGGTGCGTTCGGTGCGGCAGCGGCGATTCCGGAAGTAGAAATTAAGCCGGCACCGGCGCAGTTTTCTGAGAAGGAGCAGCTTTTATGGGAGCGCGACCTGATGGGGCTATATATTTCTGCACATCCGCTCGATAAATATGATAAATTCTTTGAAGAGCAAACACATCCGTATTCTTCCGTGTCGCTCGAGAATGACGGACGAACGGTGGTGGTGGGCGGAATTATCACGGCCGTGAGGACGATTTTAACGAAATCAAACACGAAGATGGCGTTTGTGAAGATTGAAAATAAGACAAGCGAACAAGAAATTATTGTGTTCCCGAGCGTGTTTGAGGAATATGGCGGAAAGTTAGTGCAGGATAATGTTGTGAAGATTACGGGGAGAGTGAATGCGAGAGACAAAAACGGCAATGTGACGCCGGAAGTAAAAGTGTTGATGGATTCGTGCGAAGTGATTTCTGACGAGATGCTTGCAAATTACCAAGAGACGGGTACTAGGCTGGCGCCGCCAAAAGAAGCGCCGCAGTTTAGGCGACGTTCTAAAACATCGTCCGAGGGCGTGTCTGGGGGGCGAGGCGGTTACGCGGCCGGAGGAGCTAGGTTTGGGGGCTCGGGCGCTCCCAAGGCTTCTAGCGAGCCAGAGCGAGTAAGAGTGGTTTCCGCGCCGAAGGATACGCGGCATGAACGGGTATATATTTTAGTGAAAAATCCGAACGACGTGGAGCTTTTGACGAATATTAAACGGATATGTGATAAGAATGGCGGGTTTAACGAGGTGGTTTTGGTTTTGCAGGAGAAGGATGAGAAGAAGGCGCTGAAGATGCCGTTTAGGGTGGAAGTAGGCGAAGAGTTCATGAAAGAGATGAAAGCTACGGTCGGAGAAGATAGCGTTAAGGTTAAATAGATTCGTTTTTTGAGATATGTAAAAACCACCCCTTTCGGGGTGGTGATTGCTAAGGTGTTAGCCGAAGACTTCTTCGTCGTAATAATCGTACTCGTCTTCCCAGTCGGCATAGTCGGTGTATTCATCGTCCGTGAGGAGATGTTTGTAACCAACCGAGCTGGGTTGATAAGCGCGGTCATCGATGACGACGGTGACGCCTCTAGGCTCGTTTTTGTAGAGCCAGTAGGCGAATTCGACAGGAATACGAATGCTGCCGTCGCTCTGGTGGGCGCCAAGACACTGGGTGTCTCGAGAGCTGTCGTTATAAATTAGCAATGAATGAATGTAAATCTTTTCATTCAAGTGGACTAACCAACGATAGGTTGAGTAGCGGCCAGAGGCGGACTCTTTACGACCAGTGATATGGCGGACGCCGACGGGGGTGAAATATCCCTTTGACTCGTTCCCTGTGATGCAGGGGGAATCGGCGATGAGTTCGCCATTTCTGAACAGCCAGAGATGAGAACCGGTGTTCTCGGGGCTCTTCGGGTCGTAGCCGCGACCACCAAGATTAATATAGATTAAATCTTCGTAGTCGGAGCGTTCATAGATAGACTCGAGGTCGGCCATATAGTATAGCGTGTAGCCTTTATTATAGGGCCAGTTTTCGACCTGAAAACTGTAGGCGAAACTATCGTCGACGACGCCAGTGGGTGTAAAGCCATAGCGCTTTTGGACGTTTTTGACAGCTTGGGCGGTTTTGGCGCCAAATTTGCCATCGATTTCAACGTTTTCGCCATAGGCGATCAGGGTTGCCTGGACGCTGCTGACGAGCTTGGCGTCATGTTCCCAGTAAGACGGGAAATCGTTTGCGGATTCCGCCTTGGCGGGGACGGTGATGCTGCCAATCAGGACGAAGAATAAGACAACGGCGGCGATGAGCGCGAGAGTACCGAGGATTTCCAGAGTGACCTTAAGACCCTTATTCATAAAATTCCCTCCCAATTTTTATTGATGTTCGCGAAGGTCCCAGTCACGGTCGTCTACGACGATGACCGTGCCTTTAGTGCAGAATTCCTGATGCCATTTGGCGTCTTCTTTGGCGAGACGGACGCAACCGTGGGTAACGTCCTTGCCGAGTACTGAGGTTGAGTTGCTGCCATAGGTCCATTCGCCGCTGCTGTTTTTGTGCAACAGCACCGAATGGAAGTAGTCACCGTTGATGATTGGCACAGCATAATTGCCGCGCCAGGCGTTCTTGCCCTTGCCGCCGCCGATATTACCGCTCGGGTTGCGCTTTAAGACGATGTTGCAAAGGTCGGTGTAACAACCTTTTTTAACTTCGCCTGTGGCGCAGAGCATGACGCGGACGAGGTGCCAGCCATCTTCTCTCAGTTCGTAGTCCTCAACGAGGTGCGAACGAATGTTAAGATGGACGGCGTGACCGTTAGTGCTCTTTTCGAAGCAGGTGGCGAGGCAAGGATGCCAATAGGGATAGACGCCGATGTCTTCGATGCCGAGTGCTTTCAGGGTTTTGGGACCGACGATGCCGTCGATCTCGAGGCCTTTCTTGCGCTGGAACCGTTTGACGGCGTTGCCCATGGCGGGTCCAAAGATGCCGTCGACGCTCAGCTTGTAGCCTTTGCGATTTAGTGCCCGCTGAATTGTTTTGATGAATTCAGGGTCGTAATCGTCGTGACTGTTTAGCAGAGCTTCGATTTCATCTACAGTGAAGGCGATTTCTTCTTCGGTGACAGAGATGATTCTGTCTTCGGCTTTTGCCGACGAGCCGAAAAAGAAGATGCAAGTGATGGCTAGCACAAGAATCGTCGCGATGACGATTAATGCGCTCAGGGCTACCCCCAAGAACTTCGCAGCGAAGTCTTCGGGGTGATTCTCTCTGTTGAAATTGTACATGGATTTCCCTCCCAAAATTCATGCTACCTTAACAAGTTAAGGTGCGTAGCTCTGGACTTTTGTCCAGATTTATGACTTAATTATAGCATAAACGCCTTAAAAAGTCAATATTATCTGGGGGCGCGGAAAATACCAGCAAAGAAGCCGCAGATAGTACCGAGGATTTTGCCGAGGTTAGTTTTTAGCTTTTTCACCGAATTTCTTTTCTACTGCGGAGACGACGGCGTCTTTGATGGCGCCGGTTGTGGCAGTGACGTCTTTTTTGACGGTTTTGGTGGTTGAGGTGGCGGCGGACTTGACGCCGGCGACAGTGTCTTTGGCGTCATCCATGATGGTGTTGCCTTTGTTTGCGATGCGGTTGAGCTGTTTGATGAGATGTTTGGCGTCGCGCGAAAGGTCGAGAAATTTAGTGAGGAGGAGAATACCGAGAATTAGAAATACGAAAAGTGTTAGTGAAAGGATTGAGACGATAATCCATTCTGCGGTGTCCATGTGTTGTTACCTCCTGTGGTTGATTTAATTGTTTTTGATGAATTCGCGAACGTCGGCGGCGTAAGGCTCGTTGTCGAGGGTGTATTTGAGCTGCGCGAGGGTGTAGTTGGCTGGGTCGCCAGTGGTCATCCAGAGACCGTTGGTTTGTTTGGCATAAACTTGGCCGGTTGGAATGAGTTTGGCGATAGCTTCGGCGAGCCAGAGCTCATCGTCTTTGCCGGTGTTTTCGGGGATAAGATGAGTGAAAATTTCTGGAGTCAAGAGATAACGGCCGTAGGAAGCGAGGTCGGAAGCGGCGTCTTCGGGAGCTGGCTTTTCGACGAGGCCGTGGAGAACTTCTGTATTGGAGTCATAATCGACGGCGGCGTATTTCTTGATTTCTTCGTGTGGGACGAGCTGGCAACCAATGATAGCGCGAGCGTCAGAGTGTTTTTCGAAGGCATCCATGAGGTCTTTGACGGCGGACTGGCCATAAACCACGTCGTCGGAATAGATGGCGATGAAGGCTTCGTCGGGGTCGATTAAACCTTTGGCGCTGGCGATTGGGGAGCCGTTGCCGTAGGGGAGCGAAGGATCTTGAGTGATGATGGTGATTTTAGGAAAATTTAAAACTCTTTCGACGGAGGCGAAGCGGTCTTGCTTGCCTTGTGAGTAAAGTTGTTTTTTGGCTTTTTCGGCGGGGTTGTTGAAGTAGTCTTCGTAGATGGTCTTCCCTTCTGGAGTGACGACGAGGATAATTTCTTCGATGCCAGCGGATAAGCATTCTTCGATGACGAGTTGAATGACGGGGCGGTTGCCAATTGGAAGCATGCCCTTTGGTATGGTTTTAGTGATGGGTAAGAAGCGGCTGGCAAAACCAGCATCGGTAATAACAGCTTTTTTAGGGGCTTTGTAATTCATGAAATAAGTTCTCCTTGAGACTTCAATATACTATTTTTTCAGGGATTTTGCAACTATTTCTTAGACTTTTTGACGGAGCGGCGGGATTTTGAGGCGTTCTTTCTGCGAGTTTTGGCGGCGAGAGCGGCGGTCTCTTGGCGGGCAATGCGGTCTTCTTGTTTTTGGGCGCGGTTGTGGACGCCGTAAAAGAGAGCGCAAATGCCGATGATGAGAAGGTAAACGCCGAAGAAACGGACGAAGTATTCGCGTGAGTTTAAGATGACGATGCCCATGATGGCGCCACAAATGCCGCTGAAGACCCAAGTGAAGCGGTCGGTTGGGTCAACGGTAGCGCGGAAGCCGGCAATGATTTCGGCGAAGCCGCGGATGAAAGTGTAGCCGGAGATGATATAAAGATGCCAGATGGTGCTTTGACTGATAGTGAAGAGAAGGGCAAGGGCGACGACGGCGTCGGCGACAGCGAGAGAGACAGAGACGCCCCAACCGGTTTTTGAACGAGCGCGATAGAGGGCGTTGATGAATTCGATAATGGAGAGGGAGAGGAGAAAAATGCCGGCGGTTGTGACAAGAGAAGCGAAGTCGCGTTTCATGTCGAAGATAGCAAAGGCGCCAAAGCCAATGGCGACGAGGCCTTTAATGACAAAGATGAGCCAATGTGAGTCGATATATTTGCGGTTGATGTGAGCCATGTTTCTCCTTATTGTTTAAAAGTAACGGTTTGTAAAATTTTGTCGAAATCGGAACGATAAAGTTCGGCATCGGTTTCCATGGTGACGACTTTATCGCGAATTTTGAAGATAACGACGGAGCCGACGAGTTGGTTGGGGAGGGAGCCGTCGTAGCGGTTGGCGTCGGTGTTGCCTACGGTAACGATGGAAGAGGAGAGTTTGCCGGAAGTGACGAGGCTTTTATAGCGGTTGTCGGCGGTTTCAAAGGATTCGCTTCTGATGACGATGCGGAGGGCGAAGATAGTGTTGGCCGCGACGGGGGGAACTTCGGCGGGGTGGAGATAAGCTTCGAAGTCGCCACCTTTTGATGCGTCTTTCGCGACATAGACGCTCCAGGTTTTGGGATATTTGAAGGAGAGAGTGCCGTAATCGTCAGGACCGGTGAAGGTTTTATAGTCGAGTTTTTCGCGTTCGGCGAATTCGGCTTCGAGCTTGTCGGTGATTTCTTTTTCGCGGGCGATAACGGCGGTTTCGACTTTGGAGTCGACATCGCTTGAAGCGACTTGATACTCATTGTAAAAATAGTAGGCAAGGAGCAGGCCACCAATCAACATGAGGGTGAGAAGGACGATAATGATGGTTTTGATGAGGGAGGAGTTGCTTTGTTTGGCGATTTTTGAGGCGCCAGAGGGGGCGACAGACGGGGCAGGCGTGGTTGAGATGGGTGGCATTGAAGGTGGTTGATTAAACATATTTTTATATTACCATAAGCTTATTATTTTGTAAAATCCTGGGAGAGAATCTCGATTTTGTTTTTTAAGTTGTCTAAGTCTTCTTCGATTTCTTTGGCGAGGTTTGCGGCGTTTTTGTAATTTTCTTCGGCCCGATCGAGACTGAAGTCGTCGGAATAAAACCATTGGACTTGTTCGTTGAGTTTGGTGATTTTAGCGTTGATGGTGTTATTTTCTGGGTTGGACATTTTCTACCTTTGCTTCGATTATTTTTTGATATGTTGTAATTTTTACAACGTTGCCGGGAGAGGCGTTGCCGGTCAGGATGGCGTAGCCTTGTTTCAAGACGGTTTCTGGGTTTAAGGAATTGAGAATTTTTTGGGTGTTTTCGAGGTCTTTTTGCGCAGATTCGATGCGCGCTCTAATAGCGCTATTAACAGAGGCGAGCGAGGCGGAATTGGTGGATTTTAAAGTGTCAAGATAATGGGATAAATATTTGGCGACGCCTTGAAGGCTTTCTCGGATTCTTTTGTGTTCGGCAGTTTTGTCGCGAGTCAGGAGTTCGGCGGCGTTGGTGGGCGTGGCCGCGCGGATGTCGGCGGCGAGGTCGGCGAGAGAGGTGTCGATTTCGTGACCGATGCCGGTGATAATGGGGATATGACTTGCGGCGATTTTGCGGGTCATCTCTTCGTCGTTGAAAATGGCGAGATCGTCCTTTGAACCGCCGCCGCGAACGATGGCGATAATGTCGACCGGTTCTTGTTCGTTGAAATATTCGATTGCTTTGATGATTTCGTTAGTGGCTGAAAGGCCTTGGACGCTGCAGCTCGCGACTTTGAGTGTCAGTCCACCCCAGCGGCTGTCCAGGATTTTACAGAAGTCGATGTAGCCGGCGGCAGTGGTTGAAGAGATGACGCCGATGGTTTTTAGATTTTCTGGAATGGGGCGTTTCCTGGCTGGGTCGAAGAGGCCTTCTTTTTCGAGTTTTTCTTTTAGAAGGTCGAAGGCCTTTTTGATATTGCCGCTACCAACTGGCATAATTTTTTGGACGGTGAAGGAGAAACGGCCGAAATCTGTGAGTTTGGGTCGGCCGAAGACAACAAGTTTCATGCCATCTTCGAGGGGGATGCGGAGGTTGAAAAGCGGAATGAAACAACTGATAGTTCCCTGTTCGTCTTTGAGGTCGAAGAAGCCCCATTTGCCTTTGCTGGTTTTGAAGCTTGCGACTTCGCCTTCGAGCTCAACGGCGGGAAAGGCGTAGTCGAGGGTTTGGTTTGTGATTTCGATAAATTCGGAGACTGTGAAATGAGGCGTTTGCATAGGTTTATTATAACATGTTATGACGCGAGTTTTCGCGTAAGAAAAAGCCCCGCTTGGGGCGGGGCGGGGTAAGGAAGCGGAAGAAGTGGAGCAAACGAAAGTCAATTTACCGAGGCGGGGTCGAAGCTGTTGTCGGCGGGCGGATCGTTCGCGATTGCGGGATCGGGAGCCGCTACATTGTGATGCGGGTCGGCTGTCGGTGCGGGAAGCAAATCTTCTCGTAGGACGTAGCCGGGGATTACCTCGAAGTTTTTGCCGTCGAATTTGAATCGGCTAACGAATCTACCGTCGGTTAGCAGAAGACCGTAAACGCCTTCGATTTCGTCGTATCGATAGTACTCGAGGAATTTGGCGACGATAGCGTTGACGTTTTTGATGGCATCTGAGTTGAGCTCTGGATCGTTCTTCGGATCAAGTTCTTTGAGCCATTCGTTCCATGAAATGTCGGAGATTTTCTCGCCATCTTCGCTGATGCCATCGGCGGGCAGTTGCCCGATGCCGTAGGCAAGAAGCAATAATTCGGTTTTGTTGGCGGAGACTCTCATAGACAGACTGCGGACGTTTTTGTCGACAAAGTGATATACCGTTGCGTTTTTCATGGGGTCATCCTTTACTTGCGGGTCAGCTGAATTTTCCGGGTTCGTAGCGCCACCGCCAACGCTCGCTTGCGGGCGCTGCTCGGGGTCCTTGACTGGGCACTGCTCGGGTGCCCTAGTCGGTATGGCGGTCGGTGCAGGGGTCGCGTCGGTCGATGTGAAATCCATGTCGTGCAATTGCTTATGCGTGTCGTCGTTCATGTAGGTTGCCTTTTGGTATTTGCTGCTTTGGTTGTTCGTGAAATCTTCAGGCTTGGAGAGCCAGATTACAGTGACAACGGAGGCGGCAATGAAGCAAACAACGAGAGCGATGATTGCCCCGACGACAAAAAAGTCTTTCCGATTTTCCTTAGTTTTCATTTTAGTCCCTCCCACTAAAATTTTCTTAATTTACTAGGCTTTAGCCTCTCGTAACCTCTTGATAGATCACACTTACATTATAGCATAAGCTTGATAAAAAGTCAAGATGGTGATAAAAAAGCCCCGCTTGGGGCGGGGCGGGGGGAGGTGATACGGCAGGCGTCTTTGGCCTTTGACCTTCGCGGCGTCAGTTTTATTGTCGCTCTCCGTCAACACTTCCACCACATCAACAACCGAGAAAAACCACCTTTTCTTCTCGCTATCCCACACTTTCCGAATCTTTTTGTGCTCAAAAAGCGCAATTGAGTTTTTGGCTTAACAGATTTACTAGACATAGTCATTTTCCTCACTTAATTATAATTTTATCCTATCATACTAAGCTCTAAAAGTAACTCCTCTATAAGATAGTCCTCTTCACCCCGCAAAACCCAACGTTCCAAAGGGGCGTTTTCTTGACTTTTTAAGATAATTATGCTATATTCAAAGGAATAGGGTGGGAATCCGAACATTAAAATATTGGAGGGAAAATTATGTTTTTCATCGTATTCTGCTGCACTTTTGGCCCATTATTCATCGGTATAGGATTAGGAGGCGTCATCTTTTCCAATTTGCCAGATTGGCGCTGCTATGCCTCGTTCGCTTTTGGAACCATTATCACAATCACCGGCTGCATACTAAACAGACGAGTTTATAGGGCTTATTTGACAAAAGCTGACAAACAGTTCGCCGCTATCAGAGACGCTTTCGGAGGCAAAAAACTATGACCAAAGGAGGGGAATCATGGATTTCTTTGACATCTTAACGGGTATCTGCTTACTCATTATCTTCTGCATCTGCTACCTCATCATCATCCCGTTTTATCTCGCCGAAAGCCTTATAGACCACTTCCATAGACCCGACCCCGTTGCCGAAAAAGCCAAATATTACCAACGCTACTTTTAGCACCTCCCGCCCTTCACCCCGCTCCAAGCGGGGCTTTTTCATAACAAAAAACTGGCTAAAGGTTTAGCCAGTTTTGAATTATCTTACTTCAACGCGGACGCGAGGAACGTTTTTGCCGGAAAAGTGGGATTTTTTCGTTTTGACGAAGGTGACGATGCCGTCTTTGGCGGCGTGAATGGTGAAGTTGCGGGACATGTAAGTTCCCTCGCCGGCGAGTTTAGTGGAGCCAGTTTGGCGAACGAGGACTTCGCCAGCTTTGACTTTTTGGCCGCCAAAGCGCTTGACACCAAGACGTTGGCCGGCATTGTTGTGGACGTTCTTAGCGGTACCACCCGCTTTGACATGTGACATGTTATTTCTTCCTTAATACTATTATATCGCGAGCGACGATTTGCCCCTCTCGATAATACAAGAGGTCGTCAGGGCCCACGTTAATAAACTTTTTCACATTATACCCCAGTTTCTCCACTTCGTCAAGGAGATTTAAGCGAGAATAGGTGCCGTTTTCGCGAAGCCAAGCCGGGACGGCGATGACAACGGGAGTTTTGCTGGCGGTCTGTGAGGCGAGGTTTTTGAGAAAGCCCAGGACGATTTCGCGGCAACGCATTTTTTCTTGTTTGAGCTTTATTTCGACGGGAGGCTGAGACATTGGGCTTCCGAGGAAGGCTTCGGCGGCGATGGCGTCGAAATGTTGCCAGGTGTGACTTGTGGCGTCGCCTGGTTCTAGGGTGTAATTGTCGCAGCCAAGCCAGTCGAGATTTTTTTTTGAATATTCAATCATGCGAGGCTCAAGGTCGGCGCCATAGGGTTTATAGCCCATGAGATGAGCTTCCTGGAGGACGACGCCGGTGCCGCAGAACGGGTCGAGAACAGTTGCGTTTTTAGGAAGGTCGCCGCAGAGATTAATGAGGATTTGAGCAAGTTTTGGCGGAAGCATGCCAACTTTAGCGTCACGAGCAGGGCGAGCTTGGTCACGTTTGGCGTATTTGGTAATGTTTTGGACGCCTGTCAACTTGAAATTGCCAAAATCGGTCATGATAATTTCAACATGATTTGGTTTTTCTGCAAGTTGGTTGTGGTGGGATGTTGCGGTTGACAGAACAGCCGTTTTATTTTCTAAAACACGAACAGAGCGTCCGCGTCTCTGGAGAATTTTTTTGATTTTTAGGGCTTCGCCGCCGGCTTTGCGGGCGTTTGTGTGCGCGCGAAAGTCGGAAATGCCAAGCGTGATTTTACCGTCCGGCAGGTCGGCAAGAGAATCGATGAGATAGTTGAAGCCGTCGGGAAGTTCGACGGCGAGTTTTTGGGTGCCGCCGAGGCGGTTGATGTCGGGATTTTCGGGACTTACGAAAGTGGCGAGAGCTGGGAGTGTTTTTGTGAAACGAGGCTCGACTTCAGAAAAGAGCGATTCTAGTTCGGCGATTGAAAGTTTGGGCAAGCGACCTAGGACGGCGAGATATTTCATGTCTAAATCATAACATATTTTTTTGGTTTTTAAAAGGACCTCCTGTTTGTGCGGAGGTCCTTGGTAATTTCTAGGTGAAAATTAAGCAGATTTTTCTTCTGCGGCTCCCTCTTCGGGCTTGGCGCCGTTGTCGGACGGAACGTCGGCGGCGTTGACTTCACCGGCTTCGGCAGCGGCCTTGTCGGCGGCTTCGCGAGCTTCAGCTTCGGCGGCGGCGTCATAGACGTTGGCGACGACGGCTTCGAGATCGAGCTCTTTGTCGGCGAATTCGACACCAGAAGGAAGAACGATGTCCTTAATGAGGAGCTTATCTTCGGTTGTGGCAAGCTTTGAAGCGTCGATGGTGATTTCTTTCGGGAGATCAGCGGGCTTGGCCTTGACGTCGATTTCTTCGAGGACTTGGTCGAGGGTTAGATGGGCTTTTGAAGCGTCGGAACCTTCGAAGCCAGTAACGACGATCGGCGTGGTTGCTTCGACGGCCTTTTTAGCGGAAACGGCTTGGAAAGAAACGGCGACGATGCGGCGAGAGACCGGGTCGAGCTGGACGGATTTGACGATGGCCATGGTCTTTTTATCGTCGACGACAAGGTCGATTGGACTGTGATAGCCGGCGAGTTTTAGGACCTTCTCGGTTTCGTTGTAAGGAGATTTAGCGAGGATTTCGGACTTACCACCATAAATGACCGAAGGAACTAAACCTTCTTCGCGGAGAGCGAGGGCGCGCTTACCGGTTTCGGTGCGGACGCTCAAGCTTAGATTATATTCAGACATAAATTGTTATACCTCCTTTTTGTATAAGGATATTATAGATGAGTATTTGAGAAAACGCAAGAGGTTTAAAGAGATTTTTGAAGGGCTTTGCAATTTGCTTCGAGGCGCTCTTTAAAGGCGGCTTTTGCGGCGGGGTAGTTTTCGTTATTGCCCTGCCAAGCTTCGAGGGCGGGGCCTTGAAGGGCGCGAGCGTACGAGAAGGTGACGGGCCATGGGAACGGGCCGTGATTGGTGACTTCTTGAAGGTTTTCGGTGGCTTGTTCTGGGGTTTGGCCGCCAGAAAGGAAGACGACACCGGCGAGATTTTCGGGTACGAACTTTTTAAGGACTTTGGCGGTCCAGTCGCCGACCTCTCTTGGGGTGGACTGGGTTTTGTATTGTTTGCCGGCGAGAATCATGTTGACTTTAAGAATGGTGGCGGCGAGGTCGACTTCTTGGCGTTCTAACTCGGCAAAGAGCTCTTTTAAAATGATGCCGGTAATCGCGGCGGAATGTTCGACGGGGTAGTCGCCATCAAAGACGACTTCTGGTTCGACGATGGGGACGATGTTTGCTTCTTGGCATTTCTTGGCGTAGGAAGCCAGGATTTCAACGTTTTTATAGACGGTGTTTTTAGTTGGGGTGGTTGGAGTGATTTCGAAGGCGGCGCGCCACTTAGCGAAGCGGAGACCCATGTCGAAATATTCCTCAAGGCGTTCATCGAGGCCATTTAAGCCAAGTGTGTATTTTTCTTGGCTGCCGGGCATGTTGGCAAGACCTTTGTCGACTTTGATGCCGGGGATGATGCCTCTTCCGGTCAGATATTTAACGAAATCACGGCCGTCGTCGGCGGTTTGGCGGGCGGTTTCGTCAAAGAGGATAACGCCGTTGACGTATTTTTCTAGATCTGGCGTGGTGAAGAAAAGGTTGCGGTAATCACGGCGGTGCTGATAATCGTCTGGAATATGCATAGATTCAAACTTTTTATGGATTGAGCCGCCAGATTCGTCGGCAGCAAGAATGCCTTTGCCGTTGCCAACTAACTGTTTTGCCATTTGATGAAGATCAATAGCGGAAGCTTGTTCTTCGGCGGCGAGGTTTTCTAAGTCTTTTTCGGGAAGAGTGCCGCTTAGCTTGCTGTTTTCAATGTTGATTTTAGCCATGAGGAGTTGTTCCTGTTTAGTTTTTTGATTCAGTCTGCTGCCGAGGATGGTAGCGGCGATGATAGAATAGGTGGTTAGATGAGTGTAGAGGTTGGTCTTGGTGAGTTTTTTGAACTTGATGGAATTTTTTTCGGATTTGATGCCGGTTTCTGATAATAGAAAGAGGTTGTCAGGCAGGAAATGTTTGACGGCGACGGCGTTCTGTTCAACTAGGAAAGGGTCATCGGAGAAAATAAGTTTTGCAACGCGAAGCAGTGGTTTGGCGTAGGCGGGAAGTCGCTTAGGGACATAAAAGGCGAGATGGACGTGGGTAGACTCGACCAGTTTAATGAGGTTTTGGACAAGTTCGATGCTTAAAATAGCGGAGCGGTCGAGAAAAATCCAGTCGTACTTTTTGGCGAGTTTTTTCGGGGAGAAAGGCGTGGGGATTTTTCTGGCGGGAGAAAGGTAAGAGATTTGGTTGCCAGCGACGAGAATATAGCGATAGCCTCGAGTTGGAACGGTGTTTGGCGTATTGGGCGTTTCTAGGCTGTGTGCTGGTTCGTCATAGATGTCGGCGACGTGGCCAAAGTTTTCGAGGACTTCTTTAGTGACGGCGGCGCCGGAAAGAAGATTTTCGCGGCCAAAAAATTCGTGTTTACTATCGTTGAAGCCGAGGTTTAGCCATTTAGTGCCGGTTTCGTCAGTTTCTAGGTTTTCGTGTTGTTCGTCGAGGCGGAGGTAGATGTCTTCTAGAACGTTGCCAACAATAAGGATTTTGCTCATGGTTATATTATAGCATAGTTTTTACGAATGAAAAAAGCCCCGCGGGGGCGGGGCGAAGGACTTGAAGTTTTAAGCGGTGGCGCGGATCATGTCGTTGAACTTGCCATAAGCAAGTTCGGCGTATTTATCGCCGAGGCGGAAGCCAACGGAGTAGTCGACGGTGCCAGCTTTTCTGACGCAGAGTTTGTCGGGAAACAGGTGGGTTTCCAGAGTGATGCTCTGGGCGGGAGTCTGGTGCGGCAGGTCGAGCGAGCCGTCGATGAGTTCGCTAGTGTTAAACAGGGTCGCGAGGACGGTCAGGAGACCGTTTTTGTCGTCCATTGTGACGCTACACTGGGTGCCAGGGACGGTCGCGAGCAAACCGTTTAGTCCGGAGAAGGAGCTGACGGTTTTGCCGTTGAGACTGGACACGATGTTTTGGCATTGCTTAAGAGACACGCTTTTAGCCATGATAAGGTACCGCGTTTTAGGTCCGCACGACCATGTATTTAACCTGGAAAAGGCTATGTCTTTATTATAGCATAAAATGCTTATTTTTGCAAGAGAGCGATGGCGTTGACGGCTTAGATGAGGGTGCCGATGAGGGCGATAGACGATACTGTAACATATTCTTCTATATTTACAAGAAAAAGCCCCGCGGGGTTTGGTTTGCGGGGCGAGATAATCACAGATAACGGCGGTAGTATTCGGCGTGTTCGGACTCAGGGGTGTCAGGGGTAAAAACATTGATGATGGTTTCGATGATGAAGCCAATAAAGTAGAGCGGAGCTAGGATAATGACGAGGACGAAAAGTGTGAATTTTAGGAAAAAGTTGGCGAATCGATCCGACACATTGGTTCCCTCCTTAAATGTGACTTCGGGGTAAGCTGCGACTAAGTAGTATAATGCTATTATATCACAAAATGCTTATTTTGGCAAATTAAATTATTAGGTCGCCTTGATTTTCTTTTGACATTTGCGTATAATTCTTATGTAAATAAATGGAAAACAAAAAATGAAAACAAAAGCTAAAAAGAAAAACAAATATAACTGTTTTAAAGTGTCTACAATTTGTTTATCGGTGGTTTCTGTTGTATTGTTGACACTTACTATTTTCTTTGGACTCCAACGACCGACGCGCATCGAATCTAAAGAAATTGAAGCGTTTCAAACGTTGGCTGCTCGTTATGTAGAGCAGGGTTTTCGCGTCGATGGTGAAATTGCCTCGGCATATGACGGTTTGGGCATTTCTAAAGACGATGACTTATATATCAGTTTTACTTTAACTAAAATGGATGGGCATGTAGGCACCGCAAGACGAAACTATCGCCTTTATTTCCAATGTAAAGAAGAGAAGAAATACCACGACGCGGAACCATATTGCGCTATAGCTGGCGGTGCTGATGATTGGGAAGATATTCCAGAAGAGGAGCAAGCTGAGATGAGACGATTGATTGAAGAAATGGAAGAAAAAGCTAGAGAGAGCTCGTCTGACTAGAGATATTTTTTGAGGTAGAGGCCGGTGGGGGTTTTCGCTTCGCGGGCGAGGTCTTCGGGGGTACCCTCGGCGACGACTTGTCCGCCATCTTGGCCGCCCTCGGGGCCCATATCGATAATCCAGTCGGCGGATTTAATGACGTGGAGGTTGTGTTCGATGATAATCATGCTATTGCCGCCGGAAACGAGTTTATTCAAGATGTCGAGGAGGCGTTTGACGTCGTCGGTGTGGAGGCCGGTGGTCGGCTCGTCGAGGATGTAGAGGGTCTTGCCGGTTGAGCGGCGGGAGAGTTCGGTGGCGAGTTTAATGCGCTGGGCTTCGCCGCCAGAGAAGGTCGTGGCGGGCTGACCGAGCTTGATATAGCCGAGGCCAACTTCTTTTAGGGTTTTTAGTTTATTAAAGATGGCGGGGATGTTCTTGAAAAAGTCGCAAGCTTCGTCGATAGTCATCTCTAAGACTTCGGAGATGTCTTTGCCTTTATATTTGATTTCTAGGGCTTCGCGGTTGTAACGACGGCCGTGGCAGGCGGGACAGGTGACGTAGACGTCGGGGAGGAAGTGCATTTCGATTTTGTTGACGCCGTCGCCTTGGCAGGCTTCGCAGCGGCCGCCCTTGACGTTGAAGGAGAAGCGGCCAGACTTATAGCCGCGGAGTTCGGCTTCGGGCTGAGCGGCGAAGAGGTCGCGGATGGCGGTGAAAACGCCGGTGTAGGTTGCAGGGTTAGAGCGCGGGGTGCGGCCGATGGGGCTTTGGTCGACGATAACGACTTTGTCAAGGTGGCCAATGCCTTCGATGCGGTCGTGAAGTCCGGGGACGGTCTGAGCATGGTTCAGCCTTGCTTGGAGTTCTTTAGCGAGGATTTCGTTGACGAGGGTGGACTTGCCGGAGCCGGAGACGCCAGAGACGACGGTCATGACGCCAAGTGGGAACTTGACCGTGAGGTTTTTGAGGTTGTTTTCGCGAGCACCGACGACAGTGAGGAACTTGTCTTTTTTGAGTTTTCTACGGGATTTGGGCGTGTCGATTTTAAGCTCGCCTTTTAAGTATTTCCCGGTGATGGAGTTGGGATTTTTCATGATTTCTTCGGGGGTACCGGCGGCGACGAGGCGGCCGCCTTGGCTCCCGGCTCTTGGGCCGATGTCGATGATGTAGTCGGACTGCAGCATGGTGTCTTCGTCGTGCTCGACAACGAGGACGGTGTTTTTGAGGTCTCTTAAATGTTTCAGCGTGGCGATGAGTTTGTCGTTGTCGCATTGGTGAAGACCGATTGACGGTTCGTCGAGGACATAAAGGACGCCCTGGAGGCCAGAGCCAATTTGGGTGGCGAGGCGTATACGTTGAGCTTCGCCGCCGCTTAGGGTGTTTGCCGCGCGGCCGAGTTCAAGATAGCCGAGTCCGACATCCTGCATGAACTGGACGCGTTCGCGGATTTCTTTGAGGATGGGGTCGGCGATGAGATGTTCTGACTCGGTGAAATCGAGGTCTTGGTTTAGGACTTTGAGGGTTTGGTCGACGTCGAGGGAGCACATGTCAACGATATTGAGGTCGTGAACGGTGACGGCGAGGACCGCGGGTTTGAGGCGGGCGCCGTGGCAAGTTTGACACTCGCGGACGCGCATGAAACGTTCAATGTCCTTTTTGACGAATTCGGAGACGTCTGGGTTATTATAACGGCGTTCGAGATTGGGAATGACGCCCTCGTAGGTGGTTTCGTAAGTGGTGCCGGCGGCGAACTTGCCGGAGCCGGAGACCATGACTTTGTATTTGTCGGCGCCGGTGCCATAGAGGATTTTGTCGATGTCTTCTGGTTTTAGGTCGCGGATAGGGGTATGGATGGAAAAACCATGTTTTTCGCCGACGGAGGCGAGGCGTTTGAGCCAGTAGGAGTCGTAGCTAATGCGATTGAAGGGGCGGATGCCGCCTTCGGCGATGGTGAGGTTGGGGTTTAAAACGAGCTTCGGGTCGATTTCCATGCGGATGCCGAGACCGGTGCAGGTTGGACAAGCGCCTTCGGGAGCGTTGAAGGAAAAGAGGCGCGGCTCAAGCTCGGGAATGAGTTCGTCGGGGTGGAGCGGGCAAGCGTAACGTTGAGAAAAGGTGATAAGTTCGTTTTCTTTGATATTTTTGCCGTCGACACTGGTTGTGTTGTCGTTGATTTTGAGGAGTTTAATGATTCCCTGTCCGAGTTCCAAGGCTTGTTCGATGGAGCCGGAGATGCGAGTTTGTAAATCTGGGCTCAAAATAAAGCGATCGACGACGAGTTCGATGTCGTGGCGTTCTTGTTTTTCGAGTGCGGGGAATTCGTCGAGCGCATAAACGATGCCATCAACACGAACACGCGAGAAGCCTTTAGCTTCGTATTGTTCGGGGATGTGCTGAAATTCGCCTTTTTTACTTTGGACGATGGGGGCGAGGAGCATAAGCTTGGCGCCGAGCGGGAGTTTCATGACTTCGTTTACGATGTCCTCGACGGAGCGGCGAGAGACTTCGCGATGGCAAATTGGGCAGTGCGGAACGCCGACGCGAGCGAAAAGAAGACGAAGGTAATCATAGACTTCCGTGACGGTGGCGACGGTTGAGCGAGGGTTTCTGGAGGTTGATTTTTGGTCGATGGAGATAGCGGGAGAGAGGCCGGTGATGGAGTCGACGTCGGGCTTGTCCATGACGCCGAGAAACATGCGGGCGTAGCTGGAGAGAGATTCGACGTAGCGGCGTTGCCCTTCGGCGTAGATAGTGTCGAAGGCGAGGCTGGATTTGCCAGAGCCAGAGAGGCCAGTGATGACGACGAGTTTGTCGCGAGGAATGTCGACGTCGATGTTTTTTAAATTATGTTGCCGCGCGCCGCGGATTCTGATGTAATTCTCTTCCATAAAATATCTCGCTTAAACTAAAGAATTATAGCACAAAAACACTAAATAATCCAGGGTGTAGGCTTAGTAGCCGAAGTCTTGTAGGCTTTGATACCACAAATAAAGCTCTTGAAGGAGAAACTGTTTGGCGTCGTCTTGTTGGACGGCAGGGTCTTTGGCAAGGCGGTTCATCTCGGCGAGGAAAGTGGTGGACTGGCGGGCAAGACGAGCGGAGCGGTAAGTTTGCCATTTTTCGGCTTCGTCTTCCGTGAGCGAGGTTGGGAAGTTCTTGGCTTTGTAGTGGAGGAGGAGTTCGGGAAGGCGATCATCGGAAAAGTTGGGATGAAAGTCGGCAAGTTTTTCTGCGGAATCGGCATTTCGGACGGTGGTAAGGCGGACGCGATCTTGCTCGGGCGTGAAGCCATCATAGAGGGCGGTTTCGGCGTCAAAAGGTTTGCGGTCGTACTTGTCGGCGGAATGCTCGTTTTTAAGCTTTTCTAAGAGGTCGGGGTGGGATTGGAGCGCGGAGAGGTTTTGCGCAATTTTTGACTTGTCTAAGGCGATTTTTGACCAGCCATCGTCCATATCAAGGACGCCTAAAGGCGCAACGGCGGGGCAGCGATTGTAGGCTAGCTCTTTGAACTTGGGGAAGAAAAGGTCGGCGAGGCTAACTTCGGGGTTGACGAGAAAATCCGGCGCGGTTTGTTTGGCTTCTTCGATCAGTTCGTTAAGATTGTAGCGGAGGTCGAAGACGACAAGGTTGCCGTTTTTGCCGGCGAAGACCGGGACGCAGACGGTTGTGAAATTATGCGTAGAGCCGAAACGACCAGAAGAATAGACAAAAGGCTTAGGGTTTTCAAGGTTGACAAGCGCTTTAACCTCGCGTTTGTCGCGAAGTTTATAAAGGAAGTTCCAGAGTTTTGGTTGTTTGTCGCGAATGAGGCGGGTGACGTCGATAAGTGCACTGACGTCAGAGAGGGCGTCGTGGGCGGATTCGTGTGAGATACCATTTTCTTTAGTGAGCAGCTCAAGGCGATTGGTTGGTTTCCCCTCTGGCGTAGTGGGCCAATTGATGCCGTCGGGGCGAAGGGCGCGGGTCATGCGAACGACGTCAAGCATATCCCAGCGACTGCGACCGTCTTTCCATTGCCATTCATAGGGGTCGTAAAAATTGCGCCAGAATAGATGTTGGATGAACTTATCGTCGAAGCGTACGGAATTATAGCCGAGGATGACTGTGTCGGGCGTGAAAATTTCTTCGGTGAGGATTTTGGCGAGTTCACGCTCTTCAATTCCGTCTTCGACGGATTTTTGTGGCGTGATTTTGGTGGTCAAGATGGCGCCAGGTGACGGGAGAGTGTCGTCGCAGAGTTTAACGAGAAGGTTGACGGGTTCGCCGACCGGGTCAAGGTTGAGGTTTGTGCGCTGGCCAGCGAACTGCATGATGCGGTCGTCGCCGCTGGAGAGACCGGAAGTTTCGAGGTCGTAGAAGAAGAAAGTCGGCGTTGCCACGGTTTATTCCCCGGTGGTTTCGGTCGGTTCGGAAGCTTCGACGTCTACGTCGGAAGAATCGTAGTTAGAATAAGCCTGTGAATAGGCGGCGTAGAGGGCGTTTTCGATATTTGAAAGTTCTTTGTTGAGTTTGGCTAGTTCTTCGTCGGGCTTGATGGCCATGACGATGAATTTAAGTGGAGAGTTGGTGCCACCGCAGATTTCGGAGGTTTCTCCGTAAGCGAGCGAGCCAGGAATGGTCATTTCGCGAACGCCGCCAAATTTCATGCCTTCGGCGCCAAGATACCAGCCTTCGATAAGGGAGATGCCGGAAAGGCTGAGCGGGGATTTGAGAGAGGTCGGCTCATCGTAGTTGTCGAACGACGAATCAAAGACTTCTTCGTCAGAGCAGTAACCGATATAATAGGCGTCATAGTTGTCTTTAGAAACGACTTCGCCGTCACCTTCTTTTAGGTCTTTGGTTTGGATGCCGTTGCTGTTGGCAGTGGTGGAGTTGTAAGCTTTGACGTTGGATTTGTATGACTTGAACTCTTCGAAGTATTGTTCGGAAAGGCGTTTTGCGACTGTGTCGACTTCGGCGAGCTTGTCGGAGTAGGCGGTTTGTAGCTGGTCCATGGTCATTTTGGAATAGTTGACGGTGCCGTTACCCATGACGATGAGGACATAGGCGGCGAGTGAAGAGCCGAGCAAAACGGCCGCTACGAGTGCGAAAATTAGGCGCTGTTTTCTAGATGGTTTTAAGTCTTTTTCTTGCATTGATACCTCCTTAGGATTTTTCTAGACAACTTCCGCACCGAGCGTCTTGAGTTCTTTAACGATTGTCTCTATTATATCAGAAACCTCTGAACTTTCTAGAGTTTTTTCTTCGCTCGCGACGTCGAGATGGAAGGAAAGATTTTTAGTAGATTCGTTTTCTTTATGATAAATAGAAACCACTTCTAGTTTATAAATTATTCCTGAAATTTTGCTTAAAATGGTGTTGATTTTGGTTTCAAAATCTGCATAGCTGGCGGTTTCTGGAACGCGGAAAGTAAGATCGCGCGAGACAAATGGGAACTTAGAGAGTTTGATGCCAAATTTTTTCTTGGTTTTAGCACCGAGACAAGCATCGAGGTTTAATTCGATTGCGGCGATAGTTTGATTGTCGAGTTTGAAACGTTTAAGGACAGAGCGTTTGATTTCGCCGAGTTCACCTACCTTGGTGTCGTTAAGATATATGGCTACGGCGTGTAGGGGTTCGAGAAGCTCGGAGGTGTTGAGTGGTTTTAATTCGAAGTTGAGGCTGAGCGATTTTTCGAGTTCGCGCAGGACTTGCTTGGTGGCGTAATAATCGCCGAAGGTGGTGAGGCCGAGATGTGTTTGCATTTCGGGAACGTTTTCTTCGTTTAGACCCCAAGATTTTTTGGAGACCTGGTTCAGCTCATAGAGGGAGAAATCTTTGAAGCCGGCCTTTTCGTTTTCGCGAATTTTATCAAGGAGCGACGGCACAAGAGACTGGCGGAAGCACTCAAGCGCGGGCGAAATGGAGTTGACAATTTGGTAAGAATCGGCGGGATTTTCGTTGACTTTTTCTTGTAGGCTTTTGGAGACGAAAGAGTAAGTGAGAAGTTCGTTCATACCGAGGCGATCGGAAAGGACGATGCGGAGTTTTGATTTGAAATCGAACATTGGATCGACGGTTGGGCAGACAAACGGCCGTAGCGGGAAACTGAACGGAATGTTGTCGAAGCCGAGCAAGCGACCAACTTCCTCGATGATATCTTCTTTGATGTGGATGTCGGTGCGCCAAAGCGGGGCGGTAATTTCTAAAACGTTGTTCTTGGATTTTGTTTCGAAACCAGTGTTTTCAAGAGTTTTGATAATAAGTTCTTCGGGGTAAGAGGTGCCGAGAAGAGCGTTTATCTCGTCTGTTGTAATTTTTACAACATTTCGGATAAATTGGTTGTCTTGAATGAGGGCGGGGTCAGTGTCGATGACGGAGGCGATAGGTTCGCTGCCAGCAAAGTGTTCTAGCTCGTCAAAAAGCATGTGGCGAGCAGAATCGAGATCGGTGGCAGGGCGACCTTTAGTGAAACGAGTGATGGCTTCACTAAAAATGCCGTGAGACATTTGGGTCTTGCGTAAGTTGTAGAGTGAGAAGCTAGCGATTTCGAAAATGACGCGACGCGTTGAATTATCAATGGCGGTCGATTTACCACCCATAGCGCCAGCTAAGGCGACTGGCGTGTCGCTGGAGCAGATGATGATGTCGTGTTCGTTTAATTCAATTTCTTTGTCGTCGAGGAGAACGAGTTTTTCGCCTTTGCGAGCGAGCCGAACGCGGATTTCGGGCGTGTCGGTGCCGCCTACGGCAACGAACTTATCGTAGTCGAAGGCGTGGAGCGGCTGACCAGTCATGAGCATGATTTTGTTCGTGACGTCGACGAGCGGAGAAATAGAACGCATGCCGGCTTTGGCGAAGAAGATGTCGTCAAGTTTAAGAAAATCGGTGACGGGTTCGTCGAGACCGGTGCCACCAAGATCAATGACGTGAGCTTCGTAGCGGGGGCAAATTTTGTAGTCGGAGATTTGAACGGAGAGCGGAACGGGGTTAGTGATGCGCGGAATGGTAATGGAGTTTTTGTCGCTAAATTCGAATTTTTCACCAAGAATGCCGGCGACTTCGCGGGCGAAGCCAATGAGTCCGAAGCAGTCAGGGCGATGAGTGAGGGATTTATTCTCGACTTCGATGATTTTATCGTTTAAATCGAAAGCCCGTGCAAGAGTGTCGCCAGGACGGACGGCGCGAAGACGATTGTCTTCGGTTAGAATGACGTGGTCGGGAGAGATAGAAACGATACCGCCGTGGTCATCGCTTAAGGCGAGTTCGTCAGCAGCGGCGAGCATGCCATAACTCATAAAGCCGCGAAGTGGTCGAGCGGAAATTTCAAAGGGTTCCGCTGTGCCGAAAGTTGCGGGGACGATGGCTCCTGGGGCGACCCAGGCGGTGAGCATGCCTTTCTTGACGTTTGGTGCGCCGCAAACAACTTGGATATAGCCGTCGTGCTCGGGGTCGATTGTGCTATTCAGTTCTTTGCCGGCGTCGATTTGGCAGAGATGGAGATGAGTACCCTCGATTGGCTCGGCGGATTTAACTTTGACGATATAGATTTTTTTGTATTTTGGAGCAAGGTCTTCGACGTGTTCAATTTCGACGAGGCGGGAGCCGATGAGTTTAAAAAGCTCATCGTCAGGAATTTTGATGTCGACTAGCTGTTTAAGTTCGTTGAGTGAAATTAGCATAGATTAAAACTCCTTCAAGAAATTTAGTTTTCCTGATTCAAAGTAGCGAACGTCGTTGATCCCGTATTTCAGCATGACGAGACGGTCAATACCGCCACCCCATGCAAAGCCTTTGTATGTTTCCGGGTCGATGCCGGCGGTTCTTAAGACGTTCGGATGAATCATGCCACAGCCGCCCATCTCGAGCCAGCCATCACCTTTGCCGCCGAGGGCCTTTGGTTTTTCGATTTGGAATTCGAGAGAAGGTTCGGTGAATGGGAAGAAGCCGGGCTGGGTTTTGATGTTGAGTTTTTGACCGTAGTAAGTCTCGAAGAAATTTTTCCAAGTGGCAAGCATTTGTCCAAGCGTAGCGTCTTTAGAAACGAAGACGCCTTCGCATTGATAGAAGGTGTGCTCGTGAGTGGCGTCAACATCCTCATTGCGAAAGACGCGGCCAGGCACAACGACGGCGATTTGGCCGTATTTTTCGAGGTCGTTTTTAAAGCGGGTGAGGGCGCGATATTGCATGGTCGAGGTGTGCGCGGGAGGGATAAAGCCCTCTTCTGTGCGGAAGGTGTCGTAACCGTCGCGCGCCGGGTGTTCCTTTGGAAAGTTAAGTGAGTCGAACATATGGAATTCGTCATCAAGCTGGCGCGCCTCAATAACGTTGAAGCCCATGAGGCGATAAATTTTGGCGACGCGCTCGAGTTCTTGTGTGAGGGGGTGTTTAGTACCGGTTTTGAATTCGTGTTTTGCGGCATTCTCGGCGAAAGGCGCCGTAAGGTCGATCGGTGTGACGTCGGCGGATTCAGCGGCTTCTTCTTCGGCTTTGATGGCGGCGAGAAGAGCGTTTTTCTTGGCGTTTAGTTGTTCGCCAAAAGCTTTACGCTCGCTTTCGGGCAAAGTTTTAATTTTAGCATACTCACGACCGAGAGTTTTGAGTTCGGCCTTCAATTCTTCTATTTTGGACATATTAATATACATTATACAACAAAAGAGACGCTTTTGCGAGAGCGCCTCTTTTGAGTTTTGGAATTTTACTACTCTTCGACGAGGGTTTCGGAAACATCGGAAAGGTAGAAGCCGATGACTCCGCCAGCCATTGGGAAGATGACGTAGGTGCAGAGCGCGAGGCCGATGCCGCCAAGTAATTCGCCGACGCCATTGGCGCTTTGAGGCAAAATCTGGTACATCAAAGCGACTGCTGGGTTGAGCATGAAGGTGCCTTCAAGCGAGAAATAGTTTGCGGTGATGATGTAAACGGTGATGAGGGCGATAACGGTGCCACCAGCGGCGAGGAGACCAAAAGCGGCGGGATTTTTCTTGATGGCTTGAGAACGGGCATAGAAATAACCAATGATAGCTGCGCCGGTGAACTCGAGCATGGAAATAATCCAGAATTTGCCGTCTGGTGTGGCAGTCATGCCAGGAAGTTCAGCTTCGGAGCCACTGACGTTAATGAAAACGGAGATGAGGGTGAGGCCGAGCCAAGCACCGACGACTTGTGCGAGGAGATAGAGGATTCCCCGAATAACTGACATACGGCGGGTGGCCATCATGCCGACGGTGATAACTGGGTTAAGATTGGCACCGGAAAGCTTGCGGACAGCGATGTAGACAACGGTGAGAATCAAGAAAAGATAGAGCAGCTGGTAAAGACCTAAGGTTAGAATGATCATTGTGATGAACATTGTGCCAAAGATTTCTCCAAGTAAAGCACCGTAGACCTTTTTGTTCTTGAAGATGGTGAGGATATTTTCGTCCCCTTCATATTTTTTGGCGAAAAACTTTTTCCAGAAGCCGGGTTTTTTCTCGGAAGTGACGACCTTTTTCTCTTCGGTTTTTTCTTCCTTGGCTTCCTTAACTTCCTTAGTTTCCTTTGTTTCTTTCTCGGGCTTAGTGTCTTTTACTTCTTTGACGCTTTTAGTCTCGGCTTTAACTTTTTCTTTTTTGTCGGAAAGTTTTTCATCTTTCACGGGCGGGTTCGTCTTGGTTTTTTTACCAGACTTTTTCGATTTAGCCATAAACCTCCTTAAATGATATTTGAGGGTATTATATCACACTTTTTCGCGATATGGTATAATAAGATAATCAAAATCGAAAATATTGAAGAAGAAAAGAAGGAGAAAAATCTATGGGCGTAATGGTCACCCGAGATGAAGATGATAACCGTGAGCTGACAAGAAAGATTAATGCGGATTTGCGGGAAAAAATGCAAAGAACGCAGACGGCGGATGGCGAGGACCCGGATTTTATTGAGGATTCGGAGTTTTTTGAACAATACGAAAAAACTGGACGGTTTGGGTGGATTTGGTTTGTTCTTGTTGCGCTGGCGCTAGCGTCTTTGGTGTTTATTATTTTGCTTTAGGAAAAAGGGGCTGAGGAATAGCGATTGACGAAGCGCTGAAGATTTCGGCGATTTTGTTGGCGGTTTCGGGAAGGAAGGGTTTGAGAAGCACAACTGCGTCAAGCAGTCTTAAGTCGAGATCGGTGAGGATGTCTTTGGCTTTTTCGGGATCGGTTTTGGCGACGGACCAAGGAGCGAGGTCGTTAATGTCTTTGTTGATTTGCTGGATTTTGTTCCAAATGTGGTCGAAAGCTTTGGTATATTCAAAGTTGTCCATCAGGCTAATATATTCTTCGTCTTTTGTAGGGGTGAAATCTGGTAGATTGACGGAATTTTTGTTGCTAAGGACGGCGAGGCGCTGGACGAGGTTGCCAAGGTCGTTGGCGAGTTCGTTAGAATAGGCGGCGTCGAATTTTTCCCATGTAAAATCGGAATCGGCAAAAGTGTCAATGTGTCGAAGGAAAAAGTAGCGGAACGGGTCGAGACCGTATTTGTTGAGGATTTCTAATGGGTCGATAATATTACCAAGGGATTTGGACATTTTTTGACCGTTCGAAAGGACATGTCCGTGAGAAAGAATGACTTTCGGGAGCGGAAGGTCGAGGGCGAGTAAGATTGCTGGCCAAATGATGGCGTGAAAACGCAAAATATCTTTTCCGACGAATTGAACGTCGGCAGGCCAGAAATCAGAAATGTCTTTTTCGGGGAAACCGAGGACGGTCAGGTAATTAGCAAGGGCGTCAATCCAGACGTACATGACCTGGTCCTCGTCACCAGGCACAGGGATGCCCCAGCTAAGATTCTTTTTGGGACGAGAAATTGAGACGTCGGGTGAAGTTTCGAGGAGCTTCAAGACTTCAAGCTTGCGAAATTCGGGCAGAATCTTTAGTTCATTGGACTCGATGGCAGATTTGATTTGGGTTTTAAAGTCGGAGATACGGAAGTAATAGTTTTTTTCGGAGAGGCGTTCGTAAGGAGTTTGATGATCGGGGCAGATCCCGCCGGTTTCTTCATGTTCTTTGTCGGTGACGAAGCGTTCGCAGCCGGAACAATACCAGCCCTCGTACTCGGCAGGGTAGATATGGTCTTTGAGTTTTTCCCAGATAAGCTGAACGCGACGGGCGTGGTCGGGGCTGGATGTGCGGATAAAATCGGTTGGTTCGACACCAAGCTTTTTAATAAAATCTTGGAATTTGGCAGAATTCTCAGCGACGTATTGTTCGACGGGAACACCGAGGCTTTGAGCTTTGCTCCAAATTTTGTTGCCATGTTCGTCGGTGCCGGTCTGGAAACGGACGGTGTTTCCCTGTTCCTTTTGATAGCGAGCATAGACGTCCGCCAAAAGATAATCTAGCGCATGTCCGACGTGCGGTGCGCCGTTAACATAAGGAATAGCAGTGGTAATATAGGTAGATTTTGTCATTTTTATTCAGAATAAAGGGTTATTAGATTGCAAAGGCGATAATGAGGACGAGACCAACGATAATGAGGAGTGAACCGCCGACAATGAATGGAACGGGGTTTTTCTTGAACTTTTCGGTGATGCCGGACAGGTCGATGTCGCGAGATTTATGGGCGTCGGGTTGCGAAGCGGGGTCGTTAAATGCGACGGATGGAGTGGTTTTTTGTGTGTCGTCGGCGGGCATGGCGGTCGGGTCGGCTGGCGTGGCCGGAGTTTCGGGCGTGGTAAAGTCGGCGGCGGGGGCAGCAGTGGTCAGGGGGTTAACTTCTGGCGCTGGCGTCGCGTCGGCGCCGAGATTGTCGAGCGAGACGGCGGACGGAACATCAGGTGTGGTGGCGGCGGCTTCTTCGGGGACGTCGGCGATGGCTTGCTGTAGGAGAGACGGATCGATTGATGGAACGTCGGGGGCGACAGAAGCTTCGGGCGCGGGCGTTTCTGGCATGACCGGAGCGGTTGGCATAGCTACGGTTGGAGCTGCCGCTGCGGCAGGGTTAGAAAAGTCAGGAGCCGCCGGCGCGGTTGGCGCAGCGGGGTTTGGTGCAATAGGATTAGTGGGGTCTTGATTCATTTGATCTCTCCGTTTGGTTATTTACATAGAACTTAGTTTTATTTTACCGTGTTTTGAGGGTTTTAGCAAGCATAGCATAATTCTCGAGACTCAAATCGGCGGGGCGGGCAGCAGGATTAATTCCCTGGTCTTTTAATATTGCTTCTAACTTGGGTTTGTCGTAGTCGGTGAAGCTGGCGAGGTTGGCAGAAAGTTTCTTTCGAGGATTTGTGAATGACTTATGAATAAAATCTAAAACGTCGGTTTCGACGAGCGGGGTTGGGCGAGGTTGAAGAATCAGGACCTGAGAATCGACTTTTGGTGGTGGCGTGAAAAAATCTCTTGTAACGACGGGACCAAGCTTTGGTTTGGCGAAGTTTTCAACGAACAGGCTGAGTGAGGAATTGTTCAGTTTGGCTTCTTTAGGGCAGATTTTTTCGGCAACTTCTTTTTGGATTAACAGAACGATGTTTTCGGGCTTGTTGTTCGCGAGCAGAAGTTTTTCTATGATGGGCGTTGTGATGTAATAGGGGATGTTGCCGGCGACGACATAAGGTTCCTCGATTTGATTTAAATCAAATTTTAAAAAGTCCTGATGTTTGACCTCGAGGTTTTTACCGGGAAAAGATTTGGGGAGATTGGCCGCTAGACGTTCGTCGAACTCGATGGCGATAACTTTGTCGAAGCGTCGCAAGAGGCTTGAGGTGAGCGTGCCGAGGCCGGGGCCAATTTCGAGACAAAGCTTGACGTCTTTTTCGAGCGACGTTTCTGGGAGGTCGAGAGCGAGGTCGGCGATAGTTTCGAGAGTGGGGCGGTCTTTGAGCCAGTTTTGGCCAAGAGATTTTTTGTTTTTCATTCTAAATTCCGTTGCGATTAGTCCAGTCGGTGGCAAGGTCGAATTGTTCTGGGTTGGTAGTGGCAAAGGTGCCAGTGTCGTAAACTTTGCCGAGGCCAAGAGAGGTTTCGACAATCGAACAGCGTGGGTAACGGGAGAGATCGGCGGCGACGAGAATGTATCCTTCATCGTCAACTTTAGCGCCATCTTCGCGTACGGTGTAGCTAGACTTGCCGCAGAAAGCCATGACGCCAGACATAGGTAAATCATAATACGTTTCTTGGCGCTCAACATAATCGCCGTTTAAGTTTTTTGCCGTGTATCGATTGCGTCCCATGGATGCAGTGAGTGGCGAAGCGTTTTTGATGGCGGTGCCAATGGCGACGATACGCGCTTTAGGCTCGCGAATGATTTCTTCAGAGATAAGTTCGCTGCTCGTTTCTTCGCCATTGATGCGTTTTATTCGATAGACTTTTTTGACTTTGCCAAGTTCGCCGAGCTCACGGACTTCTTCAGAACCAGATGGGATGTTGTAGTCACGAATAGTTTCGGTTGTAAAATCAATATCTTCCTCGATCGTAACGGTGTCGCCGTTGCCGCGATGGATTTGGTAGGTTGGGGTGGCGCCGGTTTCTAGAAAGCTGGTTGATGTGGCAATGGTGACGGTGTCGTCGTCGTAAACCGTGAAACCGGCGGAGCGAACGGCGGTGTAGGGTTCATAACTTGTGACGTGGGAGATTTGTGAGTGGATGCCATCGTAGATTAGGATGGGGTGTGAGCGATAAATGTTGATATAGAAGTTGTCGGCGTCAATGGCGGATTCGAGTGTAGGTGCGACGGCGTCAGTCGGGTCGAGCGAGATATTGAGTCGTTCGAGAACATCCGCTACGGTCGCGGCGTCGGTCTTGACGGTTTTTTTGATGTCGCCATCAAAGACGGTGACGAAATGATTTTGGTCAGAGGAAGAATAAGTCGTTTCTTCGAGGGCGTCTTCGTTGTCGGCAAAGGAAGCTGGCGCTAGTTTCATGCCGAGCAGGAAAAAGACGGCCATCAAAACAAAGCCCGCAGTTATAGTAAGTTTTTCGGATTTAATCCGCATGGGGATATTATATCAAATTTTGGGCTAAATTTCTAGCGCTTTGTCCATCTGCGGGTCGCGAGAGTGGTTGATGTCGTCGTATGTGTTGATGACTTCGTGGTCGGGTTCGATGCCGGTAAGGTTGATGGTGTTGCCGTTAGGAGTATACCAGTGAGCAGAAGTGACTTTGAGAGTGGTTCCGGAAGAGAGGTTAAGCATGGACTGGACAACGCCTTTGCCAAAAGTGGTTTCGCCGACAATAGTGGCTTTGTTGTAGTCTTTGAGAGCGCCAGCGACAATTTCCGAGGCCGAAGCCGTGTTGCCGTTGACGAGGACAATGGTCTTGAGATTGGCGAAGAGAGCTTTGTTTCTGAGCGCGTAGGTGATGTCGTCTACGGCGGAAAACTTGCTCTTTTGGATGAGAACTTTGTCGCCGTCGAGCCAAAGGGAGAGGAGATCGCGAGCGGCGCTGACGTAGCCGCCACCGTTGCCGCGGAGGTCGAGAATGAGTTTCTGGGTGCCCTTGTTTAAGATTTCGTTAGCGAAGCTTTGTACGAGCGTGCCAGTGTCATTGTCGAAACGCGTAATGGTAACAACGGCGGTGTTGTTTTTCTTGTAGTCGACATAGGCTGAGACGTTATTGATGGTTTCTCGGGTGAGGTTAAAAGTTTTTTCTTCGCCGTCGCGGGCGACAGTCAACTCGACTTCTGTGCCGGCGGCGCCACGAAGTTTGTTAGCTATATCTTCGGTGCTCCAAGTGTAGACTTCTTCGTTGTCAACTTTGTAAATGACGTCGCCAGCGAGGACGCCAGCTTCGCGTGCGGGGTTGTCGGGAAGGGTGCGGAGAACACGGACGTAGCCGTCGCGAAGACCCATTTCGATGCCGACGCCGGCGCCCACGTCGCCATGGAGCAGGCTATTAAAGTCGGAAGTCTCCTCCTTGTCCATATAAACGGTATACTGGTCGCCAACAGCTTCGACGAGGCCGTGTTTGGCTCCGTCAATGATGGCGGACTTATCAATGTCGCCATCATAATTCGTGATAAGCGAGTTATAAACTTCGTTAAGTTCATTCCAGGAGACGTTTGAGTTAGCGGAGAGTTTGCCGCCGAGGTACGGGGCGTAGTTGTTCCAACTGACACCTAAAACGACGCCTATGATAAGTGCGACAAAAGCTCCGACGATAGAGCTTCCGAGCTTAACTTTCTTCGCTTTCCAATCTATCTTTGCCATGGTTAATATTGTAGCACATTTTTACCAAGCGCGCTGGTCAAAATGGATAAAAACGAGACCGGCGGCGGAAACACCGGAGCGGAAACCGTAGTCGCCTTCGGCACCGCTAGCGGAGCTGTATGGATTGTTATATTCGGAAACGTTGATGGTGCCGTCACCATTGACGCCTTCTACCCACATGACGTGGCCCCAGGCGCCGGCGTTAGACACGGCGACGGTGAACGGGGCGGGATTGCGGTCGACAACGTAGCCGCGAGCGACGGCGGCTTCGTCCCATGAATAAGCGTTGCCCCAGTAGGAGATGTCGACGCCCCAAAATTCGTTGGCTTTGTATCCGGCATAATGAACGCACTGGCAGACGTAGCCCCAGCGATCACTCCACCAAAGGTTTTGGGCGGGGCAGACGGATTGCCATGGATAGGTATTAGTGCCGTAGCCGATGACACCAGAACTGTTGTTTTGGCGAGTCTCATTGGCAATGGCGATGATTTTTTCGCGACGAGCTTCTTCGGCTTCGGCGGTGTAGTTTTCGGCATTGTTCTGATATTCGGCGATGAGGCGATTTTGCTCGGCGCGTTTGTTTTTGATGACTTCTTTTTGGTTCTTTTGATCGACGACGAGGCGGTCAACTTCGGCTTTGTCGGACTCGAGTTCTTCTTTGACGGCTTTGATGTTTTTGGCGCTGATGTTGATTTGTTGCTTGACGGTTTCGGCGCGAGTTTGTTTTTCGGTTAGGTCGGAAATGCTACTGCTGCCGGCGAGAATAAGAATTGTGTCAGGTTCGGACTCAAAATAATTATCAACCAGGAGAGAGGCGAGAGCATTTTTTTGAAGTTCAAGCTTCTCCTCGTTGGTTTTGATTTTAAGGGCGAGGTCAGCCGCGACGGCTTCGTTGGACTTTATTTTGGCTTCAAGAGCGTAGATTTCCAGTTCTAAGCCTTGAACGACCTCTTCGAGAGACTTAGCGGCGGCAGCGGCGTCGGCGGCTTTTTGACGAGCTTCAGCTTCACGGGCGGCAGCGGCTTTGCACTCGTCGGATGTGCATAGGTCGACAGCACGGACGGGAGTTTGGTAATTTGCGAGGACGGCGACGGTTGAGAAAAGCATAACAGTAAGAGCCGCGAAAATGATTTTAACTCTTCTAAGTATTACCATAATTTTATGATAACACCTTATGGTTAAAATAGCAATAAAATTATTTAGATGGGTTGCGGAGGTATTTATGAACGGCGAGGCGAGCGGAGATGGTGCCGATAATAGCGCCGGCGAGCACCATGGCGACGATGACGAGCACAATTTGGTTGGACTCGAGAATGTTTTTGACGGTGTCGATATTGATGCCGTATTTGGCGAGGCGTGGTTCTAAGAAATGGAAGCCGAGGTAGCCGAGACCTGAGGCGATGAGACCAGAAACGACGCCGGAAAGTTGTGCTTCGACGAGGAAGGGACCGCGGATAAAATAACCGTCGGCGCCAACAAGCTTCATCATGTAGATTTCTTCGCGACGAGAGAAAATTGCCATGCGGATGGTGTTAAAAATAACAAGAACGGAAATGACTACGAAAACAGCAGAGAGAGCGATGCCGCCGGTTGTAGCGATGTTGGCCCAACGAGTGATAGTGGCAATTTCGGCTTGGTTAACGTCGTAAGTTGGTTCGACGGTTTCGTCAAGGTTTTTGACGAAATTGATGTCGGAGGCGACGATGTTTTTGATGGAGTCGAGATTTTCAGTGTCATAGACTTTAAGGCGCATGGTTGATTGCATGGTGGAAATCATGGTTGAACGCATGTCCATGGTTGGGTCTTCGAGCGTTTCAATGAGAAGTTCGTTGTCTTTGTTTTCTTCGAGAAAATTGGCGTATTCTTCTTCGCTGGTTCTGGTCTCGATGCTTTTGACGTTGGGGTCGTTGCCCATGACCTGTTTGAGAACTTCGAGGGTTTCCTTCCCTGTTCCCGGTTTGAAGAAGAGGGTAATATCAATTTTGTCGCGCATGGTGTTGGCGGTTTCGCTTAGTACGACACTGGCAACGAGTGTGACGGAGAGGGCAAGGAGGGTGATGGTCATGACGAGGGTGGCGGCAGTCGAGAGCCAAATATTGCGCCCAAAATTGATGGCGCCGTATTTAAAAACACGACGAACCGAGCGGGCCTTTTTTGTGCGGCCGTTTTTCGTGAGTGTTCTTAGGTTTTTCTTAGTGAGCTGCTTTTCGAGCTTCTTTTTTGTAGTAGACATCAGGCCACCTTCTTTCTTGGCGTGTGGGGCTTCTTTATGGTTGGCTTTTGGGTTGGTTTAGCTTTTGGTTTAGGCGCGGAAGTGATCGTGGTGCGCTGTTCGGACTTGAGAGCGAAGCCGGGGGCTTTTGGCGAATCGTCGATGAGGACTTCTGGCTCGCCGTCGAGACGGTAGATGCCGTGGGTTTTTTGGTCGGCAACGATGCGACCGTTTTTGAGGGTGATAACACGTTTGCCAAGGTTGTTAACGATGGTTTCGTCGTGGGTGGTGACGAGGACGGTGGTGCCAAAGTCGTTGATCTTTTGAAGAAGGGTGATGATTTCGGTGCGGGTTAATTTGTCGAGGTTGCCGGTTGGCTCGTCGGCGATGAGAATTTTTGGTTGGCGAGCGACGGAACGCGCGATAGAAACACGTTGCTGTTGACCGCCGGAAAGCTGGGCGGGAAATTTGTTGGCTTGTTCGGTGAGTCCAACGAGCTCGAGGACTTTCGGGACAGTATGCTTAATCTCGCGTGTGGACATGCCAGCAATCTCGAGGGCAAAGGCAACGTTTTCATAGACGGTTCTTCGGGGCAAGAGCTTAAAATCCTGGAAGACGACGCCGAGACGACGGCGATAATGAGGAATATGTCGGCGTTTGATATAATCAAGGTCGATGCCGCCGATGATGATTTTGCCCATGTCGGGGTCTTCTTCCTTAGTAATCATTTTCATTAAGGTTGACTTGCCGGCGCCAGACTTACCGACAAGAAAGACGAATTCATTAGGCTCGATATGTAAGGACACGTCGTCAAGAGCCGGCTTTTTGTCGCCCGGGTAGATTTTTGTGACATGGTCGAGCAATATCATATATATTATAATAGCATAATCGCTATCATTGTTCAAGAAAACTATCAATGAAGGGCATGATGTCGCCATCTAAAACTCGCGCGGCATCTTTTTCTTCGTGTTTAGTGCGAGTGTCTTTGACGAGTTGGTAGGGTTGGAGGACGTAATTGCGAATTTGTTGGCCCCACTTAGCGGATTCGCCGGCGCGGAGTTTGTCGATGCTTTCTGCTTGTTGCTCGAGTTTCATTTGGGCGAGTTTACCACGGAGAATTTCCATGGCTTTTTCTTTGTTTTGGAGTTGGGAACGTTCGTTTTGAATGGCAACAACGGTGTTTGTGGGGAGATGCGTAATGCGGACGGCGGAATTTGTGGTGTTGACGGACTGTCCGCCGTGACCACCGGAATGATAGACGTCGATGCGAAGATCTTTTTCGTCAATTTTGACGTCAGTGTCGGATTTGATGATGGGGAGGATTTCGACGAGCGCAAAAGAAGTTTGTCTTAAGTTGTCAGCGTTGAAAGGCGAGAGGCGAACGAGGCGATGGACGCCGTGCTCGGATTTTAGGGTGCCATAAACGTCCCGACCTTCGACTTCGTAGACGGCGGTTTTAATGCCGGCTTCTTCGCCGGCGACGCGCTCGACGAGGCCGGCTTTAAAATTGTTTTTTTCAAAGAAACGGAGATACATGCGCTCTAGCATGCTTGCCCAGTCCATGGCTTCGGTGCCGCCGACGCCGGCGGTGATACGTAAGATGGCGCCAGCGTGGTCGAATTCGCCGGTGAATCTCAAGGCTTTTTTGAGCGTGTTGTATGATTTTTGCATGGCGGTAAGTTGGCCGGCGATTTCATCTTTTAAATCTTCTCCGCCGAGTTCGATCAGGCCCTCGAGGTCGTCGATCTGGGTTTTTAATAAAGTCCATGGCTCAACTTCGTCTTTTAAATGCGCGAATTCTTCGTTTTTGCTTTTTGCGCGTTCGGGGTTGTGCCAAAGTTCTGGCTCGGCAATTTCCTGTTCGAGAGATTTTAAGTTAGCTAGTTTTTGGGGCAGATTAAGTTTGGCCCAAGATTCGGCAACAAGGTTTGCGAGCTGCGCTAGTTGTTTTTTGATATCTTCCATAATTAAAGACTGTTTACGATTTTCTTAAATTCGTCGCCACGGTGTTTGTAGGATTTGAACATGTCGAATGAACTGGCACAAGGGCTGAGCAGAACGACGGGATTTTTGATTTCTGGCTTTTTGTCGACTAGACAAGTGTCGGAGTTCATTTCTTCTTCGTTTAGGTAGCTTTCGGCGAGGCCTTGAGCGGTTTTAACGGCGAGCTCAAAATCGGTGCCACAATCAACGAATTTTGCTGGGTCTTCGCCATCCTTCAGTTTGGTGGCGGTTTCACCGATTAGGACGGCTTTGATGAGATTGTGATTGTCAAAAATCATGCGCTTTACATCATAAAGGTCAAAGCCTTTGTCTTTGCCGCCGGCGATGAGAACGAATGGGGTATCCGGGAAGGCATTTAGACAGGCGCGGAGGGCGGGTGAGACGGTTGAGAAAGAGTCGTCATAGTATTTAATGTTGTTCAGCTCACGAACGAGTTCAATGTGGTGCGGGAGAGCCTTGAAGTTTTTGAAGGCGGCGGCAATGGCGGCTTCGTGTTCGCTGAGGAAATCTTGAAAGGTTAGGTTGTGATTTTTGCGTTTGAAAAAAGCAAAGGTGGCAAGAAGGGCGGCTTCGGCGTCTTCGCGGTTGTGAGCCCCAGGGACGGTTAAATTGTCTAACAAAGCGTCGATTTTGCCGCGAATTGATTCAGAATTTGCGGAGTTTTGCTCCGCGCTCCAATCAGCATCGGAACAGGGGTAGGCGAACTTTTTAGCCTGGGAATTCGTAGCGAGAGAAACGGTGTCTTTGTTATCTTTGAAGTAGATACAGAAGTCGTCTCCAGTTTGGAAGTTGACGATGTTTTGTTTGGCGGCGAGGTATTCGGCGTAGGATTCGTGGACGTCGAGATGATCGGGTTCGAGGCGCAAGACGACGGAGACGGCGGGGGAAATGTCCATGTCCCAGAGCTGGAAACTCGACATTTCGTAGACGACGACGTCGTTTTTGGTTAGTTCGGGCAGGACGTCGAGAGAGGCAGTGCCGATGTTGCCTACGAGATAGGCTTTTTCGTCTAATGCACTGAGCAGGTCGCGAATCATTGTGCAAGTCGTGCCCTTCCCCTTCGTGCCGGTGACGCCGATGATGGGGCAGGGGCAGTGGTGGAAGAAGTATTTGGTGCAGCTCGTGATTTTTTCTTTCGGGGCGTCGATGAACTTGGGCGGGATGCTAGGAGTTCGAAAAATGAGGTCGTAATCGGAGTAGTCTTTAAAAAGCAGTTCTTCTTTGTCGAATTTGTCGAGGATTTTGATGGAGGTGTGTTCGAAAATGGCGGGGTCGTGTTTAAAGTAATTTTCTACGGATTTGCCTTCAACGCCGTAGCCTAAGATTAATATATTCATATATTAAGTATAGCACGAAAATTAGGAATTCTTTTTTCTATTCTTCTTGTAGCGACGAGAAGCAAGGCTGATTTGAATTTGGCGGACGGTATAGTAGATTAGAAAAATGATGAAGATGGCGGCGACGCCTTTTAAAATGTAGCTAATGATGGGGATGCGCCAGCCGTAAAGGCGCTCGGAAAAAGCCAGCATAACGATGCCGATGACAAAGAAAACGATACGACCGAAGAGGTTATCTTCCATTTGTACGGATTTAGCTTCGCGAACGTTTTGCTTGAAGGCTTCGTATTCGGGCGAGCCGTCGATATTGGCGGAGATGATTTTTTGTTCGTCGGGTTGAGGCGCGGAAGAAGTTTGGAGCCGGCCTTCGGTTGCTTCTGGGTATATGCTTGGTTTAACGGTGCGTTCTGGCTCGTTCGAGTTAGGATTGTCTTGGTTTTCGGTCGTATTTTGTGGTTGCATAAGACTAGTTTAGCATAATAGTTTTGAGTAGGCTAGAGTTTAAGGCGAGAAGCGAGGTCTATGATGAGAGATTTTTCGCAGGAACCGACGGCGACAAGAGAGGAAATGCCGGAGGAAATAAGTTCGCGAGCGAGCTCGATGATTTCGGTTTTATCGACGGTACGGACGATATCGGGAACGAGTTGATAATTTTCAATTTCGTCGGCTTTAAAATATTCTTCGGCGTAAAAATCAGCGAGCTGGCCAACAGTTTGCGCTGCCATTTGGAAGCGGCCGAGAGTGTAGCTTTTAGCAGCTTCAAGGTCAGCGTCATCGATTTCGCCGTTTAGAACTCGGGCGAGTTCGCTACGAATAAGGTCAAAGAGCTCGATCGCATTTTCTTCGTCGACTTCGCCGTCAAAGTCCCAAGAAGATTTCGATTCGTCGAGATTGAGTGAGCTGCCCATGCCATAGACAAGCCCACGGCGGCGCGCTTCGCCGAAAATGCGGCTTGACATTGTGCCGGTCAAAATGTGATTAAGACAAGACATGGCAATCGTACAGGCAGTGTCGAGGCGGCGAGGCGTTACGAAAGAAAAACCAAAGGTGATGTTTGAAGCATCTTTACGGCGAATCAGGACGGGGTCGGCGCAATGCAGATTGTCGAACGGAATGTCGAGTCGTTCGCCCTCTTTTAGATCCCAGGCGTTTAGCATTTTCAGAAGCTTATGGCGACGGCGTAGGCCGAGGTTGCCGGAAATGACGAAACGCATATTCTTGGCGGTGTGGGTGCGGTGATAGTGTTCGCGAATGTCTTTAAGCTCGATGTTCTGAAGCGTGCGGACGCGTTCTTGCAAATTTTGGACATTTTCACCGATAGCTTGTTGGAGGCGCGGCCAGAGTAAACGGTTATAATCATTCATGTAGCCGGTGAGTTCGGATTTGACGTTGCCTTTTTCGGCGTTCAACTCGACTTCGTTAAAACGTGGTTCGGCAATCGCGAGGCGTTTGAGCTCCAGGATGCGGTCCCATTCAAAGTCGGCACATTCGGTTTCGTAGACGATAGAAAGGTCGGAAGTCCAGGCGTTGTGATAGGCGCCGTTCTTGGTGAATTCGGATTCATAGGCGAATTCGGATTTGAATTTGCTGTTGGCGCCAAAACTTAAATGTTCAACAACGTGGGCGATTTCGTAGAGCTCTGGTTTTTTGGTATAACGAAGTCCACCGCGAAATTGAACGCGGGTGGACATGACGCTGGCGCCGGGGACATTGATGAATAGCCCACGGGCGCCATTTTTTAACTTTACCTCCTCTACGTAATGGCGCACGGCTGATTCCTAGCGACGTTTACGATTCTGACGCTGTTGTTTGCGTTTTTTCTTGTTCTTGTTGCGTTTTGTGTTGGCGTTGGTATTGGCGCCAGAAGGCCTTTTTGCACCTGTGCTTTCTTTGAATTCGCTGTCGAGGTTTTTGTCGCCGGCGGAGATTTCGTTAACGCCTTTTTCGGTGGCGCTTTCTGCCATCTTGGTGAGTTCGCTGTCGTATTCTTCGTCGTTGTTCTCTGGTAAGTTGGCATCCTGCTCAGTGAGGTTAAGGAGCACTTTGAGGACTTCTTCACGGAGATTGCGCTCTAGATTGTCGAAGAGCTTTTGTGACTCGGAGCGGTACTCGACGAGTGGATCGCGTTGACCGACGGAGCGCCAATGAATGCCTTCGCGAAGGTGTTGCATATTTTCGAGATGTTGCATCCAAAGGGCGTCGAGGACTTTAAGATAGACTTCGCGTTCAACTTTGCGCATCTTTTCTTCGCCGACTTCCTCTTCCTTGAGGTTGTAGGCTTCTTCGATAGCAATGCGGGCGAGATGGGCGCGGTCTTTTTCTTTGCGGATTTTGCCGATTTCGTCGATTAAATCTTCGTCGATGGTATTAAAGACGCCATGAAACTCTTCGTTAAACTTTTTGTTGACACGGGAGGAGTCGCGAGTTAGAAATTCGGCTTCGTCGCGGATGAGACGCATGATTTCTGGGCGAATGTCGGCGCCTTCGAGAATTGAGCGACGCATGGAATAAACGACTTTACGATGGCGGTTGATAACGTTGTCGTACTGGACAACATTTTTGCGAGAGTCGAAGTTGAAACCTTCGATTTTTTTCTGAGCGTTCTCGAGGGTTTTACTGATGGACTTAGTTTGGATTGGCGTGTCTTCGTCGACACCGAGACGAGTCATGAGGCTAGCGACACGGTCGCCTTGGAAAATGCGCATGAGGTCGTCTTCGCAGGAGACGAAGAACTGAGTCGTGCCGGGGTCGCCTTGACGTCCACCACGACCACGGAGCTGGTTGTCGACGCGACGAGAATCGTGACGAGCGGAGCCAATAACGACGAGACCACCGAGTTCTTTGACGCCTTCACCTAATTTGATATCGGTGCCACGGCCGGCCATGTTGGTGGCGAGGGTGATGGCGCCCTTTTGTCCGGCTTTTTCGATGATGGCAGCTTCGCGTTCGTTGTTCTTGGCGTTTAAGATTTCGTATTCTATGCCGCGTTCGTCGAGGTAACGCGCAATTTCTTCGTTATTTGCGATAGAATCGGAACCGACGAGGACCGGTTGGCCCTTAGCGTGGTATTTTTCGATTTCATTGGCGATGGCGCGAAGTTTACCAGCCTTAGTGCGGAAGATGAGGTCGTCTTTATCGACACGTTGGATAGGTTTGTTGGGCGGGATTTGAATAACATCGAGAGCATAGATTTGCTGGAATTCTTCGGCTTCGGTGAAAGCGGTGCCGGTCATGCCAGAGAGCTTGTTGTAGAGGCGGAAGAAGTTCTGGAAAGAGATGGTGGCGAGGGTCATGGATTCTTGTTTGACGGCGACACCTTCCTTGGCTTCGATGGCTTGGTGGAGGCCTTCGTTATAACGGCGACCTTGCATGAGACGACCGGTGTGCTCGTCAACGATGATGACTTCGCCGGAATTGGTGACGACATAATCTTTGTCGCGTTTGAAGAGGACTTCTGCGCGGAGCGCCTGTTCCATGTGATAGACAAATTGCGTGTGTTTGGTGGAGTAGAGCTCTTTGATGCCGAGCATATCTTGAACCTTTTCGACGCCTTTGTCGGTTAAGGTGACGGAACGGTGCTTTTCATCGAGGACGTAATCGTCGGGAGTAAGGGCGCTGGCAATGCGGGCGAAGGCGTAGTAGGCGTCAGGGTTGTCGCCGGCGGGGGCGGAAATGATGAGCGGAGTGCGCGCTTCGTCGATGAGGATGGAGTCGACTTCGTCAACGATAGCGAAGTTAAGTTCGCGTTGACGGAGATATTTAACTTCGGATGTCATGTTGTCGCGGAGATAGTCAAAGCCGAATTCGTTGTTGGTGCCGTAGGTGATGTCGGCGTTATAGGCTTCTTTACGCGTGGCTGGTTTTAAGTGACGGAAGCGTTCGTCGGCGTGCTCGGTGTTTTCGTAGTCTTTGTCATAGACAAAGGAGGCGTTGTTAATAATAACGCCGACGGAAAGACCGAGAAAATCATAAACCGGGCCATTCCAGCCAGCGTCACGTTGGGCAAGGTAATCGTTGACGGTGACAACATGAACGCCTTTGCCTGGAAGAGCGTTTAAGACGGCCGGGAGGAGAGCGACGAGGGTTTTGCCTTCACCGGTTTTCATTTCGGCGACGTTGCCTTCGTGGAGAGCCATACCACCAATGAGCTGTACATCGTATGGACGCATGCCCAGGATACGTTTGGTGGCCTCGCGGCAGAGCGCAAAAACTTCCGGGAGAAGATCGTCAAGAGATTTCTTTTTAGCTTTTTCTTTAAAATCGGCTGCTTTGGCTTTTAGCTCGTCGTCGGAGAGCTTCTCGTATTTTGGCTCGAGTTTGGTGATTTCCTCAGCGCGTTTAAAATAGCGTTTGAGGATTTTTTTCTGAGCATCACCAAAAATGCCTTGAAGGAACTTGTCGAGTTTGGTTTTGTCGGCGAGTTTGTCGGTCGGTTTTTTCTCTTTGGTTGTTTTCGGTTTGACGGTCTTTGTCTTAGGGGCTTTCGCCTCATCTTGCTTGTCTTTGGGCATTACTTACTCCACGGAATTAATATCTGTATTATTGTATCACGCTAGCCGCGTTTGAACAAACCCCTAAGACCTCTTTTTTCTTTTTTGAGGTGAGGGTTTTGTTCGAGTTTGAAACGACGGATTTGGCCGGTGAGTTTAGCTTCGATAATATCAATGCCAGCGTAAAGATTGGAACATTCGTCTTTGGCGGAGATGACCTTGCCGCCCGGGATTTCCATGGCGCAGGAAAGTTCGTATTTGTTGCCATGGTCTCGATTGACTTCTGTGATGACGACCTTGGCGACAACGTCCTTTTTGTTAGCACGTGGGAGGTAGCGGTCGAGCTTACCGATTTTTTTAGTGATGTATTTGCGCAGATTTTCTTCAACTTTGTAATTACTGCCAGAAATGTCGACTTTTTGAATCATGTTTTATAATTCCTCCTTGTTGTTTAAATAGGGTTTCAAAACATCGGGAACTTTTAGTTTCCCGTCTTCTGTAGCGTAGTTCTCAAGAATTGCAACCATGGCGCGAGCGAGGGAGATAGCGGTGCCGTTTAAGGTGTGGACAAATTCGATTGTGCCATCTTTGCGGCGAACGCGACAATTGACAGCGCGAGCTTGGAAGTCGGTACAGTTGCTGCAGCTGGTGAGTTCTTGGTATTTTTGGTTAACGGGTGACCAATATTCGAGATCGTATTTTTTAGCAGCAGGACTGCCTAGGTCGCCAGCGGCGATGTTGATGATGTGATAAGGAATGCCTAGGGATTGCCAGATGTCTTCTTCGATAGCGAGAATTTTTTCGTGGATTTCTTTGCTTTGTTCTGGGAGACAGAAGGAGTACATCTCTAGTTTATTAAACTGATGGACGCGGAAGAGGCCACGAGTGTATTTGCCGTAAGTGCCGGCCTCTTTACGGAAACAGGCGGAATAGCCCGCGTAAAAGAGGGGAAGCTTGTCTTCATCGAGGATTTCGTCCATGTGGTAGCCGGTGAGAGGCATTTCGGCGGTGGCAATGAGGGCGAGGTCTTCGCCTTCGATGTAGTATTCGTCGGATTGGTCGGATGTTCTCGGGTTGAAACCGCAGCCTTCGAGAATTCGGCTCGAGACAAGGTCGGGGACGGTCATAAAAGTAAAACCGTGTTCTAGGACCTTTTTGAGACCAAATTGTAGAAGGGCGTTTTCTAGGAGAGCGAGGCCATCTTTGAGGTAGTAAAATTTGCTACCACCGACTTTGGCGCCGCGTTCGAAGTCGACCCAGTCACGAGAAGTTGCGAAGTCGAGGTGGTCGACACCCTTTTCCTTGTTCTTGCCCCATCTTTTGATTTCGACGGAGCATTCTTCGCCGCCCAAGGGGACATCATCAAAGATGATGTTTGGGACGCGTTTAAGCTCGGTTTTCAGCTCGGCTTCTTTGTCGGCGAGCTGTTTTTCAAGGCCGGAGAGTTCTGCTTTGATTTTTTTGCCGGCATCGATTAAATTCTGATCGGGTTTACCCTTAATTCCCTGTAGTTTTGCGGCATTTTCGTTGCGAGCTTTGCGAAGCTCTTCGGTCTTTTGAAGAATAGATTTGCGGGAGTCGTCGAGTTTCAAGATGTCTGTAATGCTAAGGTCTTTATAGCCCTTTTCTTTGGCAGATTTTTCGACGAGTTCGCGGTTTTCTCGGATATAATTAATATCTAACATAATATATAGTATAGCATAAATTATGGTTTATAGGGAAGGTTTTACCAGCCACCTCCGCCGCCACCTCCGCCGCCCCCGCCAGAGAAGCCGCCACCTCCGCCGCCGGAGGAACCTCCGGAGGAGCTGGAGGCGGTGGAGCTGGAGATTGAACTGGAGGTGTAGGACGTGAAGGAGTGGAAGTCGGAGACTGGGAAGTAGGTGGTGCCGTGGAGCCAGTAAGGATTGGTGACGTCGTCCATTTGGTAGTATTTGTTGAGTTCCTCCATCCAGGAGTCTTCAATGCCGAAGATGACGGCGTAAGGCAGGAGTTTTTCCCAGAGCTTGACGATGCCTTGGTTGGAAGTGTCGGCGCCCTTGACGCTTTGGAGAAATTTAAGACGGTCGGCTTCGGCGAGCTCCATGTATTCTTTCAAGCCGTCAAGGTATTTGCTGGTTTTAATACCCTCTAGGGTGCGTTTTTTGTATTTGGAGATGCGTGAGCCAGCGACGGTGGCGGTGATGCTGATGGTGAAAATGGCGATGACGGAGAAGAGGATAGTGGCGCCGGACTCGTCGAGCGAGTTAATGGTTTCAATAAAAACGGATAAAAGCGGCATAGCGATGGCGAAAAGAATAATGAAGACGGCAACGACGATGGTGACAACGTTGCCGGAAAGACCGGAGGTTTTTTCTGGCTCAAAGAGTTGTTTGCCGCGGAGACTGCTTTCGATTTTTTTCGGGAAATCGCGGCCGAGTTTTTCGAGGTGAGAGGTGGAGGAGTGGCGTTTGATTTCGATAGTGTTGCCATCGTGAACCGTGGGGCCGCCGTTTAAGATTTCGAGAACGATTTTTTGTTCGGGTTTTAAATCTTCGACGCGTTTGGCGTGGATTTTCCAGTGATAGCCGCCGAAGCGTTTTTTCTCGCCTTTTTCGAGTTCGATGTCGTGCTGGACGGCGAGTTGCATGAGGGTCGCGACTTGGAGCGAACGTTCGGGTTTGAGCCAGACGGTGCCGGCTTCGGCGACGGTCAAGCCTTGCGGCGGAGTGTATTGGACGGGGACGACTTTGTCTTTGGCTAAGGCTTTTTTCTCTTTGATTTTTTGTTCAGCTTTGACCCATTTGTAGATTAAGAAGCCGGAAATTAAGGTGACGACGCCGATGGCGATGAAAAGACTGTAGTTAGGGTCGGGACCTTTGACGAAGAAAGTGTCGGACTTAAATTCAATGTTGACGGTTAGACCTTCAGCGGGTTTTAGATCTGCCGCGGTGAAGGTGATGGTGTAGGGGTATTTAGAGTCGGTGGAAGTGTCGGCGGCGATAGTGCAACGAGAGGTGGCAGCGGAGCCTTTGGTGCCGTATTTACCGACGTAACAAGAGAGGTGGTTAGTGTCTTGGCTCTTGCGGGCGAGATTGAGCGATTCGGGGAGGTGGATGCGGGCGGTGATGGATTCAAATTTTTGGCTCCAGCCGGTGCCGTTGATGTCCCAGTAGAGTTCTTGGCCGGTGGCGTTAGTGGGGTTCAAGACGACGTTTTCGACGTCGTAGGAGATGCTGTAGATTTGTTCATTGTGGACATATACGTTGGCGTTGCCGATGCGGAGGCAGAGGAAGCCGCCGTCGTTATAAGTGGTGAAGGGCTCGCTGGTGCCGTTTCTAGTGACGGTGAAGTTAGGGTTGGGGAGGATGGAGACGTTGTTGTATTTTTTAGGGATACAACGTTCGATGCCGTGGTTTTGGTTTGTGCTCGGGAAGACGGCGGTGAGGTTTTCTTCGATGTGCATTTTTGAGCGACCGTCTTCGAGTTTTTCGAGGTAGTAATCGAAAGTGGCGTCGGTGAAGTAGAAGTCATTGGCGGAGGCGAAGGTTTGGGCGGTGTCGCCGAAGAGAGTTAAAGTTAATGCTAGTATGAGTGCCAAAAATAACTTTTTCATATTTATATTATATATGATTTTGAGATTATTTTTAAGCCCTTACGTGAAGTTCTTTGATAGCTTCTTTAAGAGTGTTGACGGACTTTTGATACTTGATTCCTTCTTCTTCGGACATTTTGATGTCAAGGCGTTTAATGACGCCGCGGCGGCCGATGACGGTTGGGAAGCCGGTGAAGACGTTTTGCCAGTCGTCGTAGCTCGAGACAGGAAGGACTCGACGTTCGTCATTTAAGATGCTGTGGATGATGTGGGTGGCACAGACGCCAATGCCGTAATGTGTGGCGCCTTTTTTGGCGATTATCTCGTAGGCTTCGTTTCTGGCGTAGTTTTCAATTTCGTCCATGGTGTTTTTAGAGACGAGTGTGGAGATTGGCTGTCCGGAAACGTTGGCGGTTGACCAAAGGGCGAATTCGCTGTCGCCATGTTCGCCGACCTGAAAAGCGTGAATGGATTTTGGATGGATGCTGAGTCGTTCGCTGAGTTTGAGGCGAAGACGAGCGGAATCGAGGACGGTGCCAGAGCCGATGACGTGGTCGGACGGCAGACCGGAGTATTTCCAGGTTATGTAGGTCATGACGTCCATAGGGTTTGTGATGACGAGGAAGATGCCGCGAAAACCGTTTTGCATGATTTCTTTAACCATCGGGCGGAAGATCGAGGCGTTCTTTTTTAGTAAATCAAGGCGAGTCTCTCCTGGCTTTTGATTGGCGCCGGCGGTGATGGCGATGATGTCGCAACCGCGGGCGTCTTTATATGAGCCGGCTTTGATTTTCATGTAGCTTGGCGCGACGGCGAGGGCGTCGCGGAGATCCATGGCTTCGCCTTCGGCGTCCTCTGTGTTTATATCGACGAGGACGAGTTCGTTGACGGCGGTGCGTTGGTTAATTAAGGAGTAGGCAATCGACGCGCCAACGTTGCCCGTTCCGATAATCATGACTTTATTGGACATTTTCCACCCTTTCTGACATATGTAATATATATTATTATATATAAGCTTGAGCTTTCTCGCAAGGATTGACATATTTTGAATTATTTGTTATAATATAGTTCTTCCCTTCGGGGAAAATATTATTCGGGAGGGGTCGAATATGGACTCTAAGAATTTGAGGAAAGCATTGCAGGAAATGGCAACCAGGGTGCGGGCTGAGAAGGCTTATCGCATTTTAAGCTTCTCGATCTGCGAAGGTCGGACGCCGGACAAGGTTAAGACCGTGCAGCTTGGCGTGCTCGACTATGACTTTGAGTTGGACGGCAGAACGCAGTTCAGCTTTGACGAAGCCATTGAGATTCAGAACGCCGGACGCGAGTTTGGGCTGCGGTTGCTTCGTGCGCACGAATGGCGTGGGCTGGGTTTTTGGATTAATCACAGCGGTGAGTACTACGGCGTGACAAAGTTCAATCTCAGACACGATGGCCATACGTGGGAAGGCACGGATATTCCGCAGAATCAGAACGGTGGCGCCTACTATTGGACCGGCAGTTCCGATAAAGTCGGAGATCATGCGCGGGCGGCAATTTTTATGCCGTCGGGGCAGTTTGATGTGACATTCCGTCCGAAGGGCGAATGGATGAACATCCGTCTGGTTCTGGATGATTGTTTCAATTAATTCTGCAGCTATTTCCCTCTTCTGTACCTTACAAAATCCCCGCGAGTTGTCGCGGGGAGTTTTTATTGTTTGGATTTGATGATTGGGAACGGGACGGCTTCGCGGCCAGAGACACCTTCTAAGAGCCAGAAATTGCGCTCGCTGTTGCCCCAGCCGCAGGCGGGGGGCATACCGTATTCGAGCATTTCGACGAAGTCCATGTCGAGCATTTGAGCTTCACTGTCGCCAGCGTCGCGGGCGGCTTGTTGTTCTTTGAAACGCGCGAGCTGGTCGAGCGGGTCGTTAAGCTCGGAGAAGCCATTGCCCATTTCCGTGCCGGCGATGACGGGGTGGAAGCGTTCGGTGACTTTGGGGTTGTCGGGGTTTTTCTTGGCAAGAGGAGAGAGCTCGAGCGGTTCCTCGACGAGCCAGAACGGGCCAGCGGAGCGTTTTCTGATGAGCTTCCAGACGTGGTCGATGAGGTGCGGGGTGGTCGCTGTTTCTAGAGTATGCTCGAGAGATTTCTTAGCGGCAGAGTCGTTTTTGTCTTCGGACTTTGCGAATTCGGTTTTTAGGATTTCGCAGAGCTGTTCCCTATCGGGGTTAAAAACATCAACACCATATTCTTGTTTTAAAAGGTCGGCGTATTTGATGCGGGGCCAGGGCTTGCCGCCGTTTTCGAGGTCGATGTCAAAACCGCCGACGTGGAATTTTAGAGTTCCCCAAGTTTCTTTGGCGACGTATTTAATCATTTCTTCGTAGAGGTTCATGCCGTCTTCGTAATCCTCGAATGCAGCGTAGGATTCGAAGGCGATGTGCTCTGGGAGGTGTTCATCGTCGATGCCTTCGTTGCGGAAGCGTGGGCCGATGTCAAAGACTTTTTCGAAGCCGCCACCGAGGAGGCGTTTTAGAGGGAGTTCGTGAGAAATGCGGAGGTAAAAATCTTCATCGAGGGCGTCCATGTGGGTGGTGAAGGGGGTGGCGTCGGCGCCGCCGGTGGTGTGCTCGAGGACGGGGATATTGACCTCGATGAAACCGTGGTCTAGCATGAAGTTTCTGGTCGCTTGCCAGAATTTGCTTCTGCGGATGAGACGCTCACGGACTTCGGGGTTGACGTTCATATCGACGTAGCGGCGGCGGTAACGTTCTTCTTTGTTAGTGAAGCCGTCGCGGCCTGGGAGAGGGCGTAAGGATTTGCCGAGGAGTCTTAACTCATTACTAAAAATCGAGAGTTCGCCGGTTGAGCTTTTGCCGATTTTGCCGGTTGCCTCAACGAAGTCGCCGGAGTCGAGAAGCTTGAGCCTATTTGTGTTAAAGATTGGTTCGCTTGCGGTCGAAGGTCCGTTCTCGGGCCGCTCCGGGCCGCTTGGCCAAGTCTTAGACCCTTCGAACGGACACTTCTCCCCGCTCGCAGTCATAAACACTTGGATTTCTCCCGACATGTCCTTTATTTTAACGAAGGCGAGTTTGCCGAAGGAGCGGATGGCGGTGATGCGGCCGGCGAGAGTGACGGTTTTTTCGTTGAAAGCGTCGAAGTTGCCAATGATTTCGCCGATTTTGTGGGTGCGGAAAGATTTGGCTGGGTACGGATCGATGCCAAGGTTTTTGATTTCTTCAAGTTTGCGGAGGCGTTCGCTCCGGTAGTCTTCTATTGTCATATTGAGGTAATTATACCATATTTAGACGCTACCGACAATGTAGACGAGGATGAAGGCGACAGTGTTTTTAAGAATGTGAAGAAGAATGCCAGAGTAAATAGTGCCGGTGATTTCGCGAAGGACGCAGAGCACGATCGACATAGCAAAAACGTTGACGCCGACGTTCCACTGACCATGAAGCAGGCCGAAAAGGACGGAAACGAGGAGAATGGAAAGAATGAGAGAGAGCTTTTTGCCGGGGATTTTAGCGCGGAGTTTGGCGTAGAGCCAACCGCGAAAAATGAGCTCTTCGGCGATAGGAGCGATAATACAGAGGGCGAAGAAAGCGACGATGCGGTCGAAGCCGTTGTTCAGCATCTGGTAGCCGAGTTCTTGAGCTTGATCGGCGTCGAAGAATGGGAATTTTTGAAAAATAGCAACGAGGATGCTTGCTAATATTAAGTAGACAATGAAACCAACAGGGGCAAGGCCGAGGTCTGTCCAAGTAGGAAGGTCATCTAGTCCAAGGTTTTTACGAGAGAGAGGCTTTTTCTTGAAGAATTTAATTGGAGCCCAGATAATTAGAAAGAGAGCAAGGGCATAAATAATAGCGTTGGTAATAGTCATCCAGACTGGGGTAGTGAGGAGGTCGCGGCCAAGAATGAAATAGAGTCCGAAGGTGACGGCGTATTCGACGGCGATGATGACGACGGCGACCCAGAGAAGAAGACCGCAGATTTTCAGTGTTGTTTTCATAATTAGAAGAGCTTAATAATGTCCATGACGGTGATAATTGCCATGAGAATGAGGAGGAAGATGAAGGCTTTGGCGACGATAGACTGTTCCTTTTCCTTGCTGAGTTTTTTATGGCGAAGACGGCAGAGGAAAATCATGAACCAGCGGCCGCCGTCGAGGGCTGGAATAGGCAGGACGTTCATGCAGGCAAGGGAGATGCTAATGATGGCCATGAAAAGAAAGATAAAGGTTGGTCCGGCGGAAATAAGGTTTGGGAAATAACCGCCGATAATGCCAACGATGCCGGAAACGCCTTCGGTAGCTTCGGAGATTTGTTCTTTTCCTTCTTCGCGGACAGAGACGTCGGAAGATATTTGGCGAGCGGCGCCGGTGACGAGATTGACGACGAGCTGACCGAGACCTTTAAACGTTTCGCCGGTGAGCTGGACGGTGAGACCAGCAGCGACTACTGGCGCTGACCAGGTGTAGTGACGGGTGACTGAGCCGGCGGACATGGTGATGCCGAGGAGGTATTCGGAGTCGGCGGGGTTGAGGGTAACTTCGAGGGTTGTGGGCTTGGCGCGCAGGATAGAGTAGGTGACGGTTTCGCCGGCGTGAGCGTTGTTGAAATTAATAACATCGGAAGAAGTGTAGATGTTTTGGTCGTTGATGGCGACGATGCGGTCGTCGGTCATGAACCCGGCGGCTTCGGCGGGAGAGCCCTCCATGACCGTGCCGACAGTGACGTAGGAGTTGGTAGTGATGCGTTCGTCTGACTTGATGCTGAATTGATTGGTTAGAATTTCTGGCAGACCAGTCCAACAAAGAACGGTTAAAACGATAAAAGCAACGAGCCAGTTCATTGTAACGCCGGCGAAGAGGATTTTAGTTTTTTTCCAGAAGGAAACAGAGCCAAAAGTACCCTTCCTGGTTTCGTCGTCGGATTCGCCGTCCATAGCACAGAAACCGCCGATAGGGAGCCAGTTGAGACTAAAAATCAATGAGTTTTGCTCTTTTGTCCAGTCTTCCTTTTTGATACGGGTCCATTTGCCCTTTTTCTTCCCTTTTTCGGGTTTACTTCTAACCCAGGCGATAGCGCGCGGCGGAAAACCGATGCCGAATTCTTTAACGCGGACGCCGGAGCGGCGAGCGGCGATAAAATGGCCGAATTCGTGCGCTGTAATTAAGACTGTTAAAACAAATAAACCGACAATGATTCCCAAAAATACATTCATGGAACTATTTTAGCACAAGCGGCTAGATTTGCATAATTTCTTTTTCTTTTTCTTTGAAGCAAAAGTCGATTTTGTCGTTATATTCTTTAGTGAGGTTGTCGATTTCTTTTTCGGCGCGTTTTTTGGCGTCTTCGGGGAGTTCGCCGGCTTTCAGATCTTTGCGGGCGTCTTCGCGGACGTTGCGAATTTTAACCTTAGCATCTTCGACGGATTTGCTGGCGGTTTTGACGATTTCTTTGCGGCGCTCTTCGGTAAGCGGAGGAATCGGAACGCGAACGACGCGGCCATCATCAGATGGGTTGAGGCCGAGAGTGGTGTCGGAGCGGATAGCGTTGCTGATTCCGGGGATGGTTGACGGATCATAAGGGGTGACTAGGAGCATGGTGGCGCCAGAAACGGTGACATTAGCAACTTGGTTGAGCGGCATCCACTGGCCATAAGCTTCGACCTTGACGCCCATAAGCATGTCGGGATGGGCACGGCCTGTGCGGACTTTTTTCATTTCTTCTTTAAATCGGTCAAGTGCACCGTCCATTTCTTTTTTGTAGCTAGTCGTGTCAAACATAAAAACTCCTTGTATTATGTATATATTATAGCGGATTTTTGGAGTATTTTGCAAGGGTAAACGAGTTGATTGCGAGGCGCAATTTTGGTATAATTTTGGCATGGAATCAAAAACCGGTGGGCTATCTTCTGATGAGAAACAAAGGCAGGCGGCGGCAGAAATTGCGCGGCGCAAGGTTTTGCAGTCTTACGAGAAACAGGAGATGGATTGGAAGAAGTACCATACGGCTTGGCAAGATTATTATCAGAAATATTATAGTCAGTATTATATGAATGCGGCGAAAGAATATGTCGCGAAAAATCAGGTGAAGCAGATTCGCGAAGACGCATCGCAGAAGGAGATGGCGGAGAAATATGGCGCGAAGACTCCGGCGCAAATTGTTAGTAATGAGGTCGAAGAAGACGCGAAAGATCGTGAAAAGTCTTTTAAAGAACGGATTCAAACCCGCGCAATGGAGAAGGCGAAATCCTCGCGTCGTAGGAAATTGACGCCGATTTTTATGGGGCTGGCGGTTGCGCTGGTGATTTTGTTTCTACAATATAACCGCTTGATTTTTGCGCCAATTGCGGCGTACGTGAGTCCGGGAGAGTCGCCAGCTGGCGAAATCACGGCGGTTGACCCGACCGTAACGCTAACGAAAGTCTCGGCTGAAAACAAGTTGATTATCCCGAAGTTAAATGTGGACGTGCCGCTTAATTTTGGCGTTGACCTTTCGGGCGTGATGGAAGCGATGAACCGCGGCGTAGTGCATTACCGCATCAATGGTGCGAGCGCATATCCAGGCGAGATTGGTAATTTCGTTGTGATGGGGCATTCGGCTGGCGATATTTATTCGGCGAACCAATATAAATTTATTTTTTCCGGTTTGGAACGTCTTGAAGAGGGGGACATTATGTATGTTCACTACAATTCCGTGAGGTATACTTATAAAATGGTGGGGCGAGATATTATTTGGCCAACCGAAGTTTCGAAGCTTGTAATTAACACCGACAAACCAATGATGACTCTAGTGACATGCTGGCCGCTCGGCACGAGTCGACAGAGATTATTGATTTCTGCGGAGCAGATTGCGCCAGTGGCGGAGGATGCTGTGGCGCAAGAAGAAGTGGCGGAAACGCCAGCTAAGGAGACTGAGCTGCCGCAGAACGAAGACACGTTGTTTGATAGAATTAGGAAGTGGCTGTTTGGGGAATAAAATTTCGCTGGTTTTTAACCGGCGTTAGTGCAGACGGCGGACTTACATTAGTTCAAAAAAGCCCCGCAAGGCGGGGCTTAAACTTGTTAGATAGCGGAATAATTATCAGGATTAGAAAGCATCTCCTGTATGGCACCAACAGCTTTAAGTTCCCATTCTTTTTGTTCTTCGGATGAAGAATAAATAGCTTGTGGATGACTATACCGGATGCCGATTTCCTTTCCGAAGGAATTCGTAAGGATAATCGGGCAATCAACTCCAGAACCGGGGTCTCCTTCAACGTCGATTTCTCCCATAGCGCATTTGTGCGGATTTCTAATTATACCGATAGCGCCCTGTCCACCCGAATTATAATACATATCGGAAAAGTCATCATTGAAAGCTGGGTTTTCGGTATTATCCTCGGTTACGCGAGCGGAAACATAGAGAGAAGAATAGTCGCCGTCAGTATTGTATAAGAAGCCGACATTTTTTACAGTATCTGGTATTTTGATCTTAATCCCCCATTCTCCAATATAGATGTACTCTTTGGCATTGACCGCTACGGCGGAATCGGATATGACGACGGTTTTAGTATCGTCTTTGACTTCAATCTTATCAGTCTCAAGCGTTGTCGTGGTCCCGTCTTGGTTCTTAATTTCTACTTTAAGGTCGGAGATTTGTTGCTTGGCAGAGTTTGCCCGAGTCATCTCGTAGACGCCGAAGCCGATACCACCAACAGCAAGAACGGCGCAAGTAATCATACCAACCATCATTCCTTTGCCAGTTTTACTGGCTCCAGCGGCAGCATCCATCATCATGCCATCGTTCATGTTTGTATTCATCTTTTGTTCCATGAATATGTTTCCTTTTTAGCACTACCATTATTATACACTAACGGTTCCAGGAAGAAAAGTGGAGACCCGGCAAATGAAATCTCAAAGGAGGACTTATGTTAACCGCCAAATACCGCCAGAATTCGCCCGGTGTGCCGCCTTCCGCCCGGAAAACGCCTACAAGCGCCGACATGGGCGAAGGTTCTCATCCCATCACGCCCAAGCCTAACAAAAAGCACCCTTCGGGTGCATTTTCTTAGGCTTGGTGGGCGAAGTGGGAATCGAACCCACACTCTCTTGCGAGAACTAGATTTTGAGTCTGGCGCGTCTACCAATTCCGCCATTCGCCCTGATGGATATATTTTATCATAATATGCGATAAAATACTATCTTGATGTCTGTCTCGTGCTAGATTCCGTCGACGAGCTTGTCTTGTTTTTTAACTACAACAGTGCCGTTGTCGTTGACGGTGATGTCGGAGACGTACCAATATCGCTGGCTGCTGTACCCGGAAAGGGTGTAATTAAAGGTGGCGATGGGTTGTGTGTTTTTCGGGAAGGCTCCAACTCTGGCAGAGGCGTAACCTGTGAAGACGCGGACAATTAGGTTTTTCGAATCGAGGCTTTGTGAGCTGAAATCATGAGCGTAGAATCTGTAGGTGCCAGCTCTGATGTTGCGGATTGCGACGACTTCAATGTAACCGTCACCGCAGTTAGTGCCGCAGTTTTCATCTCTTAGCGAGTTATAGTTTGGTTCCCCAAGAGCGTCGATATCGAGGTTGTATTGTTTTGTTGTGCCATCGCCATTAGGAAGAGTGATGTCTTGACCGGCTTGGCGCGCCGAATACCAAACATGGACGTCGTCCGGTCCGCCGAGGAGGTGCGAATCAATATCGGTGTTTAGGCGGTTCCAGGTCGTGACGATGAAAATGCTGGATTCTTCCAAGGTGGTTGGGAGTTCGCCGACGATAACTGGTTGTTCTGGGTCGGGTTCGGTTGGGGTGGGGATGGCGATAGGCACGGATGTTTCAGTTGGGGTGACGCGGACACATCCGCCGGTGGTTTCTTCTGTAATATCGTTGCCAACCATTTCGATATTAGAAAGCTTTGCTCTGGAAATGGCTGAACAACAATGGCCGTTATGTTTGAAGTTGTAGTCGATGAAGACGTTAGCTTCGGTGCTGTCGGCTTCAACGCAGACTTCGCCAGCGCAGGCGGAATAGTGATTGCCAGAGCGAACCATTTGGAGATGGAAACGTCTAGAGTTGACGGTTTTGGTTTCTGTTCCAGTGATGTTGCCGCCGCTGTCTGTTAGATTGGCTTTGATGGGGCCGAGAGTGATGGTGAGACCTTCGCCGCCGGGGTGTGTGAGGATGCCACTCGTGTCGACATCAACGTCGAGCGTGAAGTAGAGCCGGTCATTGATTGGATATCTGACACCCTCATCCATGATGTCCGAAGTGTAGCCAATGAACTCGATGTCGGTGCCGCTGGTTTGCGTGTGACAGGTGGCACAGACTTCCGAGCCGCAAGTACTGCCGGTGTGGGTAGCGTTATCGTATTTTTCCCATTCGACGTTGTCGAAGGTGATCATGCCTTGCTTTTTGAGGTTGACTTGGTCAGGATTGAACAGACGAACAGTGGAAGAAATGACGGAGGCGTTACCGGCGATGGAGTCCCAGCAAGTTTGGATGTGAAAATCATAGAAGTCGGGGCGAACGCTTCCTTCGGGATTGCCGCTCTCATCGTAACATTGCAAGCCGGAGTTTGAAGCGATAGCAGTAACCCAGAGACCTTCACTTTGATCGAGACGGGCACCGGCGTTGTTGAGTTTATAGATGTTGCCTTCGGCAATAGCATCGGAAAGATTATCGCTGCTAGTGCTGGTGGCGCCATAGATTAATCTTGGATAAGTGGAAGTGGTGGCGAAGCTAGCGGACGGGTCGTTTGCGACCATGAGAATATCGCGACGGATGTCGGTGTCGCTTAAAACTTTGAGTTTGCCGCTAGCGTCGGTTTCCGTGAGACGGTTAAGTCCGCGGGGATTGATGACGAAGGACTTGCTCGGGACATTAAACTGACCGTCGTCGTCGATGTCGAAGAGGCTGTTGCAGTTGCTGCGGTTGTCGACGGTGCGGGTGAAGAAATTGCTATCTTCGTTTATGACGCCGCCGATATATTCGCCGCTAGCGTTGACAGTGGAGGCGGGATAAGTTTGACTAGTGATAGCTTGCCAGAGGTTGCGGAAATTGTTGGTTTGGATTGGCTCGGCGCCCTCCGTGGCGGCAGGTTCGGTGGTTTTTTGTTCGGTGAGATAGGCGCTATGGATAAACCGAAGAGCTTCAGCTTGGGTGTCGATTTCCTGACGAGCCATGGTGGTTTCTAGATTGTTTTGGACGGAAGCGAGTCCGCGGTTCATGAGGGAAATGGCCCCGATGGCGACGAGACCAAAAATAGCTACGGAAAACATGACTTCGATCAACGTATCGCCTTTGCGCATACGTTTATTATAGCATAAATTTTTTATTGTAAGCCAAAATCGACAGAATCTTGTAAGAGTTCTGGCAAAAAACCGTTTTTGAAGGTCGGCTCCGTGCTAGTGTCAAGGAATTCGAAATAGGTGAGATGAAGTTGCTCTTTGATGAGGGCGACAGCGTTAGAATGGCTGAGAGCTTTGTCGCCAAATTCGAACTTGTGCCAAGAAAGGCGTTGGAGATCTTCGACGGCGGACTTTAGATAGGCCGCTTCGCGTGCGGTGAAGTGCTTGAGAAGTTGGAGCTGAGCTTGGTTAAGTGCGAAATTGTCATCAAGGTCGGTCTCGAAATGCATGAGGGAAGGTCGGAGTTCTTTGGCGAGGCTGAGGACGGCGGTTGAAAAATCAGCGCCACTATCTTTTTCCCAGGCGACAAGGATGCTGGCCAGAAGATTTAAAATAGTTTGTTGCTGCTCGTTTTCGTAATAATGGAGCCGGCGGAGACTTTCTTCGGAAAGATGAAGGTCGCCAAGGGCTTGTTTGGTGCCGGTCCAGAGCGTTTGCCAAGTCCTAAAGAATGTGGTGATGATATTTAAAGCTTCTGAACGTTGAACTTCCCAAAAAGGAGTTTCGGAGGCTGCCTTAGCCTCGATTTCTGCGAAGTTAACTGAGAATTTATGGGGTTTCTTAAATGAAAAATGAGGCATTACTTTGCCTCCAATAATAGTAAGTTTATGCTTTAATTATATCAAAAAGCCACCATTTTGTCAATGGTGGCTTTAAGTTTAACGCTTTGAAAATTGCTCTTTTTTGCGGGCGGAGCGAAGACCGTACTTTTTCCTCTCTTTTTCGCGTGGGTCGCGTTTGAGCGAACCGGCTTTTTTGAGGATCGGACGAAGGTCTGGCGCTTCAGTCTGCAAAGCTTTGCTAATTGCGAGCTTGATGGCGTCGACTTGGCCAGCTAGACCACCACCGGTAACACGAATTGAAATATCGTATTCCTTTTGTTTCTGGGTGAGAGCGAGCGGGTCGGTGACTTCGGCGAGCATGCTTTTGTTGCCAGAGAAGTAGTCGAGGGCTGGTTTGCCGTTAATGGTGATTTCGCCTTTGCCTTTATAGAGGCGAACGCGAGCGGAAGCGGCTTTGCGACGGCCGAGACCGTAAATATACTTTGCTTCTGCCATTATTTAATCTCCTTTGGATTTTGAGCCGTATGCGCGTGCTCGGCACCATCGAAAATGCGAAGGCGGGCGAGGCGGTCGGCGGCTAGTTTGTTCTTCGGGAGCATTCCCTTGACAGCTTCACGGATAGCAAGAGAAGGATCTTTTTCGATAACTTCTTCAAGCTTGAGTTCAGTGAGGCCACCTGGGAAGCCGGAGTGGCGATAATATTTCTTATCGGTCATCTTCTCGCCAGTGACGATGAGATTTTTGGCGTTGGTAACGACGACATAGTCACCATTGTCGATATGAGGAGTAAAAGTAACTTTGCTTTTCCCCATTAACTTGTCGGCAATTACGACAGCGAGTTTGCCAAGGGGCATAGAAGCCGCGTCGATAGTCCACCATTCGCGAGAAATCTCAGAAGATTTTTGGGAATAGGTTTTCATAGGTTATTTGTCCCCTTTCTTGTTGTCGAGGCTGTCGATGTTAAGATCGATATCGTCGACGAAGGAAATGGTACCCATCTCGGCGTGGTCGCCTTTGCGGAAACCAGCGCGTTCGATTTTGAGATAGCCGGAGTTGCGCTTGACTTGAGGAGCGATGACGTCGACAAGAAGGTCGGCGGTTTCCATGTCGTCAAGGCGGGCAATTACGAGGCGGCGAGAGGCGAGGTCGCCTTTCTTGGCCAAAGTAATGAGCTTCTCGGTTGAACGGCGGATTTCTTTTGCACGAGCGAGAGTGGTAGTAATAGATTGATATTTGATCAAGGAGCACATGAGCCCACGAACCAGTGCGTGCGCCTGATCGGTTTCGCGGCCGAATTTGCGGCCTTTGTATCCGTGGCGGTGCATTATTTGTTAACCTCTGTTATAATTTTATTAACTTCGTCTAAGGCTTTAGCGCCGAAGCCCTTAAGGTCTTTGAGCTGAGACTCTGTCAAGTTGACGAGCTCTCTCAAATTCTTAATGCCATTGTTGATGAGGGCATTAGCGGTGCGAGCGGAAAGACCAAGCTCTTCGATTGGGCGGACGAGATCGTCGTTAGACTCTTCGACCTTTTGACCAGGAGTCGGAGCTGATTCGGCGGTAGTGCTGCCGGCGAGAGCCTTGTATTGGTTGACGAGGATTGCGGCAGCTTCTTCGAAAGCCTCCTTTGGTGTAATTGTGCCATCGGTATCGACGGTGAGGGTGAGCTGCTGAAGGTTAGTATCGCGACCAACGCGGGTGTTCTCGACTTTATAACGAACGCGAAGGACTGGAGTGAAGACGGCGTCGAGAGCAATCATGTCGCTATAGACGCGGTCTTTGCTGGATTCGTCAATCGTGAGATAGCCGCAACCAGTTTCAACTATGAAACGCATCTTAAGGGTGAACTTAGGATCATCAATGTGACAGATGACTTGGTTGGGGTTGCCGAGTTCGAGGTCGGCTGGGAGCTTGATGTCGGCGGCGGTGACGCGCTTGTCGCCGTCTTTTTCGCCTTGCTCAGAGCCCTTAATTTCCAAAGTGGCTTCAACCGGAGAGTCGGTGTGGCATTTGAAACGGATGTTCTTAAGGTTGAGCATGATATCGACGACATCTTCACGAATACCAGGAACGGCAGTAAACTCGTGTGTCGCGCCTTCGATTGAGAAGGCAGTGATAGCGGCGCCCTTAATAGAACTCAAGAGGACGCGGCGGAGAGAGTTGCCGAGTGTGTTGCCGTAGCCGTAGTAAAGCGGACGAATCACGAACTCTGCACTGTTTTCGCCGATTATTTTAGTTTCGACAGGTCCGGCGACGTTGATAGCTTTTGTTGTCATATATTCTCTCCTTATCCTTAGCGTGAGTAGAACTCGACGATTAATTGTTCGTTAATGCCCACCTCAGCTTCTTCGCGCTTTGGTAAACCAGTAACTTCGATTTTAAGTTTTTTGGCGTCGGCTTTCATCCAGGAAAGTGGTTGAGTCATGCCTTCGACAGACTTGAAATAATCGGATTTCTGGGATTTTGGACGGACCTCCAAGACATCGCCTGGTTTGAGGCGGATAGATGGAATATTAATCCGTTTGCCATTCAGAGTAAAGTGGCCATGAGAGACAAGTTGGCGAGCTTGGCGACGAGTGGTCGCGAAACCGGCGCGATAAACGGCGTTATCAGCGCGGCGCTCGAGGAACTGAAGGAGGTTTTCACCAGTCAGACCTTCGGCGCGAGTTGCCTCTTTCATGAGTTTAGCAAATTGTTTTTCGAGGAGGCCGTACATGCGGCGAACCTTCTGTTTTTCGCGAAGCTGGACGAGATAAAGGCTCTGTGAACGAGAGCGCATGCCAGAATGTTCACCTGGAATGCCACTCTTGTGGCCCATAACTTTGGCGGCTTTTGGCGTCAAAGCGTAGCTTTCGCGACGACTTTGTTTGACAATTGGAGAATTATCGCGAGCCATTACGGTTTCCTTTCTCCCTTTGGTCGCACACCACCGTGAGCGATCGGGGTGATATCAGTGATGCTATTGATTCTGATGCCAAGAGCGCTGACGGCGCGAATAGCGCTGTCGCGGCCAAGACCGATGCCTTTAACGAAGACATCAACGTTTGATAGACCGTGGTCCTTCTTAGCGATATCAAGAGCTTTTTCGGCAGCAATTTGTGCGGCATAAGCGGTGCCTTTTTTGGAACCACGGAAGCCGTTGGCGCCGGCGGAAGAGCTTGAGAGGACTTCGCCTTTACCGTCGCTGACGCTGATGATAGTGTTATTGAAAGTGGCTTGAATGTGGACTTGTCCGGATTGTACAATCCTTTTGCCCTTCTTGCCGGATTTTTTAGCCTTGGCTTCTGCAATAGGAGCTTCGGTAGTTGGATTTTTAACTTCTTCAGACATATACTACTCCTAGGTTTTACTCGCTGCTTTTGGTTGGGCGCCGCCGACGGCGATAGCTTTACCCTTACGAGTACGCGCATTCGTGCGGGTGCGTTGACCGTTTACCGGAAGTCCGGCTTTGTGGCGCAAACCTTTATAAGAGTTAATGTCTTTAAGACGTTTGATATTGTTGGTCACGAGGCGTTTAAGATCACCTTCAACGGAATATTTCGAGGAAATAATGTCGTTGAGTTTTTGTTCTTCAGCCTCGGTGAGATCTTTCACCCGAGTGGTAGGCGTAATTTTGGCCTCCGCAAGGATGGCTTTACTTGTTGTTAAACCAATTCCGTAGATGTAAGTCAGAGCGGTTTCGACTTGCTTCTCGGAGGGGATAACAACGCTAGCAATTCGTGCCATGCTTAACCCTGCCTTTGTTTATTCTTAGGTTTTTTCTTGTTGATGACGCGAAGCACGCCTTTGCGACGTACAAAAATGTCATCTGGGGAGATTTTTTTAACACTGGCGCGTACCTTCATAGTGTAAAAAATTCCTTGTTTAAGGTTTATATATGTAATTCTTAGCCTCGTGAAAAGCTAAGTTAGCGGCGAAAGCTGATTCTGCCCTTTGTAAGATCGTAAGGGGTTAACTCAACATCTACCGTATCACCAGGCACAAGACGGATAAAGTTTTTGCGCATTTTTCCGCTCATGTGCGCAATGATAATATGACCATTCTCGAGTTCTACCCGAAATTGGGCATTAGGCAACGCCTCAACGACTTTGCCTGTGAGTTTAATCACTTCCTTTTGACTAGCCATAAATTACCCGGTAATTATACCAAAAAATTTAGGAATTTACAATAGGATTTTTGTTATTTTTTGATGACTGCGCGAACAAACTGACGGGAAAGATAAGTTTGCTGAACCTGGGACCATTCACCGATGCAGGAGATAAGCGTGATGGCTTCTTGGCCGGGAACTGGAGAGGCGAAGGCGACATGCATATAATCGTCAGCTTCGGCGAGGGGGACTTCTTTGTTTTCGACGACGGTGTAGATGAACTTTTCGCCATCACCTCGTTCGATGACGATTTCATCGCCTTGGTATAATTGGTTGAGGTGTTTAAAGACTCCTTCGACGTTTGGACCGCCATTATGGCCGTCGATGACGAGGACGCCGCCATGGCCGGGCTTGCTGGATTGGTTATACCAGCCGACATCAAAAATATTGGCGGGGGTGTCAAGTTCGCCGGCGGCGTTGATGCCCATGGAAAGGACACGAGCGTTTTGGACGCCTAGTTTTGATATTGATAAGTAGCGTGGCTGGTCGGCTGGGACTGTGTATTCGGCACGTTGTTCTTCGGTGACTTCAACTTCTTCAACTGGTGCGGGTTCTTCGACGGTCTCGACCGTTTGACGTTCGCTGCCTTCTTTTTCGTTGTAATAATTATGTTCCCAGATTGCGGTGCGCGCAAAGAAGAAGGTGAGACAGAAAAGGACAAGGCCAAGCAAGATTTTGCTAATGAGCGTGCGAGAACCTTCGAGGTTCATGTTACGTCGGTCTTTTTCGAGCGCCTGATCAGACGGAAGCCGCGGTTCGTTGGTTTTTTTCTTAATTCTCGTACTGGCTGTTTTTGGCGACTCGGTCGTCTTTTTGGTTTTTGTTGGTTTGTCTTGTGTCATGCCACCCTTTCTTGATTAGTTTTCTGCGGTTAATGTTAAATCCGCGGTTTTGCTCTTCTTGGACTTTTTGTGGAGTTTTTTCTTGGTCGGTTTGCCATAATCGTCGTAAGTGACCATGAGGGCGCGAGAATCAATGGCGCGAAGGTTTTCGAGCGAGATAGTAACGATGAGGAGAAGTCCGGTGCCAGAGATGGATAAACCTAAGGGCGCGCCAGTGGCAACGATAAAGATGTAGTCAGTGATAAATGGCAGCATAGCTACGAGACCGAGCGAGAGTGCGCCGAAAAGATTGAGGCGCTTGACGATTTTTTCGAGGTATTCAGCGGTTTGAAGACCCGGGCGAACGCCCTCGATGAATCCACCTTGTTTTTGAATATTGTCGGCGATTTCTTTAGTGTTGAAGTTTACGCTGGTGTAGAAGTAGGTGAACATGACGATGAGCAAGAACATAGCTGCTGGATATATGAACCATTGCCAAGTGATGCCGAGTGGGTAGAGGCTGCTGAAAGTTTGAGCATTCGGTGCTGTAAAGAGGGCGACGAGTTTTTGTCCGAGGACGGAGTCGGCGTTGCTAGAAAGGATGACTTGGCCGATGAGAGCAGGGAGAGAAAGGAAAGCAGTCGCAAAGATGACGGGAATAACGCCGGCGGAGATGAGCTTTAACGGGAGAATAGAGCGAATGTCGCCGTAGGCGGAGTTGCCGTGAACACGTTTGGCGTAGTTGATAGTTAAGATGCGTTGGGCTTCATTGAGCTTGGTTAGGAAGTAAATAACAACGATAAGGGCGACAACAAATCCGAGAACAATCCAGAATACTGTGGGGTTGACGGGGAGGTTGAGCCAACCAAAAAGGTTGAGCGTGCCTTGGGAAGTGTCGGTAAGACCAGACCAGAGAGCTGCGAATGTAGACGGAAAGGTCGAAACAATTGAAGCAAGAATGAGGGTAGACATGCCGTTGCCGATTCCCTGTTCGGTCATGAGTTCTCCGAGCCACATGAGGAGGATGGAGCCAGCAGTCATGGCCGTGACGGCGATAATCCATTGCATGGTGGTGAGGTCGGTCGTAACGGCTGTTGCGGAAGAGAGGATATTTTGGTTGAGCATGTAGATATAAGCGATAGACTGGACAATTGCTAGGGGTACGGCGAGCATGCGGGTCCATTGGTTGATTTTGCGACGCCCGACTTCACCGTCTTCGGAAATTTCTTCGAGGCTAGGGACTGCCTTGGTTAGGAGCTGAATAACGATAGAGGCGGTGATGTATGGAGAAATGCCGACAAGAATAATAGAAAAATTAGTGAGTCCGCCGCCGGAAATCATGTTGAGGAAAGAGCCAAAGTTGGTGCTGTTGATTAAGTTGTGTACGGCGTCGCGAAAAGTAGTGACGTCGCCTAGTGGGACGGGGATATGAGCGAGGAAACGGTAAACAAAAAGGATGCCGAGAATAATTAGGAATTTTTTTAGCATGTCTTTGTTCTTTAGGGATTTGAAAATGGTTTTGAAATGCATACGGGACCTCTACTAGATTTACTCTAATAATAATAACATAGATAATTAAAAAATAGAAGACGAAAAAAGAGGCTGACGGTAACAGTATTTTCGCGGCTCGTTCCGCGCCTAATCCTCACGGGTGTGGGCACCCCACACCCACAGCCCGTTCGGATTGGGCTCCACCGGCGTGCGCAAGCGCACCCGATTTAGAGCCGCGAGAAATACCGTTGCCTCGCCTCTTTTTAAGCTTCCTTTTTAGCTCTCATTGGAACAGCAACTTTTTTGAAGTCGCCGCCAGCCTTTTTCAAGGCTTCGATAGCGGATTTGGAAGCGAATTGGGTTTCCAAAGTGATTTTAGACTTGAGCTCGCCGCGAGAGATGACCTTAACTTTGACGTATGGGCTCGAAATGAAATTCTTTTCGGCGAGGACAAAGTTATCAACGTTGCCTTTAAGCTCGTTTAAGACGTCGGTGTAGACAACTTCAGCTTTTGCGTGGAGAGTCTTGAAGCCTTTGAGCTTTGGAATGGCTTGCATGATGGCGCGTTGACCACCCATGAAGCCGGTTGGCATTTTTCTGTGGCCGGTGCGGGCTTTTTGACCTTTAGTGCCACGGCCGGCGGTTTTGCCTTGTCCGGCAGAAATGCCGCGACCCTTGCGGGATGGGCGGGTGTTTCTGTTGACTTCTAGTTCGTTATATTTCATAGTTATTTCTCCTCTTTCTTCGCAGCGGTTTTCTTGGTTGCGGGTTTCTTAGGAGCGGTTTTGGTAGTGGTCTTTTTTGCGGCAGGCTTCTTAGTTTCAGCTTTGACGACTTTCTTAGCAGGAGCTTTCTTTTCTGCTGGCTTGTCGGCTTTTTTCTCGGTCTTAGGCTCGGAAGCTTTCTGCGAAGCAGAAATCTCTGCGTCGGCTCGGTCTGAAGAACTTGCGTTCTTCGACGCTCGCGCTCCTTGAGATTTCAGAGCGGTCGTAGTCCATTCTTTGCGTGGAGTCTGCTGGCGAAGGCCCTCTAAGACGGCGTAAGCGATGTTGACTTTGTTGGTTGAGCCGAGGCTCTTAGAAATCAAGTTCTTAACACCAGTAAGGCCGATGATAGAGCGGACAACGCCGCCGGCGATAATACCAGTACCAGGAGCAGCCGGCTTCATAAGAACGTTTGCGCCAGTGACCTTGGTTTCGGTTTCGTGGCAAATGGTTTCGCCATCCATATGGAAGGTGACCATGTTCTTTTTAGCCTTGGTGGTTGCTTTTTGAACGGCGGAAGTAACGTCATTGCCTTTAGCGACAGCGACGCCGATTTTGTTCTTGTGATTGCCGACGGCAACGAGAGCTTTGAAGCGCATGCGGCGACCACCTGCGACCGTGCGGGAGACGCGATAGATGTGAATGGTGGTTGAGTCAAATTCTTTAGGGGCGTCACTCACGCGGTTGCGATCGCGGCGGTTGCGGCGATCCATGCGGCGGCCAGAGATGTCGCGAGTTTCTTTAGTGGCGGCGGTTTTGTCGCTCATTTTGAGCGTACCGCTCATGTTCACGACTTTGGCTTTTTGATCTTTAGATTCGGGCATAATTAGAACTCCAATCCTTCTTTTCTGGCAGCATCGGCGAGAGCGGACATGCGACCAGCGTAAAGTTTAGAACCGCGATCGAACACAGCTTTGGTGATTTTAGCGGTTTTGGCTTTTTTGCCAAGCTCACTGCCAATTTTGGCGGCTAGTTCGGTCTTGGTGCCGGTTAATTTGCTGCCAACGGTCGTAGCGTAGACGAGGGTGGAACCCTTGTCATCGTCGATGAGCTGGGCAGTGATGTGCTTGTTAGATATGTTGACGCTGAGACGCGGGCGCTCGGCGGTGCCGTGAATTTTAGCGCGGGTGCGATTAGCGCGGAAAATAGCTTTCATATTATTTCTTTCCTGCCTTTCCGGCCTTGCGGAGAATGACTTCGTCCACGTATTTAATGCCTTTGCCTTTGTATGGTTCAGGTTTCTTGAGAGCGCGAATTTCTGCGGCGACTTGACCAACTTTTTGTTTGTCAATGCCGGTGACAGTGATATTCATCTTGTCGACTTTAAGTTCGACGCCATCAGGCGCAGTGTATTTGACGGGGTGAGAAAAGCCGAGGGCCATCTCGATTTGTTTGCCGCCGCCTTGAAGGCGGAAGCCAACGCCGTTGACTTCAAGTTCTTTTTTGAAGCCCTCTGTAACGCCGATGACGGCGTTGTTTAAGAGCGCACGTTGGAGACCGTGCCAAGCACGTGACTCTGGTTCGTCATCCTTACGGGTGACAAGGATTTTGCCGTCTTCGACGACGGTTTTCGTATTTTGTTGAACCGGGACATTGAGCTGACCCTTAGGGCCTGCGACAGTGATTTCCTTGTCGCCGACCGTAATTGTCACTCCTGCCGGAACTACGATAGGTTGTTTTCCGATACGACTCATTTGTGTCCTTATTGTTAATAATATCTAGCGCATTTTATCATATTTTTGAACAAAAAACAAGGGCTTGGCCCTTGTTTTTTAGAGATTATTCGGTGACGCCGAGTTCGATGCGTTTGAATTGGCGTACGGTGATGTTTTCGCCGGTCTTTGCGATGGACTCTTTGATGAAAGCTTCGACGGTTTTAGTGTCGTCGAGAATGTAAGGCTGGTTCATGAGGACCTTGTCGGCGAAGGCTTTTTTAGCCTGGCCGGCGAGAATTTGTTCCTTCATCTTTTCTGGGCCTTTGAAGTTTTCTTCAAGCTCTTTCATTTTGGCAGCTTTAACATCTTCGGGGATGTCAGCTTCGGAAACATAGAGCGGATTCATAGAAGCGACCTGCATCGCAATTTGGTGCGCGAGAGTCTTAAATTCATCGGTTTTTGCGACGAAAGAGGTCTCGCAGTTAAGTTCGACGATGGCAGCGATGCGTCCGTCGTGGACATAGCTGTCAACGAGTCCTTCGCGAGTTTCGCGGTCGCCACGTTTTTCGGCTTTGGTTAAACCTTTTTTGCGCATAGCTTCAAGGGCTTTGTCAAAGTCGCCGTCGGCTTCGACGAGGGCGTTTTTGGCGTCAGTTAAGCCGACGCCGGAAAGCTCTTTTAATTTTTTGATTTGGTCAATGGAAATGTTGGCCATAATTCCCTCCTTAATGTGGTTATTTTTTAGCAGATTTGATAGCTTCGACAAAGTAGTTCATAACGAGTTCTTCGGCCTTGATGGCGTCGTCGTTCATCGGAATACAAAAGTCGATGCCGGACGGATCAACGTTAGTGTCGCAGATGGCGATGACTGGAATGTGAAGGCTTTTTGCCTCCTTGATAGCGTTCTTGTCTTCGGTGGCGTCGGTGACGATGACTGCTGCTGGTTGCTCAGTCATTTCCTTGATGCCGCCATAGCGTTCGTTTAAGGTGTCGATTTCTTCCTGGAAGCGTTGGACTTCGAGCTTAGAATAGCGGGACTCGAGTTCGCCAGAAGCCATTTTTCTCTCCAAATCTTTAAGTTTGCGGATTTGGCGGTTGACGGTTTCGACGTTGGTGAGTGTACCGCCGACCCAACGAACGGTGACGTAAGGCATTTCAACTTCTTCGGCGGAAGTTTTAACGAGCTCCTTGAGCTGTTTCTTGGTGCCAACGAAGAGAACTTTTTTGCCATTCTTGACAACGTCGGTCGTGAAAGCGAGAGCTTTGTTGAGACCTTCGACGGTCTTGTCAAGGTTGATGATGTGTGCGCCTTCGCGCTTGCTGTGAATGTATGGCGCCATCTTTGGGTGCCAGCGGCTTGTTTTGTGCCCAAAGTGAGCACCAGCTTCAAACAGAGCCTTCATATCGACAGTAACTGCCATATATGATTTCCTTTCCTTCGCCGGGGGAGCCAAACTCATAATTTGCGTGAGTCAGGAAATCTTCTCCCGGTTGATTCATTAAAATTATTACTTTTGTAGTTTATCACAAATTTTTAGATATTGCAAGATAGCGATTTTTTTGGTATAATACGGGGCAATTATGAGTAATGCAGAAAAACAACCTAAAGATTATCGCTTCGTGGTCTTTTCTGATGATGCGGCTAAGTTCTCTTTCTTAACCCGTTCGACTGCAAAAAGCGATGAAACCATCAAATGGGAAGATGGTAAAGAATACCCCCTAGTTAAAGTTCAGATTTCTTCTAAGAGCCACCCATTCTTTACTGGCGAGGAGAAGATTATCGATACTGAAGGTCGCGTGGATCGCTTTAGAGCGCGCGCTGAACGTGCTGCGAAGCTTCGCTCGGCAATTGGCAATAAGGTAAAGAAAGCCGAAAAAGAAGCCGTTAAAAAAGCAGAAAAAGCACAGAGCAAATAAGTTACATTGAAAAACGGAGCCGTGTGGCTCCGTTTTTGCTATTTGCGTTTGGTAAGGTTCAATGGTTCTCGGCGACATATTCTTCGAGACAGAGATTATTGTCGGTGATTGCGTGGGCAATTTCTTTGTTGCCAACGAAGCGGATTTTGTTGGGATTATAATTGGACCCGGTTAGGTTTTCTTTTCCTTGTGGAAAGCGAGTGATGAATCCGTAGTCTGGCATGACTGTTCTTAAAATCTCGAAGGCATCGCTGGAACGGATTTCTCCTGAGATGGTTTCGTCTTGGCGGACGGCGGCTTCGTTATACCAGTATTCGCCAAATTTGATGACGATATTGAGTAAAAGGCCGGTATGGTGCTCACTATAGCATTGTTCGTCTGGGCTGAATTTGTCACCGTAAAGCCATTCGTGGTCTTTTAATGTGCGGTAGCCGTCCCAAATGCCGATTTCTATGTTGTGGTTGATGAGGAGATCTCGACGCAGGAGCATGTAGGCAGTGTAGGTGGCGCGTTCGACGCCGATCATGTCACCGTCGACATCGTTTGGTATGATGACCATTTTTTCTTCCATCTTGCAAATGAAATCGGTGCTGATAGGCTGATGTTCGCCGACGACGAGATAATCGAGCTCCGGGTCTAAGGCGTAATCTACATTGTCCTTGGGGAGAAAATAGACAGTTTCCATGGGTTCGTGTTCGAATGTAACTTCTTCTGCGGAGGCCGGTAGCGTAAGACATAAGGTGAGAATGAGAAATGTGGCGACGATTTGACTGAGCTTCAAGAGAAACACCTCCTAATTGTTAATTTGCAAATAGCTTATATGTTATATCATAAAATTGTTTTTAAGTCAAAAAATGGTGGATCCTACAGGGCTTGAACCTGTGACCTCACGAATGTGAATCGTGCGCTCTAGCCAGCTGAGCTAAGGATCCGACATTCGTCATTATATCATAGTTTTTTGTTTGGTGGTATAATTTTAAGGAAATGAGTAGTGTTGAGAAAGTTGAGCGAGATAAGAAGGCCAATGAATCTGTAAAAGTGAGCAAGGAGCGGAAAAAGCTACCGTTATGGCTGGCGGGTTTGATTTTGGTGCTGGCGGGCGGGAGCTCGTATGCGACGATACGGCTGTTGACTTATGTGCCGCCAGATGTGGAGCCGCCAGTGATTACGCTAAAAGGTGAGCCGGAAATTGAGCTTAAACTGGGGAGTGAAATGCCGTATGAGGACGCGGGAGCGACGGCCTGGGATGAACGCGACGGTGAATTGAGCGTCGCGACGGAATTGCCGAAGATAGACGTTTGGAAGGCAGGTGAGTACGAAGTCAAATATGTAGTGACAGACGAATCGGGTAATGTGGCAGAGGCTACGCGCAAGGTGAGGGTAGTGGCGCCGACGCCGGTGGAGGGGGCGGTGTATTTGACATTTGATGATGGACCGAGCGAGCATACGGCGCGGCTTTTAGATGTCTTGAAGAAGTATGATGTGAAGGCAACTTTTTTTGTGATCGGGCGGGACATGGACGAGTTGATAAAACGTGAATATGATGAAGGGCATTCGATTGGTTTGCATACGTTTTCGCATAATTATGCGTATATTTATCGAAATCAAAATGTGTTCTTTGAGGACTTGACGGCGATACAAAACAAGGTACGAGATATTACGGGGCATACTTCGATGCTGATGCGGTTTCCGGGTGGAAGTTCAAATACGGTGAGCGCGCTTTATGATGGCGGGACGCGGATTATGTCGCGGCTTGTTACGGAGGTTGAAGCGAGAGGATTTCGATATTTTGATTGGAATATTAGTTCGGGCGATGCGGGAGGAGTGAGCACGTCTGACGAAGTGTATAATAACGTAACGTCGCGGCTGGGGCCGGGAGAGTGGATAGTTTTGCAACATGATACGCAAGGGTTTTCGGTGGACGCGGTGGAGAGGATTATACAGTTTGGGAAGAAGAATGGGTACCAGTTTAAACCACTGACAATGGAATCGTATGGAGCGTGGCACGGAGTGCGGAATTAGTATGATATAATATATTATATATGGATTATGATTTTTCTAAGCTAGAGATTGAAAGACAAGAAATTCAGGAGTTTTTGGCGAAGCCAGATGCATATACTTCGCCTGAATTTGCTGCTAAAAGCAAGCGTGCGGCGGAGCTCGAGGATATTTTTGAGTTGAAAAAGCGGATTGAGGCGGACGAGAAGGCGCTCCAAGAGGCGCATGAACTCGCGAATGACCCGGAGCTTGGTGAGCTGGCACGGGAAGATGTTGAGAATTTGACGAAGAAGCTGGAGACGGAGAAGGCGGAGATGGAAGAGAAACTGATTCCGCGCGACCCGCTTGACGATCGGCCGGCGATTTTTGAAATTCGTGCGGGGGCGGGTGGCGACGAGGCCTCCTTGTTTGCGGGAGAGCTTTATCGAATGTATATGCGGTTTGCGGAGCGAAGCGGACTGAAGGTTGAGTTGATGTCACAAAACGAGAATGAGGCAGGCGGGATGAAGGAAGTGATTTTTAAGGTTAAAGGCGACGATGCTTATGGAAAGTTGAAATTTGAGGGCGGGGTGCACCGTGTCCAGCGCGTGCCGGTGACGGAGAGCCAGGGGCGGATTCATACTTCGACCGTGACCGTGGCGGTGTTGCCGGAGGCGGAGGAGCACGACGTTGAGATTCGCGAAGAAGATTTGCGCATCGATATTTATCGCTCGGGCGGACATGGTGGACAAGGGGTGAATACGACCGATTCGGCCGTGAGAATTACCCATCTTCCGACGGGGATTGTGGTGGCGATGCAAGACGAACGAAGCCAACAGCAAAACCGCGTGAAGGCGATGACGATTCTTAGAGCGAGATTAGTAGAAAAACAACGCGAGGAGGAGAGAAAGAACGCGAGCGAAGCACGAAAGTCTTTGATTGGTACGGGCGACAGAAGTGAGAAGATTCGGACGTATAATTTTCCGCAGGACCGGATTACCGACCACCGGATTCATTATTCGCGCTCGAATATTAATGCGGCGATGGATGGGGATATTGAGGATATTGTGAAAGAATTACAAAAATATGAACGGGAGCAAAAAGCCTAAGGCCTATATCGACGGGCATGTCGATTTTTATGGGCGAGAGTTTTTGGTTTCGCCTTCTGTTTTGATTCCCCGTCCGGAGACGGAGGCGGCGGTCGACATGGTTTTGGGGCTTTATGGGAGGGCATATCTTCCGGGCGTGAGGGTTCCGGAGCGGGTTTTGCCTTTGAACCCACGGATTTTGGACGTGGGGACGGGGAGTGGATGTATTGCTGTGACCCTGAAATTAGAGATTCCGGAGGCGGAAGTGTTTGCTTCGGATGTTTCTCTTTCTGCGCTTAAAGTAGCGCGGGAAAATGCTGCGAAATTGGGCGCCGAAGTTTTGTTTTTTGAGGGTGATTTATTAGAGTTTAACAGGGGTGGCGACGATGATTGGAGCGCGGAGCGAATCTCCGCAAAATTGAGGCCTAAATTTGACGTGATTGTGGCGAATTTGCCATATGTTTCGCGAGATTGGGAGTGGCTAGACAAAGAAGCGTTGAGCTATGAGCCGGGTAATGCGCTATATGCAGATAATGATGGCCTTGAGCTTATTTTTAGGTTAATAGAGCAGGCGGGAGAGCGAACGAAATACTTAATTCTCGAAGCTGATCCGTGTCAGCACGAGAAAATAACCTTGAGGGCCGAGTCTCAAGGTTATAAACTTTTGAAGGTTTCTGGGTTCCAACTACTCTTTGTATTCGGCGAGAGTTAAGGAGAGATTCAAAGTTTGGCCGTCGCGAAGTACGGCGAGGCTGACGGTCTCGTTGACGGCGTGCTCGCCGAGGAGAGTGCCGAGAGAGGTGCTGGCGCCAATTTTGATATTGTCGACGGCGAGAATGATGTCGCCTTTTTTGAGTCCGGCTTGTTCGGCGGGGGAGTTTTTAAGAACATCAGCGATATAAGCGCCATAGGTTGAGGCGAGGTCGTTTTCTAACGCGGCGGTAGCGTCGATGTTTTGATAGGAGACGCCGAGATAGGCAGTTTTAGCTTCGCCGGTCTCTAAGATGGTTTTTAACATGCCTTTGACGCTGGAAATTGGAATGGCGAAACCGATGTTGTTGCCGGAGGAGACGGCGGTGTTGATGCCGATAACCTCGCCGGCGGCATTGACGAGCGGACCGCCGGAGTTACCAGAGTTGATGGCGGCGTCGGTTTGAATCATGTCGGAGAGAGTTTCGGAATTTTGATAGTTGGAGTCGGTGGCGGTGAGGGAGCGGCCAGTGCCGGAGATGATACCGCTTGTGACGGTGTTTTGATATTGACCGAGGGCGTTGCCGATGGCGATAACCTGTTCACCGATTGTGATGGTTTTAGAGTCGCCGAGGGTGGCTGCGGGCAAGTCTTTGGCGTCCTTGATTTTGAGGAAGGCGACGTCGTCGAACGGGTCCGTGCCGACGAGCTCGACTTCTTTGTAGACCGTGCCGTCGTCGAGGACGACATAGATTTTGGTGGCGGATTCGATGACGTGTTTGTTGGTCAGAACGTAGCCATTGGAACTGACGATGATGCCGGTGCCAGCGGCGGCGCCAGTTGATTCGGTTTCGCCATACCAGAAGCTGTAGTTTTTGGTTTTAGTTTCGGTCAAAATCGAAACGACACTAGGGGCAACTTTAGAAGCGACGTCGGCGATTGAACCTTCGGTGAAATTGGCGGAATTGCCGTCTGTAGTGAACTCAGACGTGAAGGTTTGGGTATTGTAACCTGGAGAGACAACGATAACACCGAGAGCTAGGAAAGAGATGAAAGTACTACAGATGAGTGCGAAGATGGCGAGAATGAGGGCAGTAACGGCGAGACCTTTGCCTGAAGATTTTTTGGTTGGGGAATTGTCGGGTTTGGCAGATGCGTGATGTTCACCTGCATTGGTGGATTTTTCTGCATCTTTAATAATGGTTGCTTCTTGCATAAATAATACCTCCTTTGGTTGGTTACACGTTAAATATTGGTTCGGAGAAACCGATGATGACGACGGCGAGGATAATGACACTAAAGATGAGAGGAGCGGCGATTTCTTTGAACTTAAAGCTGCCATCGCGCTCTTCAACGGAGCGATAAATTCGTTCGGTCATGAAGGCAAAGACGGTGAGAATAATAGCAAGCTGGGGGATAATGATGCCAAGGTCCATGAAAGTATAGACGATGAGCCAGGAGTGACAGAGGAGAGCGATTTCTGCGAACACGGTGCCGAAGATAAGTGCGGGAAAACCGTTGTCGTTCATGTTGTTGTTTTGGGCGAGGACGTGGCGAGCGGAACCGTAGCCGATGATAAACTCGAGCAGTGCGATAACGACGGAATTGATGTTCGCGGAGAGGATGCTGACGGCGGTCGTGCCGATGAAAATGGCGAAGAGGGCTTGAGCGAGGTTCCAGCTTTCGGTTGTTTTGGGCTTGACGACGGTGAGCCAAATGATATAGACGGCGGAGAGGATATAATGCGCGGGAAGAACCGACGTGCCGGAGAAGAAGGCGAGGAGAACGATCGAGAAGCCAACGATAAGGTCGACGAGGTTGCTTTTGATATTAAGCCAAAGATAATGTGGACGGACGGCGAACATGCGCCATTTAGACAAGAGGACGAGAATAAATCCGATAATCCAGGAGCCGGAAACGATGGTCGCAAAGACTGAACCGACGCCAAGCAAGATGTTTAAAAGCGCATGGAGAAAGTTTGAGACGGCGTTGCGACTTTTGCGAATGAATATATAATCTGATGCCATATATAATATATTATACCAAAAAACTTAAAATAAAACTTAAAATGTAAAAATAAGCGATTTTTCTAGTTTTGTAGCTAAGCGTGATATAATAAAGAATATGGATAAAGAATTTAGTCATGCAACATTTTTACAACGTCACCCACTTTTAAAAGACATCTTGAGTTTAGTCTTGTTTGTTGGGGCTGTAGCGCTGGGGACGTTTCTTTTAAATACGTTTATTTTTAGGTCTTATAATGTGGTTGGTGGTAGTATGGAAAACACGTTGCTTGGCGACGACAGGATGATTGTAAATCGTTTGACGGTGAGCTGGTCGCATTTTCTTGGGCACGAGTACGTTCCGAACCGTGGCGAGATAATTGTGTTTGCGAATGGAAGTTCGAGTGGCGAGATGACATGTGCGGCGCCGACGGGAATTAAGGACCAATATATTATTAAACGCGTTATTGCGTTCCCCGGAGAGCGGGTGCAAGTTAAGGATGGTGTGATGACGGTTTATAATGATGAACATCCGGAAGGATTTGTTTATGATAATGAATGGCGTAAGGCCGACGATGATGGGCCGAAGACGTATACAAGCGGCGAAGTGGACATTGTTGTGCCCGAAGGTGAGTTGTTTGTGTCGGGAGATAACCGCGAGGGTTCAAATAGCTATGACTCTCGAAATGGTTTAGGCACGATTCCGTATTGTCGGATTGCTGGGCCGGTAGTGATAAGACTATTTCCGTTGAATAGATTCAGATTCTTCTAGTTCGCCGAGGGCGGCAAAAGGGGCGAATTGTTTAGCGCGTTTTTCGAGTGGCATTTTAGGATGCTTGGAGGCTGGACGAGGGAGATTGATAATGTCGGAGAAATCGTTTAAGCTTGAACTATTCATGATGTCCTCCGATTTGATGATTGCGGAGACGAAGGGTGGCGCCATCTTCGTAGCTAGTGGCCTTCAAAATGGCGTTTTTCCCGAAGCGTTTTTGAATGTCGAGGACGGCGCGTGAAAGTGATTCTTCCCTGTTTTCGTCGATTTTTGAGTTTATTGGAGCGCGGGACGAATCTGCGCAATTTAGACGGAGTTGGGTGGGGGCGGAGTGAAGGATTTCGGAATTATGGAGATTGCCAAAGCTTAAATAAATACGCTTGATGAGGGACTTTTTTATCACTATGCGATCGAAAAGTTCGATAATGGATTTTTGAAGTGATTTTGGAGAGGCAGTGTAGTAGATTTCTCCGTTAACGTCGCGCGGATGCGTTGAGCCGTGGCTAGAGGTGGTGGGGGTAGATTTGTCGTAGATGAGGTCAAGGGTGATAAGATTGGTTTTTGCATTTTGTTCGACGAGAGAAAGAGTGAGCTCGTCGACCATCTCCATAACGAGAAGACGGGCGGTGGCAGCGTTCACTGGTTCGCCTAGGACTTGGCCGCGAGAAAGAGAGTTGTCTTTGCTGCGATAGTTTTTGATGTCGCGCATGGTGGTCGGCTCGATGCCCCAGAGATGGTCGATAAAAAGTTCAGCATCGACGCCGAAGAGCTTATAAAAGAAATCTTCGTCTTTAATAGCAACGCGAGCAAGTGCGCCAAAAGTAGTTAAATCATATTTTGCGAGTTTTATAGCGGTTTTTCTGCCAATGCCCCAGAAATCCGTGAGAGGGGTGTGCGCCCAAAGTTCTTGTTTGAACTTTGCTTCATCGAGAAAAGCCATGCGGACACCGTTTTGGTCGGGTTCGGCGTGTTTGGCAAGAATGTCCATGGCGACTTTGGCGAGATAGAGGTTTGTGCCAACTCCAGCAGTGGCGGTGAGCCCGGTGACATCAAAGATTTTTTTAACAATGTCGCTTGTGAATTCTTCGGGGGATTTGCCAGAGAACTTGAGATAGCTTGTAATGTCGATAAAAACTTCGTCAATGGAATAGCGGAAGATATCTTCGGGCGCAACGAAGCTTAGATAACATTTTTGGTAGATTCTGTTGGAATAAGTAAGATATTTTCGCATGCGTGGCGGGGCGACAAGATATTCAAGGTCGTGGCCGGTTTCAAATTTGTATTCGCGAGCCTTTGCTTTAACTTCGAATAAGCGGCAGCGGCCAGGGAGTCCGAGTTTCTTGAGACTCGGCGAAACGGCGAGGCAAATAGTGCCATCGGTGCGCGTGAAGTCGGCGACGACGAGGTTAGTCGTCAGCGGGTCGAGCTCGCGTTCGACACATTCCACGGAGGCGTAGAATGATTTTAAGTCGATGGCAGCGAAATATGATTGCTTGGACGATTGTTTTGACATTGTGGTTCTCCAAAAAAAGGTCCCCTTGTGAGGATGTAGGGGATACCTTTCCCATCATGAGCTTATATCGTTATGAGGCGCCACTCGAGATTGGTTGAGTTAAACTCCAACACGTATCGCCGGTGGCTTGCGATAATATCGAAGAGATGATGAGCTGCATTGCCTACAAATTTGATGTGGGTACGAAGTAACTCCGTAACCTCGACTTCAGATTCGCCGCGTTTCTTGAAAGAAAGCGGTTGGCAAGGCGTCATCTCATAGCCGAAAAGGGCCATGACTTCGACTCGCTCTGATGTGGTTTTATTGTTTTCCATAGACAACTCCTTGATTTTACTCTTAGAGTCATTTATGTGAGCCCAAACTTTAAAAGGCTCTTGGCAGTAGGCGAAAATGACGGAACACCCACTGCTACGAGGATTTTGTCCAATCAGTGACCTAAGTTTAACTGGACAATATCTATTATAATGGAGTTTATGAAAAATTCAATATTGAAAAAAGATTTTTTGAGTTAGGCGGCGAGGGATTTGAACGCTTTTTTGAGAGCCGGTCGGTCGAAGCCGGTGATGCATGCGATTTCTTCGTCTTTGGAGTTAGTGATAATGGTCACGGGAACGGAAGTGATGCCGCGTTTGGCCGCTTCAGGAGAGTCGGTGGCGTTAACCTCTTCGTATTTAATGTTTTGGTCGTCGAGCCAGTCCATGAGAGCGTGGCAATAGACACATGTGGGGGTGGTGAAAACTTTAATCATGTTAGTATTTTAATTCAAAAGTAGTGTTTTGACTAGTAGACGAAGCACTAAGGTCCCAACTGTTGCGCTTTGCTAAAGAGTCTGCGATGGCTAAGCCTAGCCCGGAACCATTGCTTGACTTATCGACTTGGTAAAACCTATCGAAAATGTGGGCAATTTTATCCTTTGGAATGGTGGTGCCGTCGTTTTTGATGATTAATTTTTTGTTGTCGATTTCGATGTTAATTTCTTTGTCGCAATATTTGATGGCATTGTCGAGGAGGATTTCGAAGATTTCTTTGAAGTCGGATTTGTTGAGCTTGACTTTTTTGTCTGCGCAATTGAATTTTAAATCGATTTTCTTTTGTTCGAGGCGAGATTTGAATGAATTGAGAGTGGACTTGCTGACACGCGCTAAATCGAACTCCTCGATTTTTAGAGTTTCCTTAAGGGTGTCGGTTTTGGCGAGCTTGAGAAGGGCGAGGTTTAAGGTTTCTATTTTGTCGGCTTCAAGTTCGATGTTTTTTATCCAGTGGTTGGTCTCGGAAAGATCGGCAGCTTCCAAGTTTGCTTTGATGGCGGCAACGGGAGTTTTGATTTCGTGCGAGGCGTTAGCGATGAAGATTTTTTGAGCTTCATAGGCAGTTTTGACAGGTTTAATGGCTTGCTCGGCGAGATAATAGGAGAGGACAGCGACGGTTAGCTCGACGCCTAGACCGGTGATGATAAGGGTGACGAGAAGAGAGCGGAGCGAATCGGCGCGATCTGCGCGGATGTGTTCTTCCATGATTTGATGGAAGGAAATTGAATCGCCATCGTTGTCGAGAAATTCGATATTGGTATTGATGGGCGTGGGCTTACGGGACTCGCTGGTGTTTTTGGCGATGAGATAAATGCTCGTGAAAGCGGTGACGAGAATGAGGCTGGTTGTGAGGAGATTGATTAGAATGAAGTGGTTGCGAAGCTTTTTAAACATGTCTTTATTTTACCATAAGTTTATAGCCTAATCCTCTGATTGTTTTTATCGCGACGTTGCTATTTAATTCTTTGAGCTTTTTCCGGAGATACGACATGTAGACTTCGACATAGTTGTATTCGGCGGTCATGTCGGCGCCCCAGACGTGAGCGAGAATATAATCTTTTTGGACAGTTTTGCCGCCGGAGCTGATGAGCATTTTAAGGATTTCGGTTTCTTTTTCAGTGAGAGAAACGCCATTAACCGTGCGGTTGTCGACGTCGAGCTTTAGGTCAGCGAATTCAATGGTTTTGGTTTCGCGGAGAGCAGGGCGGCGAGCCAAAGCATTTAGACGAGCGATGAGCTCGCTGGTTTTGAACGGCTTGGCAAGATAGTCGTCGGCGCCAATTTCGAGGCCTTTAATTTTGTCTTCGACTTCGGAGAGGGCCGAAAGCATAATGACGGGAGTTTTGATTCCCCGTTTGCGGAGACTGGCGAGGATCTCGAGACCGGACATATGCGGAAGCATGATGTCGAGAACCAGACAATCGTAAATTGGCTTTTTGGCGAGGCGAAGGCCTTCTTCGCCGTCGGCAACCCAGTCGACGTTGATGTCGGCTTTTTTGAGCAGGTGCGTAACGGCATCTGCGAGGAGTTTTTCGTCTTCTACGTAAAGTATTCTCATTTCAAATTTCCTTGTTTATGCTATTATAATAGCAGTTAAAAGTAAATTGAAGCTTAAAAAGCTTAAAATGGAGGAAATATGGAAAATTCGGAAATCGTTGACGCTTTAAGTGGGGTTTGGTATCTAGCGACGGCGGAGGATGACCAGCCGCATGTTAGGCCACTTGATAAGGCTGCAGAGGTGGATGGAAAGGTGTATTTTGGAACTTCGCGAGCTAAAAAGATGTTTCAGCAACTTGTTGAAAATCCGAAAGTGGAGGTTTATGCGCTCAACGAGTTTGGCGCGTGTCGGTTTATGGCGGAGGCGTATGAGGAAGAGGACGAGGCTGTTACGAAAGAGGCGTTTGAAAAGATGGGAAAGCCGATGGACGAGAATTCTGTCGCCGTAAGATTTGAGAATATTAAGAAAGCTTAGGCGGCGCGAATTTTTCTGATGGTCGGGTATTCTTCGATGAGGACTTTGATGCAGCCGGCGATGGGGATGGCGACGATGGCGCCGAAGAGCCCGAACATGTAGGTGCCGATAATCATAGCAATGAGAATGACGATTGGGCGAAGGTTGAGGGCGTTGCCTTGAATTTTTGGAGCGATGCCATTAACTTCTATGAATCCATAGACGAGATAGAAGGCAAGCCAGATGACAGCCATGAGAGGATTGTTCATGAGCAAGATGAGCGTAACGAGCGAAGCGCCAATGACTTGGCCGAACATTGGAATGAGGTAGAAAGTCATGGTGATCATGCCCATGGGAAGAGCGAGGCTGGCGTTGACGCCGAAGATGAGGCAAAGTGCGGCGACGGAAAGGGCGGTGGCGGTGCCATCAAGAAGGGCGATAGTGACTTGTTTAGAAACGAAAGTCGAGACAACACGAGACATTTTTTTGACGACGATGCGCGCTTCGGTAATGAGGCGGATGTCAGCATCCTTTTCTTCTTTGATGTCTTTTTTGGATTTTTTGGCGCCGAGATTATCCCAAAGGCGGTTGAAAAGCTCGGGCCCTTCCAGGAGGAAGAATAAACTGAGAATGAGTGTGATGGCGGCCTTGCCGACGATGCCGCCGATAGTGGAAATGCCAGAGACGACACCGCCGCCGAAGCTCGACAGGAGGTTATGAGAGAGCTCGTCGACGGTTTTGGCGATTTCTGCAGAAAGGTTTTCGATGCCAAAGTTTTTCGCGAGGCTGTTTAATCCGGAGAGGTCGGCGTTTTTGATGGTGTCGGGGAGCGAAACGAGAAACTTGGAGAATTCGGAGACGATGACTGGGGCGATAACGGCCACGACGGCGGCGATGACGAGCAGAACGATGAGATAGGCGAGGACGGAAGCGAGGCGGTTCTGCGATTTTTTACCGATTATGCTGTCGACTTTCAAGGCGAGGGGGCGAATCGCAAGGGCGAGAAGGGCGGCGACACCGATGATGACGAGAGCTTCCTGGGCGCGGATGACGAACCAAGTGATGAGGCCGAAGCCAAAAATAACGAGCCAGAAGCGAATAAAAGTTTTGGTTTCTATTTCTACGATTTGCCGTGACATATGACCTCCAGTATTTATATTATATATAATAGCATATGTTTTCTATTTTTGGGGAAAAATGGTAAAATATTTTTTATGTTAGTCTCGGATTTTAATTATGATTTACCAGAAGAGCGAATTGCGAAATTTCCTCCGAAAGAGCGCGGTTCAACACGACTCTGTGTTTTAAAACGCGATACTGGTGAGATTATTGATTCATATTATCGCAATCTAGATGAGTTCTTGGTGGCGGGCGATGTTTTGGTTTTGAACGACACAAAGGTGATGCAATCACGCCTTTTTTGTGAGCTTTCGGACGGGCGTCCGAGGGAGCTGGTTGTGTTGGAAAAACATGGCGAGGAAAGACAGAAAGTGATGTATCGTGGCAAATTGCACGATGGCGATGTCCTGACGGTGCTGAAAGCAGATTTTTCTGGTAGAGATAATTCATCGGCGAAACGCGCGGAAGAATTGGCGCAGCTTGAGAAGTCTGGCGATTTTGTGCGCGTACTCAAGATTCTTGGCAATGGAATCGCGGAAGTGGAGGCTTATGACGAACATTTGAAACCGGTTGACCTAAATGAGCTAACCGAGCGTTTTGGGTCGGTGCCGTTGCCGCCATATCTTCATAGAGATGCGAGTGAGAGTGATAAAAAGCGCTATCAAACAGTTTGGGCCGAGCATATGGGCTCGGCGGCAGCGCCAACAGCTTCGCTGAACATGACAGAAGAGCTCCTGGAACGGCTAAAAGAAAAGGGCGTGAAAGTTTGCCATCTAACCTTGCACGTGGGGCTCGGAACTTTTTTGCCGATACGAACAGACGAAGTTGAAGCGCATAAAATGCATTCAGAATGGTTTAATATTCCGCTACCAACACTTAAAGAAATCGCTAATGCAAAGGCAAGCGGTCGGCGCGTGGTGGCGGTGGGGACGACGGTTGCGAGGACGCTGGAACACTACGCGAAGACAGGTTTTGAGACGGGTGAAGATGATATTTTTATTTATCCTGGGTTTAAGTTTAAGATTGTTGACGTGTTGCTAACAAATTTTCATGCACCAAAATCAACAGTGTTAATGCTTGCTAGTGCGTTTGCTGGATGGGAGAAGCTTCATCGAGCGTACGACCACTGCGTGGCAGAGAAATATAATTTTCTAAGTTATGGAGATTCAATGCTCATATGTTGAAATTTGATATTCTAAAACGCGAAGGGCTGGCGCGGGTTGGCGTGATTCATACTCCGCATGGTGATATTAAAACTCCAGCGTTTGTTGGTGCGGCGACTCGCGGCACGGTGAAGGCGTTGACGTTTTCGGAGATGAACGAGCTGGGGTCGCAGGCGGTGCTTGCGAATACGTATCATTTGTTTTTGGCGCCCGGTTCTGGCTTAATTCGCGAAGGAGGTGGGCTAGCAGAATTTACTAATTGGCAGAAGCCGACGTTCACGGATTCCGGAGGGTTCCAGATTTTTTCGTTGCCGAACGTAAAAATTACTGAAGAAGGCGCGCGGTTTAAATCGCATATTGATGGTCGGCAGTTTTTGATGACGCCAGAACTTTCCATGCAAACGCAGTGGGAGATTGGGGCGGATATCCACATGGCATTCGACCAGCTTGCAAAAAGCGAGTCGTTTGAAGACATGCGTCGAGCAATGGAGCAGACGCATCGTTGGCTTGTGAGATGTGTTGATGAGCATGAGAAACTTGAGAAAGAATATTTAGAAAAAGGGTTGCCGGAACAGTACTTGTTTGCCGTGGTGCAGGGTGGTGATTTTCTGGATCTCCGGCAGAAGTCGGCGGAATTTGAGGCGGGCCTTAATGTTGACGGCTATGGCATCGGCGGGGTGTTTACGGCGAAAGGAATGGATGAGATGCTGAAGACGGTTTGCCCAATTTTGCCGGAAGAAAGGCCGCGACATTTGCTCGGCATGGGACAAGAGCCGGTAGACTTGTTTGTTGGAGCGGAATTTGGTTGCGACACGTTTGACTGTGTTGGCCCGACGAGAATGGCGAGGAACGGGTCTTTGTACACGTTAGACGGGCGCGTGAATATAAAAAACGCGAGGTTTAAACACGATTTTAGACCGCTGATGGAAGAGTGCGATTGCGAATTGTGTCGGAATTATTCGCGAGCATATTTGCATCATTTGTTTAAGGTTGATGAAATTACAGCGAAGGTGCTTGCGTCGATTCATAACGAACGCTTTGTCGTGTCGGTGGTAGAAAAAATCCGCGACGGTCTGTTTTCGGGAGACTTCGCGGATTATAAGAAAGAGTTTTTAGCGCGATATTATGCTTAGTTTATTCTAAGCCGATCCAGTTAAAATCTTTATAGCTTTCGTAGAATTTTTTGTATTCTTCGTGGATGGCGGTTTCTTGTTCTTTGGTTTCGGCGGCGCTGGCGGCTTCTATGTAATTGTCGGTGGTTTCGTTGAAGATGCGAGCTTTTTCGCGGTACTCAGCGGAAGTTTCGTGCTCGTCGCCATACCAGTAAGCGTAGGAGCAGCCGGTGTCTTTAAGCTTTAAGCTGTCTTTTTCATGGCACTGGAAGTGGAGGCGAGCTTTTTGGTAGGACATAGGAATACGGTTTTCGTAGTTGGTGATGATGAAATCATAGTAAAGGTCGTTGTCGTCTGTCATGCCGCTGCCGGTGACGGTGGCGCCACGTTCGCCTTCAATGCTGAAGGTGTCGTAAAGGTAGCTTTCGGCAAGTTCGTCGAAGGCGGCGAGTTTTTGCTTTTCGGCGTAAGTTGGTTTTTGACCGAGAAGGTAGAAGAAGCCAAAAAGAAGGGCGGTGATAATTAAGCCGAAGGCAACGAAGCATTTGCCGACGTGGTTATGGTCGACGGCGGCAGGACGCGCGGTTCTTGTGGTTTTGGTTGATGTTTTTGTTTTGGTGGATTTTGAAGATTTTTTAGTAGCCATATTTTAAGTATAGCATAAGCTTGTTGGTTTAGGCAAGAAATTGCCAAATGGTTTTATCGGTAGTGTCGAGAAGAGTAAGGTTTTGCGCGGCGAGCTTGTCACGAATTTTATCGGCGGTTGCGTAGTCCTTATTCTCGCGGGCTTCGTTTCGCTGTTTGATGAGCGGTTGGAGCCGGTTGTCGAGCTTTTCATATTCGGCGTCTTTGTCGACATTTGAAATATTGAGAGCGAAGAGAGCTTCGACGACGTTCCAGTCGAGAAGCTGTAGGCTATTTAAGTTTTCGTCGATGATAGCGAAGGCAGCGGCGGAGTTTAAGTCGTCGTTTACGGCGTCGAGGATTTGTTGTTTGAAAGTGGTGAATTTTTCGCTGTCGCTGGAAAGCATTTGGCTGCGGAGCGAGCGGTCTTTTTTGCTAGTCTGTTGGAAACGGGCGACGTAGGCGTTTTGCCATTTGAGTCTTCTGGTTTTCGCGGCGGCGAGGTCGCTTTCGGTGAAGTTGCGTTCGCTACGGTAATGCCCTTGGTAAAGCCAAAGCTTAAAGTCGAAGGCAGAGAAGCCTTTTTGTTCAAGGTCTTCTAGTGTAATAATGTTACCGAGGGATTTGCTGATTTTTTCACCGTCGATGCGTACAAAGTTACAGTGGAGCCAGTAGTTTGCGAGAGGCTTATTGAAAGCGCCAAAAGTTTGGGCGATTTCGTTGGTGTGGTGGACGGGGATGTGGTCGATGCCGCCGGCGTGAAGATCAATAGGTTCGCCGAGCTCCTCATGGATGATAGTGGAGCACTCGAGGTGCCAGCCGGGGTAGCCAGGGCGGCCGAGGAAGTCCCAGCGCATGGCATGGAGCTCACCGGGCTTGATAAACTTCCAGACAGCGAAATCGGAGGCATTACGCTTTTCACTGCTAAAAGCGACGCGGGCGCCGGCTTTTTGGTGGTCGAGGTCGAGGCGGGCGAAATCTTTGTATTCGGGGAATTTGGCTGTGTCGAAATAGATGCCGTCTGCGGTTTCGTAGGTATAGCCGTTTTTGATGAGCTTTTCGACGAGGGCTTCGGATTCTTTGATATAATCGGTGGCGCGCGCCCATTTGACGGGTTCTAGGAGGTTGAGCTTATTAAAGCCGTTTTTGAAGACGTCGATGTAGTGGTCGGCGATTTCCCAGACGGTTTTGCCTTCCCTTTTCGCGCCTTTTTCGAGCTTGTCTTCGCCATCGTCGCCGTCGGAAGTGAGATGGCCGACGTCGGTGAGATTGATGATGCGATAGGGTTTTAGGCCGTTTGCCATCATGGTGCGCTCGAGGAGGTCCCAATAGACGTAGGCGGCGTAGTTTCCGATGTGAGGCGTGGAATAGACAGTCGGGCCACAGGAATAGAAGGTGACCTTGTTCGGGTTTTGGGGCTTAAAGTTTTCAAGTTTTTTAGTGGCGGTGTTGTAGAGTTTAAGCATGAGTACCTCTGTTCTTGGATATTAGGCGTTTTCTTGTTCGGTTTCTTGGATGAGACGGGGGACGATGGAGACGAGATCATGGATGACGTCTTCGTAAGAAATGTCGTAAGTGCGGAAGCCGGCAGCGTAAGGGTGGCCGCCGCCGCCGTAGAAGCCTGCGATTTGTTCGGCGATAGGGATGCTTGTTCTGATTTTGCCGGTCAGCTTGCCGTCGGGGTAGGTTTTGACGGCAACAGCAACTTTGACGCCTTCGACGAGGCGAAGCTCTTCGAGAATGAGGACGTTGGGGTTGTATTCGTCGGAAAATTGTTCGATGTCTTCCCAGGGGATGTGGACGGTAGCCAGGCAATTGTCTAGCGAATAGTCGACGCGTTTGATGAGGTCGGCTTTGTAGTCAAGAATGCGGGGAGATTTTTTCATGAATTCGCGGCGGGCTTCTTCAAGGTCGGCGATGTTGAGGTTGGCGGTTTCTAGAAGGTCGGCGACGTGGCGGAAGGTGTCGGGTGAGGTCGAGGCGCTGGTCAAACCGAGAGTGTCGGAAGAGATGCCATAGATGAGGTTTTTGGCGATGTCGGGAGTGATGTTTAGGTTTTGGTCTTTTATGATTTTATAGATTAGGTCGCAGCAAGCCGGAAGAGGCTCAATAATTGAGCTGTGCGGAAATGATAAGTCATCTTCGGTTTCGTGGTGGTCGAGGACGAAGGCGGGGATGGTGTTTAATTTGTTTTGAATCGCGGGGTCGTCGAGGAGCTTGGAGAGTAAAACTTCGGCGGCAGTGTCGACGATGATGTAGCCGTCGGCCTTCCAGTCGAATTCGTTTTCTACCCTAGACCAGTCAGTGAAATAGCGGAGGTATTTGGGGATGTCGACCGGGCAGTAGAGGGAGATTTCTTTGTCTTTGAAGTTTTCGGAGATGAGGTAGTCAAGAGCGATGGCCGAGCCGAGTGAGTCGCCATCGGGATTTTCGGCTTGGATAATGCAGAGTTTGGATTTGCTGTCTAGGAAGTCTATGAAAGATTTGTACATATAATATATTATAGCATAAAAGTTGCGAGGCTGACGGCGACATCCGCGAGAATACTGTTGCCTCGCCTCGCTTGTGCTATAATAGTCCTATGGATATTTTATTGGTAATACTTATTATTCTTAATGTTATTTTAACAGGGGTTTTGATTTTGAAGCCGAGGAAGGCGGAGTTTGATACTTCTCAGCTTGAAAGAGATAACAAGGAGTTGACCGAAAAACTGGTGAAAACTGAGGCGAAGGTTGAATTTTTGGCGAAGAAGATTGATGGTTTGACGCCGGTGATTTCGGACGAGTTTAGGAAGAGCCGGACGGAGCTGAACCAGAATTTTGAGAAGATTCAGACGAGCAACGAGAAGAAGTTGGAGCAGATGCGGGAGACGGTGGATGAGAAGTTGCAGGCGAGCGTTGAGAAGCGCTTTAATGAAAGCTTTAAGCAGATTTCGGGGCAGCTCAGTCAGGTCTATCAAGGACTTGGCGAGATGAAGAATTTGGCGACGGGAGTGGGTGATTTGAAAAAGGTTATGGAAGGAGTGAAGACGCGGGGGATTTACGGCGAGGTGCAGCTCGGAGCGATTATTGAGGATATTCTGACGCCCACGCAATATCTCACAAATACGTTGATTAAAAAAGGAAGTTCCGACCGTGTGGAGTTTGCGGTGCGGATGCCCGGAAAAGAAGCGGAAGTCTTGCTTCCGATAGATTCGAAGTTCCCGGTTGAGAATTATCAGAGGCTTCTTAAAGCGTATGATGAGGGTTCGAAAACGGAGATCGAAACGTACCGGAAAGCTTTACGCAAAGACGTCGTAGAACAGGCGAAGAAGATTCATGATAAATATATTGAGGTGCCGAAGACGACGGAGTTTGCGATGATGTTTGTGCCGACCGAGTCGCTTTATGCCGAGATTTTGCGGATTTCGGGGGTGGACGAGGAGATTCGGCAGAAGTATAGTATTTCCCTGTCAAGTCCTGCGACGCTGCCGGTGATGCTGAATGGGTTGCTTATGGGGTATCGCTCGGTCGCTATCGAGAAGCGGAGTGCGGAGGTGTGGAAGATACTAGGTGGGGTGAAGGCGCAGTTCGGAACGTTCGGAACGTTGCTTGATAATGTAGAAAAGAAATTGACAGAGGGAGTTAATAAAATTGGTGCAGCTAGGAAGCAGGTTGGCAAGATAGAAAAGCAAATGAGCGATGTAGAGGAATTGCCGAAAAGTGAAATAGAATTGTTAGATTAGCTCGCTTGCGGTCGAGAATCCGTTTCGAGGGCCCGCTCCTCACAAAAGGCGACAGACTATCGTCTGTCGCTCTTTTGCTGGCCGCTCAGGCCGTGTCTTTAGTCCCTCAAAACGGACTTCTCTCCCCGCTCGCGTTTTATAATTTCGTTCTATTATTCAGAGCGGCGCTTAGAGTGATTTGATCGGCATAGCTTAAATCAATTCCTAATGGTAGGCCGCGGGCGAGGCGTGTGATTCTTAAGTCGGGGTATTTTTCCGTGAGGAGTTTTTGAAGCAAGAGGGCGGTGGACTCGCCTTCGACCGAGGGGTTTGTGGCAATGATGATTTCCGAAACGGAATCTTCGTTGATGCGCGTGATGAGTTCTTTGATGTGGAGCTCATTGGGGGTGATGCCGTCAATGGGAGAGATGGCGCCACCAAGGACGTGATAGGTTCCCTTGTATTGTTTAGTTGCTTCGATAGCGTAGATGTCGAGCGGTTCTTCGACGACGAGAACGGTGGTTTTATCGCGTGCTTCATCGCTGTATAGAGGCGAGACTTGGTCTTTACTATCGATGAGAGCAAAGGTTTTGGGGCAGGATTTAACGCCGGAGTGAAGCGCGGAGAGAGTTTCCGCAATGTTATCGGAGATTTGAGGATTTGAGCGAAACAGAAAGTAGGCATAGCGTTCGGCCGTGCGGGGGCCAACGCCGGGAAGATGACCAAGCGCTTCGATGACGCGCGTGAGAGCTTCTGGGAGCATTTTAGAAGCCGAGATTGCCGAGTTTGCCCATGAGTGGCTTCATTTTTTCGCTGGCGATTTCTTGTGCCTTGGCGTAGCCGTCACGAAGGCAGTTCTCGATCCAGCGTTCGAGCTCGTGAATGTCGTCGAGATCGACGCGTTCGGGGTCGATAGTAACTTTTTTGATTTTTAGTTCGCCGTTGATTTGAACAACGACGGCACCGTCACCAGCCTCGACTTCGACGATTTCGTTTTTGAGGTCCTTTTGTGCTTTTCTAAGCTGGTTAATCATTTTCATTTGATCCATGGTCTGGCCCATAATAAAACTCCTTTAAAACTATTTTCGGTAGGTATATATGTATATTCTATCAGAATTGTCGGATTTTGGCGAGGTGATGATGCGACTAATGCGATAGCCGTCGGGGAGAATGAGGTCTTCGGCGTGGCCTAAGGTGGCGACATTGGCGTAGACATTGAGTTTTTGTAGGTCTTCGAAGGCCATGAGGGAGATGGCGTGGTGACGGTCTTCGTACACTTCATAGAAGGCGTGATTGAGCGAACCGGATTGGGTGACAAGAATAGTGTCTTCAGTTAAATTATCGCGGACGAGGTCGAGGTCGGTTGAGAATTGAGTGGCGACGGCGGGGGTGTATTTGTAACCATATATATAATGGTTGAGGCTGGGGATAATCATGAGCGCGAGAAGGATGGAAAGTGGAAAAATCGCGAAAATACGAGCGTAGGGGTTTGAGGGGAAAAGACCATACCATTTTTCTAGAATGTAGCGGATGCCGTGGGCGGTGAGAATGGAGAGCGGAAGAACGAGAAGAAGTGAGGAATCTGGAGTGAGACCAGCAAGCACAACGGCGAAGACGATGAAGCAGCTAGCAATGGCATTTCTGGAGGCGAAAAAGCCTTTGCGTGTCGAGAAAAGACCGATGAGCGCGAGAACAAGGTGAGAAAGCCCAATGAGCGGAGAGAGATAAACCCCTTCCATGGGCTGGACCCATGAGAAAAAGGGGGCAAAGCCGGTTTTGATGTTGTCGACGAAATGAGCAAAAGAGAAATCACTGCCAAAGAAAAGGGTGAGGGCGACGGTGCTGCTCGTTACGATGTTAGTAATCCAGATGGCGAGGCCACCAAGAAGAATGACGGACACGCCGATGAGCGGGATTTTAGGGAGAGATTTAATTGTAAAACGGAGATGTGGGTTCCAGAGGGCAAAAAAGATGATAAAAGCGACGAGATAAATGAGGTGGGGTGTATAAATGGCGAGAAGAAGCGCTAATGCGAAGACAAAACACCAAAGTGGTTTTGGGGCTTTTTCGCCTTGAATTTTACTGCCGAGCCAGAGAAGGAGTGTGGGCCAGAAAATGAGCATAATGAGGGGCGTGCCGGAGCCGGCAAGGTAAAGAAACGGCGTCGAGAGTACGGTGAGAATTGAAGCGAGAAGGGCGACATTGCTTTTGAACCAGCGGTTGAGAAGGAGAATGAGCAAGAGCCCGAGAACGATGCCGATGAGGATGGACGGGAGTTTAATTGCGTATGGAGTGAGGCCGAAGGCGAGGATGGAAAGCTTTTGTAAAATGTGGTATGGTAAGTCGACGAGGTCGCCGGAGGTGATGGATGAGAAATGGAGGTTATAACTTGCGACGGTGGACTCGCGCTCAAGGTCGGAAAGTCCGGACGGGCTAATCATAGGCAAGCAGATGATAAGGGCAAGAAAAGCTAGACCGAGGACGACGTAACCAATGATAAACCGATAACGGTAAAGAAAAAGCTTAGAGATAACGAGTTTACTCATTTATACTATTTTAGCAAAATCTTTATTATTCTTCAACGTGTTCTTTGTCGAGCGACATGAAGCGGAGGAGCTCGGGGTGGAAGTAGAGTTCGATTTTGCCAACCGGGCCATGGCGGTGTTTGCCGATGATGAGTTCGGTGATGTTTGTAGGCACGAAATCTGGTTCATTCATATGGTAATAGTCAACGCGGTGGAGGAACATGACAAGGTCGGCGTCCTGCTCGATGGAGCCAGATTCACGGAGGTCGGAAAGGACAGGGCGTGGGTCGTCGCGACCGGTGACGGAGCGGGAGAGCTGAGCAAGGGCGATGACGGGGATTTCTAGTTCCCTGGCAAGCTGTTTAAGGCCGCGGGAGATTTCTGTCACTTCTTGGACACGGTTGCCGGCGTAACGGTCGGAACCCTGGAGAAGCTGAAGGTAGTCAACGATTATCATGCCGATGTCGTGGTCGTGGGCGGCACGACGAGCTTTATTGCGAAGCTCGAGAATGGTCATTGATGATGTGTCGTCGAGATAGAGCGGGACGGAATCCATTTCTTCGAGAGCGTCGCCGATTTTGCCGTAATCTTCATCGGTGACGTTGCCGGTGCGGATTTTCCAGTTGTCGACACCGGAGACGTCGGAAATCATACGGTCGACAATTTCGTTGTTAGCCATTTCCATAGAGAAGAAAAGGACGCCACGGTTGTTGATGGTGGCCGCGTTGTAGGCGAGGTTTTCAGCAAAAGTGGTTTTACCCATGGCGGGGCGGGCGCCGATGATAATAAGGTCGCCTTTTTGGAAGCCGGCTGTTTTTTTGTCGAGATCGCGGAAACCGGTTTTAAGGCCGCGAAGCGAACCTTTGTTTTTATGGAGTTCTTCCATGCGGTCAAAAGCATCGGCGAGGAGGCTTTCCAAGGCGACGTATTCGGTTTTAGTGTTTTGATCGGAAACGCCGAAAAGTTCTTTTTCGGCGGCGCCGAGAAGTTCGCCGACTTCCTTTTCTTCGGAGTAAGCACTTTCGGCGATATTGTTGCCGGCGGAGATGAGGCGGCGACGGACAGCGGCGTTAGCGATGAGCTCGGCGTAAGCCTTGGCGTGGGTGGCGGTGGGGACGTAGTTGGTGAGCTCGGTGAGATAAGCGGCGCCACCGACAGAGCGAAGGTCTTTGGTTTTGCGGAGTTCAGCAGTGACGGTCAAAAGGTCGATTGGAGAGTGGTGCTGGTAAAGGCTGGTCATGGCGTGAAAAATTTTGCCATGTTTTTCTTCGTAAAAATCCTTGTATTTTACGAGTTCAAGGCAGTCGGGGAAGGCGGCGTCGGACAGCATGAGAGCGCCGAGCAAAGATTTTTCGGCGTTTAAATCTTGAGGCGGGATGCGGCCGCTGGTTTGACTAGAAAGGGATTCCTCCATTATCGTTATTTACCTCCTGTACTGTTCCCATTATATCAGATATTTGTTTAATTTCGGGAGAGTTTTTTGGTAGTTCGTCGATTTCGTGGATGATGAAATCTTTTCCGAGAGCGCTTTTTAAAACTAAGCTGTTGTTGGGGCGTTCCAAAATGGATTTAGTGATTTTTTTAGGTGGGTAGATGTCGATTTGGGTTTCCGATTCGATGATTTTGCATTTTTTGAGTTGGGCGTCGAGGGCAGGGGTAAGAGCCAAAACGCGCTCCTCTGTAGAGGCCTTTCTCGCTTGGGAAAATTCAGTCTGATTTTTCTCGTCGACCAGTCGCGCAGAGCGCAATGCGGTTCGGGTAACACCGGCCACCGATTGCGCTCTTTCGTGGTCTCCTCGAAAAATCCGTGAATTTTCTTTAGCCGCTTCGAAAGGCTCTACAGAGTCGCGTTCTTGTTTTATGGGTTGCTGATCCCGACTTTCGGTTTTCTTGAATTGTCGTAAAGAATTCGGTTCTGACTTTTCGTTTTGCATTACTTTTGGCGAGCTTAAAAATGCGAGGAGGAGTTTGGCTTCGGGGTAGGGGGCGGAGACAGAGGGGAGAGAGGCGAGGAGGGGGAGGAGAGCGGGTTCTGGATAGGCGATGATTTTTTCGAGAGTGGAGGCGGCGATGGCTTCCGGTTTGATTCCCTCGAGGAGTAAGGACTTAAGCTGGGCGGAGATGGCGGTGAAGTCGCCGGATTTATATGCGTCGAGAAGGTCGGCCAGCTTGGTCTCAAGCGGGAGACCGAGGCAGCTGGCAACGTCTAGCTCGGTGATTTCTTTTTTGTCGTCGCCTAGTGTCGAAATCTGGTCGAGAAGGGAGAGCGAGTCGCGGAAGGAGCCACCGCCTTTTTGGCAGATGATGTTTAGAGCGTCGTCGGTGATTTTGATGTTTTCTTTTTCGCAGATGTTTTTTAGATGTGGGAGCATGATTTCGGGCGGGGCGAGGCGAAAAGTGTAAACTTGCGAGCGAGAGGTGATGGTGACGGGAACTTTTTCGAGGTCAGTTGTGGCGAGGATAAAGACGACGTGCTCGGGCGGCTCTTCAAGGGTTTTAAGAAGTGCGTTGAAAGCACTTTTTGAGAGCATGTGGACTTCGTCGATAATGTAGACTTTGTATTTTCCTTCTGACGGGGCGATGACCGCTTTTTCGCGAAGGTCGCGAATGTTATCAACGCCAGTGTTTGAGGCGGCGTCGATTTCGATAATATCGAGATAAGAGTCTTCGAGTTTATATTTAAAACCATTGATTTCGTGAGCGAGAATGCGGGCGACGGAAGTTTTGCCACAGCCACGCGGACCAGTAAAAAGATAACTATGGGATGTTTTACCGGATTTTAGAGCAGCAGAAAGCGGTTCCGTGACTTGGCTTTGGCCAACAACGTCGGAGAGTTTTTGAGGTCTGTATTTGCGATAGAGAGCTAACATATTTATATTATATATCAAAAAACCTCGACTGAGCGAGGTTTTTCTTTATAATGCGGCTTCGACAGCGGCCCAGGCGGCTTCGTCGTTGTTTGCAGGGATGACGACGGAAACTTGAGAGCCTTCTTTGAGATGGAAATAAGTGACGGAAGCGTAGAGAATTTCGAACTCGCGGCCAGCGACTTCGACGTAGTATTTGTCGTCGTGATGCGTGAGCGTGCCAATGACGGATTTGCGTTCGACGGGGCCGATTTGCTTATAGAGGAATTTGCCGTCGGGGGTGATTGTGAGTTTCATGAGGTCGCCCTCAACAAGCTTAGATTTTGAAGCATAGTTGGCGGGGACGGGGTAGTTTTTGCCGTCGGGGCCGATCATAATTTGACCATCAAAGACACCTTCGATAACTTTGCCATCGGGATCAGAAACAATAGTGTCGCGAGGAGCGGCGATAACATCGCCGTCGCCCAAAACGGAATTCAAAAGCTCCTTGGCGGCAGCCATGTTGGTTTCAGCCTCTTGGATTAGGCTGCGTAAACGTTTTATTTGTTTTTCTGGTAGTTCAGACATCACCTCGCGTCCTGTCTATTTTTGATATAGTACTATTATTATATTATATGACGCGGGAGGGTTTGTCAATGATGAAGTTTTCCACCAAAAATCTAGGGGTGGACGTACAAATGTTGTAGAAAAAACATTTTATTGGCTAAACAGGGGTCGGACATTGACAAAAACGCTTATGTGTGCTATAATAAAGGTGTTAGTTATAAACGCGTGTTAGTTTAGGCCAACGTAATTTAAAAGCTGAATCATCTCAGGCACAAACGCATGCCTGAACCATTTGATTTTTATACTGGAATTTTCTGAAATCTATATTGCAAGGAGGGGTAGCCAATGTCAGACTATCAGGCGAAACATGCAAAGAAGGAAGAAACTTCTGTAAGGCGAACTCGCTTCCGCGACTACCCGTATGCGGAGCGGCGGAGTGCGCCTGAAGACCCGGTGCCGGAATATAGGGCACCAGAGATTCCTGCGGATGAAGAGAAGGACGGCAGCGGCAGGTCAATTTGGCCGGCGCTGTTGATTCTTTTTCTGATTCTGATTGGAATCGCGGTTTGGTTTGTTGGAGATAGCCGTGGTTGGTGGCGTACCGAAGCGCCCACTCCCGAGATGACTCCGTTTGTGGTGTATGTTTACGTTACGCCGGAGCCGACGGAAGTCCCGACTGAAGAATCAACCGAAGCGCCAACGACAGCTCCGACCGAAGCGCCGACGACAGCTCCGACTGAAGCGCCGACGACAGCTCCGACTGAAGCGCCGACGGAAATTCCCACGGAAGTGCCTACCGTGGTGCCAACCTTGGCGCCGACGGAACCTCCGGCGAGAGTCCCGACATATACGGTTGTTGGTGAAGTTACTTTTATGCTGAAAGATAGCGGTAAAAAGGTGACGATCCCAGAGATTCGATATGCCGGTGGCTATTTCCCGGAGGAAGACCCGTGGTACTCGGAACTCGAGATGGAAGTTGAGGGAAGCTATGGTCCGAGCCTTGAAGACGAAACGATTGAAGATGGTGTTTATAATTGGCTACATGAGCTGGTTAAATCGCCGCTTCAGATTATGCGTCTGAGAGTGCAGATGGGTATGGAAGATCTGAAGTCGCTCGAAGAGGAAGTTAAGTTTGCTTGGAGTTTCGCAAGAGACCCCGACAAATATGACCGAGTCGCGAACGAAACGCTTCAATTTCTCTATGCTAAACTCGAGGGTGGAACGCTTTTGACTTCGGTTGACTGGAGTTTAGAAAACTACATGGCTGAAGGCGATAGTAATGCCCCCATTGTGGTGCATGGACGTCGGAATTCTGATGACGATAAGCGTCGCGAGGATAAAGATGTGCTCTTTACGTTGTTTGACGTAAAGGGTAAAGACATTATTTCCGAGCGGCAGGGTCTTGAGAATACGGCGAAAGACGCGAGAGTGAATCTGGAAGATTATTCGAAGCGAGCATGGGTGAACTTGACGGAAGGTGGAACCTGGAAATGGAAGAAGGGCGGCACGAAGCCGACCGATCCACCACCTGAAGTTACTCCAACTCCGACTCCGCGTCCGACTCCGACACCGACTCCGGTGATTACGGCAACTCCAACACCTCGACCGACGCCGACACCGACCCCGGTGCCGACAGCAACTCCAACTCCGCGTCCGACTCCGACACCGACTCCGGTGATTACGGCAACTCCAACTCCGCGTCCGACTCCGACACCGACTCCGGTGATTACGGCAACTCCAACACCTCGACCGACGCCGACACCGACCCCTCGTCCAACGAAGCAGCCGGAAGATCGACCGACGCCGACTGTTGGAGGTGGTGAAACTAATCCGCAGAATTCTGAGGATCCGCAAACGACCAGTGCGCCGACTTCGACGCCCTATGTAGCGCCGACGCCAGCGCCAGCGACACCGGCACCTACGCCGGTGCCAACGGCGGTTGTCAGACCGACAGAGGTTTGCGAGACGGTTGCGCCGACGCCGATTCGCGAGGATACAAAGCCGACGCCGGCACCTGAACCGGAACATAGCGTTCCGACGCAGGAACCAGCAACAACCAATGACCCGGTCGGAACGACCGATTTTGACCCGGATTCAGTATAAAATCAAATGGAAGTACCTTTGCTGGGGCGGGTTTCCGCCCCGGCACTTCCAAGTTTGTATTTGAGATGATTTTGCTTTAACAAAAAGCCCCTCCGAGGAGGGGATTTTTGAACAATTCGCGAACGGTTAATATTTGACTAAACTTAGGCAAGCTCGACGGTTGCGCCAGCTTCCTCAAGAGATTTCTTGAGGGCTTCAGCTTCGTCTTTCTTGACTTTCTCTTTGACGGTTGCAGGAGCACCATCAACGATTGCCTTGGCTTCGCCAAGACCGAGACCAGTGGCCTCTTTAACGGCTTTGATGACGGCAATCTTTTGAGCGCCGGCGTCTTTCAAGACGACGTCAAATTCGGATTTGCCTTCATCGGCAGCAGCGGCACCTTCAGCAGGGGCAGCAGCAACGGCAACAGCGGCAGCAGCCGGCTCGATGCCATATTCATCTTTAAGGGTGTTTTTGAGTTCGTTGACTTCGAGAACGGTCAAATTGACGAGTTCTTCAGCCAATTTTTTAATATCAGCAGCCATAAATTTCTCCTTCGGAGTGGGGAGAACACATTTCCTTCCCCAACTTTTTCTTTGAGTTAGTTTTTCAATCGAAAAGTGCGATTTTCGATTGAAAAATGATTAATATTGATATATTGCTAGTTTGACTTGGATTGTTCCAGACCAGAAATAATTCCAGAGAGGCTTCCAGATGTAGCTGAAACGACGTCGCCCATCGGCGAGAGAAGGGTTGCGACAACTTGCGCAATCATCTCGTTCTTGGTTGGCATCTGGGCAAGGGTCTTGACTTCGTCGGAGCTTAAAGCTACGCCGAGGTTGCTAAAGCCACCTTGAAGCTCGAGAGCTTCGTGGGTTTTAGCGAAGTTGGCCAAGACTTTTGCTGGCATGATTTCGTCGGAGTCGGAAACCGCGTAGAGGAGCTGGCCGGTGAGACCGGTTGTGTCCGTGTCTTTGTAGACGGCGATTTCGTTCATCGCGACGCGCACCAAGCGGTTTTTGACAACCTTGATTTTGACGCCGTTTTCACGGGCGGCGGCGCGAAGCTCTTGGAGCTCGGCAACGGTCAAACCTTGATAACGGGCAAAAACGGTTGCCTTCGCGTTGTTTAAAAGTTCAGTCAAATCAGCAACTAAAGTGGATTTTTTATCTTTAGAGATAGCCATTTAGTGTGTCCTTTGGTTAGGTTCGCGAATTGTTAAATTTCGTCACCAAACCCATTTACAAGAGATTCCTCGGCGACATTATTAAGATTTTCATCCGTCGCTGTCTTTGGTAACTTGCGTTATTATACCAAAAAATGGTAAAATTGTAAATATGATACATATAGTTTGTGGGGGTAAGAAGTTTGGGGGTGAATATAAATGGTTGATTGAGGACTATATGAAAAAGGTTCGCAAGCCATTTGACATGGGTTTTACGTTCTATGAAGAGGACCAGCTTGCTGATGTTTTGGCTCTTTGGAAGTTTCCACAGAATGCCTTTGTGATTATCGCGGACGAGCGAGGTGAGGAGATAACTTCGCCAGAGTTTTCTAAGCTTCTGCAGGAGGAGTTTGTCTATTCGCGTGAGGTCTATATTGTGATTGGCGGGCCGTTTGGTGTATCGCAAGAGGCAAGAGAGCGGGCGAACTTTGTGTGGAGTTTCGGGAAACTGGTGTTCCCGCATGCGCTAGCGCGGCTAATCGTGAGCGAACAGATTTATCGAGCGTATGAGATAGCGCGTGGGTCGCATTATCATCACGAATAGGTAGATTCGTCTTTTGGCGAATTTCTGCGTCAAAACCTCCGCTACTCACTCTCCGTACTTTAAGTACGGTTCGTTCCGTTGCTTGGTTTTTCCTTGAAATTCATCCAAAATACTAGAATCTATGATACTTCTCGCTTCGTCTGTTGAATGGCATTGCATAAGCTCCATCCTAAAATTACTAGCTCCCGAGAAGTCTTTGATGTAGATTTTGAAGTAGTGCTTTAGAGGTTCGAAATTAGTATATTTTTCTTGGTCGAATAAATCTAGATGTAGCTTTAATAAGTCTAACAATTCTTCTTTTGTTGGCTCGTGGCTGGTGAAACAATAGGGGTTTTCGAAGACGCCGCGGCCAATCATAAAGCCGTCAAGATTGTGTTTTTGGCAAAGTTCAGTTCCCTCAGCGGCGGTTTTGATGTCGCCGTTCGCGATAAGTTTGGTTTCGGGGCTGATTTTGTTTTTAAGTTTAACGATATCGGGGATAAGTTCGAAATGGGCGGGGACTTTAGACATCTCCTTTTTGGTGCGGAGATGGATGGTGAGAGCGGCGGGATGTTCGTTTAAAAGGATGGGGAGCCAAGTTTTATATTCGTCGGGATAAGTGTAGCCGAGGCGGGTTTTGACGGAAACGGGGAGGCCGTTACTGTTTTTGACGGCGTTTCTGAAGCACTCGACGGCGAGGTCGGGCGTTTTAATCATGGCGGCGCCACCGCCGGCGGCGTTGACGTGCCGGTCGGGACAGCCAAAATTGAGGTCAATGCCGGAAAAACCGAGTGAATGAAGCGCGGAGGCAAGTTCCGCAAAATGGGCAGGGTTTTTGCCCCAAATTTGGGCGATGATAGGGGATTCGGAGGGGAGAGTTTTGAGCCGTTCGAGGGCGTTCGCTCTTCCCTTTTCAGAGGCGAAGGAGGAGACGTTGGTGAATTCGGTGTAGAAAAGGTCGGGGCGACCGGCGTGGGCAATGACTTGGCGGAAGGGCAAATCCGTGACGCCTTCCATGGGCGCAAGGATAGAGATTGGTTTTTTGAGTTCGTCCCAAATATTAAACATGTGATGTATATTATAACAT
>JAFWHC010000008.1 GCA_017512095.1 Candidatus Saccharimonadota bacterium
GACCGGTTAGACGGGCGTAAATTTGAAAGGCGAGCGGACTTTTAATAATGCCGTTATTTTTGAGCAGGTCAGCAATCTGGGAAAGGTTGGCGCCAGAAGGGATTTCAATTTGAACGGTAGCGCAGGGGTCAGCTTCGTCGGCTTTAAAAACGCTGGCACATTTATCGGAAGCGACGACCGGAGAAATAGCGTTGTTGTACCAGAGAGAGACGCCAAGATAAGCAAGGCCCAAGACGGCGATAATGATAATGACGACGCGCACAATGGTCCACCTGCGGACGGAGTATTCCTTCGCGCTCTTAAAGCGGGGTTTTAGCGCCTTTTTATTTGTTTTTTCGGTGGAGATTTCGGTTTTAACCGGTTCTTTAGCTTCATTAATTGGACCGTTGGCAGAATCGGGGGTGACGGCCACGGACGGAGCAGAATTTACGCTTTTCTTTTCGGCGACGCGGCGTGCGAGATTTTCGAGAAAATCTTGTAAGATTAGCGTGGCGGCTTCCGCGTCGATGTCGCCGGCCTTTTTATTAAAGCCTTTAGCTTTTAGGTTTTGCTTAGCCTGGACGGACGTGAGCGATTCGTCTTGAAAGAAAATTTTAACGGTTTTGTTATTTGGCCTTGCATCGAGGAGGGCTTTGTTGAGGTTCTTAACGAAGTTTTTAACGTATTCACTTTGTTGAGTCAGCTGGCCTTGAAGGTTGCGCGGCATGCCGACGACAACAATATCAATATTTTGGACGCTGCAGCGACGGACGATACTAGGAATTTCTTGACCATCAACCGGAATCATGCCGTCAGGCACGGCAATTTTGACGCTTGTGTCAGCCTTTGCGACACCGATACGCTTTTCCCCCACATCTAGACCTAGTAGTTTCATATTACCTCCCGAATTGTTACGTATAATTATATTATTCTTCAACCGTAAGTTCAATATGAATCTTGTTGACGTCGCTTGGCACGGAGTTAACCCAGAAGTAGGATTTTTCGGTCTTGACCGAGCTTACGCCAGAGAAAGCGTCCTTAAGCACGGGCTCGAGACGGCCAATCTTTTCGCCTTGAATCTTCTCGAGAATTTCGGTTTCGCTAATTTCTGGACCAACTTTGTAGGTGGTCTTTAGTTTTGCGCTATAGGTCGTGTCGTTGGTTTTCGAGAAGTATTCAACAAACGGTTCGCCAGTTGAATAAAGTCGTTTACCTTCTTCGACACCGGCTTTTTTCTTGATAAAATCTTCGATACGAACGTTGTCGACCGTGAGGACGGAGTAGCTGGTTTTGGTCGAGATTTGCGGCGTGACACCTTCTTTAACTTCTTCGCCGACCGCAGGAGCAACTTGTGGGTCTGTTGCTTCAACCTTAAAGCTGGCCTCGATTGGCATGACAGTGTTGGAAATTTTAGCGAGAAGTTCGTTTTTGCCATCGCCGCCGGATTCGCTTTTCATTTTATCGAGCGCAAGATCGACGTCGGATTGTTGGACGACGGTAACGATGCGCGAAGTGCCGCCGGAGATGTCAGAAGAGTTATAAACATTCACATCGGCACTGCCAACTACGGCCCAGCCGGTTTGCTGACCGGAGAGATTATAGTCTTCGCCGGCAGCGGCGGCTTTAACGGTGATACTGGCGGATTTTAGACACCCCTTAGAAATACTGCTGCCAGTCTCGCAAGTTTCATCGCTCTCGCCATCCCAGGCAAGAACGACGTCATTAGTGGAAATATATTTGAAGGAACCGTGAGTAAACTCGGAGCCAGCTTTGAGGCTAATTGAAAAGGCTTCTTTGTCCTGATAATAGACAACGAGGGTGCCGCTTGCAGCTTCGCCCATGTCCTTTTTACCTGTGGCGGTAAATTTGACAACCTGTTCCTTTTCGAGCTTTTCTTCGTGGACGGAGAAGGTGCTGTTGTCGATGTTTTCATCGGCGGCTTGAGTTGTAAAAATGACGTTTTCAGAAAAATTGGCAGAAGTTGTGCGAACGGAAACGGCCACGCGAACTTCTGGAGCGAATTTGAAGGCCCAAATTAGAAAACCAGTGAGCCCGACCAGAAAAATACAACCGAGAATAACCCAAATTTTGTAGCGCGACAGAAAACCCTTGACGCCGGTTGCCTCAGGTTTTTCTTTTTTGGCTTTTTTGGACTTTTTAGACTTTTTCTTGTCGGTCTTTTTGTCGTCATCATCCTCGTCGTCATCATCGTCTTCTTCTTCATCGTCGTCGGATTCTTCATCTTCTTCTTCCCCACTGTCAGTTTCTTCGTCGTCAGCTTCTTCTTTTTCAATTTCGTCGACAGCGTCTTCTTCTGTTTCGGTTTGCGAGCTAGGCTCTTTTGCGTCGTCTTTCTCCAGAGAATCATCGTCGTCTGTCTTAGCGGACTTCGTCGGTTTTGGTTCCGAATCTGCGGTTGCGTCGGGGGCGACAGTTTCGCCGGGCATGACAGGGCGCGATTTGAGCGATTTTGCAACGGGAAGATTGGCGGTCATCGCAAGCTTAGTTAAGGCGTCATCGGCCGTAATGAGGACGACAGCCTTTTTCTCGGCCTTTGCAGTACGGGCGATTAGTTTAACATTGACGGCGCTCAAAAGCACGGCTGGCTTTTTGGGCGGAACAAGAGCGACTATCTTTTTGTCGGAGTTCTTTAGTTTCGAAAGAACGTCCGTGATGTCGTCACTTGGTTCAATATAAATAGTTTCTTTGTTCATATAAAATAAATATACCACATTTTTTAAAGCTTGTGTTAAAATAATATGTGATGGGCATATTTAATTTTGGTAAAAAGTCACAACCCGTTCAATCTGCCGCTACTGGCGTTGCGCCTGTAACGCCGGTTGATGCTGGTAAATTGGCGGAACTCGCCCTGAAAACGATCCAAGATGGGATTTTAATCGTAAATAAAGACGGGGTGATTAAGTATATCAACCCGGCGGCCGTCGAGATGATTGGCTGCGACAAAGCTGATAATGCTTTGAATCTTGATTATGCGCTTGTGATGAAGTTTGAGAAGAATGATGGCGAGAGGGTTGACGAGAATAACAATGAATTTGGAAACGCCGTTAAAACAAATCAAGAGTTTGAATCACGCGATTATGTTTTAGTGGCAAAGCAAAGTGATAAGAAGACGCCAATTGCGTTACATATGACTCCGTCTGGCGATGGGCGCAGCGATCGAATTATTACCTTTAGGAATATTGCAAAAGAGCTCGAAGAAGAGGGTGCGCAGACAGAGTTTATTTCTACGGCTTCGCACGAAATGAGAACGCCGGTGGCGTCGATTGAAGGTTACCTTGGGCTTGCTCTGAATCCGCAAACAGCGACGATTGATGCACGCGCAAGGCAGTATCTTGAGTCCGCGCATAATGCGTCTCAACATCTCGGGAACTTGTTCCGTGATTTGCTTGACGTGACAAAACTTGATGACAAGAGAATTCATGCGCATAACGTGCCGATTGAGTTGACTGGGTTCGTGAAGAAGTTTGCTGACGAGTATATCCCGAAGTTTAAGGAGAAAAACATAAATTATAGTTTTGGCGCCGATTCAATGAAAAGCCAGCGTTTTTCTGGCGGCAAGTCAATCGAACAAGTGGTTTATACGTTCGCGGACGTGGACTTTTTGGGTGAGATTTTAGCGAATTTGATAGAAAATGCTATCAAATATACTCCGGAAGGAGGTGCGGTTTGGGTCAATGTTCAAGGCGATGGCGACCGCGCACTGGTTAACGTGACCGACACAGGAATCGGGATTGCGGCGGAAGATTTGCAACATATTTTCCAAAAGTTTTATCGTGCAGACAATTCGCAGACACGCACAGTAGGAGGAACCGGGCTTGGACTTTATCTCGTTAAGCAACGCGTCGAAGCGATGGCTGGAAGAGTCTGGGCGGAAAGCGCGTTCGGCGAAGGTTCAACTTTTTATGTTAGCTTGCCGAGATTAACTGCGGATGAATTTGAAAAACGAAAAATTGCCGAGCAGAATCAGAAGGCGGTGCAAGCATTCACAGAACAAGACATGACAAAGAACGCAACGCAAACAACGGTTGGAGCGCCAACAGTACAGGCGCCGAGTTTTGACCCGTCGATTTTATCAGCGCCAGCAGCGCCAGTTGCGCAGCCGGTCGCTTCTGTTCCGGCCATGCCCGCCGCGCCAGTTGTTCAGAGTGCGCCGATTGCTCAGGCCGCGCCGGCGATGAGCGTGCCGCCAATGGTAGTGCCAAATTCAATGATGAGACAGGCGCAAGCGCCGGTCTATCCGCAGGCAACTATGCCGACCGTTGGCGCAGCGCCGACGCTGCAACCAATGCAACAGACGATAACACAGCCAATGGTTCAACAACCCGTGGCGCAGCAGCCCATCATGCAACCAGCGATCCAACAGCAGCCAATGACGCAACCTGCACCGCAGCAAATGTCGCCCGCTCCTCCAGTGCCACCTATGCAAAACAATCAAAATGTAATACAATAATTATAAATAGAGGAAGGAAGAAGAATTATGACAAAAATCATGGTGGTCGAGGATGACCAGTCCTTAAGGGAGATTTATTCGATTCGTCTGACGGCAGAAGGTTATGAAGTGGTTTCGGCAGGCGACGGCGAGGAAGCGCTGGCCGTAGCCGTGAAGGAGAGGCCGGATTTGGTTTTGTCCGACGTGATGATGCCGAAGATTTCCGGGTTTGATATGCTCGATATTCTGCGTTCGACGCCAGAGACGAAGGACATTAAGGTGATTATGATGACGGCTTTGTCGTCCGATGACCAGAGAAAGCGCGGAGAAAACCTGGGGGCCGATAAATACCTCGTTAAGAGCCAGGTTGGGATTGAGGATGTGATTGCGGCGGTGCACGAAGTGCTTGGCGGGGCCGCAGGGGCGCCCGTGCCAGATATGCCAACGCCTCCAGCAATTCCGGCGGATCAACAAATGTCCGTGCCGATGCCGACCGTAGCAGAAGATGAACCAGCACCAGTCGTCGCAGCGGCTCCCGCACAACCCACGCCCGCGCCTATGCCTACGCAACCTGCTCCGGCACCAGCTGCGCCAGTCATGCCCGAGCCGCCCGTTGCTCCTGTTGCTCAGCCTGCGCCTGCGCCATCTATGTCAGTTATGCCACCGGCCGCCGAGATGCCGGCTCAGCCTACACCTGCTCCCGCGCAGCCAGTTCCCGCACCAACAATGCCAGCTCCGGAGATGCCGACTCCACAGCCAGTGACACCTCAACCTATAGCCCCACAAGGAGACCCTAATGCCCAGCCAACCCCACAACCCCAGCCAGTCCAACCCGCAGCCCCAGTCGCCCCAGCAGCTCCGGCTCAATAAATTTCTTGCCGAGAGGCTCGGCGTTTCTAGGCGCGAAGCGGACGATTTGATTGCTTCGGGAAAGGTTTTTGTTGATGACGAAAAGGCGGTTCTCGGAACGAGGATTACGCCAGAGTCGAAAGTTCGTCTTGGCGATGAAGAAGTTAGATTCGAGAATCGTTATGTTTACGTCATGATGAATAAGCCTGCTGGTTTTGTTTGTTCAAGAAAGAGGCAGGGCGAGACGCCGACGATCTATGAGCTTTTGCCAGAAAAGTATCAGAAGTTGAAAACGGTCGGGCGGCTTGATAAGGATTCTTCGGGATTGATTTTATTTACAAACGATGGCGATTTTGCATATCGGATGACACATCCGAAATTTTCGAAGACAAAGGTTTATCACGTCGAGCTTAATCGCGAGCTTGAACCATTGCACCAGCAGATGATAGCCGATTTTGGCGTGATGCTGCCGGACGGCGTATCGAAACTTGGGCTGACTAGATTACGAGAGACAGATCGGTTTGGATTTGAGGTTGAGATGAGCGAAGGTCGGAATCGACAAATTCGGCGAACGTTTGCGGCGCTTGGTTATGAGGTGAAAAAGTTACATCGAATTAGTTTTGGGAAATATAATTTAGGGGAGTTAAAAACCGGCACAATAACAGAGGTGGAAGCTTAGGATTAGTGGCTTAAGAGCTTAGAGAGCTTGGCCTTTAGTCCGGTTTTTTCTGGCGAAGCGAGAAGAGTGTCAACGGCGACGCGAAGCAGGCCCAGGCAGACGATGAACGAGGGGTCGAATTCATCATGGTCTAGAAAATCCGGGAGAGTGGAGGGGTCGAGAAGATGAATGATGGGGCGCTTCGAGAAAGGAAGGTCTTGATACCAGTCGGAGAGGGCAAGGGTTTCTTGGAGTGGGGCGAGCTCGCTGCTGCCACCGGAAAGGAAGATATCTGGAGGCAGAGGTTCAATGTTTTTGAATTCTTCAAGAGCAAGCGAGGCGCCAGCGAGCCAGACCGATAAGCTGCGCTCGATAGCAGCGGAAGCTTTGGCGATAGTTGCGTCAGAGAGCTTAGAATCGTCGTCGAGATGTAGCTTGAGGAGTTCGGCGCGTTTTGGCGTGAGGCTGAGAGCCTCGGAAAGTTGGCGCGTGAAGGAATTACCGCCGATGTTAAACATTTTGGTGCCGCAGATGTCGCCAGAGTCGACGACGGAGATGCCAGTTTTGCCGGCGCCGATATCTATAAGAATGGCGGAAAAGTCGACGTCGACGTCATCGCCGAGGCATGCGCGAGAAATGGCAAACGGCTCAACGACGAGAGTTAAAAGATCTAGTTCAAGCTCAGCACAGAGTTTTTCGGCAGCAGAAACGACGACGGTGGGAGCGAAGGCGGTGTAATATTCGATGAGAACTTCACTACCTTTGAAACCGACAGGATTATTGATGCGGTAGCCGTCGATGGAAATCGAGACAACTGCGGAGTTGATTAAACTGAGATCGACGTCAGGATTGTCAGTCTCAAGGGAAAGTTCAGCCTTGAGTTTTTCGAGATTGCGTTTTTCGATTTTGGCGAGGAGCTCTTCAAGCTCGGCGGTTGTGATAGGCTTTGTTGGGGCGTCGCGACGATAGCGAATGGTTGAAGTTTTGCTCTTGATTTGTTCGCCAGAGACACCGATTACACAGGAGCTCGCGCGTTCGCCGGTCTTTTCTTCTAGCTCGCTAAGGGCTTTTTCGCATGACGCAACGACGCCGGAAATATCGGCGATGCGACCATCTTTTATGTTGCCGGGGGACTCGGGAGCTTTGGCGGAGCCGAGGATTCTGAGCCTGCCGGAAGGAAGGGTCTTTTTGAACTTGAGGGGTTTTTCGGGCTTGTCTTTGTCGACGGGTTGCGCGAGGACGCACTTAACAAAGCTCGTGCCGATGTCGAGGGCGAGGAGCGTAGATTTTTGCTCGGTTTTATTGGAGCTTTCAGGAAATTTCGGGAGTTTGTTCAAAAAGCTCATGCCATCATTTTAGCACGAGCTTCTCAATTATTCAAGGACAGCTTTTATACGACGAACGCCAGCGGAGCTTGACTCTTCTTTTTGGATTTTGAAGTTGCCAAGAATGCCAGTGTGTTCGACATGGGGGCCACCACAGACCTCGCGAGAGACCGGGTTTTTCTCGTCACCAATAGTGTAGACTTTGAGTTTTTCGGGATATTTGTCCCAGAACTGACCGTGAGCCTTTAGGACGTTCTTAGCGTAATCTTTGTCGTATTCGGCGAAAACGACCGGAAGATCAGCCTTAATCCATTCGTTGACTTGGTTTTCGACGGTTTTGAGTTCTTCGGGCGTGAGTTTGTGGTCGCAGTTGAAATCAAAACGCATACGGTCGGCTGTGATGTTGCTGCCTTTTTGGCAGATGTCGCGACTTACGTGTTTTTGGAGTGCGGCAAGACAAAGATGGGTTGCGGTGTGGTATTTAGTGGTTTGTTCACCATGGTCTTCGAGACCGCCCTTAAACATGCCTTTCGAGGCGGTCTTGCTGCGTTCGCGCTGTTCGTTAAGCGCAGCGTCGAATTCTTCTTTGTAGTTTTCGGAGAGTTTGAGGTTTTGACGGAAGATTTCTTCGATAGAGATTTCATACGGGAAGCCGTAAGTGTCTTGGAGTTTGAAGATCTCGTTGCCAGTGATAATTTCGTTATGACGGGAAATTTTTTCTAGCTCTTTGAGACCTTTATTTAGAGTTTGACGAAACGCACGTTCTTCTTTTTCGAGGATTTCAAGAGCGTGGTCACGGTTTGTGAGGATGCTGTCGGGGAGGGATTTGTATTCGGATTCGATAGTTGAGATAGTTTCTTTGAGAAAATCTTTGGCTATGCCGAGATCGAGGGCTTTCAAGATTGCGCGGCGAATTAGTCGACGGAGAGCATAACCTTGAGCCTTGTTCGAAGGGGCGAGACCTTGCGCAGCAAGAAGATAGGCGCCACGGAGATGGTCGCAGATAATGCGCATTTCGTCGGTGTTATTGTCATAAGACTTGCCGGAGAGTTCTTCAAGTTTTTTGATGATTGGCTGCATGAGAGAGGTTTTAAAAACATCAAAGCTGCCCATTTGCGCTGCGGCGAGACGCTCTAAGCCGCCACCGAAGTCGACGTTTTTATGTTCGAGCTCGCTGAATGAGCCGTCTTCGTTTCGGCGGTATTGCATGAAAACTTGGTTGCCGATTTCCATAAAGCGAGCACCGTCGGAGGCGGGGTGGCTCTTACCATATTTTTCGACATCTTGTTTATCTTCGCCAAAGTCGTAAAAAACTTCCGAGTCGGGACCGCAAGGATCACCGATAGGCGTGGTTTCAATGCCGCCACCACGAGACCACCAGTTTTCCTTATCATTATAGAAGAAAATACGTTCGCCGTCTTTGATTCCCCGTTTGTCGCCGTTTTCTGCCGTGTCGATTTCGGCTATCCGAGCGTCAATGCCGGCTTTCTTGAAGACACCTTGCCAGATTTCTGCCGCCTCTAGGTCTTTAGGGATGCCATATTTTTCGGAGCCGATGAAACAAGTGACATAGATTTTTTTCGGGTCGAGACCGATGACTTTGGTCAAGAATTCAAAATAGTTTTCGATTTGCTCTTTTTTGAAGTAGTCGCCGAGCGACCAGTTGCCGAGCATTTCGAAAACGGTGGTGTGACGTGGGTCGCCCACATCTTCGATGTCCTGAAGCCTTAAACATGGCTGAGAGTCAGTTAGTCTTGTCCCGTCAGGGTGCTTCTCGCCGAGCAGATACCTTAAAAGCGGCTGCATGCCAGAGCCGGTGAATAGCGTGGTCGGGTCGTTTTCGAGGACGAGTGGAGCGGGGGCAATGACTTTGTGGCCCTTTGACTCCTCAAAGTCTAGATATTTTTGGCGAATTTCAGATGCGTTCATAACACTATATTATACCATCGACCGAAGAAATGCGGTAGTTCTTTCTTAACGACGTGTTGCCTTGCGCTTTTTATTGTGCTTTTTGTTTTGTTTTCTATAGCGATGGAGGGCGAGGGCGGTGGAGATGATAGTGAGAGTGTTTGAGCAGACAAGGGCGTAGGCGCCGACGAAAACATTAAAAATGAGCCAGAGAGATTGATTGACAAGAGTAAGTTTGCGAATGTCTTGTTCTTTTTTGGCCAAAATCGTAATACAAAAGATAAAAGCGCAGGCGATGGCGATGAGGTCAATCGGGGCAGCGTATGTGGCGATGCCGATAGCGATAGTTGCGAGTGCGTAGAGACTGACGACAAATCCGGGGACTGGTTTTTTGCGGCTTTCGAAAAAGTGATTAATAAGTATTTCGATTACGGCGAGGAAGGAAATATAGGCAGCGGAAAGCGAGCCGAGGAAAATCATGCTGAGCGCGGCGAAGAGATTGAGGCAAAAGAGTGCGGCGAGAATTGAGCGACGTTTTTTGAATTGCATGGAACAGATGCTCGAAATCATTCCTAGGACGCCGAAGGCTTGAGCAATGATAAAATTTATATCCATGAGCTTTATTATAACATAAAAAAGCCCCGCTTTAGCTTGCGGGGCAATTGCAAAATTCTAGCGAGGAGTTAGCTGCGGGACTGGTGAGTGAAGTAGTCGATGATAGTTTCGACATCTTTCTGGTCTTTAGGGCGGTTCAGGCGCTGTTTGTCGCGGAGTACTGAAGGCAATGTCTGGACGAGATGCCCTTCGAACTCTTCGTACTCGACTCTGTTCATGCCGATGATGACTTCGACGTCCTTGTCAATGACATGGGTGCCTTTTTCGTTCGGCTTTTTGCGATAGATGCCAAGTTCGTCGGCGAGCTGCTCAGAAACAGCGAGATCGATGTCAGCCGTTTCTTCGCGAAGGCCATGCATGAGCATAGCTCCGCCGGCAATGATGACGTAATGGTAGGTCGGGAGTTTAAGACTGTCAAGTTTGGCGAGAAATTCTCGTTTCTTCATGATTATCCCTCCTTGCTAGATGAAAATGTGCTTCTGCCACCGCTAGAATGGCATAATTATATCACAATTCCGCCACCAATGCAAATATCACCAACGTAAAAGACAATACTTTGACCGGGGGCGATGGTTTTAATCTCTTCGTCAAAAGAAAGAGTGTTGCCTTCTAGCGTTGCGGGGATTAGTGGAGCACGGTGACGAAGGCGGACTGCGATTTTGCCATCTTTCGGCAAGTCGTTTTTGTCGCGGAAGAAAAGGTTTTCTAGCTTGATCGTTTTAGTCCATAAATCTTTGGCGTTGAGGTTCTTTGAAACGTAAACGATGTTTTTGTCTAGGTCTTTTTTGGCGACATAGTAAGGCAAACCACCACCAACGTAAAGACCGTGGCGTTGGCCGATAGTATAGAAAACGGCGCCGTCGTGATAGCCTAAAACTTGGTCGGTTTCTAGTTCGCGTATTTCACCGGGTTTGATATTAATATATTCACGCAAAAAATCTTTCATGCCGACATCACCAACGAAGCAGACGCCCATACTTTCTTTTTTATAAGCATTAGCGAGACCGTGTTTTTTCGCGAGTTCTTTGACCTCGGGTTTTCTCAAATCCGCTAATGGAAAAATGGTTTTTTCGACGGCTGCCTTGGTGATGCGGTAGAGGAAGTAGGTTTGATCCTTATTGTCGTCTTTTGCGAGTTTAAGCTTGCCGTTTTCTGATTTAGCATAGTGGCCAGTTGCGATAAAGTCAGCGCCATGTTTCAGACATTCATCAAAGAAGAGTTTGAATTTGATTTCTTCGTTGCACATGATGTCGGGATTTGGAGTGCGACCGGCTTTAAATTCTTTTAGCATATAGTCGACGACTTTTTCTTTATAGGCCTTTTCAAAGTCGAAGACTTCAAAGTCGAGGCCGAGTTTTACGGCGACACGTTTAGCATCAGCGAGGTCTTCCGCCCAAGGGCATTTCATGCCGGGGAGGTCTTTTGACCAGTTTTTCATGTAGACGCCGACGACTTTAAAACCTTGTTCTTTCAAGAGGATTGCCGAGACGCTTGAGTCGACGCCGCCGGACATGCCGAGGTAAACTGTTTTAGGCATGACTGGTCCTTTCGAATTCCCTATCGACTGCCCTTCTGATAATTTTTCCCGCTTTTCTAATGTTTTCTTCGTTATTTAATGTTCCTAAGCTAATTCTTAAACTTCCTTTTATCTCGGCGTCATTCAGGCCGATGGCCTTTAAGACGTGCGATGGTTCGCCTTTAGAAGCGGAGCAAGCGGCACCGGTTGAGAGATAAACCTCTTTTTCTTCGAGCATGAAAATCAGGCGTTCGGCGTCGAGTCCAGGGAAGCTGACGGGGCAAAAATTGGCGAGCTGGTGTTTAGAACTGCCAAGAAAGATAGGCTCAACTTTAGCATTCTTAAGTTCGGATTTTAAGTTTTCCACAAGACGCATGTATTTTTTACGTGCGGCAGATTGATGTCCCTTGATGAGGCTGAGTGCTTTAGCAAAGCCGACGGCTCCGGCGACGTTTTCGGTGCCAGCGCGAAGGCCGCGTTCTTGACCGCCGCCGTTGATATATGGTTTTAGCCTGACGCCATGAGCGACAAAGAGGGCGCCTATGCCCTTTGGCCCAGAAACTTTGGCGGCGTTGAGTGTCAATAGGTCGACGCCGAGACGCGATACGTTAATCTCCATGAGAGCGAGGCCTTGAGAAGCGTCGGAATGGAGAAGAAGCGGGGTCGTAATTCCCTTTTTGAGGCGCCTTAAGCGTTCTTCGCGAATAATCTGGGCGATTTCCGCGAGAGGTTGGATGGTGCCGAGTTCGTTGTTTGCGAGCGAGACGGAGATAAGTTCGGTTTCGGCAGTGATTTTTTGTTTCAAATCGGTCAAGTCGATCAGCCCAGTATGGTCAACTTTGATAGTGTCGTAATCATAGTTTTTGGCGTTTTCGAGGACGGAAGCGTGTTCGGTTTCGAGGACAAGGATTTGAGGCGATTTAACAGGGGTAGAACCGTTGTTTTTGCGGAGATTCGCTCCGCGCTCTAATAAATTAGCTTCAGAGCAAGAAATAGCTGTAAAAGCGAGAGCGTTGGCTTCGGTTGCGCCACTCGTGATGACGATGTCGTTACCTTTCGCACCGATAAAGTTAGCGATCTGATTTTTAGCTTCTTCGTAAGCCGCGCGGACTCTTACGGCGGGAAGGTAAGGTGAAGAGGGGTTGAAAAAATTTTCAGTCATGAACGGAGTCATGGCCTTCAAAACTTTTTCGCTGACAGGCGTAGCGGCCGCGTGGTCGAGATAAATCATATCTATATTATATAATTATTCTTCTGTTTTTTCAAGCTCTTCTGGAGCTGGCTCGGCCGCTTTTTGTTCGGAAGCGCCCAGGGGGAGAAAGACAGACTCGGTCTCGTCGGCGAGATTTTTAACGGTGAAGGTGTCTTCGTCACGGTTAATGGTGAAGTCGAAAGAATCTTCAAGGTCGTAGAGCCAGGTGGTGGTGATTTTTAGAGAGTCGGGATCGGGCTCTTGACTAAGGCTCCATTTCATTGTGTAATAGTTAGTCTTGTTGGTCGTGATTTCGCCAGTGCCGTCGGCGTGAAAGGTCCAAATAACGGTCGGAGCGTCCTGTTTTTCCCAGGCGTGGGCGGTTAAGATGTCGATGTCGGTGCGAACGACTTCGGGTTCTTCGGTTTTAAAGACAAAGAGAAAAAGCGCAGCGACTATACCCGCGACAGCGAGAACGGCGGCGGAGATGATGATAGCGAGCTTTGCTTTTTTGGAGAGATGTTTTTTAGGCTTAGTGCCGGCAACTTGGTCAATTTTGTCGGCGGGGTTGATTGGTTCCATGACCTAATTATAGCATAAGAAGCTTAGACGTGATAGAGCTGGGTTTTGATTAACTCTAGATATTTGCGTGTGGCGGCGCGGAAGTTTTCTAGCTCGGCGCCTTCGAGCTTATAGTAGGCGGAGCCGTTCATTTTTTTGAAAACGCCATTCGGACGCACTTCGTAACGGAGAGTGACGGAGTGCTCAACGCCAGAATCGAGCCAAGATTCATGCCAAATCCAGAGGTTTTTCTTGTGTTCAAAAAATTCGCGCTGATGGCCGGCAGGGATGGGACCAAAAATTGTGCGTCCAAGTTCGGATTCGAGGTTGATTTTGTCCTCGAGTGTCTTGGTCTTTCGAAAGGCTAATAGAGGATTACTGAGCGACATCGGTCAATCTCCTCGGCGATGTGATTAAGTTCGTTATAGATTTCTTGGTCTTGTTGCTCGAAAAAACTAAGCGCAGGGGTGGCTTTTGGTTGGTTCGGGATCTGGAAGATTGAAGATTTTTCTGGCATTTTTGGTCGTTTGCTCGGCAATCACTTGCTCGGAGACTCCCAATTTATTTGCTAACCAAGAGGCGACGTCGGCGACGTTACCTGGTTCGTTTATTTTACCACGATTTGGCGCTGGTGTCAAGAAGGGCGCATCTGTTTCTAAGACGAAGCGATCGAGCGGCAAGTTGTCGCCGAGGTCGTTTGCCCAGCTGAATTCAGCAGAGTGGTTGACCAGAATGCCGTTAATGCCGATGTGAAAGCCGGCGCTCAATGCCTTTTTTAGGTTTTCTTTTGAGTCGGTAAAAGAGTGGAGGACGCTCGGCCTTAGCCCACTGAAGTTTTTAGCGACGGCGAAGAAGTCGTCAAAAGCGTCGCGGACGTGGAAAGAGCAGGGGAGGTTTTTGGCGCAGGCGAGGTCGAGCATTTGTTCGAGAAGTGCGATTTGGGCTTTGCGGTTTTCAGTTCCATAGTGGTAGTCGAGGCCGATTTCGCCGATGCAAACTAATTTCCGCTGCTTTAATGCCGCGAGAAACCCCGAAGCCTTGCCTCGCTCTCCGTCTGCTTCCTCAGGGTGGATACCGTAGGAGCAAAAGACGTTGGGGTGGTTCTCGGCGAAGGCGAGGGCGGCTTCGGAATCCTTTTCGTTCGTGCCGATGCAGATGATTTGTTCGACGCCGCGAGCGTGGGCGTTTTTGAGCATCTGTTCCGCTTGTTCTTTTTTGAAAAATTCACGGTCGTGAAGGTGGCAGTGAGTGTCAATTAAATACATGAATCTATTTTAACATGAAAAAGCCTCTCCGAGGAGAGGCTGGGGAAAGGGAAGGCGCTGCTGCCAGCGCAAGTGGTAAGAACTTACAGGTTGCGAAACGGATCGGGAGACGGGAGGGCATCAACCATCCGTTCGATGCGCGTAAGTTCGGGAGGTGTCAAATTCGGCGCGGAATATTCGAGGACGAGTCGGAAATAGTCATGGTCGGAGCAGTAATAGTTGAATTCATCAACCGCGAACATCGAGCGTCCTTCGGGCATATACATCAGGTCGTAGGTTTTTTCTAACAAGTTTTTGTCGTAGATGCGAATCGAGAACGAACCGGTCCCCGAGTCCTCGTCGTAGAAAATGTGGACGATTGTGCCGATAACGAAGCGGTCGGGACTAGACATGAAGCAGGCGACTCGGTCGGTGCGGCGGAAGGGCTCTCTGTCGAACAAAATCGGTTTCGAGACAGCGCGAGCGGCGAGGCTGCGAAGATAGTTGTATTTTGCGCCACATTCTTCGACTTCTTCTCGAAAATCTTCGCGCAAAAGCGGGCTAGACTCTTCGTTCATCTTAGCGACGAACTTTTCCTTGCGTTTTTTCCAGAATCTAGCGAGAAACTGCAGGTTTTCTTTGCCTAAGAACAAGAGGTCTTTTTCGGATTCAATGCGATTAAGGCCCGACTGAAGAACAACCGGGACGCAATCGATAGGATGGATGCGGCTCATGATATCACCCCTTTCTCAAAAAATTAATGTGCAGTTGCAAAAAGCAACATGAAGTCATATTTCTATTATATCACATATTTTACAATATGTAAATACTATGCCCTATTCTCTCTTTTGCGTTTAATGGGGTCGAGTTGACGCTTGCGAAGTCTCAATGATTTTGGGGTGACCTCGAGAAGTTCGTCGTCTAAGAGAAAATCAAGACATTGCTCAAGAGAGAGCTGAGTGTAAGGCGTGAGCTGGATGGCGCCGTCAGAAGCATGAGTGCGCATGTTGGTGAGCTGTTTTTCGCGGCAAATGTTGAGGTCGATGTCCTCTTTTTTATTAGAGAGACCGACGATCATGCCCTGGTAAACAGGAACCTGGGGCGGGATAAAGAGGGTGCCACGAGCCTGAGCCATATCGAGCGCATAGGCGGTCGAAACACCGGATTCAAAAGCGATAAGCGCGCCGTTTCTTTCGGGCTTATATTTAGATTCGACGGGCTTGTAACCCTTCGGGATGCTCGACATGATGACGGTGCCTTTGGTGGCGGTGAGGAGGTTGTTACGGAGGCCGATGAGGGCAGCGGTGGTGATTTCGTAAGCGAAGCGAGTGGAGCCGGAGCTGGTGATTTCGGTGGACTTGAGGTCGGCTTTGCGAATACCAAGTTCTTGCGAGACGGCGCCGACATAGGCGGAGTCAACTTCGATAGTCAAGGATTCGACCGGTTCGGATTTAACGCCGTCGATGTCTTTATAGACGACTTCGGGGCGGCCGGCTTCGAGCTCGTAGCCTTCGCGGCGCATGGTTTCGATGAGAACAGAAAGATGGAGCTCGCCGCGGCCGGAAACCTTATAACCGAGGCCGTCGGGGACGATTTTAAGGGCGATGTTGGTTTCTAGTTCCCTTTCCAAACGCTCGGCGATTTGGCGGGAAGTGGTGAATTCGCCTTCTTTGCCCTTGAGCGGGCTAGTGTTTGGGCCGATGTAGATGGAGAGCGTGGGCGGTTCGAGCTCGATGGTTGGGAGAGCTTCGGGGTTGTCGCCGGTCGCGATGGTGTCGCCGATGTTGGCTTTGTCGATGCCAGTGATGGCGACGATGTCGCCAGCGGTTGCCTCCAAAACTTCCTCTTTGCCAAGACCGCGGTAAGTAAAGAGGTTTTCAATCTTGGCATTCATGTTCCCGTCCTTTTGCATGAGCATGACGGATTGGCCTTTTTTAAGTTTGCCGCGGAAGATTTTGCCGATGGCGTATTTGCCGAGGTAGTTGTCGGCGGCGAGGGCGGCGACAAGGAGCTGGGCGCCTTTACCGTCGTTTGCGTCGACCTGTGGTGCGGGGATGTCGTTGATAATAGATTCAAAAATGACGTGGAGGTCGGAGTCGAGGTCAGTGGTTTTGCCGGCGCGGCCTTCGCGAGCGATGGCGTAATAGATTGGATAGTTGAGCTGAGACTCGTCGGTGGCGAGCTCTAAGAACAAATCAGAAATTTCGTCTTTTACTTCCTCGATTCTAGCAGCGGGTTTGTCGATTTTGTTGATGACGACGACGGGTTTAAGTTTTAAGTCGAGGGCTTTTTGAAGGACAAATTTAGTCTGGGGCATCGGGCCTTCCTGAGCATCGACGATGAGAAGGACGCCGTCAGCCATGTTCAAAGTCCGTTCGACCTCGCCGGAGAAGTCGGCGTGGCCTGGGGTATCAATGATGTTGATTTTATAGCCGTCATAGAAGACTGCGGTTTGCTTCGCGGTGATAGTGATGCCGCGTTCGTGTTCTTGGTCGCCCGAGTCCATGATGAGGGTTTGGGACATTTCCGCTTGGTTGTCGCGGAAAGTGTGAGACTGTTTAAGGAGCCCATCGACGAGGGTGGTTTTGCCGTGGTCGACGTGGGCGATAATAGCGACGTTTCTGATTTTGTTCTTGTCCATAACGGTATATTTTAGCACTTTTTAAGCATTTTTGCAAGCAAAAAATCCGCTTGTGTTGGCGGATTTTACAGGGGTCGTGATGTTATTGAAGCGCGGAGTAAATCTCCGCAAAATTATTCGTTGCAGGTCGTCACGCAGCCGCCGGTAGCCTTTAGCTGTTCGAAGAGCGGACGAAGCCGATCTTGCCAGGCGGCGACACGTTCGTCGGTCCAATATTCTTCGGGCTTTTTATAGCCGAGCGTGTCTTTGCTGGTTTCGTAATCGTTGCCGATGACTTCGCCGTCAATAATAAAGGCGGCGTTCGGGACGTAAATGCGCGGGTCGCCGGCGTTGTCATATTGGAGACGGTCGCCGAGTTTCGTGATGAGTTTTTGATAAAACTCGGTATTGTTCTCGCGGTCGGCACGAATATTGTAATAAGATATTTCTTTAATACCATAACTTCGCGCGAGGTCGTTTAGCATCGGGACGTAGGCTTGGCACCACGCGCACTCTGGGAAGCCGAGGAAGACAATGCCTGTGCCATGGGCGAAGATTTTTTCAATTTCGGCGGCGGTTTTAGTGACAAAAATATTGGTTTCTGGCTCGATGAGGGTGTATTCTTTTTCGAAGCTTGGTCGGTCGGATTTTTCTGGTGCGGAGACGTTTTTAACGATAAACGAGAGACCCGTAACGACAATTATGGCGCCGACGATTAGTAAAGAAAGCCCGAGGGCCGGAGAGGCGGTTTTAGTTTTTTGAGTTTTTTTGGTGTTTTTTGTAGCCATAGTTTAATTTTATCATAAGTTTGATATAATTTATATATGATCAAGCTTATGGATTTTAAATGTAGTTGGTTGTTCCCGATAGGCATAGTTTGCGGAGTTTGTTTCTTGTTGAATTTGGCAACAACAGCTCAAAACGCGTCAGCTGTATTGGTTTGTCCGACAGGTTCGAGCCCGGAATCGCCAGAAGATCCTGATCCTGGCGAAGACCCGCCGTCGGTCACAGGCAATTGCGATGATACGGCTTCAACTATTAAGCACTATCTCTTAGCGGCGGGATATGACGACAATGCCGCGTCGGGGATTATGGGCAATTTAAGTGCGGAATCCTGCGGCTATCGCTATAGAGTTTTTTGTAGTTGTTCAAATCCAGACGCGGAAGACGGGTTTAAGGCGTACATTCAGTCCGGTAGTAGCTACACGCTAAACTCGCGAATGACGACCAGGTGTGGTTTTGGTCTTGTGCAATGGACGCCGGACAATAATAAAAACGTTGACAGGTTGCTTAGGTTGCAGAAATATGCCGATGGGAAGGGTGCGGCGATTACCGATTTAAACATTCAAATCGAATTCATGCTCATTGAACTGACAACGACGGAAATTAATGCATACTATTATAATGTTTTGAGGCCAGAAAAGCTAAACGGGCGTTCGCTTGAGGACGCGACTTGGCGCGTGGAGAAATGGTACGAGGCACCAGGATCTGTTTCGGGTTCGCCTGGGTATGGGCAGGTTAATAAGGTTTGCGAAAATGCTAATTCGAGCTGGTGCAAGTCGTTTAGAAAACGTTTAGAGCGGGCGCGCGAAGCGAAGCAAATCGGCGATTGCACGCCAAGTTCGGGCGAGGAACCGCCGAGTGGCGAGGATCCGACAGACCCAACTGACCCTACGACCCCAACAGATCCCACAACTCCAACAGATCCTACAACCCCAACAAGCCCGACCGACCCAGACCCCGTGACGATTGTTGACCCGCCAAGCGGAACTGACCCGCCAACCGTAGTACAACCGACCGGTGCGCTCGGAAAGCAGAATGTGAGTGGCATGGTTGGACAATATGACAGTGGCATCAAAGACGTGGTTTGGCGAACTGACGGTTCGACGGTAAGCGCGTCTGGCTGTTCCCTTGTCTCTGTAGTTAATGCCGCGCGTGCGCTTGGCGCGAGCCAGTCTTCGATTAATGTCTCTTCGCTCGCAAGTTGGTCTAAGCGCAATATTTCCGCGGCAAGTTGGAGTAACTTGATGACGATGGCGAGGCACGTTGGTCTGACGGTGAGTGGAGAACTTTGGAGCAGCAAGTCGGTGAGCGATAGTACAAAAATCGCCAAAATTCGCAGTACACTAGCTAGCGGTGGCATGGTAATTGCCGGCGGGGATAGGTCAGGAACGGATTCGAGCTTTTGTACTACGGCTAGAAAAAATAGTGGCGAGTGCGTGTTTACTCCCGGAGGGCACTTCGTAGCGATAATCGGCATCACGTCCGACGATAAACTCGTGATAGCGAATCCGGCAAAAGCAAACAACCGCACTTGGATTTTCCCAGCAAGTGGGGTTTTGAAATATTCAAATAAAGCAAGGATGGTTAAATTTTAATGGACGGCGAAAAACCAAGACTCAGCTTAAAAACCATATTGATAGCTATCGGTGGTTTTTTCCTGATAGTGATTGCAGCGACTTTGGTTCTAACTTACGAAGGCCCAGGGCAAGACGTCGAAGGTCAGGAGCCGCAGCTTGAGTTTGCCGCAGAGGGGTCTAAAATTGCGGGGATTCAGGTTTTAGTGCAAAACGGATGGCTTTCATGGCAGCAATACGAAATCGTGTATAAAAAGCTAAATTCTGAGTTACCCGAAGCGGAGCCGTCGTCGCATTATTTTCTCTACGTAGAGGATAGCCTTAAGGAGGCGACCGCCGCAGCCCAAAAGAGTTATGACGATGTTGTTGTCAACTATGTGCCAGAAAATGAAGCGGAAGCAGAGTATGAGCAGCTTTATACTTCATATGCAAGGGGCGAAATGGAGGCGGCGGATACTTTAGTTTTTACGATGCGTTCCGAGTCCAATGCCGAGTATGATGTAGAAGTTTATACCGGCGGAAGCCTGACGACGGCGAATGTGAAGATAGCGAAAAAATGAAAAATAACACCTTATACGGCACATGTTATGCAATATAATGGTGTTTTTGTCAATGGTGCGCGTTATCTAAATCTCTACGAACCTCTCTGTGGGGTAGTTGAATACGTTATTGTGAATCCAACATGGCGGCCGGACTTCAATTTGGTCGAAAGTAAACTTAACCCTGAACTGCAGGATTTCATATATTAGGGC
>JAFWHC010000001.1 GCA_017512095.1 Candidatus Saccharimonadota bacterium
CCGAGAGAGCCGAGTTCAAAAGTTTGCTTAGCCCAAACCTTACGAATTTCCCCCATGGAAAGGTAGTAGCCTTTGGAACTATTGCCAACGATGTAACCGTTCTCAAATTGCTGCCATTCGATACCAGTGGAGGGATTAGAGAGAATATTAGAAATAGGAAAGCCTAGCTCGCCTGACTCAAACTTATGTTCTGCCCAGACCTTACGGATGTCGCCTTTGGAAACATAAAAACCTTTTTTAGGGTTGCCAACAATGTATCCGTATTTGAATTCAATCCAATAAATATCCGTGCTTTTATTGTAGGCAAGTTTGGAAACGGCTGCGCCTAAATTGTTGTTGTTTTCGTAGACTTTTGTGATTTGATAAACTATATCTTTCTCTTCAGAGGTATAACCGTCCGTGCTAATAGGCTGTTTGCCGACTATGGTGGGGTCGCCGAAGTAGTCCATGAAGAAGAGGTAGAAGTTGCGGTTGCCGTAGGCGCCGCAGGTGGCGGTGCCATAGCCGGCGGCGAGGGCGGCGGCGTTAGGTTGATATGGAGTGTATCGATAGAGAGAGGAGGTGGCGAGGTTCTCGATGTTAACTACGGAGCCACCACAGGCACGGTTTGGGTTGTAATAAATATAGTTTTCGCCGAGGGGGTAGTTGGTCCAGCCGCCATCAAGAACCGTGCGGAAGAGCCAGGCGGCGCTTTCGAGTTGGTTTTTGAGGCCGTAGTATTCGCTGTCGCATGGGGCGGTGTCGGGGCAGCCAAAGCCAGTGGCAGAACGGTATTGAATTGAGTTCGGCCATGAGTCGGAGATTAAGCCTTGTTCTTTTTCGAGCAGAACAATAAGGACCTGAGGATTGATTCTATATTCTCTAGAGACCTCGTAAATGATTTCGGCGGCAGTTTGGGTGGTTTCTCCGTCTTTAATTAGGTCGCCGTAATTTGAGCCGGTGCTCGCAAACCGTTCGTCGGCAAGACAAACAAAGTGACCGTTTTCGATATGATAGTGGAGCGAAGGGTACCATGAAGCTTTAGCGGTGTTCGTGTCGTTACAATTCCCTTTTTGGTGGAGGAAAGCATCAATTTCGGACAGAGTCATAGACTCGTAGTTGCTCATCGTATAGTCGGAGATGATGTTGCCCGGTTTAAAATTTGCGAGCGAGGCAGCCTCAGAGCTGGTTGGGAGTTTGAGAGCTAAGAATGTAAAGACAGCAACAAAAGCGAAGAGGAAGCTGATTTTATAAACTAAGCCGGGGTGTTTCTTATGTAGTTGTTCGATGTTTATCATTGTTCGGTAACTCCAGAGATTACGCCGGTCTTGTCGCCGGAAGATAGATTAATGTTTATGTTGATAGGGCGAGAGAAGCTTGAGAGTTCGGAGATGGGAATGTCGAAGCCTTCACAAGTTGACGTGGCGGCGGAAGGAACAAGACTGGCTGTTTTGTTAAGTTGGTTAGTGCCGTCAGAAAGAGTGAGGGTGCAGGTGCCAGAGGAGAGATATTGGTCGATGTTGACGCGGATAGTGAGTTTGTTGCCACTGAAGCGAGCTGTGGTAACGTAGCCAGTGAGCGAAGTGTCTTGGTTTGGGTCGGCGCCGTCATATTTGACGGGAGTTTTGCCGTCTGGGGAAACGGAAGGGTCGGAAGGAGCGTTCTCGGCGGGGGCTTCTTTGGCTGGTTCTTCTTTGGACTCGGCAGAAGACTGCGTGGAGTTTGGCTTGTCGGAAGATTGGGAAGTTGAGGCTTTAGGGTTGGACGGGGAGACGGCCGGGTTTTTAGCAAAGTGAACGATGGCAAAAACTGCGCCAGCGAGAACAAAGATGGCGATAGTGGCAATAAAAATTGGGTGTTTATAAACTGGGCGGCGACGGGTTCTGGAAGTGGAAGGGTTAAGTTGTTTGTTTTTGGGCATGATGATAATACTCCTGTATATATTATATATACAGGAGCTTAAAACCGCAAGTGTTTGTTCCTTACTCTAGGTCGAGACCGAGGATTTCTGCAGCCTTGAGAAGGATTTCTATTTCTTCTTCAGAGACGTCGTCGGAATTAATCTTGGCGTTAAAAATGGCGATTAGTTCGGGGTTTTGAATAGAAAGAACCTCGAGAGAGCGAGCGGCGTTGGGGGTTTTTCTTAGTGCACCTTTCGCAACAAGGTTATCGATGTGCTCAGCGACAGCGGAGACGGAGCTGAGGCCGAGACCGGTCATAATTTCTCGATAAGAGGGGGAGTAGTTGTTGTCTTTTAGAAAAGTCGAAATGAATTCGATAATTTGCTTTTGCTTTTTGGTTAATTTCTCGGACATATGTGTTATAATTGTATAATAAATGGTCAAAGAAGAAAAGACAATAGATGGGTTCCCTGTTCGCGGTGCGAAGGATTCTGCGCTCGTGGCTCGTTCTAAAGCGAATAAAATCTCATCGAATAAGACAATTAGAAAGGTTAAAGCGGTCACCGAAAACGACCCGCTAGTAAAGAAGTCTGCTATGCGCAAACCTGTTCAGTCGCTAAAACCACAGAGAGTGAGTTCGAAGCAAGTCGCGGCGATGGACATGAAACCAGCGAAGAAGCTTCCGAAACGCAAAAAGATTTCTCGCGCGAAAACGGCAGAGATGTTTACTGCGGAGCCGGAGGCGTTTAATCTTGATGTGGAAGTGCCAGAATCTGATGAAATTGAGATTTATGACGAAGATGATGAGTTTACAAAAACTGTTCATGATGAAAGACTGGAAGAAGAGCTGTTTGGCAGTGCAATGGCGAATGAGGAGGCACACGAAGAGTTTTTGGCGCCGGTTGAATCGTTCGATATGGGAACAGCAGAATCGGCGACAGACGACGGAGTGATTTCTGAGGTGGGAGATGAGGAAGTTAAGGATATGAAGAAGTCGAAGCGTGAGCTAAAAGAGAATGAGAAGAAGGCAAAGTTGGAGCAAAAGCGACTTGAAAAGTTAAGGAAAGCCGAGAAGAAAAAGAAAAAGTCGAAAGTTGGACGATTCTTTAAATGGTTCTTTGTTGTTTTGTTGATTCTTGTGCTCGGGGCGGGTGTCTATTTGTATTTCTGGGGAGATGGAATCCTGAAGAAATTGACGGGCGGGAAAGGCGATGTTTGGAGCGCGATTGGGGCGTTTACGAGCGAAACCTATGACCCGTTGAAAGCTGATGAGAACGGACGAACGAATGTATTAGTGTTTGGTACTAGTGGGTTTGATAAGGATGGTAGTGGTTTTTCCGGATACGAACATGATGGTTCGAACTTAACGGATTCGATTATGGTCGTGAGCCTCGATCAGGATGCTGGAGACGTGGCGATTGTTTCCCTGCCGCGTGATTTGTATGCCGGTTACACGTGTACAGCGACGTCAAAGATTAATGAAGTGTATTGGTGTAATAACCAATACGGTGACAATGAGGCAGCTGGGGCAGAAGCTTTGCAGGCGAAGATTAAAGAAATCTTAGGCATTGATACGCAATATTGGGTGCATATGAACTGGGGGGCGCTGGTGAATATTGTTGATTCTATTGGTGGAGTGACGATTAAGCTTGATGAAGATATTGATGACGAGTGGTATACCGGTGCGGTTTATCAGGCTGGCGTGGAATATACAATCAGTGGACTTGATGCCTTGGCCCTGTCTAGGGCGAGACACGGTACAGAGTATGGCGACTTTTCTCGCGCAGCAAGCCAACAGAAGATTTTGATTGGGATTAAGAATAAAGTGGTTGAGAAGGGGCTGGGGCTTTCTGAGGCTCTCAGTATTATTAATGCGGTGGGCGATAATTTAACGATGAACTTCGAGATGAGCGAGCTCAAAACTGGCATGCATCTCTTAGAATCGTTTGATTTGGACTCGATTCGACAAATTCCACTTTGGGACGACAGTACAAATTATATGACGTTTGGAAATCGCGATGGGATTTCCTATGTGATTCCGACAGCCGGGTTTGGCGTGTATGGACCTCTGCAAGCGTATGTTTCTCAGCAACTCAAGAGCAATCCAGCAGAGCGTGAGGGCTCAGTGATTATCGTTTATAACGGTACGGGCGAGGCGGGCATAGCAGCACAGGAGCAAGAGATTTTGGCCGAGAAGGGCTTCCCAGTCAAGGAAGTAGCTAATGCTCCGGAAGGTGAGTATAAGTATACGCAAGATGTTGAGATTTATGATGCGAGCGAAGGTCTAAAACCAGAGACGAAGAAGGCGCTCGAGAAGTATTATGGGCTTGAGATGAAGCCGATGGAGAGCTTGCCGAATGGGATTTCTCCGATTGGCTACGACTTCATCATTGTGCTTGGTAGCGTCAGCTCTGAATAGGATTTTTATAACAATAAAAATCTATTCAGAATTGACGCCGACTACCTATTCGTTCACAGAAGGACCATCTAGTTTTGAGATGATGAGGACGCGGTCGCGGCCTTCGCCTTCAGAGTGCGTTGTGATGTCGGAGTAGTCTTCGGCGAGTTTGTGGACGACGCGGCGGTCGGCGGCGTTGAGGTTGATTGTCATTGGCTCGCCGGTTTGTCGGACTTTTTTGATCCAGCCTTCGGCCTTTTCCGCAATGCGGTCGGCGCGTTGACGTTTGTAGTCGGCGATGTCGACGTTGACGCGAGAAAGTTCTGCGTTTTTAGAGACAAGGGCCTGAGAAACGATATGTTGAAGACAGCGAAGGTTTTCTGCGTTCTTGCCGATGAGTAGGCTGTTCATGCTGGTCGAAGGGACGCTAAGTTGAATAACTTCGTCGTCGACGGTTGAATAGACGGCGACATTAATACCAAAGAAGCTTAGAAGGTCTTCAAGGTATTTGGTTGCAAAACGGATAGATTCATCTTTATCCATGTTATCTCCTTTTCTTTTTATTATCTTTTGCGGAGATGCGGGTGATTTTTGTGCCATGTTTTTTATTTTCTATTACTTCAGCTTCCTGAATGTTTTTAAGTTCTTTAAGAACGGCTTTATCGGCAGAGATTTCCATTTCTTTTTCTGCCTGGTTTAGGACAACTTTTTGTTGGACAAAAGTGATGACGTTTGAGAGGAAGTAGTAGAGGATAAGAGCGCCAGGGAGGTTTATCATGATGAGAAGGAGCATGATTGGCATCATGGTGCCCATTTGGGCGGAAGTCATATCGTTAATCTCTGCTTGGTCGATTTCTTTCCCTTCGCCAGCTTCCTTCATGAGTTCGCGGAAGCTTTTGCTCTTTACCTTGCCAGAGGGGCGAAGCTGTTTAGAAGTTAAATATTGGACAAAGCAGGCGGCGACCGCCAAGAAAAGGGCAAAGCCAGCGCTCCAAGACGCGAAGCCAGGAGTTGCTTCGAGGTTAACGAGGTTGAAGAGCGAGGGGTGGAATTCGTAAACGGGGGTTTCTAGAGCGTTCTTTTCTTCTTCGGAGAGAGATTCGTCAGCTTTTTTTGCGTCGTAATTTGACTTTTGTTCGAGGTATCTCGATTGAAGTTCGATTACTTCCTTAATACGAGAGCCATCTTGCTTAACAAAAGAGTAGGCGCGAAGGTCGAGATTTGAGTCCGTAGTCGGCAGGTTAACCATGACGCGGATAGCCCCGAAAATGGCGATAAACATAGGGAGCTGAATAAGGAGAGAGAGCAGTGAGCGGAAGGGCTTGACGTTGTATTTTTTATATAAGTCCATGGTTTGGAGAGATTCGAGCTGGCGATTGCCGGCGCAATTCTTTTTGATCTGAGCTAGTTCAGGCTGGAGCTTGCGCATGAGCTTGGTTTGGTGAAGCTGACGCTTAACGAGCGGCCACATGCAGAGCTTAACAACGATGACGAACAAGATGATTGCAAGACCGAAGTCACCAACGAGATTGTAGATGAGAAAAAGAATGTTGGTGATTGGGCGAACAATGATGAAATCTATAGCTGCAAACATATTTCTCCTATTGTAACATACTTTCCCCTATTAGAGAACGGACGAGCTTTTGAAGTTCTGGGAAAGACATGTCTTTAATGTTACGGTTGTAGACTACGAAAATATAGTCGCGTGGCTGTTTTGTTTTGTCGAGATTGAGACGGATAGCCTCGTAAACACGGCGACGAATGCGGTTGCGACCGACGGCGGATTTGTTAACTTTTTTCGAGACCACTACGGCAAAGCGAGTTTTTTTGTGGTCGTTATCGCAAAAAACTAGGCTCAGCTCGGGTCGCCGAATAGTTTTGCCGTGGCGATAAACATATTTAACGCCACCACGAGAATGGAAACGATATTTTTTTGATAACATTATATATATTATATATCAATATATATAATTAATGATTAGTAGGTGAGTTGTTTGCGACCTTTAAGGCGGCGGCGTTTGAGGACGAGGCGGCCGGCGTGGGTGGCATTTCGTTTCATGAAGCCGTGCTCGGCTTTGCGTTGGCGCTTGTGAGGCTGATACGTACGTTTGGGCATAAATTAAAATCCTATACTTTTATTATTGGCAAATATTTGGTATATTATACCGCAGTTTTCCACCGAAATCAAGGAGTTTTCCACAACGAGACAGATAAAAACGAAAAAAGTGGAAAAGTTCTTCCCTGTTAAAAATTTTGAAATTATAAAATAAAAATTTAAAGATAAAACCTGTGGAAAACTTCTGCTGGATAAGGTATAATAAGATAAGTTATAAGGAGGTCGAAAGAAATAAGTGTTTGATGTGTTTAAAAATGTCCTGGCGGAAGTGCAGACCGAGATTAGCGACATGGCGTTTAAGACTTGGTTCAATAACGTGGGGCTGATTTCAATCGACGAGAAAGAGAAAGTGGCAACGATTGGGGTGCCAAACGTATTCTTGATAAAGACTCTTGAATCGAAATATCAAGGAATTCTCTTGGACGCTTTTAAACATAATAATGTGGATCTTACGAGGCTCGATTTTGTAATCAAAGGTGACCGGAAGACAAAAGTTCGCGCACGAGAAGTAACTAATGGTGGCGAGCTGAAGCTAGGTGGGAGTGAACGTGTAAAGTCGACGCGAGAGTTGGCGGAACGAGCTAGCGAGAGAGTAAAAACTTCTAGAGTTGATGACTCTGGCCTGAATAGTAAATATACGCTCGATAATTTTGTGGTGGGGAGCAGCAACGAGCTTGCGGCGGGAGTAGCGAGGTTGATTGCGAAGAATCCGGGCGAGAAGAAGTTTAATCCGTTCTTCCTTTATGGCGGGCCGGGGCTTGGCAAAACACACCTTGTGCAGGCGATCGGGAACGAGATTCTTAAGCAGCACCCGGGCATGAAAGTGCTCTATATTCCGATGAATCATTTTTATTCGGAGTTTATTAATGCGGTGCGGTCGGGCAAGGGTGAAGATTTTGTTAAAAAATATCAGAAACTTGATACTTTGATTATTGATGATTTTCAGATGATTATAGGCAAGGACCGGAGCCAAGAAGAGTTTTTCAATATTTTTAATGACCTTCATATGGCCAATAAACAGATTATCGTAACTTGCGACCGGTTGCCGGACCAGATTAAAACACTCGATGTGAGGCTGTCGTCGAGGTTGGCTAGCGCGGGAGCATACGACTTGCAGTTCCCTGGTTTTGAGGATAGATGCGCAATCTTGAAGGCGAAGGCGGAATTTATGGGGCAAGAGATTGAAGACGCGGCAATTGAATTTATTGCCGATAACGTGAAGACGAACGTGCGCGAACTTGAGGGGGAGTTTCAGAAGATTATGGTGACGGCGGAGATTAAGGGGATGACGCCGCTTGAGCTGATAAATGAAGGTTATATTTCCGGAACGGTTGTGCGGAGGCGGAGAAATGTAACACCGAGACTAGTCGTTGAGAAGGTGGCGAAATATTACAATCTAACCGTCGTGGAGATGACCGGAAAAAGCCGCGTGTCGAACATTAAAACGGCGCGACAGGTGGCGATGTATTTGCTTTCCAAAGAACTCGGGATGTCGACGACGAAGATTGCGCCGGAAGTGGGCGTAAAAGACCATACAACAGTTATGAACGGAATCAAGAAGATTGATGTGGACCAAAAAACCAATTTGCAGTTGCGTGACCAAGTTGAACAAATAAAAGAAAGCATTTATGGATAGTTGTCAAATTCTGTGGAAAAACACGTGGAAAACTAAGCGGATTAGCTGCGAACTTGCTGGGCATAAGTTTGTGGGAAAACGACTTTTGGCTTGTTCGGGTTGTTCGGTTTGGTGGAAAATTGTTCGGTTTTGCGAGTTTGTGTTCGGTTTTCGGGAAAAGTGTTCGGAAAATAGTGGAAAAGCCTATAAGATTAGAATAGTTGATAAAACGGTGATTTCCACAATATCCACATAGCCTATAACTACAACTACTAAATAAATTAATAAAGAAGGATTAAATTAAAAAGAAAGGACTAAAGCATGGAGATTGAAGTCGAATCAAATAAACTAGCTAAGGCACTCAATGTTGTTAGCAGAACGGCATCAGGAGGAAAAGCGACATTACCAATTCTTAATAATGTTTTAATAAGAGTTGATTCGGGAAAGGTTAGTCTCACTACCACCAATTTAGACATGGCGGTAGTAGATTATTTGCCGGTGAGCGCGAGTAAAGATGGCGTAATAACCGTGCCAGCGAAACTACTAGCGGAATTTGTCGCTAATTTGCCTAAGGGAGAAACGGTGAAGATGTCGCTTGATGGAACGAAGGTGACGACGAAGGCGGGTAAATATGTTTCTACGCTTAATGGGGCGGTGGCAGACGATTTTCCGGAGTTACCGGAAATTGACGAAGTGAAGATGGTGGCGTTTAAGATGGGGGTGGACGAGTTTAAAGTGGGGGCGACACAAGTGATGGTGGCGGCATCGAACGATATGACCCGACCGGCGCTGACGGGTGTGTATTTTAATACGGACGGCGGATCGCTTTATATTGCGGCGACGGACGGGTATAGGCTTGCGGAACGGAAGTTTATTGAGAAAGTCGAGAGTGAAGTGAAGGCGATTGTGCCAACGTCTTCCCTTTCCGAGGTAATGAGGTCACTGAGCGACGAGATGGAAGAGATTGAAATTTTGTTTGATGAAACGCAGGTGAGGTTTAGGTTTGGAGAAATTGAGATTACATCAAAGCTGATTGATGGAAGTTTCCCGGATTATCGGCAGTTGATTCCGAAGATGAGCGAAGCGGAGATGACGATGGATAAAGCGGAGCTCGTGAGGGTGACGAAGCTTGCGGCGTTGTTTGCTCGGGAAGTGGGCGGGTCGATTGTGTTGGAAGCGAAGACGGCGACGGGAACTTTTTCCGTGGCGTCGGTTGCGAATGAGTTTGGGGAAAACTCATCGGAGATTGATACAGAAGTCGTAAAGGATGAAAGGGTGACGCTTAACTCGAGGTTTTTGATTGATGCGCTGAATGCGACCGAGGAGGAGAAGGTGACGCTTGGGTTTTCTGGGAAGCTGAATCCGATTGTAGTGAGAAATGAAAAGAGCGAGAAGTATACGCATATTATTATGCCGTTGAAGTCGTAATGATTATTAAGAGTTGCAAAATAACGAATTTTAGGAGCCATGAGTTTTTTGAACTAAAGTGTTGGAAAGAGACGACGATGATTTCTGGGGAGAATGGGAGCGGAAAAACGTCGATTCTTGAGGCGATTTATGAAGCGATGCGCGGGAAGAGTTTTAGGGCGGTGGACAAAGAGATTATCAAAAGAGACGCGGATTTTTATAGGGTTGAGCTTGAGTATGTCGATGGGGAGAAAGTGGTGGTGGTATATGAGAAGGGCGGGAAAAAGACGTTTTTGGCGGGAGATAAGAAGACGGCGAGACTTGCGAAGAAATACCGATATCCGGTTGTTCTGTTTGAGCCGGACGATTTAAATCTTTTGTCTAGTTCCCCGTCGCACAAGCGAGAATATTTTGACCGGAGTTTTGGACAACTTGATGATAATTATAGTTCGCTTTTGTCGAGGTATAATAAAGCGCTCAAACAGAGAAATGAGTTACTTAAAAGCGAGTTTTTGTCGGGAGAGGCGGTGTTTTCTTGGAATGTGATGCTAGCGAGACTGGGGGTGAAAATTTGGAAGGTGAGAGAGGAGAAGATAGCGAAGATTGATGAGAGGCTGACTGAGGTTTATCGGTCGATTGCGGGAGACGAAGATACGGTGTTTTTGAGGCTTGTGAGAGATAGCGAAGCGATGGACGAAAGTGGGTACCTGAGGGAGCTGGAGCGGAATTTTGAGAAAGATAAGATTTTGGGGTATACAAGTTTTGGGGTGCATCGAGATAATTATGAGTTTTTGTTTAATGGTGTTTTGGCGGACGGGTCGGCGAGTCGAGGAGAGGTGCGGTCGATTGTGGTGGCGCTGAAATTTATTGAGGCGGATATGATTTTGGCGGCAACCGGAAAAGCGCCGGTGGTGCTGCTTGATGATGTGTTTTCTGAGCTTGATGAGACAAGGCAGAAAGCGCTTGTTTATAACTTTAAGAAGAATCAAGTGATTATTACGAGTGTGAATGCGGTGGAGGATATTGAGACGAGCTAGTCGGAAATTTGAGACTCCAGGATTCGGTATTGAGTTGGGTTGTAGGAAGAAAAGTCTCCTGATTCGAGACGAGCTCTAGCAGCCGAGAGACCAGCTTGGTCTCGATAGTAGATTTGGATGAAGAATCGGTTTGCCTCTATGTCAATATTGTACGTAATATAATAATATGGCGAAGCGCTTTCTACGGGGAGAAGATCTGAGATAGGATAGCTTTTTAGGAAGGCATATTCATCATCGAGATCTTTATCGAATTCCGAAGAGTCGGTGTCTATAAGAGAATCATTGGTGTCAGAAGGCGGAGTGGTAGTTGACTCCTTCGTTGTGGAAGATGAGATGAGAAAAAATGTGAGGGTAGCAAGAATAATGACGGCTAGACAGATAAGAAGTTTTTTGTTATTAAGAAGTTTATCCATGGTTAGTTTCCTGTATAACGAAAAACAGAGTATGGTATTGAACCGGAAGACATACGAGTTAGCTTATTGAGCTGAGGAGTCCAATTGGTGTAGGAGGCGGAGGCGATGTTGACTGAAAAAGTACTTCCGTTGCTTGAGACGGCGGATTTTGATCCTATATACATCATAATGTGTCCGCCGGTAGCACCAGCGGTGGCGCCTCTTGAGTAGGCGATGATGTCGCCAGGTTTTAGGCTAGTAATTGGGTATTCGTTGCCGTCGGTGGAGACTTTAGTCCATTTGGAGGAGCTTTCCATGTGTTGAATTTGACTATAAACGCCACTTTTGGGAAAACTCGCGTCGAGTTGGGAATATCTAACAACTGCACCGATGAATTTTCCACAGTCTTGCAAAGTGTTTGCGCCGGAATTTTGGCGAATGATTTCGGCGAAGCTATTAATGGTGTTTGAGCATGCTTGGTCTCTTCTGGGACCTGTCCACGCAATCATATTTCCGGAAGAATCTTTACATTGTCCATTGGTCGGCCAGGAAGATTTAATGGCGATGTCAACTAAATAGTCAACGCCTTCGCCGGAAGGTGTGCCTGGGTCGACAACTTCCGTTTCGCCGCTGTCTGGTTCGCAGTCGGCTTCGGAGTCGCAGGGGACGGTGAAGATGATGTTGTTTTGGGCGTAGAATTTGCGTTCTTCTTTGGTGAGTTGACGAGCGGAGGCAGAGTTATTTATGAGAAATGCGAAGGTAATAAAAAGGAAAAGAGGGAGAATAGTGTGAGCTGAAATAGATTTGACCTTTAACATCTAAGTCTATTTTAGCATAAACTTAATTGCTATTCTAGAGTGTTGAGAGATTTAACTGTGGAGTGGTCAAGAGAGGGGAGGTCGGCGTAGGTGAAGAAAAGTTGGGGTTTAACTTTTGGTTCGCCGTTTTCTAATACGAACCGATAGGTGTTGGTGGAGCCGTCGTAGAGGGTGTGGATGAGGGTCTGGACGGTTATATTTGAGTCGCCAAAAGAGTAAAGACTGCCTTTGGTGATGTTTGTGGGGTAGTTTTCGGCTTTAAGGTCGCTTAGAGTCGAGTTCGTGAAAGGATTGTAGTAATTTTCTAGGGTGATTTTGTAGTCGAGGGGGTCGTATTTTCCGAAGTCTTCTGACAAAAGGCGTTTAATCATGGCGTCGCGGGCGGAGGCGGAAAAGGCGTTTAAGGTGAGGCTGAGGCTGTAATTCCCTGCGTTGTCTTTGTCTAAGCTATAGGAGATGTTGTAAGAAGGGTCGGCGGAAGTGATGGGGAGATATTTGGTGATTTGGAAGGCGTCGGTTTCTTTAAGGGCTTTTTCGTCGGCGGCGACTGAATCTAGATATGGGCTTGAATTGTCGCCGGTAACCCCATCGTTAGATGAAGATGTTGTAAAAATTACAACAATAAGGATAATGATGATAACGATTCCGCCGAGAAGGGCGAGGGCGAGAGGCTTGTGTTCATGAAAGAAAGTTTGAGTTTTTGAAGGAGTTGATTGCATTTAGAGCTCGCTTTCGGGGATGGTTTGGTCGGCGGGGATGTTAGTTTCTGGCGTAGCGGCGAGACGATAAACCGAGAGGGGGTAAGACGAGCCGTCGTAAGAAGAGGACATGCGGGTGAGGCGGTTTAAGGAAGGGGTCCAAGTTTGGTAGGAGGCGGAAGCAATGTTGACTGGGCAAGTGCCACCGGGGCAGGCGTTGCCTTTGACGGTTTGATTGCCGATCCAGATTTGGATATGACCAGCAGTAGCATCGCCGGCACCGGCGGAATAAGCAAGGACATCGCCAGGCTGAAGGCTGGACATGGGGAATTCTTGGCCGTCGGTTGAGACTTTGGTCCATTTTTGGCTGCTGTTCATATAAGCCATTTGGGAACGAACACCAACGCGTGGGAAGTCGGTGTCGATTTGACCGTAAATCATGACGGCGCCGACGAACTTACCGCAGTCGCGGAGAGAGAGACCGCCGACGGCTTGTTGGGCAAGTTTGGCGATGGCGTTTAGAGTGTCAGAGCAGGCGCGGACACCGCCAGTGGCGCGAGATTTCCAAGCGACAGGGCCATAAAAGGCGTCGCAGTTCCCTTCGGCGTTTGGCCAGGACATTTGTTTGGCGATGTCGACGATTTTATTGGCGCCGGCAGAGCCGCTTGTGATGCCGGAGCAAGTGATGCTGGAGATTGGGGTGACGGAGTCGGCGCCATCAACAGTGGAGGCGGTGAGATCGCCAACTTCGGCGAGGGCGGATTTGGCGTATTTGAGGCGGTTCATGAAAGCGTCGTAAGCGGATTTGGTTTCGGTTGGTGAAAGGCTGGAGTAAGAACTTGGGGCGTAGTTATTATAACAGCCAGCGCGGTCGTTTGTGGTGCAAAAGCTGGAGCGGGGAGTTTCAAAGCGTCGATACATGAAGAATGTGGCATCTTCGAGAGAGCTTGCGTTCATGTGCTCGACGGATGAGCCGGTGCCGCGGACTTCACGCTGGAGCTCGTCGAAGAGATAGCCAAGCTGAGCTTCCATGGAGATGACAGGGAGACCATTGGTGTCGGCGAAGTTTTGAAGAGAGGTTTGGCGACCACCGGAGGTCCATTGGGCGATGCCGAAGCCGCGCTTGTTGAACTTTTCCCAATCCGTAAGACGCCAGGAAGTGTCATTAATAAGAGTGCCACCTTCGATTTTGTTGGGGACAACGCCGGATTCGGCGATGAGGTTGCCGACAATGGCGGCGGCGGAAGTTTTTGAATAGCCTTTTTGGATGAGGTAGTTGAGGGCGGTTTTGCTGTTGTCGCCAAGGTCGACGAGATCGCCGTTCAAACAGTCGGAAAGAAGCGAATCTTCATCGTCGATGAACATGATGTTGTTTTGGGCGTAGAATTTTAGGTCGGCTCGACTTAAAGCTCGAGAAGGGATGACGGTGATAGTGAGCGGGGCGACAAAAGAAAGGAGGAGAGTGAGAGCTAGGGAGATGTAGCGTTTGACCATATTATATATATACTATTATATCAGAAACGCTTGGATTATAAAGCGGAAGCGATTAGCGTTGGGCTGGTTGTTGGTTGGGGTTGGTGGTGATGAGGGACTCTTCAGTTTCACTGGCGATGATTTGGATGTGGACGTGGTTACTACCGGCGAAGAAGAGGCCTTGACCGACCGGGAAGTTAGCGAGGCGTTTCTTTTCTTCGTCGGTGAGTTTGAAGACGTCAGAGAGAACATCGACGGCGGAAGCGGACTGCTTGAGGAGGAGCTGCATGGAAGAGTTTGCCACGATGGCACGGCCCATTTTGGTGCTCATGAAATCTTCGACGTCTTGAGTGATGGTGGTGAGTCCGAGGTAGTATTTACGCGCGCGTTTGGCGAGGGAGAAGAGGAAATTGGCGGAATCTTCGAACTGCATGAGTTGCCAAGCCTCATCAACGATAAGAAGGCGGCGTTTTTGTTCGGCGCGAACGACATTCCAAATGTGGGAGAGGACGATATACATGGCAACGGGGCGAAGTTCGTCTTCGAGATCGCGGATGTTGAAGACGACCATTTGGTTGTTGATGTCGACGTTGGATTGTTGGGAGAAGATACCGGCGAAGGTGCCAGTGGTGTATTTTCTTAATCTTTGAGCGAGTTGAGGGCCGGTGCCTTCCATGTGTAGTAAGGTGTCATAAAGATTAATGATGGTGGGTGGGGTGGATTGGTGAGTTAGAGGGTCGGAAGTGATGCCGGCGCGGGCGTAAGTGTCGATTAGGGCTTGGTCGAGGTCGGCTTCTTCGTTTGGCGTGAGCGGAGCGGCGGGTTGGCCGTTGACGGTGGCGCCGCCGAGCATGAGGCGGAAGAGACCATGAAGAGTGACGAGATTCGCGCGGAGAGCGTCGTTGGCGTCTTCGGAGTCGACAACTTTGGGGAGGTCAAAAGGATTGACGCGGACGTCGGAGTTTAATGAAAGGCGAATATAAGAGCCGCCAACGGCGTCGCAAAGTTTTTGATATTCGTTTTCTGGGTCGATGATGATAATTTCTGAGCCTATCATCATGGAACGTAAGGCTTCGAGTTTAACTGTGAAGGATTTACCAGCGCCGGATTTAGCAAAGACGACCATGTTGGCGTTTTCTAGAGAGAAACGATCGAAGATGACGAGGCCGTTGTTATGCATGTTGATGCCGTAAAGAATCCCCTTTTCTTGAGTGAGGTCGGCGGAAGTGAAAGGAAAGCTGGTTGAAATAGCGCCGGTGTTCATGTTGCGGCGAATTTGGAGTTGGTCGGTGCACTGTGGCATACAGGATTGCATACCTTGTTCTTGTTGGCTGCTGGCGACTTTAGAGAAAACCATTTGTTGGCCAAACATGGTTTCGATTTTTTGTTGGACAAAACGGAGTTCGTCGAGAGAGTCGGCCCAGAGGGTAACATAAAGTCCGAAGCGGAAGAAGCGTTCGGCGCCAACTTGAAGCTGGTCGCGGAGTTCTTCGGCGTCGTTGATGGCGGCTTCAAGTTCTGGGTCGCGAACCCTTCCCTTTTCGGCGTTGACGTTCATGGAAGCTTCGAGTTGGGTGACTTTTTTGCGAAGGTTTTTCATGACGACGCCAGTGTCGACGGGGTAAATATACATCGAGATGTCGAGGACTTCGTCGATATTGATAAGTGGAGAAAGCCAACCGGTGTAGAGCGAGCGGGGATAACCGTATATATATAGTGTGCGACCGTATTTGGTGCCAAGGCGGAAATAGTCGGAGTTGATTTCTATGCTTGATGGGGAGATGAGGTCGCGAAGAGTGGTGATGCCTTGTTCAAATGCCTGTTGAATTTGCTGGTCTTCGGACAACTGACTTTGGGCGGCAATTTGAGCTGCGGTTTTTTTGTTCTTTTTAGGCATTTGGCGTTCCTTTCTTGACGTAGGTTGTCGCAAGTTTAGTGAAATCGACTAACGGCTCACGGACGGCGGTGTCGGGGTTATTGAAATCGTAGAAGAGTTCAGCGAGCTGTTTGGTGTTTAAGCGGACAGAGCGGATGCCGATTTGGAAGAGGCCGCTAGTGACGGTTTCTACGCGGTTGTTAATTTCTGTGGCGGCTTTGTCGTAAGTTGCGCGGTCGATGCGGGTGACGGGTTGGACTTTGTTCTTTTGGAGAACGGAAAGTAGGTTTTTGGTCTCGTAGAGTTGTTTTTCGTATTCGGCGGAAGGATAGTACGGGACGATAATGAAGAAGGATTTGTCCATGATGTTGGCTTCTTGAGAAAGGACGTCGATGAAGTTGATGTAGTCATCCATGAGGATGCCGAGGAGCATGTTGTCGTTGTTCCTGCGGATGTCCATGAGGCGGGTGATGTAAGGGCCGATGTCGACACGCTGGGAGCGGATTAGAATTTGGGTGGTGAAGTTTAGGGAGTTTAAGAAGTTTTGGTAGGAATATTCGACACCTTCACGTTCGGTTTCGCTCATGAGATCAAAGTTGATGGACTGGCAAGCGACAACGGCGCGGAAGGAGCCATCTTTCATGATGACCATGCCATCGCGCAGCTCGGAGACGAGGAGGGTGGTTTGGGTGGATTGAGGATGGTCGGGCGTAGCTTGAGTGGGGGCTTGCTGCATGGGGCTGGAGACAACTTGGTTGTTGACGATAGGAGCGCCGGAAATAGGGGCAGAGTTGGGCAGAGGCTGGCCGGGATAGACACCGGCGGCGCGGGATGCGTTTGGTTGTTGTGGATTCATTGGGTTATCTCTCCTGTTTAATGTAAACTAATGTATACTTCATCTTTAGCGGCCTGGTGTTTATTCGGTTTGCGATTAGCTTCTTTAGCGATGGTGGCAACGGTGAAATCTTTGTTTTTGGAAAGTTCGATAAGGCGGCTGCGGGTGTCTTCAGGAATGGGTTTAGGCTTTTCGGAAGTTGGTTTAGGAGCGGCTTCGGCGGCGGGATTGCCGGGAAGTTGACTGGGGGAAATTTGAGAGGCGTTGGTAGCTTTGGAGTCGGAAACGGCAGGTTTGGTGGGGGTGGTTTGGGTGAGATTGGCGGCGTTAAATTGGGGGCCGACGGGTTCACTGGATTTTGGTTCGGATTTGATGGGGTTGTTGGCGGCGATGGCGGCGCGCATTTGTTGGATAACTTCGGCGCGGTGACGGTCGGCTTCAGAAGAGAGGTCAGTGGCGACCTGAGTCGATTGATAGTTTTCGAAAATGTCGGGGGCGGCTTCGGCTTCGGCGATGAATTCGTCGCGAACGGGAGAAGCATTTTGGGCGGCGAAGCCTTCTTTGATAGAATAGCCCTCGGAGTCAACGACATTGGCAAGGAAGGAGAGGCGACGACCGGCTTCTTCTTCGGAGAGATTTTTTGTCAAAACTTTTTCGACGGTTTTGGGAGCGGTGATGGTGATGGTGGACTCGCGCTGGCCTGGGAACCAGAAGCGCTTGTTGGGTTTTGTGTAGAAGCTGATGAGGGCGGCGATGTAAGTTTCCATGGGCTGGTCTTTGCGAAGAGGAAGAGCGAGGATTAGTAAGAAGAAAGCGAAAGGTAGCGGAAGGATGGCGAGGAGCGGGAAAATTTGGAACATTGCCCAAGCGAGGGCGATAAGAGCGGCGACGATGAGAAGGTAAATGAATTGTCGAAAATTAAACGGACCAAGAAGCTTGTCGTCCGCTTCGACATCCTGGGGGACCTTATATTGCGCCATGGTATAATTTTAACATATTTGCGGTGAAAAAACGAGCATAATAAATATGGCACCGGGGGTGCCATATTTTAGAAGTTGGAGTCGTCGTCGAGACAGCGGAGGATAAACTCAAGGAGAGCTTCGTTTGATTCGAAGGAGGCATTGCGCTCGTGATGGTCGCGGACTTGGTCGACAACTTCGTAGAGACCGAAACGTTCGAGTTCGGCGATAGCATCTTCGTAGAAAGCTTCGCCATCGGGGTTAGCGTAGTAAGCTTGGGTTAGGGATTCTTTAAGTTGAGCGCGTTCTTCAGCGTCAAGAATTGGTTCGCGACCAGCGTCGCCGGCTTCGGAGCCAGGTTCGGGCGCTTCGGTTTCTTCTTCCTCTTCTTCGAGAGGACGCTCGCGTCTTTCTTCTTCTTTTTGGCGCTTGCGTTCTTCGCGATGTTGACGACGTTTTTCGTTGACATCGTCACGATAGTCGTCAACGAAGTCTTCGTTGTCGAGACCGAGGAAGTCACGGACGGAAGCCTTGGCGGCGTTGGCGGCGCCAGAGCGACGAGAAGTCATGACTTGGTCGAGAGTCTTGTTCTTGAACAGGATATCCATGAAAGAAACTTTAGCGAGTTTGTCGCGGAGTTTTTTGCGCTTGGCATTGCGTTCTTTCTTATTTCTCTTTTCCTCTTCGGAGTCGGAGTCTTGAATCTTTTCGTCACCAGAACCATACCAGTCAGGAAGTTCGGTGATTGGGCGGTCTTCGGGGGCGAGACGTTCGAGAAGTTCAGGAGAAATACTCTCGATTGGGTCGGGTACGTGTTCGGGGTCTCGTAAGTGGGCTTCGAGCTGAGTGGTGTAATCGATACCGAGAGCTTCGACGATTGGTGCGAAGACGTCGGTGCGGAGGCCAAGGATTTGGGAAGGCGTTTGCCACTTGAGATAGTGTTTAACGCGTTCAGTGAAGAAGTCGCGACCGACGCCAGAGTATGGGTCACCATCTTTATCTTCGCGACGTTCCCAAGAGCCATCTTTACCGCGTTTGAGACCGGTGAGGTCGGCGGCGCCGTTAACGATTTGTTCGGAGCCGGAGGCAAACTTCAACATGGCGGAAATGTAAGCTGGGGCCATGGCGGTTTCGATTTGGCTCATTTTTTGTTTGAAGGCGGCAAGGCTCTCTGGGGTTGGGTTGCCGTTTTCGTCGTTCTTTACGAAGGCGTTGCGAACGCGGGTGGCCATGTTGTCGAAATAAGTGCGTTCAATTTTGTCGATTGGCGTACCTTCAACGAGTTGGGAGAGGGAGAGCTTGGACTTGCCGGCGCCGGCAACAAGGTTGCCGTTTTCGTCATATTCATCATAGACACCAGTAATGTATTCGTCCATGCTGAGAATGTCGTTTTGGCGTTTCCCTTTTGATTGGCCTTCGTTGTAAACGCGGGCAGTCTCGAGGTTGATATATTTGCCAAAGCGGCGAAGGAAGACGTCGGAGTCTTTGGTGGTGAACATGCAGAAGTTGGCGAGAGATTGAGAAGCGTGAGTGCCGAGGCGGATTTGATTGGTCTTTAGCATGCGTTCGACGACGTCGGTGACGAGATCGGTATCGCCACGCATGTTGAGGGCGGTCATGCCAGAGAGAATTGGGTCGATGTCTTTGGCGATATGATTGGTGTTGGTGAGTTGGAAGAGGCGGTCGTAGAGCTCTTGAGTCGGCGGGAGATAGCTGAAGTAAGAGCTGAACTTTTTGCCGAGAACCTTGGATTGGCTGTCGAAGTCGGCAGCGGCGTTGGCACCAACGAGATGAGTGCCCATGAGGTCACCTTCGAGGGTGGAGCTGATTTGGTTGTAGCGGGCGAGATCTTGATAGTTGACAGAGCGAGCGAGTTGTTCGGCGCGCTTAGTGGCGTTGAACTGGGCGTTGCTGTTGGCATTGAAGGCGGCGTTGATACGGTCTTGACGAGACTGAGCGTTGTCAAAGCGGACTTTTTCAGCGCGAGAAGTTTCGTAGTAGAGAGCGTCGGCTGCATTCATGTTGGCGATATCGATTTTGCCAAGTTCTTCCCTATCATGTTTATTTTTGCCGTAGTGGGACAAGCCTTTTTCGACGTCGGTGGCATTTTTAAGAATGCGTTCGTTATAGTTCATAGTTTGGGCTTGGAGAGCGGCGAGTTGGCGGGCACGTTTGGAGATGTTGCCCTTACGGTTGCGAAGTTCGGAAGCATGAGCGGCGCCACGAAGTTTGGCGACGTCAAGATATTTTTGAGTGTCAGCGAGGCGACGAGCTTTGCTGTCCTCAAGGCTTTGACCGAATCTTTTACCATATTGCCAAGATTTTGGCTGGGTGCCGAGGTATTTGGCGCGGCGATAAGCGGTTTCGTCGCTTGCCCAAGAACGGACGGCGCCGAGTGGACGTCCAGCGAATTTGTTGACGGCGGAAGAGATTTGACCAGGGAGAGTGCCAGACATTTTGAGGAGTGACCAAGAGGCGAAAAGCGGGATAACTTTGACGGCGATGCCGAGGACGAGGGCGAAGCCATCTTCGGCAGCGGCGATAATAGTCCAGCCGACGAGGGAGCTAGCGCCAAAGAGGACGGCGAACATTGGATAGAAAAGAAGCATTTGTGAGAGGGATTTTTTCCACTTGTCGAACCAGCTTTCGGTGTTTGGGAGGAGCATGCAGACGAAGGCGAGAGGGCTCACCATAATGAGGATATAGACAAAGGCTTGGCGAAGGGCGATAGTGAGATAGGCGATGGCGACAGCAACAACTGCGCCGAGAAGGACAGGAACGAGAGAGATGAAGAGGGCGCCGAGACCGCCAGAGGCACCAATGGCGAGTCCTGCAAGAAGGGCGCCGCCAGTGAGTCCGGCGAGAATGTTGCCAAAATCAATAGTGGTGCCTTCGGCGCCGGCGACGATGCCGGTGGCGGTGATGGATTGTTCGACATCGGTGAAGATGGATTTTAGTGAGGCGCCAGCGATGTTTGAAAGGTCAACCAGAGCGGCGCAGATGATATAGCTAAGGTTGATGAGGATGGCGGAGACGATAATCTTGGGGAGAAGCTTTTTGATGCCGTAGTTGCTGATGCCGATGCCGGTGAGCTGAGAGTAAATGATGATGAGGAAGAAGACGACGAAGATGACGTTGGTGATGTCGCGAAAAATAGACCAGATTTGGTGGTAGGGTGAGTCGGAGTCGGTTGTGAGGGGTTTAATAACTAGGGATTGTTGAATAATGTCATAGAGACCGTCGGTGATACGGGCGAGAAAGCCAGTGGTTGGGCAGACGAGCCAGCCGAGAGAGCCAGATTCGTCGTAACAAGTGTTGGTAGATTCTTCGTTTTCGTTTGTTTGAGTTTGCGTTTGGTCTGCGGATGTGTTTTCGCTTGTGGTTGGATTTTGGGCAGGATTGGTGGTTTCCGGGTCGGCGAAAACAGGGGTGGCAAGGACGGTGGTTGAGAAAAAGAGCGCTGTAAAAACTGCGCCCAAAGAGAAGAGAATTTGTTTGATCTTTTTCAACACACTCATACGGATATGTTTATCTTATAAATTATAGCATTTTAGAGTAGAAAAGTCAACCTTTTATTGATTGTCTTTTCCTGATATAATGGGGGTATGAGAAAGAAAGTTTTTGCTTTTATGGCGGGGATATTGATGATGACGGGGGCTACGATGCCGGTGCAGGTGTTTGCGGATGGGTGTAATGAAGTGAAGTTTTTTGGACTTGACCCGTGGTATTCGGCGTTGACTTGTACGAATGGAGAGATTGACCAGAGTAATTTTGAGTCGGGACAAATTACAACTACGGTGATGAAAGTGATTGGTGTGGTGGTGAAGGATTTGCTGTTCTTCGCGGGGATGGCGGCAGTGGTTTTGATTATGTATGGCGGGTTCTTGTTTGTGACGAGCGGGGGGAACCCGGGCTCGGTTGAGAAAGCGAAGAAGACGATTTCTGGGGCGTTGATTGGGCTCGTGATTTCTATTCTTGCGTATGCGATTGCGACGGCAGTGCTTAAAGTTGTGACGGGAGCGTAAGATGAAAATTTGGCAAGTTTTGGCGGAGATTCCGAGCGATATTAAGGAGAAAATTGAAGGCGGGGTGCCACAAGTTGACCCGGATGCGGCGACTGGGAATATTATCAATTTTATTTTGTATGCTTTAGGGGTAGTTGCGGTTGTGATGATGATTGTGGCGGGGGTGCAGATGACAACGAGTGCGGGGGACCCGGGGGCGGTGAAAAAGGCGAAGATGACGATGACGTATGCTATCGTTGGGCTTGTGGTTGCGATATTGGCGTATGCTATCGTTAATTTTGTGGTTGGCAAATTATAAACTTCGCAGGGGACGTACGATTGATTTCTTTACATATCGTTTATGTTTTGATATGATAAAGATAAGCTAAAAAGAAAGGAAAAACTTAAATGAGTTTATCTAGTAAAGTTAAAACTGCGGCGATGGCTTTTGCTTTGGCGGTGACTGGGGCGGGGGTGACACTGATGCCGGCTTATGCAGACAATTGTACTTGTACTGACAATGGGAGTGGTGATATTACATATGCTGCTTCGTGTACTGAGGCCGAGAAAGGTATGGCGCTTGCGGGCGGTTGTACTGGAACGGCGGCGCCGAAGCTTGAAGACACCGTGAAGAATATTATCAATGCAGTACTCTATGTCGTCGGTATTCTTGCCGTCGTGATGGTGATTATCGGTGGCGTTAAGTATACAACTTCTGGTGGTGACCAAAGTGCGGTGACGAGCGCAAAGAACACGATTCTCTATGGTATCATCGGTCTCGTGATTGCCATTCTCGCCTATGCGATTGTGAACTTTGTGATTGGAAGAATTTCTTAATTTCCAGACAAACTTGCTGTTTGACCCCTTCGATATGTTCGGAGGGGTTTTGACATATTGGTTATGGTTTGATATGATGAGAATAAGCTAAAAAGAAAGGAAAACTTAAATGAGTTTATCTAGTAAAGTTAAAACTGCGGCGATGGCTTTTGCTTTGGCTGTGATGGGAGCGGGAGCGACTTTGGTGCCGACATATGCGACGTGTGACTGTGCGGCGTTGAAAGCGGGGAATACTAACACCTGTACGGCGGCGGAAAAAGTGCAGTGCGGCATGGACGACACGGGCCAGAAACAGACAAATGCGTCTGGGCAGGAAGTTAAGCTTGAGGATACTGTTAAAAATATTATCAATGCCGTGCTTTATGTTGTTGGTATTCTTGCGGTGGTGATGGTGATTATCGGTGGTGTTAAGTATACAACTTCTGGTGGTGACCAGAGTGCGGTGACGAGCGCAAAGAACACGATTCTTTACGGCATCATCGGTCTCGTGATTGCTATTCTTGCCTATGCGATTGTGAACTTTGTGATTGGAAGAATTTCTTAATTGAATTAGGTTACAAAAAACCTCCGAGAGTTCGGAGGCTTTTTGTTTTGACCTTGCGAAACGGGCTGTTATTGAACGGGGATGACTTTGGGGGCTTCGACTTTTTCTTTTTCGAAGGTGATGGTTAGGACGCCGTCTTTAAGCTCGGCTTTGACAGAGTTTTCATCTTCGCGGACGGCGACAGGAAGGGCGATAGTGCGAGAGAATTCACCCCAATAGCATTCCTGGATGTGCCAGCGAGTGGTCTGATCATCTTCCCCGCCGCTGAGGACGCCAGAGATGGTTAGAATTGAATCGTGAATCGAGACGTTTAAGTCGCTCTTTTTGATCCCGGCAGTGCGGGCTTTGATAACTAGTTTGTCGGCGGTTTCATAGACATCTACGGCGAGTTGTCCAGGAAAGTCGCCTTCGGTTTCCCACCCATCATCCCCCTCATCTGATGGTTCGATAGCTTCTTCTTCCTCGACTTCGGCGACGGCGTCTTCTGCGGGAGCAGAAACGGCAGGTTCGTCGGGTTCGAGCATAGTGGTGGCGTCGTCTTCTAAGAAGGCGGCAGCTAATTCATCTTCCATCAGCATGTCATCGTTGGTTTTACGTGCCATACTCGGCTTTTCCTCCACTTTATATAGTATATGCTTAATTATAAGGGCAAGATTTGATAAAATCAAGGGAGAATATGAAAAATGTTATAAAAAATGTTGTAAAAATTATTGTAAATGCGGGTTTTCCACAGAGGTGTCGGGGGTGTGGGGAGGTTGGTAATTTTTTATGTGACTGTTGTAAAAAATACATAAGCGAGAATATGAAAGCGCAGCGTATAGAGGCGGAGGGGGTGTTTGACCGGGCGGAGTTTTTGGGGTTTAGGGATGAGATTTTAGGGGAGATGGTTGAGGAGTGTAAATATGGACCAACGAGAGGGCTAGCGGCGGAAATTGCGAAAGTGATTTATGAAGGCTATTTCAGGGAGGCTTCTGGGGCGATTCTGGTGCCGATGCCGACGAGCAGGAAGCATGTTCGCGAGAGAGGGTTTGACCATATGGATTTGGTTTGTCGGGAGATTGAGCGGCTGTCGGGTGGACAGGTGCGAAGGGTGAGGCTTTTGGAGCGGGCAAGGGATACGGTGCAGGTTGGGGCGAGCTCGGAAGTGCGGAAGAAGCAAGCGAAGGAGGCGGTTAAGATGAACCCGAAATATCTTGGAGGAGACGGACAAGTTCCCCGTGAGCTTAGGCGAGCGAAGGCGATTTTGGTTGATGATGTGTGGACGACGGGCGCATCGATGGTTGAAGCGGGAAAGATTTTGAAAGAGGCGGGGGTGGGGAGTTTTGGCGATGGTTCCCTTTTAGCGGTTGCGATTACAAAAAACCGACCTCGAAGGAAGCCGGTTTTAAGACAAGGCGAGATTGATTAAAGAATACCAACGACGAATTTGACAATCGCGTAAGAAAGGATAGCGATGACAAGGCCGATGAGGGCGTAAAGAATGGTGTTCTTTGCGTCGGTGACGGCTTTGGCGTCGCCAGCGGAAGTGGCGTATTTAACGCCGCCGATAATCAACATGACAACGGCGAGGAAACCGAGGACGTAAAGAATAGTGGAAGTGACTTTGTCGATAACGCCACCGGCGCCTTCGAGGCTGGTTGGCATTTCTGGGGTTTTAGCGGCTTCGATACCGTCGTAGACGGAAAGGGCCATAACTTTGCCAGCGCCAAGGGTCGCAAACATAGCGGCGGTAGCGGCGGCTTTTGATGCAGTTTTGAAAATTTTGTTCATATAATCTCGCAATTAATTATTATTAAAATAATGATTATTGTTAATTATATCACACTTTTGATAAAAATGCAAGAACGAAATAGTGTGGGGTGGGCTCCGGCCCCTCCTTCAAAAACAAAAATCCCGAAGATAAACCTTCGGATTTTAGTTTCTGGCGGAGGGTGGGAGATTCGAACTCCCGCTCCAGGTTTCCCCAGACTAACGATTTAGCAAACCGTCCCCTTCAGCCACTTGGGTAACCCTCCGACTCTCTATATTCTATCATAGTTTTTGTCTTTTGTGTGAAAAATGTGTTACAATGAAGTTATGGTAAAGCAGAATCAAAATGATATTGTAAACTGGGATGCAGAAGAGTACGTGCAAAGAGATAAGCGAGCGGGGTGGTATATTGGGTTTTCAGTTGTGGTTTTGGGGCTTATTGCGCTGTCTGTGGTTTTGAAATGGTGGACATTTACGGCGCTAGTGGCACTTTCGGCTGTGGCGCTGATTATTTATAGCGTGAGGCCGCCGAGGAAATTGCACTATTCCCTTTCTAGTAAAGGGATTTCTGAGGGGAGTAATTTGTATAACTATGAGGATTTTAAGAGTTTTGGCGTTTTGCAAGATGGGGATAATTATGCGATTGTGCTGACGCCGACAAAACGGTTTTCTCCGCGCGTGACGGTGTATTTTCCACAAGAGAATGGGGAGGCGATTGTGGATGCGTTTGGGGCGAGGTTGCCGATGGAAGAAGTGAAATTGGATATGTTGGACAAAATTGTGAGGATGCTTCGCATTTAATGCTTGTGCTTTTTGCGAACTTGTGGTATTATCAGGTATAAGTAGAGTTTTATAAAATTATTAAAATAAACGAAAAGGGTGGCAAAAAAATGAATAACGACGAATTGCAAAAAGCAATCGATGATATTACGAATAATAATGCTGCGGCTCAAGAAGCGCCAGCGGTTGATGCGGCTGCAGAGAATGAGCAGCTTGCAAATGAAATAGTGCAACCGAGTGCGCCAGTGACGGGGGCGGGCGTAGATTTGGCGCCAACGGCTCCGGAAGTTGATTTAGGTACGGCTCCAGCGCCGGCGGTGCCGGAAATGCCGGCGATGCCACCAGCTCCAGAAGCGGCTCAGGAACCTGCCATTGCGCCAGAGCCAGTGGCTGCGACGCCAGCCGTAGAAGAAGCGGCTCCGGAAGTTGGTGAAGTGGCGCCGGTGGCGTCTGATGATGCAACGCTTAATGAGGCATATAAAGAGCTTTATCCGCTCCTTGATAAGGTTGAGATGCCGGTTGAGGAGAAGTTTGAGATTACACTTAAGTTCGGCGAGCCTTCAGAAGCATTGGTCTTTGCTAAGAATATTGCTGATGAGACATTGAAGGCGAAGGCGTTAATGAAGCTTATTGAGAAGCTCAAATAAAAAATAGCCCCCTCGGGGCTATTTTTTATGGTTTAATACATTCCGCCCATGGAGCCGCCGGCGGGAGCTTCGGGTTCCTTTTCGGGGATTTCGACGATGAGAGCGCCCATCGTGATGGCTGTGGCGGCGATGCTGGTTGCGTTTTTGACGGCTTCCTTTGTTACGCGGGCGGGGTCGATGACGCCAGACTTTTTCATGTCGACAAGACCTTTTTCCGGAGTCATGACGTTGATGCCGAAGCCCGGCTTTGCTTTTTCTACTTCGGCAAGAAGGGCCTGGGCATTCAAACCGGCGTTCTCTAAGATGTGGACGAGAGGGCGCTTCAAGGCGTTTTTAACGATTTGGGTGCCGGCGTCAGTGCCTTTGAGGCTGTTTGCGAGGTTGACGAGCGTGACGCCACCGCCAGGGACGATGCCGTCGCTCAGCGCGGCTTTAGTGGCGGCGACAGCGTCGTCGACGCGATATTTCTTTTCGTCGATTTCGGTTTCGGTGGCACCGCCGACTTTGATGATGGCGACTTTGCCTTCGAGGGCAGCAGCGCGCTTTTCGAACTGTTCCCTTTCATAGTCGCTGGTTGCCATTTCGGCTTGAGAGCGGATGAGCTCAATGCGGGCTTTGACCGCTTTCTTGTCGCCAGAACCTTTGATGATGGTGGTTTCGTCTTTAGTGGCGATGATTTTACCAGCAGAGCCGAGAACGTCAAGTCCGGCTTCTTCAAGCTTTAGACCGCGATCGGCGGAGACGAATTCGGCGCCGGTTAAAATTGCGATGTCTTCCATGATTTCTTTTCTGCGGTCACCGAAAGCGGGGGCTTTCAGGACGAGGGAGTTGAAGACACCTTTGAGCTTGTTCAAGACGAGGAGCGAGAGAGCTTCGCCTTCGACTTCTTCGGCGATGATGACGAGGTCCTTTTGTCCGGCCTGAGCGCATTTTTCGAGGAGAGGGAGAATGTCAGAGCTGGTTCCGATTTTCTTGTCGGTGATTAAAATGGCGGGTTTGTCGAAGACGGCTTCCTGACGGTTGACGTCGGTGACGAAGAACGGAGAGGAGTAGCCCTTGTCGTAGCTGAACCCTTCGACGATTTCTTGTTCCATTTCTAGGCCTTGGCCAGCTTCAACGGTGACGACGCCGTCTTTGCCGATTTTAGAAATGACTTCGGCGATGAGTTTGCCGATTTCAGCGTCGCCGGCGGAGATGGTTGCAACTTCGGCGACTTTGGAATCGTCGCCGGCGATTTGCTCGGACATGGCGTCGATGTTTTTAACGATTTCGGCGCCGGCTTTTTCGATTCCCTTTCTGAGTTCCATGGGGTTGACGCCTGCGGCGATGAGCTTGTTGGCTTCGGCGAGGATTTCGTAAGTTAAGACCGTGACGGTTGTTGTGCCGTCGCCGGCGGATTTGTTGAGTTTTTGGGCGGCGGTTTTGATGAGCTTAGCGCCGACTTCTTCGCCCAAGTTGTTTTCGGTTTTACCGAGTTCGACAGCTTCGGCAACAGTGACGCCGTCGTGGGTGATGGTTGGGGCGCCGTATTCTTTTTCGATGATGACGTTTTTGCCCTTGGGACCGAAAGTCACCTTGACGGCGTCGTAAAGCTGTTTGGCGCCGGATAAGACCTTTTCGCGGGCCTCGGCTTCGTAATAGATTTTTTTCATAGTTTCCTTTCATTTTATAGCATCTCTTAGTTCTATTTTTGTTCTAGTCCTCGTTGACCCCTATAATTATTGCAACATATCAGTCTAGTTTGTGCTCGATCGTCGGGTAGAAACGCCTTGACTACTCGCACTCACTAGTGAATGTTGTAATAATTATCGGGACAACTGCGGAGACGAACAAAGAATAGAACAAAGAGCTGCTTTATGCTAAAGCTAAAATATCTTTCTCATCTAAAATTATATATTCAATATCGCCTACCTTTACGCTCGTGGTTGAGTATTCTTTGTAGATGATTTTGTCGTTCTTTTTGACGGATTTGACTTCGGGGCCGACGGATTCGACGACGGCGAAAGATGGTTTTTCTTTTGAGTCGCTAGGCAGGAGAAGTCCGGAGGCGGTTTTTTCCGCGGGTTTTTCTACTTTTGCGACAACTCTGTCTTTTAGTGGTTTTAGGGTCATGCGTTTATTTCTCCTTTTCTGTCATCTATTGTAGCGCAAAAATTAGCACTGTCAAGGGCGGAGTGCTAATTTGTTATGGCAAATAGAGAAAATGTTTGAAAATGCCGGGAAAACCGGCAAAAATTGACTTTTTGATAATGGTTGTGGTAAACTTAAAGTAAGTTAAATTGGGTTTTGGCTTTTGAGAGAGGCCGGAACTGGAGTAGGAGGTTATTTTAATATGAAAATGAAAAGAGGGTTAGGCTTTGCGCTGGGAGTTGGGGCGTTGTTTGGAGCTCTTACGTTTGCGGGTGGGAGTGCGTATGCGGAAGGTTGTGTTCCGGCGGATAGTTTTGAGGTCGAAGGATATGTGAGAAATGAGTCGGAACTTCAGAAAGCAATTCAGGAAGAAGTAGCCTCCGTAAAAGTTGGTAATGATTTTACGATTTCTTGCTCACCGAGTTATATTTCGAATGATTTTGTACTAGATTTAAATGGAAATAAGGTTACTGCAGAAGTGAGCTGGGCGCTAGATATTGAAACGGAAGGAAAAACGCTTACGATTGACGATACGAGCGAAACGGGAGCTGGTGAATATGTCACGAATGGAAAAGGCATCTGGGTTGACGCTGGGGCGAAGGCTGTTTTAAGGGGAGGTAAAATTTCTAATACGACTGGTCAAGGTAGGGCTTTTGTTGCTGTTAATGGGAGCTCGCTTTCGGTTGAAGGTGGTGAGATTGAAGCTGTTAATGAGGCATATTATGCGCCGATTATTGTGAGTGGAGACAATGTGACGATGAATATGTCTGGCGGCACGGTCAGGACGGGGGAATTTGGAATTTTGGCTACTGGAGCAACTGTCAATATGACCGGTGGGTCAATTGTGAGCACGGGGACTGAGCGCTCAACTGGCGTGTCGATCGATGACGGAGCAGTATTCACCATGACGGGCGGATCAATAGATTCCGATATCTGGGGGATGGTAGTGTTTAATGATTCAGAATTTATCATGAATGGTGGTACGATAAACGCTGGTGAAATGGGTGTTGCTGGGAATGGGACGAACAATCCAGAAAGTGGCAATTATGGTGCGAATGCGAAGATTACGATTAATGGTGGTACGATTACTTCGAACGATCTCGGGGTTTATGCGCCGCAAGTTGACGGTTTGACGACTATTGGTGAGGGAGCAACAATTAACGCAAAGAAGGCTGGAGTTGAGATTCGTGCAGGTGAACTAGTTGTCAACGGGGCGACGATTAATGTCGATGAGAATGCGGAGTATGCATTCAATCCGAATGGGAGCGGTTCGACAGCTTCGGGGGTGGGGATTGCGGTTGCACAACATACGACTAAGCAGGCGATTACGGCTACTGTAAATTCGGCGGTTGTAACGGCGCCGGTTGCGTTTGCTGAGGGGAATCCACAACATAATCCAGACGAAGATATTGCTAGGGTTTCTCTTTTGATAAAAGATGGGACATTTACGGCGACGAACGGGGAGCCGATTGTGGCGAGCGAAGATGTGGAAGGCTTTGTTGAAGGCGGGTTTTATTCGAAGGAGATTGAAGAGAAGTATATCAAAGAGGGGTATGATTTGTTTGAGGCGGGTGATGATTTTGTAGTCAACAAGATGGATGTGGTTGGCCTTCCTGAAATGACCTTGCTAGTGGGGGAAACACGCAGTTTGGCGACAGACTTTGAGAATTATTCTAATACGAGCGTGGCGGTTGATGACACGGGGGACCTTTCGGTTAGTGGAATGGTTTTGACGGCGGTTAAATCTGGTGCGGCGACATATACGGTGACTTACGGGAACGGAATCTATCGAAAGACAACATCGGAATATCGGGCGAGCGTGATTGATCTAGAGAAGGATTTGACGATTGAGGCGGACGAGGAGCTTGGATTTAGCGCGGAAGAGATTTCTGAGATTCAGGAGAAAGTCACAGAGATGATTGAAAATGGGCAATATGTGAGCGAGGATGGAGCAGTTTCTGTGGTTGATATTGAGGCGCTGAGAGGGGCAATCGCGAATGGGGAGACGATAAGGATTGAGAAGGTCGTGGATGAGATTGATCCGGCGGGACTTGACGAAGAAGGTCTAGAACAACTTGCGCAAATCATTGGCGAAAATGATACACCGGTTAGTATTCTTAGCATTGAATATGCAATGTTTGGAGGTAATGACCAAGTGCTCGGACGCGTTAATAAGCTTGCTAATCCGGTTACGATTGAGTTTGTGGTGCCTGAAGGTATGCGCGAAGCAGCGGAAGGGTTTACGAGGAAGTTTACCGTGGTAAGATTTCATTCGGCGGGTGTTGAAGAACAGATTACGAGACTAGCAGCTGAGTTTGATGGAGAAAAGGCGAGTGTTGAGAATGATTTGTTCTCAGTCTTTATCTTGACCTATCAGGACGAGGAGAATGTAGTGACGCCAGGGACGGGTAGGTTTACGAAGGAAGCGGAAGATTTTGCGAAGAGCAGCAAGAGCTATGGAATGTTGGTGCTGGCGATGGGGATGATAGTGTTAGGCTATGGTTTGGTGCTTCAGGGTAAGAAATATGAAATTTAGTACATATCTGCGTTAAAGTTCCCAGTGTGTAAGAGGTGTGCCGATAGGTACGCCTCTTATTTGCATCTAAAATTAAAAATTTCTGAAGAAATTTGATATAATTAAAGTAAGATGAGCTTGAAGAAGAAACTGGAAGGTTTGTCGTTTTATAATACGGTGGTGAAGCCGGTGCATTTTGTGCGGGCAGTTGCGGCTGGAGTGAGGTATCGATTCCCGGCGAGGAAGCTACGCGTGATTGGAGTGACGGGGACGAATGGGAAGACGACGACGTGTTTTATGATTTGGAAGATGTTGAACGAAAGTGGGCGCAAGGCTGGGCTGATGACGACGGTGGCGTGGGGTTATAAGAAGTTGCATAATGAGCTTAATCACATGACAACGGTGGATTCGAAGACGCTGAATAAACGAATCGAGACGATTTCTCGGGCAGGGGCGAAATATTTGGTGCTTGAGGTTACGTCGCATGCGATGGAGCAGTTCAGGACGCTGGGGGTGCCGGTTGAGATTGCAGTGTTTACGAATTTGACGCACGAGCATTTAGACTATCACAAGACGATGGAGAGATATAAGCGGGCGAAATGCAAGTTGTTTAAGAAGGCGAAGTTTGGGGTTGTGAATGCGGATGATAAGCATGCGAAGGCGTTTATGAAGGCGTCGAAGCAGTATATCACATATGGTATAAAAAATGGTAAAGTGCGCGGAAAAGACGTTAAATTGAGTCCAGAAGGCGTGGAATATGCGTGTGGTGATATGAAGATTAAAACTAAGATTCCGGGGGAGTTTAACGTGTATAATTCCCTGGCGGCGGTGGCGGTGGGGCAGAAGCTGGAGCTTTCTGATAAAGAGATCGAGAAGGGGATTTTGGCGCTTGAGTCGGTTGAGGGGAGGATGACGAGGGTGGACGAGGGGCAGGATTTTACGGTGATTGTGGATTATGCGCATACGCCGGATGCGCTTGAGAAGGTGTTTAAGGCGATTGGTGAAGTCCCGGGGAAGGTGATTTCTGTGCATGGCGGGGCGGGGAGACGAGACGAGACGACGCGAGCCGAAAGAGGGGAGATACTTGGGAAGAATAGCGATGTTGTGATTATCACGGAAGACGATTCGAGAGATGAGAATCCGGAGAAGATTGCGGCGAGATTTGTGGCTGGGGCGGAGAAGGCTGGAAAGCGTAAGGGGAAGGACCTTGCGGTGGTGCTTGACCGGGAGGAAGCGATTGCGATGGCGGTGAAGGTGGCGCGACGTGGCGATGTTGTGTTGCTCCTTGGTAAGGGGCACGAGAAGACGATTTTGCGAGGGGATGGAGCGTATGAGTTTGAGGATATTAAGGTGGCGAGGAAATATTTGCGGAAGAAGGTGAAAGAAATTGAGATGAAGCGAGAGGCGGAGGAGAGGGCGAAGAAGCTCAAAGAGGAAGTTGAGCGGAAGGAAGCGGAGAGGAAGAAGAAGGAAGAGGATAAGTATGGTAATATTACGGAGTATGGAGTGGGGACGAGCCTTTAGGGGTGATTGGGGTGTGGTTGAGGGCGTGAATTGACAAAAGTTGAATAATATGATACAATAAAGGGGAATGGTAGTTTTTGCTACCGTTGTTCTTGAAAAAATAGAGTTAGGAGGGGCGACTGTGGCTCAAGGCGTGATACTCGAGAATGAGTGGTTGACGAGAGAATGGTTGGTGGAATATGCAGAGGTTGACGACGAGACTTTGGCGATTCCGGAAGAAGCTGGATTCAAGGGGATTGCGGATCAGGCGTTTGTCGGGTTCACTGGGAAAAGAATCGTGCTGCCGCGTGGACTGATCTACATTGGAAAGGGGGCGTTTAAAGGACTTAGGCAGCTTGAGACGGTGTTTCTGCCGCCGGAGCTGGAATGTATTGATGAGTCGGCGTTTGAGAACTGCGAGAATTTGAAGGAAATTGTGTTTCCGGAAGGTTTGAAGTTGATTAAGAGGTGTGCGTTTTGTAATTGCGACAGTCTGGAAGAAGTGTTGATTCCGTCAAGCGTGAGAGAGATTGGTAGGTTGGCGTTTTATCGCTGTGGCAGTTTGTGGAAGCTGAAGATTCGGAATGGAGTAAGGTATATCGGCATGCGGGCCTTTGGAGACTGCGACAGTTTATATTGGTTCCATAGGTGGAATTTGCCGCGAAGCATGGGAATCATGCGCTTTGTTTCCCTTGGGAGTCGAACGGAGGATATGTGGAGTTCGATTTTCTATGGGTCGCCGTGCGAAGAAGGCTACTGGAAGCGCAAAAAGCGTGAGAGGTGGCAGCGAAAATTGAAGCGGATGGGAAATCCGTTTGCTCGACCTGACTCTTAGTTAACAAAAACCCTCGGTTTTGCCGAGGGCTTTTTATGTTCTATTTGGCGTATTCGACGGCGCGGGTTTCTCGAATTACGTTGACTTTGATGACGCCTGGATAGGACATTGTGGCTTCGATTTTGTTGGCGATGTCACGAGCGAGCTTCAGGGCGGTTAAATCGTCGATTTGTTTAGGTTCGACGATGACGCGGATTTCTCGGCCAGCGGAGATGGCGTAGGCCTTGTCGATGCCGGGGAAGCTGGTCGCAATGTTTTCTAGGTCGCGCATACGTTCGGCGAAGTTTTCTGCGGAGATGTTGCGGGCGCCAGGACGAGCAGCGGAGATGGCATCGCAGATTTTGACGATGATGGCTTCGGGCGTGGTTGGCTCGATGTCGTCGTGGTGGGCGGCGATGGCGTGGACGACGGCGTCGGGCATGCCGTATTTTTTGGCGAGTTCGGCGCCGATGTCGGCGTGCTTGCCTTCGATTTTGTGAGTGACGGCTTTGCCCATGTCGTGGAGGAGAGTGGCGGTTTTAGCGATGCGCTTGTCGGCGCCAATTTCCTCGGCGATCATGCCGGCCATGTGGGCCATTTCTATAGAGTGTAAGAGGACGTTTTGACCGTAGGACGTTCGGAATTTGAGCTCGCCGAGGAGATGGAGGATTTCTCGGGGGATGCCAACGACGCCAACTTCGCGGGCGGCGTCTTCGCCGGCGCGAACGACTTCTTTTTCGATTTCTTTTTCGCCTTTGGCGACGGCTTCTTCAATTGAGGCGGGGTTAATGCGGCCGTCTTTCATGAGGCGTTCCAAAGCGTAACGAGCGACTTGGCGACGGATGGGGTCGAAGGAGCTCAAGACGACCATGCCCGGGGCGTCGTCGACGACGATGTCGACGCCGGTGGCGCGCTGGAGAGCCTGGATGTTGCGGCCTTCCTTGCCGATGATGCGGCCTTTCATTTCGTCGTCAGGGAGTTTGAGGGCGGTGATGGTGCGGTCGGCGGTGACTTCAGAGGACATGCGTTCCATGGCGGTCAGTAAGATGCTTTGAGCGGTCTCGTCGACGTCATGTTTGATTTCTTTTTGTTCCTTAGCGACAAGGTTGACCAAATCTTGTTTGATGTCGTTTTCGGTCATTTTCATGAGTTTTTCGCGGGCTTCGGCTTTTGAGAGGCCGGCGATTTTTTCGAGCTTTTCGTGTTGTTTGATGCGGATGTCGCGGATTTCGTTCTTTAAATCTTCGATTTCTTTTTCGGAACGATTGAGTTTTTCGGACTTCTTTTCGAGGCTATCGAGTTTGTTGTCGAGGGCGGTTTCGCGTTCCATCAGGCGGTTTTCTGTGCGCTTCCATTCCTTGCGGCGCTCGGATTCTTCTTGTTGAGACTTGGAAGTGATGCGGGAGGCTTCTTTTTTAGCCTCAAGGACGATGTCACCGGCTTCGTGTTTGGCCTTTCTGATGAGGTCGTCGGCCTTGTTTTTGCCACCGTTTTCTTTTTTCTTGTTGTAGGCGAAAATACCGCCAGCGCCGACGCCGAGACCGGCAACGGTAGCGATAACTATGGTTAAAATTTCCATGTGTTTCTTTCTAATTGTTTTTGTCTAGGGTTTGACTGTCCTAGGCGGGGTAAACAAATTTATCAAAATTTAATATTCCGTATCTATTGTATCATAAAAAATAGCTGCTGGCTATAACGGCGAAGGAACATTCGCCTCGTTAGCTTCGTTTTTTTTGATGGTTTCTTTAAGAGAAGTATTCTCTTTTTCTAGAGTGTCGATTTTGGCGGAGGCGGAGGAGTAGGCTTTGTTGGCAGTGTCGAGTTGTTTCTTGAGTTTTTCGTTTTCGGTGTGTTCGTAGACGGCGAAGCCGGCGCCAGCGATAGCGATGACGGCGAAGAGAATGGTTAAGATGGCGAGCCAAGGAGATTTTTTCTGCTTTTCGGCGGCGGCGTTTTGGGCGGCAAGCATGGCCTGCTCGGCAGCGAGCTCGGCGCGTTTTCTAGCTTCGATTTCGGCCTTGGTTTCGGCGTAAGTGTCGCCGGTTTTGTTGGGCATTTTGGGGACGATGGGGCCGTTATTATTAAACATGAGTTTATTATATCACTATTTTTTAGGTTTGGAAATGTTGGCGGGGCGGCCGTAGTCGGGGAGGATGATTTGGTGTTCTTTTCCTTTATGGTCGTAGAGAGGGATGTGGAGTTCGTGGGCGAGAGTGTTGACGATCGAGCTGCCTATGCGGAGGCCGGTGAAAGAGCCAGGGCCGGACATGAAAGTGATTTTTTCTAAGTCTTGGAAGGTTTTGTTACGTTCTTTTAGATGGTTATTGAGCGTTTCTAGAAGCTTTTCGGCCATTTCCCTGCCGAGGTCGTCTTCGTATGTGAAAGTTTGGCCGGATTTGTCGGTGAGGGTGATTTTGGCGATAAAATCGGAAGTATCTAAATAAAGTTGCATAGAAGTTTTTCCATGGGTTGATTAAAAAATAGTTCACGAGAGTCGTTCATGAGAGCCTTGAAAGTAATTTTGAGATGGGCTTTAGGGAGAAGGTCGGCAACGGTGTCGGCCCATTCGAGGATGGTGAGGGTGTGGGGGTCGGCGAGGGATTCGGCGAGGTCTTCGGCCATGAGGCCGGGGTCGTCGAGGCGGTAAAAATCGTAGTGGATGAGTGAATTTTGGGGATTTTTGCTAACAGAGGTGGCTTCTCTGGAGCTTGCGGAGATTTGCTCCGCGCTCCAATAGTAGCGTTTGGAGATGGTGAAAGAAGGGCTTGTGACGGGCTCTTTGATGCCGAGGCCCTTTGCGAGGGCGCGGGTGAAAGTGGTTTTGCCGGCGCCAACGTCGCCGACGAGTTCGAGGACGAGAGGGAGTTTTTGGGTCTTTAGAAAGGCGCCGAGCTGTTCGGCGAAAGATTCAAGTTCGATTTGGGTCGAAAAAATCATGTGGATAATTATATCATAAACTGAGAATTTGGGGAGCATGAGAGGAATCGGACTTGGCATTTTTATCTTATGCGGGTATAATGGAGGAAAATGAGGAGGTTTATGGAGACTGGAAAAATTGAGTCGGAAGCAGAAGTTAATCCTTGGGGAGAGTTTGCGGAGAAGGGTTCGGAGGTGCCAGAATTTGACCCGGAGAAGGCGGAAAGAATGGCGAATCTTGTGAAGTTTACGAGGTTTTTGGAGCGAGATTTAAGCGTTAAGAAAGGGATGGTTGAGGTTGGGCCGAGAGATGAAGATAATTATAATGAGGAGGCGAGGATTGAATATGCGGACAGGTTTTATGAGGGGATGAGAGGGATGACGACGGACCTTAAGATGATGATGAAGGATTATTATCCGTCGGAGACGCTTGAAACGAGACTTCAGGAGATTACGGAAGATATTATTAAGGCGGGGGTGAACTATCGGAAGCTTGGGAAAGTATATCAGAGAGATATTACTGATATGCGACCGGAGTTTGTGGACAAGGTGCACGAAGAGGCGGTTGGGTATTATTTGTCGAAGGATTTGCATAAGCTTGACGAGAGAGCGCAAACGGTGAATGAAATTTTGCATCTTGTGCATTCGGCGGTGATGAATGATGAGGAAGTGTTGGAGAGCTTGCCGGTTATCGAGAAGAAAGTTAATGATTATGGGACGGGAGCAGTGCTGTATGGAGATGAAGAGGCTAAGAATGAGATTGCAGCGGAGATTTATCATGGGCTGACGGCTGAAGTGGGCGACAGGACGGATGTGGTTGCACTGAAGGATCGAACGCTGATGATGGTGCGGGACCGAGGGCATGCGACGACGATTGATGTGCAGAAGTGGACTGATGGGAAGATGTATGTGGGGTATTTTATTCCGAAGATTTGTAATGTGGAGATGGTGAATGCTCTTCCGGGGGTTAATAAAGTTCGAACCGCAAGGGAGACAACGACGGGGATATTTGAGGTTGAGAATGAGAGCGAAACGGCGGAGAGGGTCTTGGATTTGATTTCTAGGATTCCGACGGATGCGGATATGGAGAGATAGATGCGATTATTTGACTTTTGATTGGGAAGAGTGTAGAATAAAGAGTGTTGGTTTATTGGACCGTCGCCAAGCGGTAAGGCACTGGGTTTTGGTCCCAGCATTCGCAGGTTCGAATCCTGCCGGTCCAGCCACGATGCTAGAATCGCCGATTTGGCGGTTTTTTGTTTATCATGTTTATGTTATAATGGAGGAAAAGGAGGTTTGTTTGAGTTGTTTTAGGCGAGTGTTGTCAGGGGGGATTTTGGGGGTTTTGGCGTGCGCTTTGATTGTGATGGCGCCAGTGAGAGCGATTGAGGTGACGTATCCGTATTATGGATTTGTGGAGGACCCAGAGGAGCCTTGGGAAGACGTTTGGAGTGCGCTTGAGGAGACCGGGACGGTGGAGTATGAAGATGCTTATTTTGCCGAGGAGTCGTTTGGCGAACATCCGGAGCTTAGAGTGGTGTCGTATGCGCTGGCACTGGCGGGGTATGAGAATCTTAAAGATGGGTATACGGGAGAAAACGGAGTTGCGTATGCGAAGCTTCATAGAATGCTTGGCGATATGGGGTTTGGTGATATTAAATATTGGGATGAAAGGTCGGAAGAAGACGGACATTCGTTTGGGACGACGATAGCGAGGAAGACGATTGAGGTTGACGGGGGTGCGAGAGAGCTCGTGGTGGTGGCGCCGAGGAATTATAACTATTTGACGGAGTGGTTGTCGAATTTTAACGTGGGAGTTGCTGGGGACCATGCTGGGTTTAGCGAGTCGGCAGGGTTAGTGACGACGAGACTTGGGGAGTATTTAGACGAGCGAGGACTTTCTGATGTGAAGATTTGGATGGTGGGGTATTCGAGAGGTGGGGCGGTGATTGACCTAGCGGCGAAAACGATGAACGAAGATTTGGAGCGGTTTGGCGTGAGCGAGGGGGATTTGTATGCTTATACGTTTGGGGCGCCGAGGGCGAGCCTGACAGAAACAAAGTATCGGAATATTCATGATGTGAAAGATGGGAATGATTTGTTGCTTGGGTATTTGTTCCCGGAAGCGTGGGGATTTTATAATACGGGCGTGTATGAAGAGATTCATGCTGCGGATTTGGATGTGACTGGGAAGACGATTGAGATGACGAATTTGCGTGATCCGGCGCAAGTGTTGATGGCGTTTATGTCGAATGAGGGCGTGGTGGTTGACGAAGGAGCGAAGAACGGTAAGGAGTTTATGGATGAGTGGCTAGCGATGGTGACGGAGGCGGGGTTGACACGGGAGTATTTTGACACTGAAGTTAAGCCGGCGCTTTCGAAATTGATGAAAGCGTATCAGATGCGGAAGCTTGATGAGCAGAGCGAGTTTACAGGATTTATTACGAGTCAAGAGAACGGAATGTTGGGGATGATTGCGGGGAATGGTTTTTCGGATTTGATGGCGGGGGGATATGGGGCGTCGATGGAAGAGGCGATTGCGAATTTTCCGGTTTATAAGGACCTCAGAAAAGTTTTGGAGGGGACGGCGGAGACGGAGGATTTTGACGAGCTTGCGACGGAGCTGACGAGGTATATGGGGGTGTATAGTGACTATGAGAATAGATTTGGTGATGTTGCGGTGACGGAGGAGGAGTTTGCGACGATTCGGGAGGCGGTGCCGGAGTTGATTCGGGCGCTGGGGCCGATTTTGACGGCGGATGCGCGGGCGACGAAAGCGACGTTTGGGGAAGATTATTCGATGTATTATCTTGCGACGCTGGTTGCGAATGCGGAGCAGATGGTGGTTGGGCATATTCCGGAGAGCATTATGCCGATTTTGAAGAGCCTAGTTCAGCCGGTCGTGCCGAAGGTGCCGAACACGGGGAGAAGGTAAGGACTAACGATAATCTGGGTTGAAGAGGCGGACGGTGGTGGAGATGGTTGTGGAAGTGCCGCTGCCGGGGCTGTCCCAGCAAGTGCGAATGTAGAAATCGTAGAATTCGGGGTTGGTCTCGGCGGAGGCGATACTGGTGACCCAGATGCCTTGAGACTTAGTGAGGGTGGTGTAATAAATTGAGGCGTCGTGGCCTTCGGAGTCGATTTCTTGGTCGCTGAGACTTTCTTCGGTGTTGTGTACGCCACTAGTGGCGGTGTAGGTGTTTGTGAAGAGGAGGCGAGGGTAGGTTGGGCTTTGTTCGAACATGTTGGTGGCGCGGTTGTAGTTGACGATGATGCTGTCGCCGTTGTCGGTGCTTGGGGTACTATAGCCGACTGTGGTTGATGAGCCGGAGATGTTCATGTAGCTTCTAGCGACGAGCTCGTCGACGCGGCGGACGTTGATGATGAAGGGCTTAGCGCCGTATACGCCGGTGTCTGGGTCGGGGATGGCTTTGTTTTCTGAGTAGATTTTGCCGCAGCTGACATTGTTGTAGGTGTCGAAGAAGTGTTGTAGCCGGGGGTCGGAGGGTTTGTAACTTCTGTATTTGAGCCAGTTCCAGATAAGGCTGTAAGGCTTTTGGCGGAGGTCGTGATTGTTTTGTTCGGAGATGTAGGCGTCGTGGAGGAAGCGGAGAGCTTCGGCTTGGGCGTCGATTTCTTGGCGAGCCATGGTGATTTCCAGGGCTTTTTGGGCGTCGTAAAGACCTTTGTTCATGATGCCGATGGCACCGATGGCAACCATGCCGAAAATACCGACGGCGAACATGACTTCGACAAGAGTGTCACCCTTTAGCTGGGGCTTCTTTCGGGGAGAAGATTCGGCGAGGAAACCTAGGACTTGGTTATGGCTATTTGACATTTTACTATTCTATTTTAGCACGAGCGGGAATGGTGGGCAACTTGATTTTTTAGCGTAAGTGTGATATAATATAAGTATATATCGCTCGGTTCGGGAGGGGAGTTCCGGATGCGAGTAGAACTTTTAAGGAAGGTGCTAGAATGGAAAATCTGTATAATGTGATGTTGAATCAGTTGTATCCGAGAGCGGCTGAAGCCGGGAGATTGGCGGAGGAAGCGACACAGATGGCTCGACAGTGTAGTGTGGACGATTCGGGAATGCAGAAGCTGATTAATGAGATTTGGAAGCGGATTAAGTTTGTGGACGAGTTTGAAGATTCGATTGCGCTGCGGCTGATTGAGATGGTGAATGATGAAGCTCCGGATCCGGATGGATATCGCGCGGAAGCGATTCGTGAATTGTTGAACATGGGGTATCGAGTTAGGGGAACTTCGAGAGAGCTGAGCAATGCTTTGAAGATGATGACGGACAAATTGAGTGGAGCACACGAGAAATGTTTGCGCGAGCGCGCACAGACGAAGTTTCAGCTTGATGAGATGGAGAGACTGTTGAGAAATGAGAGGGAGCGTCGGATGGAGCGCAGATAAGATGGGATTTTAGCACTTGGTTGAAAAATGCCCCGACTTAGGTCGGGGCGATTTTTTGATTGGGGGAGGGTTTAGGCTTCGGAAAATTCTTGGGGTCGGACTTCTGCCTGAGTTTGGGTTTGGTTTTGGCGGAAAAGGTTCTTTTCTTCGTACATTTTGCTGTCGGCGAGGTCGATGACTTCAAGCAAGGACTTTCGTTCCCTTTTGGTGAGGTCGGGACTCATGGCAAAGATGTCGTCTGAGGAATTGTCTTCGGCGTAGAAGATGCCGTAACCTTGAGAGATACCGTATTTGAGGTATGGCTCGTGGTTGTTGGCGTCTTGAGCCTTTGCGCGGATGAGGTTGTCGAGACGTTTGGTGAAGTTTGCGGCCACGAGGTAGGCGTCGTATTGTGGCGTTTTTTCGACGAGTTTTTCGAAGGCGCCGGGTTTTAGAATGGCGCAGAATTCGTCACCGCCGATGCGATAGCAGTAGGCGTATTTGCCGTATGCCTTGCAAATGAGGTGGGCAATGTCCCTAAGCGCGTAGTCGCCGTAACGATGACCGCGAGTGTCGTTGACTTCTTTGAAGTTGTTGACGTCGATCATGACGACGAGCGTGGTGTAGTCGATGCGTTCGAGGGCGCGTTGGTAAACTTGGCGGTTGAGCAGCTTGGTGAGCGGGTCAATGCGGAGTTTTGCCTGGGCGTAGTAGATGATTAGGAACGGCATAGACACGGACATGCAAAGGAAATCGTAGTTGGTGGACGGCATGAGGTCGCGAAGGACGGTGCCGACGATAATAAGTGTCGTGAAGGAAAGTAGGGTGCCGACCATGACGCTTTGGTTTCTCTGTGAATTGAGGAAGATGCCGTAAACGAGCAAGCCGATTTCGACAATGAGAGCGGCGAGGAATACGGGCATAAGCGGACCGCGGTGGTAGATGTTGTTTTCGTCGATGGTGAAGACGCGCCAGCCGAAGGTGCTTATGGTGAGGATGGAAGCGATAAAGACGAGGTCGATAATCATGGCGTTATGAATTTTGGTCATTGCTGCGATTTCTGGGTCTTTTGAACTTCTTTTGTAGAAGATGTTAAAGACGAGCAGCGCCAGGACGGCGTCGAGCAGGAACTCGATAGTTTTGATTAAGTAGAGCGCCGCGGTCTCGACGTTGTGGCCTTCAAGCATGGCGAAAAGGCAGTCGATGACAATTTGTACGATCAGGGCGTAGATAAGTTTTTGGAATTTTCTAACGACCTTGAGTTTGAAAATGTCATTTTCCCGAAGGTTGATGAGGCAACCGACGAGGAACAAAATGGAAAGACCGGCGATAGTGCAGTAATTGGACAGATTCATGTTTACCCCTCCTTACAATCTGTAAATGTACTCCCCCATAATCTTTTTATTATAGCATAAAACTGGGGAGTTGTAAAGAGGAGTGGTATATTGAGTGAATCGCGCTTGAGAAATATTATTGGGGTGAACTTTATAAAACGGTAGTGAATGGTCTAAAAAGCACGCCACGCTTGTGGGGGGGTTTCACGATTAGATTACACGACTCTCAAATGTTTGTATAGCGTGAAGGCGCTCTTGAATTGTTCAGTTTCACGATTAGATTACACGACTCTCAAATGCTTGACCGGTGTAGCTTATGATATAGTCTGTTCAGTTTCACGATTAGATTACACGACTCTCAAATGAACTTTTTGGCTTCCTGATGTCGGGAAGCGTTCAGTTTCACGATTAGATTACACGACTCTCAAATGCCCCGCTGGAATATAAACCAAATAATTACGTTCAGTTTCACGATTAGATTACACGACTCTCAAATTTATACTGTGGTTAATGAATGAGAAACGATGTTCAGTTTCACGATTAGATTACACGACTCTCAAATAGAAATAAGTTTAATGATAAAAAGGCCGTGGTTCAGTTTCACGATTAGATTACACGACTCTCAAATCCGAATAGTTCGATGAAAACGCGCCCTTTTGTTCAGTTTCACGATTAGATTACACGACTCTCAAATAATCATAAACATATTTAGTTATGCTTAACGGTTCAGTTTCACGATTAGATTACACGACTCTCAAATATCAAATGTAATTAAGAGTCGAAACGGCTCACGACTAAATGCCGGAAATCGTTTAACTGTATCTGTATTTTAGCACGATAGAAGTAGTTATGTCAATTTTATAAGATTAAGCGTAAGCTATGCAAAAAGTTGTAAAAAGTGGAAAGTTTTTGCAGTTAAAGGATTTTGTAGTATAATGAAAGCATGAATAGATTGATCGAAAGAAAAGAATATTTGAAAACACTTTGGCAGCTCAAGGATATAGATTTAATTAAAGTTGTGACTGGGGTACGGCGGTCTGGTAAGTCGACTTTGCTTCGACTTTTTCGGGAAAAATTACTGGAAGAAGTGCCGGCGACGAGGGTCCAACGATACGATTTTGAGGAGCGGCAAGAATTGAATCTTAAATCTTGGACAGAGATTTATGATATGGTTGCGGCGAAGCTTGTCAAAGGAAAAATGAATTATGTTTTTTTGGATGAGGTGCAAGGGGTAAAAGAATTCGAGAGGTTGCTTAGCGCTTTGTTTGCAAATAAAGATGTTGATCTTTACATTACGGGGTCTAATGCGTATCTTTTGTCGTCGGAGCTAGCGACGCTGCTCACTGGGCGTTCGTTTACGATAAATATATTGCCTTTCTCGTTTAGTGAATTCTACGAGACTTTTGAGGAAGGAGCGGACAAGTATGAAGTGTTTTCGGAGTATTTGAAGTTTAGTTCTCTGCCACAGGCGACGGAGCTTTATCATGTGAATCGGTCGCTCGTGCCGAATTATACACGGGAAGTGTTTGAGACCATTTTTGAAAATGATATAGCGGTTCGACACGAGTTTGGCTCAGAGCAGGCGTTTAGAAACGTGGCGGATTTTATGGCGGACAATATCGGTAATATGGTTTCGCCGAATAAGATTGCTAATATTCTGACGCAAGAGGATAAGAAGATTGATAGCCGGACGGTTGAGAATTATTTGAAGTATCTTAAGGATAGTTATGTCCTTTACGAAGCGAAGAGATTTGATGTGAAGGGCAAGCGGATTCTTAGAACGAAGTCGAAGTATTACCTTTCTGACCTGGGTTTTAGGAATATGTTACTTGGCGAGAGAAGCGGGACAGACCTCGGGCATCTTTTGGAAAACGTAGTGTTTTTAGAGCTCTTGCGTCGTGGGCAACAAGTTTGGGTTGGAAAAGTGCGCGAGAAAGAGGTTGATTTTATCGCGCGAGGGTGGGGAGGGGAGCTGACATATTATCAAGTAGCGTATTCGGTGAGGGATGAGGACACGCGAAAGCGCGAATTGGCGCCGTTTGATTCGATTCGAGACCACTATCCGAAAGTGCTCCTCACGACCGATTTTGAAGAAATGACGATACGAGGAATTAAACAGATCAATGTAGTAAAATGGTTGCTCGGGGAGAGCAATTAGGCTTTTTATAGTTCGCAGAGGTCGTGGTCGATGATGATTTTTTCGAAACGATAATCGACGTTTTCGGGCTGGCTTTCGACGAGAAGGATGTCGAATTCATGATTGTCGATGTTATGGATGAGACGCTTTAGCTCGTTATCCTCGAGGAAGGTGCGAAGGTTGATGAAGATGAAGAGTTTTGTATCGAGGAGTTCGGTCATCATGGACATGTAGTCGGTTAAGAGCTCGACGAAGTCATCTTCGTCGCCGATGATGTGGAGGTTGATGGCTTTGGCTATAACGTCGAGGTTAAAGTCTTCGGAGTCGACTTCAAAGCTGTAGTCTTCGACGTCGGTAAGCTTGCCTAAGTATTTTATAATGTTGGTTTTGAAACGGTTGGTGGATTCGTAGAAGTCCTCGGAGAGGGAGGTTTTGACGAGCATTTTTAGGAGGACGGTGAGGGCTTTTTTGTTGTTGAATTCGAGTTTTAAGGGATTAAAAATGATGTCGACGTCATCTTTTAGGGAGAGCTTTTTGCCGTCTCTTATGAAGGAAAATTTTTCTTCGTCTTCATGACGGGCAAGGGCGGCGAGAAATTCGCGGAGAAAGCGGGGGGATTCGATGATGAGCTCGCAAATATGTGAGGTGTCGGACCAAGAGAGGGTTTTGGTTAAGGTTTGATGAGAGAAAATCATAGTACAACCATCCTTTCGTCGGTTTCTAGATAAGTGTTGTCTTTTTCGCCGACGAGGAATTTCATGCCGGAGAATTGGCGCTCGGTGACAACGATAAATTGGACGAGCCCGAGAGGGGGTTTGTGTTTTCTGAGGTTTAGCTCGACTTGGGAGACAGAGTGCATGTTGAGACAAACCTTGGAGTAAATTGATTCCTGCATCATGACGAAGCCTTCATTAATGAGGAATTTACGGAATAATCGATAGTGGCGGCGTTGGAGTGAAGTTTCTACGGGGAGGTCGAACATAACAAGGACGCGCATAAATCTATAACTCATACCAGTTTTTAATGAGGTTAGGGTTGTTTTCTTCGATAGCGAGGAAGACGCTGTGGGTGTAAATGCCGATGGCGTTGTTTAGGAATTGTTCGGAGTTATCGATACGGATTTTGGAGTTGAGGAGATTGATGACGGCGAGTTTTTCTTCTTTTTCAAAGACGTTGAAGTTTGCGGTTACGGCGAAGCGGTCGATGATGGGGCGGAATGGTTCCATGAGATCGGAGCCGAGATTGAAAGGGTTTTCGGCGCTGTCATGCCAGATGCCGAGTTGGGTGAGGTAGCCGGCGGCGGAGATTTCACGATTAAAGCAAGCGAGCAGGATGGCGTAGCCATAGTTTAAGATGGCGTTTCGGAGGTCGTCGGAGTTGCGGTAGAATTCTTCGTCGAAGATGCTACCAAAGTAGACTTTAGCGGCATGACCTTCGCGGTTTGTCGGATCGCCCGGAAGAACGGCGTCGGCGTAATTTTCTAATTGCGAAAACTGGTCGGATTTTTCAAGTTTTTGCAATAGGTTGGCTTGGTGGTGGATTTTTTGTTTGATGATTTTCTGCCAGATTTTGCCTTTAATTTCGGGAGTCCAGCGGATTTGGGAGCGGATTTTGCCGGAGCTGATATAATTGCCGTACATTGGGATTAGCTCGGACATGGGGTTGTGGGAGTTATCGCAAAAGATAACCTTGATTTTTCTAGAGGTGAGTTCGGCAAGAAGGTAGGCTGTGATGGAGATGGCGGTTGTTTCGCACATTAAGACGGAGATGTCGTCGAGAAAGATGCGCTTCTCGCCGTCTTCGTTTCGGACGACCATGAAGCTGTTTTTATAATCTAGTTTGCTTCTTGAAGAAATTACTACCACCCGCCAAGACATTTAGATTTTGTCTCCCGGTTCGTAGGTTCTGAGGTCGATGCGTTTTTCGAAGAGGCCAGTGGGGGATTCTTGGACGAGAACTATATTTTCTAGATTCGAAATTGATGTCGATACGGCGGTAGCGCCAACGTTGGAAGCTTTTGAGACAATTGATGATAGATTCGCTTTTTCTGCGTTGCATTTTGTTAGCTTAAATAGCTCTTTCAAAAATGTGATTTGTTCTTCTTTGGATAAATCTTTAAACTTTGCTTTTGATTGCTGTATTTCTGGGATCTTTCCTCCTACGGTAGGCATATTTTTGAATTTTTCGAGTTTTTGCATCATTTCGTCGAACAATATTTCGTTTAGGGATTTAGTCAATATGTCACTGTCGTTTTTTTCTAGAATGGCTTTTATGTATGGTGCGTACTTGTCGTCATACACTATCTCGAATGCAGGCCAGACTATGAGAGAATTGCCGGTTTTGCCAGATAAATGAGTTGGGAAATCGTTTATTATGAGTTTTGATTTGAATGGGATTTTGGGGAGGATGATGCGGGAGTCGGGGTAGGTTGCGGAAAGGTAAGACTCGGGGGAAGTTTTTGCAATGATGGGGATTTGGACGATGCGGCGTTCGGGCTCATCATTGTTATTTCTCGTTTCGATGAGGGCGAAGTAGGCGCCTTTGGCTTTGTTGAATCCGCCGTATTTTTTAACGTCGAGATTCTTCTTTATGGGGAGGAGATCAATATTGTCTGGGCTTTTTGGAACAATTTGGAGGTCAAAGAGAGCGCCGGTTTGTTCGTGGGTCATGCGAGTGATGAGCGGGCTGTTCTTCTGCATGGTTTTTGACATGATTTTTAGAGAATTGGCGTAATGCCAACCTTGCATCTCGGGCCAAGTGACGATGGAGCCATCTTTCTTTCTCCATTCAAGAGAGGGCCGGAAGAGGAGAGAGGTGCGAATGGAATAGTTTTTGCCGTTTCGTTTGGCAATCCAGGAACGAGGGTCGTCGGTGAAGGTGCTGTTTATGACGTTGCCGACGACGATGTTTAGGTAAGCATCTTTAGCATGATGGAGGTCGTTTAGGTTGCGGATTTTGATAAACTCGTAGGCGCCTTTTTTGACTAGATTGCCATCTTCGTCCTTTTTGTCTTCGCCAAGTTCGCGACGGAGCGAGGAGACTAGATTGCCACGGACGAGGACGATTTTTGTTTCGGGAAATTCACGAGCGAGGACGTCGCGAAGGACTTTGACCGATTGGGCGGTTTCGACTAGCTGGCGAGAAACGAAGTTGCCGAGCTCGTCGGGAGTGAGTTCCGTGGTGCGGGTGAGGCGTTCGTATTTTTCGGTGGTGATGAGGTTTTTACTCTTCCAGTAGCCCCAGGTCTGTTTCATTTTGGCTTGAATTTCGGGTTTTAGTGGATAGACGTTGGTTTTGGAACGGTTTAGCTCGGCCTTGACGAGGACGAGGTTGCGCTCGAGGCTGTCGTCTTTTGTTAGAGAACGAGGATAGATATGGTCGATGTCGTAAAGGGCGACGTTGTTGAGGTCTTCGAGAGATATTCTTTCACCGGAATAAGCGCAACGTCCCATTTGAGAGAAGTAGAGGTAGAGTTTCTTTTTTAGTAATTCGTTAGGAGCGTCTTTGAAGGCGGAAAGTTCTTTTATTATATCTTTGACGTTTGAATCATTTTTGAATTCGGCATATTGTTCGGAAAAGCGGGTGAAGCGGGATTTGGCGGATTTATTGCGGAGCCTGTCGGCTTCTCTTTTGTCTACGCCGCGCGTGGACTCGAGGAAGATCTTTTTAGGGTCGGATTTGAGGATGGCGCGAAGTTCGCGGACGATTTTTAGTGCTTGCCAGATGGTGCGTTTGACGGCGGGGGAGCAATAGAGTCCTTTTATGTCGGCGTAAGTTGGTTTTTGGGATTTCTGGTTTTCGAGCGGTTGGTTATGTTCATCGATGGCGTCTTTGAAGTGGTGCTTTGAGCTGAGGAGTGCCATAAGGTTGTCGCCTGTTTCGTAAAGAGCGTCGAGGATGGACATGTTTCTACCGTCAATTTCAGCAAAAATGCCGGTAAGGAATTTTTGAGAGAAGTTACCCCAGTCTTTAGCGTGGAGTTTTTTGCTGAGCGTTTTTGCTATGTCGTTGCTGAGGGTCGGGAGAAGGGTTTTGATGCGCTCCTCCAAAATGTCTTTTTCTTCGTTTAGGGCGGTAGCGGATTCGATGATAGATTCAAGAGCGGAGCGGGGGTATTTCTTTTCAAAGTCTGGGCCTAGGATTTGGGTCAGTTGAATCTGAGTCGAAAGAGTGGGGAGGAATTTTTGTTCGTTCGTGCCGGTTAGTTCATCTTCGCCGTAAATCATGGAGCGAGAGAGGAGGCTCTTTTTGAGTATCTTTAAGGTGATGTTCCCTTTTAGTTCGCCAGTCTTGAAGAGATTGTCGAAGATGTCTTGTTTTAGCTTAATGTCGAGCGGACGGCCGTTAAGGCGGAGATTGTTGAGCTCATTTAAGACCATGTATTTTTGGTAGTCGAGCGAGGCCTTCGGGAGGACGTCTTCGCCGAGGAGATAGGTGCAGCTGTTGGTCATGCGGCGGATAAATTTCTCGGCGCGGTCGCCACGACGAGTTTCGTTAAAGATTTCCGAGAAATTCCAAGGGCGGATTAGCTCGGAGATTTCTTCGTCGGCCCAAGAGAAGTTGCTTTTATTTTTCGAGACAAGTGGTCCAATGTAATACGGAATGCGAAAACTGTGAATTTTTAGTAACTTTTTGCATTTAGTGTTATAGGTTTCGGACTCGTTCTTGACCGGTTTTGCGAAGCTCGGGAAATCTTTGGCGAGTTCGGAGACGATGATTTCTAGTTCTTTGTGATGCAGCTGCTCGGGGATGGTGCCTTTGGCCTGACCACGCTGTTTTGGAAGAAGTTCGCCGTTTTCGGCGAGAGCGAGGAGGTCTAGGTCGGCGGACGGGACATAGTTGTTTTCTTTGAGGAGTTTAGAAAGGAACGCGTTGAAGTCGTCTTGGGAGATGCGAGCAGTAGTTTTTCTACCGGCTTTCTCGGTATAAGCTCGGCCAACATAAGCGGTGTAGCTTGGGAAGGACTCGTCGTATAATTCTGTTTTGAAAAGTTTGACGTAAATTTCTTGATTTGATCGGAAGAAATCTTTGAGAGCTCTAAGGTGTTTTTGGTGGAGGTCGTAATTATCGACCATGGCGTAGGAAATTGTGTCGGTTGTGTGGCCTTTGAGAAGTTTTTCGAGAATTTGATAATCGTAGAGTTTTTTGAGGGTTTTGACTAGCTCGGTTTGTTCGGGGAGAAGGCGAGCCTCTAATTCTGGAAGAATTTTTTCTTCAAAATCTCCTTTCGAGAAGGAAGCTTTTAGCTCTTCCTCGAGAGAGAAGACTGGGGTGAGGTCAACATTATCGCTGCCGGCGAGGAGGGCGCCGAGACTGACTCCGGCTTTCTTATCAAAGTTTTCTGGGAGTTCGAAAAAATCGGCGAGAAGTTTCTTTTTGTCGAGCTTGGGGATTTTGTCGGTTAGAATTTTTTTGAAGTCGTTTTCGGCGATTTCGTCAATAGAGATGCCGTTTAGGGATAAGTTTTCGCGGAGTTCGGAGAAGAGCTCGGAAAAATTGCCAGCGCCTTCGATTTTTCCTTCGAGAAGGAAATGTCCGCGGTGCTTGTAGATATGGTGGATGGCGAGAAAATAGAAACGAAGGTCGAGAGATTTTCGGTTGGGTGATTTTGAGTTTTCGACAATAAATTTGCGGAGGTGCCAGATGGTCGGGAATTGTTTATGGAGATCTTTATCAGTGAAGTTTTTGTCGTTAAAGAGTGTGTTTTTAGAAGCGAGTTTTGGATTTTTATCTTCTACGCTGTAAAAACTTTCCTTAAGGCGTAAATAAAAGTCGGGGTCCAGTTTTGACATTTCTTCAGAGAAAAGAAGTTCAAGGAGTTTTATTCGAGATTTTGCGCGGGCAAGACGGCGGCGAGATGAGCGATGAGTGCGGCGCTCGGCGGCGGGCTGGGCCTCTTCGAAAAGGCGAGCACCCCAGAGGTCCTTACCTTTGGCACGTTTTAAGTTGTACTCATCGTCGGTTACTGTCCAGCCGACAGAGCTAGTGCCGCAGTCGAGGCCGATATAATAGGGTTCGGGTTTGCTCATAAAAACTCCACAGTTAATTATTTACATTTTAGCATGAGATAAAGTATAATAGAAGTATTCAATTTCACGATTGAATACACGACAAGTTCAAATAAGCGTTCCTTCGGGAATTAGCGACAACATCTATCTTTGATAGAAGTCCATTGGGACAATTGAATGAGTCTTTTAAAAAACAGCCCCCATATACGGGGCTGTTTTTGTTGTTATTCGATGACTTTGAGTTCTTGTTTGAGGTGTTCGATCAGGGCTTGTTTTTCTTCGATTCCCTTTTTGGTTTCTTCAACGAGGTGAGCGGGGGCTTTTTCGACGTAGCGGGGGTTCATCATGCGAGCGTTAAGGGCGTTTAGTTCCCTGCCGACGCTCAAGATGCGCTCGGTGAGCTGGTCTTTGTAAGTCTTAACGATGTCTTTCGGGACGTCGAGGTAAACTTCGCGGCCGACGAGGGCGAGACGAATGCCTCGGGGAGTTCCGTCGGTTGGTTCGATGTAATCTACGTGCGTGAGCTGTTTGACGAGCTCGGCGTTGTCGGCGATGAGGGCGTCGTCGCCATAAAGAAGCCCGACAGAAATGCCTTTTACGGTGTCTTTTAGGCCCGCTAAGACCTTTCTGGCTTCGGAGACAGTACTTATAAGCCTTTCGAACTGTTCGGCGCTTATAGCGTCAAATTTGAGGCTTTCTGGCCATTTTTGGTTGATAATGTAACCGCTAGTCCAGCTGAGAGCCTGCCAGATGGTTTCGGTGACGAAGGGCATGAAGGGGTGCGCCATAATCAGGAGGCTTTCGAGGGTCTTTTTGAGCAGGGGGAGGTTTCGCATGAGTTTTTGGCTTTCCAAAAACCAGTCGGCGTATTTATTCCAGATGGTGTCGTAGAGGGCTTCGACGGTTTCGGCGAAGCGGTAGGATTTCATGTTGCGTTCGATTTGGGTTCGTAGATTGTCGAGTTCACGGCAGATCCAGTCTTCGCCCATGGAGTCGGTGTCGTAAGAGTTCGGTTGGTCGGTGTCGTCGGCAGTATCTTCAGTGCTGTCAATCCACGATTGTATTAGGCGGGCGATGTTCCAGAGTTTGTTGCAGAGGTTTCGGCTGGCAACGACTGAGTCTTCGGAGAAGGCTTGGGCTAAGCCGGCGGAGCGGCCGCGGAGGATGCCGAGGCGGAAGGCGTCGGAGCCGTATTTGGCGACGAGATCGAGAGGGTTAATCACGTTGCCCTTGCTTTTACTCATTTTTTTGCCGTGAGAGTCGAGGACAAGACCGTGGAGATAGACTTCTTTGAAGGGGACTTCTCCAGTGACGTAGAGTCCCATCATAATCATGCGGGCGACCCAAGCGAAGAGGATGTCGGCGCCGGTTTCCATGACGTTTAAGGGATAGAACGGGGAGCCGTGTTCTGGAGTCCAGTCGGTTGTGACGATGGGCCAGTGAGAGGAGGAGAACCAAGTGTCGAAAGTGTCTTCGTCGCGGATGTATTTGATGCCGCCAAGTTCGATTCCTTTGAGGTTTGTTCTGGTGTCGAAAATCCAGTCGGGGGCGTCGTCGTAGTTTTCTTTTCCTGTGCCGCTTATCGCTTCTTGTTTTTTGAACATGGGGATGGGGATGCCCCAAGGGATTTGGCGAGAGATGTTCCAGTCTTTAAGACCTTTAAGGTAGTTGATTAAAACTTGCTTTTTATTTTCTGGGTAGAATTTGATTTCGTCATTTTCGAGGTGTTCAATGGCGGTTTTTGCCAAAGTTTCGACGTCGACGAACCATTGGTCTTTTAAGGTTGGTTCGATGGTGGTGCCGCATTTGTAGCAGTGGGCGACGGAGTGGGTGATTTCGTGGCTTCCGAGGAGTAGGCCTTGTTCTTCGAGGCGGTTGAGAACTTTTTGGCGACATTCTTCAGTTGTGAGGCCTGCGTAGTTTTTGCCGGCGGTTTCTAGCATTTTGCCGTCGTCGCCGATGACTCTTAAGTTTTCTAGGTTGTGCCTTTTGCCTACTTCGAAGTCGTCGAAATCGTGGGCGGGAGTAATTTTTACTGCGCCGGTGCCGTAGGCGGGGTCAGCGTGTTCGTCGGCGATGATGGGGATTTCTCTGTCGGTTAAGGGGAGTTTGACGTGTTTGCCGATGAGGTTTTTGTAACGCTCGTCTTCGGGGTTTACGGCGACGGCTTGGTCGCCGAAGAGGGTTTCGGGACGGGTTGTAGAGACGATGATATAGCGCTCGCCAGCGGATGAAGAGCCCTCCCGCCCGTTCCCTGTTTCGGCTGGCTCGCTAAGCAGATATTTTATATCCCAGAGGTGACCGGGTTCGTCGAGGTGTTCGACTTCGATGTCGGCGAAGGCGGTTTGGTGTTTTGGGCAGTAGTTGACGAGTTTTTTGCCGCGGTAAATGAGACCGTCGTTCCACATTTTTTCGAAGGTTTGGTAGACGCGAGCGACGACGTTTTCGTCGAGAGTGAAGGTTAGGTCGTCCCAAGAGCAGGAGGCGCCGAGGGCGCGGACCTGGAGTTCCATGTTGCCGCGTTGTTCCTCGACGAAGTCCCAGACTTTGGCGTAGAGCTCGTCGCGGGTGTATTCAAAGCGAGTGTGGCCGATGCTCTCTAGGGCGCGTTCGTAGACGACCCAGGTTTCGAAGCCGGCGTGGTCGGCGCCGGGGATGTACCAAGTGTTGTTCCCTTTTAGGCGGTAGTAGCGGGTTAAGGAGTCTTCGAGGGCGATGGTGAGGCCGTGGCCGATGTGGAGGTTGCCATTGGCGTTGGGGGGAGGCATGACGATGGAATATTCGTCTCTCGTGACGGATTCGTCCGATTTTGATAACCCGCCCGCCCGTTCCCTTGTTCGGGACGAATCCGTCGGGCTGAAGGCGCCGGAGGATTCCCAGGCGGCGTAGATGTCGGATTCGAATTTGTCGGGTTCGTAAGAAGATGTGAGTTTCATGTCGTTATTATATCATACGCGGCGGAGGTTGACAAAAAAGCGCTAGCGTGGTATAATGAAAGGTGAAGTGGTTGCAAAGAGCAGCCGCTTACTACATTAAAAGGGGGACAAACTGATTATGAAGAGTTTGTCGAAGGAAAACCGCGTCAATAAGAAGAAGTTGTTCTGTGTCTCTGCTGATACCGGCAAAATCCTCGGGCCTGAATATGAAGAGGAAGCTGCTCAGGAGATGGAGAATGGTGCATCGAAGAAGATGAAGCCGAAGTATTTCGGTGGTACGCCGTCCAAGGGGATGGTCAAACTTGGTATGATGCGCCGGTGAGCGGCTTTCCCCCTTCCTTTCATCTCGCCCTTTGGGCGAAAAATATGGGTCTCGCGTGTTGCGAGGCCTTTTTCTATGCGTATAATTTGTGCTTTTCCCTGTTGTATTCTGGTTAAGTTTTAAGAAATTTTTTGCTCAAAAAACGTTCCGATTTTATTTTGGTTGCGAAAAAGCATTTTTATGTCGGATTATTTTTAAGCTAATTGTGTTTTGTTTTTCTACACTCTCCAAAAGCTTAATTTTACGCAGTTCATGCTTTTGGTTATTTTTATTTTAGCGTATGCGGGTTGCTAAGTCAAGAGTTTGCTAAGGAAAAGGGAAAAGAGGAAAAGGAATCATGAAAGAAATGTGGAAAAAGCTTGTGGTTTTTAAATTTTTTGAAAGTCGAAAAAAGTGGATATACCCCAAGGCGCTCGCTTCGCTCGCGCCTTTTTACCGCGGAGTTTTGTGGTATTATAAAAGTATGGCTTATATTAGAAAGTTTAAGACAGGTTCGGGGAAGACGGGGGTGCAAGTTTGCTATAAGAGGGAAGGGAAGGTTGTGAAGACGGTTCATGTTGGAAGTGCGGAGACGGAAGCGGGAGTGCGGCGCCTTTTGAGGGAAGCGCAAGAGGTGATTGATGCGGGGAAGAAGTCTTTGTTTGATTTAGATAAGTTTTAATCCTCTGATGTGATATAATGATTTGAGTATGACAAGGGTGTTTGTTGATGAGTCTGGCAATTTGGGCGTGGAGGGGGATTATTTTGTTTTGGCGGCTTTAGTGTTTCGTTCGGCGAAATCCGAAGCGAAGGTGAGGCGTTTGGTGCGGCGTGAGCAGCGGTTAGATGCGATGGGCGGAGAGTTGTTGATGCCGCGGAGTGAGTTGAAGTTTTCTAAGATGAAGTTTGAGCAAAGGCAGCGGATTTTGGTGAAGCTGAGGCGGATTGAGGGGTTTGATGTGTTCTATCTTGTGGCGTATAAGTCGAAAGTGGGGATGTTGCTTGCGGGGAAGGAGAAGAATTTGGTTTATAATTATTTTTCCAAGTTGCTTATGGAGAAGGTGTTTAAGAGGTATGATGACGATTTTGAGATTGTGTTTGATCAGCGGGCGACGGCGGTTAAGTCGATGAATTCTTTGACGGAGTATATACAGATTTCTGCGTATGTTGATTTTCCGAATTTGACGGGGAAGAGGGTGGTTGTGAAGCAGGCGGATTCAAGGACGAATTTTTTGTTGCAGGCGGCGGATGTGGTGGTTGGGGCGGCGGCGCAGGCATATAAGCTTGGGAATCGGCATTATTTGGAGATTTTGGGGAAGCGAGTGAAGTCTTTGCAAGAGTTTCCGAGGAGAGGGTTTAGGGGGTCATTGCGCATGTCGATTGGGAAGCTGTTGTTGATAGATAAGCTACGAGGGTTTTGAATATAAAAAGAGCCCCCGAAGAGGCTCCTTTGGCTGCTTTTGATTCGGCGCGTGAGCGCTGACTTGTTGAATGGCAAGCTCCTCAAAAGTCTTATGCGGTGATTATTATAACACAATTATTTGATTTTGCGAAGCCGGCGGTTGATGGTGCGGATTTTTTTGTAGAGAGTGTATTTGGTTTTGTTTAATGGGAGGTCGTAGGTGCCGGCGTAGTTTTTGGCGAAGCCGCCGAAGGATTTTTTGAATTTGGTGAAGCCGGCCCAAGGATGGTTTTGGGGGGCGTCATCGGGGGCGATGCCCCAGAAGTCGAAGAATTTTTGACCTTTTTGTTTGGCGTCGAAGATGGCGGCGGCGAGCATGCCGTGGGTGGCGGGGAGGTATTTGTAGTCCATGTCGGCGGCGGATTGCATGTAGAAGCGGGTGGAGTTTTTAAGGTCGTCGAAGAAGAGGGAAGCAGCGATGATGCTGTTTTTTTCGGGGCGGGGTTTTGAAGACATGGGAGCGGAGGGGTCAGGATTTTTTAGGGTTTGGTCGGTGTCGGGGTTGTAACGGACGAGGTAGAGAGAAGCGAAAGGTTGTGAAAGTTCGTTTTTGAGGTGAGTTTCTGAGTAGGCGGTGATGTTTTTTTGTTTGGCGAGTTTATGTTGGAGAGCGGTGAGGTAGCGGATGTCGGCGGGGTCGTGGCTAACTTCTACGGTGAGGCCTTTTTTGGGGAATTGATTGACGCAAGTGCGGGTGCCTTGAGTGAAATTTTTATGGAGTTCGGGTTCGGTGGGGGAGAGATCGAGGAGCCAAGTGTGGGCGGGGTCAATGTCAGTGGATTTAACACAAGCGTAATTGGCCATTATTTTGGCTTCTAAGGGCACTGTGGGTTCAAGGCGGATGAAGAAGCATCTTTCGCGCTTTGCGAGCTTCTTGAGCGATTCTAGGGCCTTCTGGAGGGATTTTTCGGCTGTGGTTATGTCTATTTCGGTGTTTTTTGGGTCATTGTTTTTTGCGTTGCCGGTTTTAAGGGAGGGGCCGTAGGGAACAAAAAGGTAAGAGCCGAGTTTGGTGTTGTGTTTTATGGCGAGATAGGAGAAGTCTGCGGTTTCCTCGGTGAAGGTTTGGTGGCCTTCGAGTTTTTCATATTTTTGCCACTCATCCGATTGTAAGAAATGTTTGAACATGAGGTTATTATAGACGATTTTTGGGACATTGAAAACCCCCGCTGGATTGCGGGGGCTAACTGAATAGGAGATAGCCATGAAGTTCACATTGTAAAAATGGAAGGCCTTCCATGGAGATTGGGTACTTTTGGAGTGTTTTGTCGCGACAAAGTTGTTGATGGTTGGTAACTCGGGTTCTAGAAGACGGTAGGTGATGATACGCTTTTTTGATGGCGGCCCAAGCGCGCAATGGGTCCACCTTTAACTTGGCGGCGCACAGAACGTTCCGCGAGGGGCAAGGGAACCAATAGGGAAAGGTATGTTTCGCCGCACGGTCAAAGCGACATCTAGATTTACGGCGAAGAGATACCGCCAGCCTCTAGGACGTTGCACATAGCGGTCCTGATAGATTTTCCGGGATCGTCCGGAAGCAGAGACGTAAACTTCAACTATGATGACGCCAAGCTAAGTGTATTTTGATTTGGATTAGCAAATCATGACGGTTTTAGTAGCCCAATGGACTTCCTCCTCCTAACTTCAGATATTTAAAGGACTACCGAGAACCCTCCTTTCTCCGTTGATAGGTTGATTCTATCATGTTGTTTTAGAGGTGTCAAGAGGTTTTTCTGATATTTGGTGATTTATTGGATTGCGGAGCGGGGAGAGATGTCGAGTTTATAGGGGTCAGTAGGCTTAACGCCGGATTCGATTTCGTATTTAGCGGCGATGGCGACCATGGCGGCGTTGTCGCCGGAAAACTTAGGCTCTGGGAAGAAGACGTTTTTAGCGTTTGCGGCTTTTCTTAAAGCTTTATTTGCCGATACACCACCGGCGAAGACGATAGACTTAACGTCGGGGTAGTTTTTGTAGGCAGTTTGGAGTTTTTCTAGGAGGATGTCGATGGCGGTTTTTTGGAAGCTGGCGGCGAAGTCGGAGATTTGTTCAGGCTTGAGCAAGTTTTTTAAGTCGTGGGAGGGGTAGTCGAGACCCACGCCACATTCTTTTTGGACGGTGCGGAGGACGGCGGTTTTAAGGCCTGAGAAAGAGAAGTCGAGGGGGTTTTCGGTCTTTGGGTGGGGGAAGGCGTATTTTTTAGGGTTGCCGTGCTCGGCGGCTGCGGCGATGGAGGGGCCACCAGGGTAGGGGAGACCGAGGATTTTGGCGATTTTGTCGAAACATTCACCGACGGCGTCGTCCAAGGTTGTGCCGATGATTTTGAAGTCGTTGTGGCGGGTCATGCGGATGATTTGGGTGTGGCCGCCGGAAATTACGAGAGCTAAAAGAGGGAACTCTGGAGTGTGTTCGGTTTCAAGCCAGTTGCTATAGATATGACTTTTGAGGTGATGAATTGGGTAGAGGGGCTTGTTGTGTAAAATTGCGAGCGTGCGGGCAGTGAGGGTGCCGATGAGGAGACTGCCTAGGAGACCAGGGGTGTGGGTGACGGCGATGGCGTCGATTTTGGACCAGTCGTTCTCATCGTCTTTGGTTTTTAATTTGGCGTCCGAGAAGGCTTGGTCGATGACGGGGAGGATGGTTTCGAGGTGGTTTCTGGCTGCAACTTCGGGGATGACGCCGCCGTAGGCCTTAAAGATGTCGATTTGGGAGACGACGACGTTCGAGAGGAGTTCATCGTCTTTTAGAATTGCACAAGCTGTCTCATCACAAGAGGATTCTATTGCTAGAATAATCATCTTTTAATTATATCACATTATCCCCAGAATTTCAAGGAGTAGATAGGGCTCTTGTGGGCGGCTTTAAGGGCGGGATAGAGGCCGAAGATGAGGCCGGTGATGAGGGAGACGCCAAAAGTGATGGCGAGAATTTGCCAGGAAATGAAGGGGGCGAAGGGGGTGATGAGTGAGGTGAGGAAAGCGAGAACATAGCCAAAGATGAGACCAAGGAAGCCGCCGGATAAAGAAAGAATGAGGGATTCGATGAGAAATTGGAGGAGAATGTTGCCGGACGTGGCGCCAATGGCCTTTCTGATGCCAATTTCGTGGGTGCGCTCGGCGACAGAAACAAGCATGATGTTCATGACGCCAATGCCACCGACGATGAGAGAGATGCCAGCAACGAGAGTGAGGATGCCGGAGATGATGCTGAAAAGCGAGCCGGCGGGATGAGTGATTTCTTCGCCTTTGAGAACGGTGAAATTGGTGTCGCCGGATTTGGCGGCGATGAGGGATTCTTTGATGGTGTTGGCGGTTTGCTCGAGAGTGTCAGTGTTTTCGGTGCGAACGTTGATTTGTTGGATTTGAAGTGAGTTGTCGATTTTATTAAGGGCGGAGGCGGAAACGAAGAGGGAATCGTCGAGGTTGATGTTGTTGAAGTTGATGGGGTCGTCGACTTCGGCGAGGACGCCGACGATAATGAAGCGTTGGCCTAGGAGCGTGATGGTTTTGCTGATTGGCTCGGCGGTGCCGAAGAGGGTGTTGGCGAGTTTGGCGCCGATGACGGCAGTGGGGGTTTCGGCATCTTCGCGGAGAAAAGTGCCTTTTTTGAGGTTTAGGTTTTGGATTTTTAGGAAATCGGGATTTGTGCCGACAATAGTGGCGGAAGGAACGATGTTTTCGGTGTCTCCTTTGAGGGAGTTGACGGAGACGGCTAGGGGGGAGACGGCAGCGATGCCTTCAACTTTTTCGATGGTTTTGATGTCTTTAAGAGTGAGGTTGGATTTGAGATATTGAGTGGAGGTCGTTAATTCGTTGACGATTGAGTCAACGGTTGAACGGGTTGAAGTGGGGCGAATAACGATGAGGTTGGCGCCGGCGTCGGAAATTTGCTTGGAGACTAGGTTTTTAATGCTGCCCATAAGAGAAAGAATAAGGATGATAGAAGCAACGCCGATGGCGATACCGAGACAGGTGAGAAAAGAGCGCGTGCGGTTGCGTTTCAGGGAAGATTTGGCGAGGGCGTAATGAGTTCTTAAAAGCAGGGCCATTATTTTTTACCTTTTTTCTTTTTTGGGTTAGATTTTTTGCGACTCTTGAAGATGCGTTTTGGAGTTTTTCTTTCGACCGGGACAGGGAGGTCGCTGTCTTTGACGGTTTTAACGTCAGTGTCGATGGCGCCGTCAAGCATGTTGATGACGCGGGTGGCGTAAGACGTGAGGCTTGGGTTGTGGGTGACCATGATGATGGTGTTGCCTTCGGAGTGGATGCGTTTTAGTTCTTCCATGACGGCGAGGGAAGAGTGGGAGTCGAGATTGCCGGTTGGCTCGTCGGCGAGGATGATTTCAGGGTGGGAGACGATGGCACGAGCGATGGCGACACGTTGTTGCTGGCCACCTGAGAGCTGGTAAGGATAATAATATTCTTTTTCTTTCATGTTGAAGCGGTCAAGAGCCTCGGAGGCTTTAATAAGGCGGCGGGTTTTGTGGTAGCCAGAGTAAACAAGAGGGAGAGCGACGTTTTCGATGACGGGGAGGTTGGGAATGAGATTGAAGTTTTGGAAGATGAAGCCGATTTTTTTGGCGCGGAGGCGGGCTTGTTTTTTGGCGGAGATACGAGAGGCGGGCTCGTCGTTTAAGAGGTAAGTCCCAGAAGAAGCTGTGTCGAGGAGACCAATGATGTTTAAGAGAGTGGTTTTGCCGCAGCCGGAGGGGCCCATGATCATGATAAATTCGCCTCGTTTGACTTCGAGGTCGAAGTTTTTAAGGGCGTAAGACGAAGCGTCACCATAACCAAAGCGTTTGGTGAGGCCTTCAAGTTTGATGATGGTCTCGTTAGTTTTTTCCTCGTTCATTATTTTCTATTATAAACGCGTTTTTTGGTTTTTTGAAGGGGGATTTTTAAGAATATGTTGTAATTTTTACAACATATTTATTTATGTCTTGTGCTATAATATGGTTATGGATAGAAAAGAGAGGTTGAAGGCGGAGCTAAGGAGGAAAGGAAGTACGAAGGCGGTGGAGACGACGATTTATGATGGAGGAAATGTCGTGCAAGGAGAGGAGGCGGTGCGGCTCGGGTATATGACAGAAGAGGAGCTGCGTGCGGGGGATAGTAGTGTTTATCAGAGGTTTGCGCCGCTCGTGAGGGCGTATCAGTAAACAGAGTTGGTTTTTGACGGAGTTTATGATATACTAGACTTATGCGGAAGTGTGTCCGAGTGGTTTAAGGAGCACGCTTGGAAAGCGTGTGTGCGGGCAACCGTACCGGAGGTTCGAATCCTCTCGCTTCCGCCATTTTAACGGCATCTTGCCGTTTTTTCTCGCTCGCTCGCCGGTGAAGGCGCGCTTCGCTCGGAGAAAACGGCAATTTGCTCGTTAAAATTTGCTATGTGAAAAAGCGTCCCTAGCGGGGCGCTTGTTGATAAAATGTGCTATCGGTCTTTCCAGTGTTTGAGTAGCCTTGGATTTCTGAATAACGGGAACATACTTCTGCTTTTTCTCAGATTGGCTCTTATCCAGCGAGCTTTTTTATATGCTTTTTTCATTTTCCGCATCCTCGTATCCTGGCAGATTCCATTTGTAAACCACTTTTCGCTTTTCGCGTCGATAAAATTCAAATTTCAGCTTTCCGGCTAAAGATTCCTCAATGTCTCTTCCGATCTGATAGGGCGTAATGTATCGATGTGCCTTTATTCTTAGGTATCCACATTTTGCGCCTGACTCAATCATCTTATTCAGTTTCTTTTCTACTTTTCGCTTCTTCAAATATTCGCGTTCCTTCTTTGGTAGCCAACTAGCATTCAAAGTGATGTACATTTTTTCACCTCCGTCAATGTGCAAAGTGTGCTGAACTGTCGTTTGTTCAGATAGGCTCCTGAGGTTAATTATAGCATAACTTATCAAAGTATAATATAGATAGTCTTTTTTTCGAGCGAGGAATTAGTTTTTGGCTACGGATTTGAGGTCTTGGAGTTCGAAGCGGTATTTTTGCTTAACGTCAGGATATTTTTGATGATCAACTTCTTCGAAAAACATTTTGTATGGGCGGCACCAGAGGCGGCCATCGCCGTAAAGAGCGCGGTAGGTAATCATTTTTTCTTTGGTTTCGGAGTGATAAGCGATGCCCTCCAGTATATATAAATCGCCTTTGAAGTGGCGGTAGATGCCGTGGAGTTTGAAGCGGGGGTTGGTTTCGTTTTGCTGCATAGCTTAATTTTATCATATCGTTTATAATATAAATATGAATGGATTTGCGATTTTGATGTTTATCTTTGGCGGATGTACGTTTTTTGTGGGGCTATATATGGCGACTGGGCACAGAATCGGGATTTTTGAGGAGCGACCGGGATTTAAGGGGCTTTCGATTGACGGGTGGAAGAAGGCTGGAAGAGGAACGATGATAGCGAGCGGTATTATTTTTGTGGTCGGCGTTTTGGTCTGGGGTTTAGGAGTATAAGAGAATACGATATTAACTAATTTGATTAGGGAAAAATTGGAGGTAATATATATGAAAAAGTTTGGTGAGATATTTGGAAGGAAGGAAAAACGAGAAGCTTCGAGTTGGGATGATTTGGGGAGAGATGTGAAGTTTAATGGCGGGGGTGAGGTGAGTGCAATGTCGCCAGATGTTGTGAAGATGCAGGAGCAGGCGAGGAGGCTGAAAGAGATGCAGGACGCAAGGGAACGGGCGATGAGAGCATTTGATAAGAATTTTGATAGTATGAACGATACGGCGAAGAGAGCGGCGGGGAGGTTTAAGGGGGCAGGGAAATAAAAAGCGCCCCGTAGAGGGGCGCGAGGGAGGGGGTTAATTTTCGTTGAAGCTAATGGTGCCGGTGCGGGTTTTAGCGTTGTAATACCCGCGGAAGCGGCAGTAGGTATAGGTATAGGGTTTAGAGATGTTGAGGGCGGCGCGGCAATAGCCATGGAGGTTGAATGATTCGCCAGAGCCATCCTCGTGCTCGATGCCTGCGATGACGATGTCGGTGAGTTTCATGGGGATGTAGGCGCGACCGGGGTGACCTTCTGGCATGGTGTAGCCGACGGCGACGACGAAGTCAATGGTGACCTTTCCGTTCTTGGCGTAAGCGTACTTGCAGGCGTCGAACAGGGTGTCACGGCTGGGTCCGTTCATGATTTCATAGAGGCGTTCTGTGGTGTTGGTATTCATACGAATACCCCCTTTCTAGTAATGTACTCTTTTGCATTCGCAAAAGGAGTTATATTTTCATTATATCACAAAATGGTTATTTTTGCAAGTCTTTAGTTTTAAAAACCCGCCAAGAGGCGGGTGGTGGAAAGGTTTATTAGGTGAAGGTTGCGCAGAATTCTTCGAACGTGATGTTGTGTTCGTAGATATAAATGGCGACTTCTTCGCCGACATAGCGAAAATGCCAAGGTTCGTAGGCGTAACCGGTGATGTCTTCTTTCCCTTCAGGGAAGCGAAGAATGAAACCGTGGGCTGCGAGCTTTGCGTGGATTTTAGCGAAGGTTTCGCGGTCGGCAATCATTTCTTCGTTGTCGCGTTCCTCTGTGCCATCGGGCTTGATAATGAAAATATCGATGGCGAGACCAGTGTGATGTTCGGAATATCCGACGCGGGCGAGGTATTTTTCGCAGTATTCAGGTCCGAGCTCGGGGTCGGCAGACCATTCGTCCCAGATTTCTTGTTGTTCCTCGAGAGAACGATAGGCGCTGTCGATTTCGATTTGGATTCCTTCGGTCAGGAGTTCTTCGCGAAGAGCCTCGAAGTGTTTGAAGGTGTTTTCTTCGACAAGGAATTCTTCGCCGAGGGAATTGGTAGTCGGGACCAAAGTGATGAGGTCGAGCCAGTTGTCAGGAAGTTTGTGGTCTTTGTTGACGAGAACGAGATGAGGTTCGAGGCGAGCCAAGATGGTCTTGAGGTCGGGAGAGGGAACGTAGGCGTCGGCGAGGGCAAAACTGCAGACGAATAGGAAACAGAGAGACAGGGAAATAAACCGTTTCATTAAAGAACACCCCCTAAAAGTTTATCCTTTTATTGTATCATAAAACTTTTGTTTTGGCAAGCGGTGCGGGACTATGTTTTGTGGAGGAGTTGGTGTGATATAAAAGCGAAGAGGAGGAAGATAAGGTTTACGACGACAATGCTGGCGCCGGTTGGGGCATTCAAGGCGTAGGAGAGGACGAAGCCGATGGCAAAAGCGAGGAGGGAGATAATGACAGAGGAGAAGACGACGCCGCGGAAGGTTCTAGAGAGTTGCATGGCGGTGAGGGTTGGGAAGATGAGAAGACTCGAGATGAGGAGGGTGCCGAGAAGGCGCATGCCAAGGACAATGATGACGGAGCAGATGATGGAAAAAATAGCGCTGTAAAGATTGGTTTTGATGCCGATGGAGCGGGCGAACTCTTCGTCGAAGGTGATGGCAAAAATACGATTGAAGGAGAAGAGATAGAGGAGAATGCAAACGATGGCGACGATGAGGCTGAGAATGATTTCTTGAGTGGAGACGGCGAGGATGCTGCCGAAGAGGAAACTTGTGAAGTCGACGTTGATGCCAGTGGTGAGGGAGGCAGTGAGGGTGCCGATGGCAAGGCTGCCGGCGGCAAGAACGGCGATCCAAGCATCGCCGCGGAATTTGCGGTTTGTGCTTAGCTTTAAGATGACGAAAGAAGTAATAATGACGACGGGAAGAGAAAACCAGAGAGGCGCGAAGCCGAGAGCGGTGGCGATGGTGAAGGCGGAGAGGGCGGTGTGGGAAAGGCCGTCGCCAATCATAGCGCTTTTTTTGAGGACGAGTGTAACACCGACGAGAGCGGCGACGATGGAGATGAGGGCGCCAGCGAGAAAAGCGCGAGTGAGGAAGTCGTAGGAGAAGATTTCCGTGAGAAGATTAAGCATAGACGTGAGTTACCTTGTCTTTGATTTCTATGGTTTTACTATGTTTGAGATTTAAGCGCTCGGGGTCGTGGGTGATGAGAAGGATGGTTTGACCTTGTTCGCTTAAAGTTTCTAGAGCGTGATAGATGTCTTTTCTTGAAACGGCGTCGAGGTTGTTTGAGGGCTCGTCGAGAATGAGGATGTCGGGAGAAGAGGTGAGAGCGCGGGCGAGGAGAGTTTTTTGCTTTTGACCGCCGGAAAGGTTTACGAATTTTTTCTTGGCGAGAGAGTCAATTCTTAAAAGTTTCATGGCATTTTTGGTGGCAGACTTTTCGGCGGATTTATAGAAGGGGCGGAGACGCATTTTGCCGAGGTTGCCGGTTGAGACGATTTCTTCGACGGTGGCAGGGAAGTTCGGGTCGAGGTTTGACTCTTGAGGAAGATAGCCGATGAGGGCGTGTTTTTTACAGACAGTGATTTTGCCGGATTTGATAGGGATGAGGCCAAGAATGGCGCGAACGAGAGTGGTTTTGCCGGAGCCGTTTTCGCCGATGATATAGATGAAGTCGCCGTGGTCGATGCTAAAGGAGGCGTCTTTGATGATGAGCTGGTCGCTAAGGACAATGGAGAGACCTTCGAGCTTAATGATGGGCGTTTTTTCGACGGGAGAGTCAGACATTAGTTTAGGGCTTCCTTTAGAGCGGCGAGGTTTCTTTCCATGAGGTCGGCGAAGGTGACGCCGTTTTTGAAATCGTCGCTTGAGATGTTGTGGGCGGAGTGGAGTTCGAGGACTTTAGCGCCGGATTCGTCGGCGATGGTTCTGGCGAGTTTGTCGGAGGTGAGTTCGATTTTGAAAATGACTTTGGCGTTTATTTCTTTTGATTTGTCGATGAGGAAGGCGATGGTTGAGGCGCTGGCTTCGACTTGATCGGAACAGCCTGGGAAGGCGGCGTAATAATCAAGACCGTAATCGTCGACGAAGTAGCGGAAGGGGAAACGGTCGCCGAAGATGAGCGTGGGTGATGTTGTATTTTTTACAACATTTGCGATGGCTTCATCAAGGTTGTTTAGGCGAGAGATGTAAGTGCCGCTGTTTTTAGTGTAGGAGTCGGCTTGGTCGGGGTAGAGAGAGGTGAGTTTGTCGTGGATGGCTTCTATAAGCTTGATGGAGTTTTTGAGGCTGGTCCAGATGTGTTCGTCGTATTCGGATTCATGACTATGTTCTTCGGATTCCATGCCCTCGGTGGCTTCTCCTTCCTTTAGGGAAACAAAATCCATGAGACGGAGAGTTTTTTCTTCGGGGATGTTGTTTGATGTTAGGATGCGGTCGACCCAGGCGTCGGATTTGCCGCCGTTATAGATGAAGAGGTCGGCGTTTTTAATGGCGATGATGTCGGCGGGGGTAGGGTCGTAAGAATGTGCTTCGGTGCCAGGGGCCATGAGCATTTCTATGTTTTCGTCGGAGCCGGTGATGGCGCGAGCGAAGTCGAAACCGACGAAGTTGGCCGAGATGATTTTGGCGGATTTTTTAGGGTTGTTGAAGAGCAGAAAGAAACCGGCAACTAGAAAGATAGCGATAATTAAGATGATGAGGTTTTTAAAGGTGGTTTTCATAGGTTTTCGCTAATTAAAATGATTTTATCATAATATGTTTTAAAAACAAAATTGTGCCGGATTTATGAAGCTTGTGGTATAATGAGAGAAATAAGCGTGGGCGGAATAAGGAGGTGTCCACAATGGTGAAAAATAAAAAGCAGAAACAAACAAAATATATTTTCGTGACGGGGGGAGTTTTGTCGGGGGTTGGGAAGGGAATTACGGCGGCGAGCATGGGGGCGATTCTCAAGGCGAAGGGCTATAAGGTGACGATGCAGAAGTGCGACCCATACCTGAATGTGGATGCGGGGCTTTTGAACCCGGTTGAGCATGGTGAGTGTTTTGTGACGGCGGATGGGGTCGAGACGGATCTCGACCTTGGGCATTATGAACGGTTCCTCGATTTTGAGACTTCGCGGTATTCCATTACTTTATCGGGGGCGATATTTAAGGAGCTTATAGATAAGGAGCGGAGCGGAGGGTTTAAGGGTAAAACGGTGCAGCTCGTGCCGCATTTTACGAATCTTGTGCAGGAGAAAATTGAGAAGGCGAGCGAGGGGTCGGACATTCACATCGTGGAGATTGGGGGGACGATTGGGGACTATGAAGGGTTGTCGTTTGTCGAGGCTATACGGCTCTTTGCGAATAAGGTGGGGAGGCGGAATTGTCTGTATGTTTCGGTGGTGTATGTGCCGTGGATAAATACGAGTAAGGAGTTTAAGACGAAGCCGGCGCAGAATGCGCTGAAAGATTTAAGAGGGTTCGGGATTATTCCGGATGTGGTTTGTACGCGGACGGAAAAGCCGGCACCGCGGGAGATTCAGGAGAAGATTGCGGCGTTTGCGGGGATTGATAAGGACGCAGTGGTGAATTTGCCAGATATTAAGAGCGTGTATGACGTGCCGTTTAATGTTTTGAAGAGCGGAGTGCTGTCGATTTTGAATGAGTTTGTGGGGGAGACGAAAGAGCCAGATATGAGCAGGTGGGAGGAGTTTTCGAGGCTCAGAAATAAAGAGTTTAAGAAAACGGTGAGGGTCGGGTTGGTTGCGAAGTATGTGGGGAATAATGATACGTATATGTGCGTTACTGAAGCTTTGAAGGCCGCGGCGGCGTGGAATAAAGTTAATTTAGATTTAGTTTGGGTTAATGCAGAGGAGTATGGAATTGAGGATTTGAAGGAATTAGATGGGATTGTGGTGCCTGGGGGGTTTGGGAGCAGAGGAGTCGAGGGGAAGATTCGAGCGGCGGAGTTTGCACTAGAAAATGATGTGCCATATTTAGGCTTGTGTCTTGGCATGCAAGCGGCAGTGATTGCCGCTTGTCGCCGAGCGGGGGTTAAAAATGCGAATTCCGAGGAGTTTGGGGCGAGCGAGAAGGACGGGAATAATGTTATATATATAATGGAGGGGCAGAAGGGGAAGGAGTCGACGGGTGGGACGATGCGGCTCGGGAATTATCCGGCAAAGTTAGAACCGAAGTCGCAGACGGCGAAGATTTATGGAACTTGTGAGGTTGTTGAGCGACACAGACATCGCTATGAGGTCAATCAGAAATTTTTGCCGGAGATTGAGAAGGGCGGCTTGAAGGTTTCTGGGACGTCGCCTGATGGGAAGCTCGTGGAGTTTGTGGAGGCGCCAGGTCTAAAGTTTTTCCAAGCGACGCAAGCGCATCCAGAGTTTAAATCGCGGCCGCTTTGTGTGCATCCTTTGTTCGAAAGTTTTATTGCTTCCTGTAAGAAGATGTGATAAAATGGATTTAAAATTAACCATAAAGGGCATCAATGGCTACTAAAAAAACTGTTTCTAAAAAGACTACTAAGAAGGCGACGGCTAAGGCGCCGGTTAGAGCTACTAAAAACGTACAAGATATGACGCCACGTGAGTGCATTCAGGCGAATAAGCTCTTGAAGATGCACGTGACTATTATCACCGTTTTGTCTGTTGCGGTGTGCGCACTAGTTGTGGCACTTGTACTTGCGATTAAGAATTAAGCTGTTTAGTCAGATTGTAGGAAAGGCGAACGAGGTCATCTAGTTCGCTTTTTTTGAGCTGATTAGCAGAGCTAACGATTTCTAGACCAGCGCGACCGAAGTAACGGCTTTTCATGACGGACTCATATTTTTCCGTGAGGAGACTGATGAGTTTTTCGTCGGAGCGTAGTTCGATGGTGTTTTTGTTGACGATTAGGAAGGGTTTTTCGACGTTTTCTGGGTAAAATATATCACGAGATGAATAATTGTCGAGTTTTTCGGTGGTTTTAGTAAAAGGGCCGAGGCCAGATATGCTTTTTATGGTATTTTCGTTCATTTTTTAAACATTCCTAAATAGTATTTTAATTCTTCAATGCTGCCCGTGATGTCAGAGAGGGCGCGGTGAGCTTCGGGTTTTTTGAATTTCTTGCCCAGGGCGCCTTCAAAGTAAACTTTCCAGGCGGAGACGTCGAGCATGCGGTAATGGAGGCGCTCGGAGACTAGTGGAAGCTCGCGGTCGATGAATTTGCGGTCTTGGTGGATCGAGTTTCCGGCGAGGATGATGGTGTAGTCTTTTTTGAAGTTGGCGTCCAAGAAGCTCAAGAAATCTTGTTCGACGGTTTTGAGTGGTTTTCCGGACTTGTTTTGTGCGGTGAGAGATTTGTAGGAGTCGGGATTTTTTTCCCAGAAGTCGCCGACCATGCGGGTTTTGATGATTTCTTCGTCGACTTTAACGATGGCTTCGAAAGTGTTTTGAGGTTTTAGGTCCCAGCCGGTGGTGATGGCGGCAATTTCTAAGATTTTGTCTTTTTCGGGGTCGAGACCGGTCATTTCTAGGTCGACCCAGAGAAGCTTAGCGGATTTTCCCATTACATTTCCTCCGGAACGTTAATGCCGAGTAGGTTAAGGCCGTGAGCCATGGTCTTAGAGAAGAGGTTGACGAGTTCGGCGCGCTCGGCCTCTTTTTCGTCGCCTTTGACGCGGCAGGTTTCGTAGAAGCGTGAGAAGGCTTGGGCGAGGTCGAAGAGGTAGGAGCAGATCAGATGAGGGGCGAGGTCGTGGGTGGCCGTCTCGAGAACCGTGCGGTAGTGCAGAAGAGATTTTGCTAAGTCTAATTCTTGGCTGGCTATAACGGCGAACGATTCTTTGTCCGGGGCGCGTCGCTCGCTCCCGTCGTTACGGGGCTCGCGCGCTACTCCTCGCCCGTTGGCTCCGGACCCCCGGACGAAAGAACGTTTGCCTCGCCAGCCAATTTCCTCCAGAATCTTGTTTGCGCGGACGGCGGAGTAGAGGAGGTAAGGGCCGGAGTTGCCGGTGAGGGAAATGGAGTCGTCGATGTTGAATTCGATGTTACCGCCGATTTTGTATTTTAGGAGGGAGTATTTTATCGCGGCGTCGGCGATGACTTTTGAACCGGCTTTTTGTTCAACTTCATTTAAGATGTCGATGGCTTTGATGAAATTGCCTTTTCGGGAGGACATTTTTTGGTTGCCAGGGAGACGGACGTTGCCGTGGGTGATATGGACGGTTTTTTGGACGAGAGCGGGGGCGTACTGTTCGACGGATTTAAGGACGACTTTCATGTAGTCGATGATGTCGTTTCCGGTGATGACGATGGATTTATCGAAGTGATAATCTTTGTCTTTTTGGAAGAGAAGGCCGACGTCTTTGGCCTCGTAAGTTGGGAGACCGGCTTTGTTTACGAAAACACGAGTGTGAAGGCCGTAGCTTTCGCCTTTGAAGACAAGGGCGCCGTCGGATTCTTCGTAAACCTCGGGGTGGGACTTGACGGTTTCGAGGCCGAGACTCGCAACAGAGGATTCGGGGTAGTATTTTTCGAATTTGACGCCAAGTTTTTCGTAGAAGTCGTCGAAGTATTTATAGCTTAACTCGCGGCCGCGCCAGTAATCCTCGGCGAGTTTGGTGTCATGGAGGTTTTTCTCGGAGATTTCGTAGATTTGTTTGTTGAGCTCGGTGATTTTGGTCTTGGCAGATTCGGATTCTTCGTAAGCGCGCGTGCCTTCGACGTAGCAGTTTGCGATGTCGTCGATGGTAAAATCTTTGAGGCCTTTTTCTTCTAGAGAGTAGAGGGTTTTGGCAACGTGGAGACCGACGTCGCCGCCAAAGTTAACACGATGAACGCGGCCGCCGGCAAATTCGATGAGTTTCGAAATGGATTCGCCCATGATTGACGTATAGAGATGGCCGATGTGGAGGACTTTGAAGGGGTTGGGGTCGGAGAATTCAGTGACAACGGTTTTGTCGCGATATTCATCACATGATATATTTTTCTCAAAATTGGCACATAACTCGGCGATTTCGGAAGAGAAATATGCGTCTGACAGCATAAAGTTGATGAAACCGGGGCCGGCGATGTCGATTTTTGTGTCGGCGAGCTCCGGGAATTTGTCCGGCGCGGTTTTTAAAAATTCGGTGGTTAAAACTTCCGCTATTTCGCGGGGGTTTTTGTGCAAAATGCCGGCGAGCTTCATGGCGATGTTCGTTGCGTAGTCGGGACGGAAGTCGGATGCGGTTTCTAGGGCGGGGGCGGGAGTGACGTCGATAGTGAAATTTTCGGGAACATCAAAAAGATTAAAGATGATTTGTTTGAGAGCTTGCACGATTTGATTCATTAATAAAATTATATCAGAGAATGTGAGATTTATAAAGGACGAGCGGGTATGCTATAATTGATGTAGATAAAGGAGGTAAATGGAAGAGAATAATATTTCTAGAACAGAGGTGCCCGTAGGGGCGGTTTCGGGGACGCCGACGAGCGAGATGGGGCAACTGGTCGACTTACCGATTCCGGAGGAGCCAAGGAAGAAAACTGGTAAGCTGGTTGGGTTAGCTATGCTGATTGTGCTTCTGATAGGTGGGGGTGTGTTTGCGGGGATTAAGCTGCTTAAGAAGGATGAGAATTCGGAGAAACCGACGGCGGTGGAGCCGATGGACGTGGACGGAGAGTTTGCGATGAGGTTCTTGAGGTTAGAGAATAATCAGAAGAACATGATTTATAGCCCGCTCTCGATTAAATATGGCCTTTCGTTGCTTAAGGATGGGGCGGACGGAACGACTAAGAGCGAGATTGAAGATGTGTTGGGCGAGGAAGAGGTGACAAAATATCAGAATATTGAGGAGAAATTGTCGCTTGCGAATGCAGTGTTTATTCGCGACAGCTTTTCGCCGTATGTTGCGGAATCGTATAAGGAAGTGGTGACGAGTAGGTATAATTCGGAGTTGATTCTTGATAAGTTCCAGAGTGCAGCGATTATGGATAATTGGGTTAGTGAGAAAACCTTTGGATTGATAAAAGAAGTGGGAATGGACATTGATGAGAAAACGGAGATGGTGCTTGCGAACGCATTGGCGATTCAGATGGAGTGGGCAACAAAGTTTAATGGAACGACTCTCGGGAGGAATTTCTATAAGGCGGACGGATCGGAAGTCGAGGCGACAACTTTGGCGTTTGACGAAACGAAGAGCGAAAATGTGGCGTATTACAAAGATGAGAATGTAACTATGGCAACGATTGACCTTGAGGCGCTTGAGGATGGAACGCAGCTGGAGTTTATTGCGGTGATGCCGGAAGGAGCGCTTTTGGATTATGCTAAAACAGCCAGCGTGCGAAGCGTGATGGAAATGGAAGCGAAGAAAACGAAGGCGAGCGCGACGAAGGACGGGGTGGATTTATATATTCCGAAGTTTAAGTTTGAACATAAACTAGACTTTATGAACGACTTGAAAAAGTTAGGAATTCAAGACGCATTTAGTATTGAGAACGCGAATTTTGCGGCGATGGTTGATTTGGTGAAAATGAAGCAGGATTTTGGGAACGATTATAATATTTATGTCTCTCAAGCTATACATAAGGCGAACATCGATTTTTCTGAAAAGGGAATTAAGGCGGCGGCCGTGACAGCGTTTGCAATGAGGATGGAAGCAACGGCGATGATGGATGAGCCGGAGCCAGTGGTGGTTAGAATCGATCGACCGTTCTTGTTTATGATTGTAGACAAGGAGACGAAAGAAGTGTGGTTTGTTGGCACGATGTATGAACCGAATCTTTGGGAGGAGGAAGAAGTTGTAGACCCGTTTGAGTGGATGGGATTTTAGAGCTAACGATGAATAAAAAAATAGCCCCGTGGGGCTATTTTTATTATTTGGATTGTTTTTTGAGAAGATCGCGGATTTCTTTGAGAAGCGCGGTCTGGTCTTCTTCGACTTTAGTTTCGGCTTCTTCCTTTTTGTCTTCTTTTTTCTTGGCGAGTTTTTCAGCGCGTTCGCGCATTTTGTTGAGCGTGCGGACCATGAGGAAGATAACGAAGGCGATAACGAGGAAATTAACGGCGGCCTGGAGGAAATTGCCGTAGTTTACGGTGGCGGGTTCAACGCCTTCAATGTAGGCCGGGATGGTGAATTTTAGTCCAGAGAAGTCAAAGCCGCCGATAATCATGGAGATGACAGGCATAACAATGTCGTTGACGAGAGAAGTTACGATGGCAGTGAAGGCTGCGCCGATAATCATACCGACGGCGAGATCCATGACTGAGCCGCGATTAATAAATTCTTTAAATTCTTTAAGCACTTTAGGCTCCTTTTTCTTTAAATTATTGTTAAAGTCCGCCTGTTTTTCGAGCAGTTCGGCGGCTTTTGCTTTGAGATTGGATTCTTTTCCCATATTGTGATTATATCATGGAATGGATGGAAAAAGAAATTAGTTTGATTCGGAGAAGTTATAGAAAGTGTCGCCAAGGCGTTTTAGAGAGTTGGTTGAATCGTTGAGATATGCTTTAATGGCGGAGTTCGTGGTTTTGTTGGAAATTGTGGATTCGATATTGATGATGTATCGGATTTGGAAATACATTTCTGAAGCGTAGCGGCGGTCCAAGATGCCGTTTAAGCGAGCGGATTCAAGAGACGATGTGGTGTCGCTTAGGATTTTTGTGTCACTTGAAGTGGCGGTGATGGCGGTTGGGTCGGCGCCGAGTTCGGTGAGGTATGTTGTGCTTCTAGAGGAAATGTCAGTGAGAAGAGTCGAGAAAGATGTTCCGGTTGAACGGAGAGAAGAGGAACGAACGGAGCCGTTATAGGTTGTGATGGTTTTGATGAGCTCGTCGGAGTATACTTTGAGGCGGCCGAATTCGGTAGAGGCAGTGGACTCAGGCGTGCTGGGGGAAGAGCCAGCTACGGAAACGAGAACGATGAGAAGTAAGATGACGCCGGCTAAAGCGCCGATGATGATTTTCATTTTTTTGTCAAAGAAGCCAGTGTTTTGCGCAGGTTTTTTGACCCCGGCGGAGATTTGGTTTAGATATTCTAAATCGTTCATGTTAAGACTAGTATAACATAAAACCTAAGAAAGGTGATATACTGATTATATGAATGATGCGAAGGAGGAGATTAAAGCAAGGTTGCCGGTTGAAGATGTGATTTCTCAATATATTGAACTGAAACGGGCAGGAAGGACGCTGAAAGGGAGATCGCCTTGGGGTGTAGATAAGACACCGTCGTTTATGGTTTCGCCGGATAAGGGGATTTGGCATGATTTTTCCGCGAATAAGGGCGGTGACATTTTTACGTTTGTGATGGAGGTGGAAGGGATTAGCTTTAAGGAGGCGCTTGAGAAATTGGCGGCGCAAGCCGGAGTGGACATTTCGCGATATGCGGGCGGGGATGCGAAAATGGCGCAGAGAAAAGTGAGGGCGAAGGAGGCGCTGGAGCTTGCAACGAAGTATTATCAATTCTGTCTTTCTAAGTCGAAGAAAGTTTCTGAATACGTATTTTATAAACGAAATCTAAATCGTGGAACCGTGGAGACCTTTCGGATTGGGTATGCGCCGGCGGAGGGGAGAGCTTGTAAAAAATTTTTGATGAGCCGTGGGTATAGCGAAGCAGAACTGAAGGATGCGGGATTGCTTAACCAATACGGCGGGGATATGTTTAGAGGACGAATGATGGTGCCATTTATTGATAGTTCTGGGGTGATTGGTTTTACTGCTAGAATTGTTGATAAGCAGCAATCTGCTTCTCAAGACCAAGGTCCCAAGTATCTTAATACTTCAGATACGTTGCTTTTTAATAAGAGTCGGTTTGTGTTTGGACTAGCGCAGGCGAAGGAAGCGATTCGGAGAAATGGGTTTGTGGTGATTGTGGAAGGGAATATGGATGTGATTTCTAGCCATCAAGCTGGAGTAAAAGAAGCGGTAGCGACAAGCGGAACGGCGATGACGGAACAGCATCTCAAAATTTTGTCAAGGCTTACGAATGATATTCGATTGGCGTATGATGGAGATGATGCTGGAGTGAAGGCGACGGAGCGTGCGATTATGATGGCTGGAGATCTTGGCATAAATTTGACAGTGATTTCCGATTATCACGGTGCGAAGGACCCAGACGAGTTGATTCAAAGAGGTTCGGAACTTTGGCAAAAAGCCGTAAACGAGCGAAAGCCGGCAGTGGAGTGGCTACTTGATAAGTATGAGGAAAAAGTCGATCTTAAAACTGGGTTTGGGAAACGAGAATATTCAGATGTGGCGCTTAGGTTGCTTGATTTTGTAAAAGATAAAATTGAACGGGCACACTACGAAGAAGTAGTGGCGAGAAGGTTGGGAGTGTCGCGAGAAGATTTGAGAGGGAAAGAAGGGGATTTGGAAAGAAAGTTGCAAGAAAAACCAAAAAGACGGTTAAAGAAAGCGAAGACGGAAGCAAAAACGGACGTACTGGCCGGGCTTGAAGAGAATATTTTGGCGATTATGGTATATGGTGGAGTGGAGGGGCCGAGCGAGATTGAAGTGCCGGATGATGAGACGAAGCTCGCGGAGCTTGAGTTGGTGTTTGATAACTTGTATAAGGGCTGGGGTCAAGCGGCTTTACAAAAAGAAGTGAATGGGCTTTATACGCGGTTGAAAAATGAGATTGTAAAAAGTGAGATTGATAGATTAACGAAGGAACTTGAGAGCGAAGATATTGACCCAGAGAGAGAAAAGGAGATTTTGAGAAAGATTTTTGAGTTGCAAAAAAGTAAAAAATAGCTTATAATTTGAGAAATGGACCAAGAAAAAGACGACTTGCTCCTTGAGCCGCTGGAGCCGGATGAGTTTGATCTGGCGGATGAGGAAGAACTTTCTGACGAAGACCTTGAAATAACGGTCGATAATGTTGATGCTTTTGCAGATGATTCAGTGAGATTGTATCTTCGAGAAATCGGAAAAATTCCGCTGCTTACTAATGAGGAAGAGGCAAAGCTCGCGCAAGAGATTGTGGTTGGTAATCCTAAGGCCAAAAGGAAAATGGTGGAAGCGAACATGCGGCTTGTGGTGTCAATCGCAAAAAGATATTCTGGACGCGGTCTTGATTTTTTGGATTTGATTCAAGAGGGGAATACGGGACTTTTGCGCGCGGTGGAAAAGTTTGACCCGGATAAAGGGTTCAAGTTTTCGACGTATGCAACTTGGTGGATTCGACAGGCGATTACGCGGGCGATTGCTGACCAAGCGAGGACGATCCGTATTCCGGTGCACATGGTTGAGACGATTAACAAAGTGCTTAGAACGACAAGAAAGTTGACAACCGAACTTAATCGGGAGCCAACTAATGAAGAAATCGCCAAGGCGCTTAATATGGACGTCGATAAAATTGATTATGTAATGAAGATTAAGCAAGATATTGCGTCGCTTGATGCGAGCGTGGGGCGTGATGGCGACGATGAGGATTCGGTGCTTGGCGATTTTGTCGAAGACGAAGAGAGGGTGTCGCCGGAAGATTCGGCGGCGAATCAGATTCTTAAGGAACAACTTGCGAAGATTATTTCTACGCTTTCCGATCGTGAGCAGAAGATTATTAAAATGCGGTTTGGGATTGGTGGTGAGAGACCGCATACGCTTGAGGAAGTTGGGATTGAGTTTTCTGTAACGAGGGAACGGATTCGCCAGATTGAGGCGAAAGCGTTGTCGAAACTCAGGAAGCATAAGGATACGAAAAAGCTTCATGAATATTTAAAGTAGGAGGAATATGTTTGAGAGTTTGACGGTTTTTGCGGAATGTGTGCAGACGGCTTTGTTTGGGTGTTATGACGGCGGGATTTGGGGTATTATTGGGATTGTGCTCGATATTATGTTGATTGGCGTGGGAGCGGCGGCAGTGATTGGAATTATTATTTCCGGGATTCAATATATGACTTCGAGCGGGGACCCGGGGGCGATGGCGAAAGCGAAAAACCGGTTGGTGCAGGTGGTGATTGGAATATTGGCGTTTGGGTTGATGTGGGTGTTTCTACAGTGGCTGATTCCTGGTGGTGTGCTTTAGCCAATGAAAAGGTTGATAATTGTTTATAGCCCGAATTCGGCGAGGTTTGAAGAAGTTGATCGGAAAGTGATTCAGAAGTCGCGAAAGTTGCCGGGTTGGATGATTTTGAAGTATGAAGTGAAGGAAGCGCCGCTGCAAGAAGATGCAGGGGAGCTTGCGAAAATTATTCGAAAAGATGATTTAGTGATTGCTGCAGGGGGAGATGGGACGGCGGCGATGGTGACAAATGCGATTTTGCTGTCTGGAAAAAAGGCGACGCTGGCGGTGATGCCGTTTGGGAATTTTAATGATTTTGCGGAGACTTTGGGAAAAATGAGTTTTGAGAGGGTAATAAAGAAATTCGAGGAGGGAAGATATATAGAGTATTATCCGCTGGATATTAAAATTGATAATGAACATTATGTTTATGCGAGTGTTTATTTTACAGTCGGGATGATGGCGGAAGCGGCTAGGATAATGAAGCGGCCAAAGGTGCGGAAAAAATTAATTCGAGCGAAGAACCGTATGGCGTTTTCGGCGAGAAAGATGTTTTTTTGGTATGTTAAGAATAAACGTCGAAAGGATTTTTTGCCTTTCGGAATGAAAATTAATGGTCGAGATGTTATCAAAAACGTGACGGATTATATAGCGATGAACGGGAAGACGATGGCTGGAGTGGTGCCTGCGGATGGCTGGCTGGATAAACCTGGAAAGTTTTGGAGTGGGACGATGCGGAATCGAAGTTTTTGGCGAATGTTTGGAAAGTTTGTGAAGGCCATTGAAGGTGAATTGCCGGGAAAGGAAACTGAAGAGGATATATTGGAATTTCCGAAAAAGACGGATGTGTTCGTGCATGCGGAAGGAGAGGGGGGAATGATAAAGAATGTAAAGAAGATTGAAGTTTCAAAGAATGGAATGTCGTTGCGAGTAATTAGCTCATAGGGTATAATAAGGGGAAATAAAGGAGGTGCATGCGTAAGGAAGAGAGAGATGTAAAAATCTTAGCGATTGTGGGGATGAGCGGAAGTGGTAAAAGTGTGGCGGTTGATTATTTGACGGGATTGGGGTATCCGAAAGTTTATTTTGGGGGGATGATTTTGCGTGAAATGGAAGCAAGGGGGATCGAGATTACGCCGGAAAACGAAAAAGCGTTTCGGGAAAAAATACGCGAGGAAGAAGGGAATGATTGGGTAGTCAGGCAGGTAATTAAAGATATACATAGATTGATCGAAGCAGGGCAGAAACGAATTGTGCTAGACGGGGTGTATTCGTGGACGGAGTATGTGACGCTTAAAAAAGAATTTCCTGGAGAATTGACGTTCGTAGCTTTAGTGCTTCCAAAGAAGCTGCGATATAGGCGCGTGGCGGAGCGGCCGGAGCGACCGTTTAACCATACGGAGATTATGGAAAGAGATAGGAGTGAGATTGAGAACCTGGAGAAAGGTGGACCTATCGCAGCCGCTGATTATTATATTTTGAACGATGGAACGATTGAAGAAACGAATGTAAAAATTGATAAAATTTTGGAAGAGATTGAATTTTAATGAAAAGGTTGGTTGTTATTGATGGAAAGAGCGTGTTCTATCGCGGGTATTATGCGATGGGCGCACTTAGCAAAAGTGATGGAACGCCGACGGGGGGAGTGTATGGATTTGCGGCGATCGCAATGGAGCTTGTGAAGAAATTTGCGCCGGATAAAGTGGTGGTGGCTTGGGATAAGGCGAAGACTTCGACGAGCAAGCGAAAAGCGATTTATAGTGAGTATAAGGCAGGGAGGGTGAAGCCGCCGGAAGATTTTTTTGCGCAGATACCGTTGCTTCGGGAACTAGTCGATGCGCTTGGGTGGGCGTTTGTGGAGTTGGACGATTATGAAGCGGATGATATTATAGGAACTTTGGCAGAGCAAGTGAAAAGTTCTGGTGCGTGCGAGATGTTTATTATTTCTTCGGATTTGGATATGTTGCAGGTGGTCGATGAGAATGTGAAGATGGTGCGGCTGCTCAAAGGATTTACGGAAATGGAGGAGATTGATGTCAAGGCTGTGGAAGCGAAATACGGGATACGGAAGGAGCAGTTTTTGGACCTCAAGGCGCTTAAGGGTGATACGTCGGACAATATTCCTGGAGTGCCTGGGATTGGTGAGAAGGGGGCGGTGAAGTTACTTAACGAATTCGGGGATTTGGATGGTATATATAATAATATAGATAAAATTACGGGGGCGACGCAGAAGAAGCTGATTTCTGGGAAAGAGTCGGCGTATATGTCGTATCGACTGGCGAAAATAATGACGGATGCGCCGGTCGAACTTGCGCAAATACCGGATTTAAAGATTGATGGTGAAAAAATCAAAAATGAGTTAAAGAAGTTAGAGTTTAATAGTTTGATAAGAAAATATAGTAAAAGTTTGGACGATTTCGGAAAGAAACATGGGTCAGAGAGCGAAGCGAGCGCGGAGGCGAGTTCCGCAAAAATTGACTCAGAAGAGCTGGAAGAGTTGCCGGAGGAGGTGATTTTTAGTTTTGATGTGAAGGGGTTGATGCATAGGAACGAGGAGGTTGCAAAGAAGATTCTGGCAGGGGCGAAGTTTTATGACCTTGGACAGGGGAAGTTTTTGCTGAATCCGCTCGAAAGAAAAGACGAGAGCCAAGCGTCGCTATTTTCTGACGACCCGGACGAAATGAAGCGAGAGTATAACCGGCAGAAACGGGAGTTTGCGGATAAACCGGAGCTTTATAAGGTTCTTCGGGAACTGGATTTGCCGATGATTCCGGTGCTTTATAAAGTTGAAAAACGAGGAATGAAAATCGACCGAAAATATTTCGAGGATTTGCGAGTTGAATATGAAAGATATGTCGATAGGCTGGCGTCGGACATATATATAACGGTAGGGCAAGAATTTAATTTGAATTCGCCGATTCAACTGTCGGAGGTTTTGTTTGAGAAGCTTAAACTGCCGGTGAAGGGAATTAAGAAGACGACACGAGGATATTCAACGGGTGTGAAAGAACTTGAAAAATTGAAAGCACTACATCCGGTGATACCTAAGATGATGGAATATCGGGAGGCGTCGAAACTTTTGTCTACATATATTTTGCCGTTGCCGCAACTTGCGGACGTAGATGATCGAGTGCATACGACATTTACGCAGAATGTGACGGCAACGGGGAGGCTTTCAAGCTTAAATCCAAATTTGCAGAATATTCCGACGCGGACAGAGGAAGGAAGGAAGATTCGGGGTGGGTTTGTGGCGAGCGATGGTAAGGTGCTAGTGTCGGCGGATTATGCTCAATTTGAGCTCCGACTTGCGGCAGCAATGTCTGGCGACGAGAAGCTAATCGAAGATTTTAATAGTGGAGTGGATATTCATACAAAAACGGCGGCGGAAGTGTTTGGTGTTTCGATGGATGATGTAACGAAAGAGCAGCGAAGGCTCGCGAAGGTGGTGAATTTTGGGATTATTTATGGGATGAGTGCGAAGGGGCTTTCTGACGCGACTGGGATGAGCATTCAAGAGGCGAAGGAATTCGAGCAACGATATTTTGAACTAAGAAAGCCGATTGCGGATAAACTTAAATCGTATTTGGAACAGGCGCGAGAGAAAGGCTATGTGGAAACATACTTTGGGCGACGCAGGCCGACGCCGGATGTGCGTAGTGCAAATTTCTTGGTAAGAATGGGAGCAGAGAGGGCGGCGCAGAATATGCCGATTCAAGGAACCGAAGCAGATCTTATGAAGCTGGCAATGATTCGGCTAGATGAACGGTTGCCAGAGGGGGCTGACATGATTATGCAGGTGCACGATTCGATTATGGTGGAATGCGAGCCTGCTGCAGTCGAGACAGTGAAAAAGATAATGAAAGAAGTGATGGAGGGGGTTTGTCCGGAGCTTCCGGTTAAATTGCTGGTTGATGTGAAGGAAGGGAAGAATTGGGGAGAAGTATAAAATGAAAGGCGATTTATGGAATACGGTTTAGTAAAATATGAGATTGAGGATGGTGAGGTGGTGTTTGACATCGATAAGGATAAGGAGACGATTTGGGCTAGCGTAGAGCAGATAGCAGAGCTTTTTGGCGTGCAGCGTGCGGCAATAGTTAAACATATAAATAATATTTTGAAGGATGGGGAATTGGAAGAAAAAAGCATATGTTCCATTTTGGAACATATGGTCAATGGACGAAAATACCAGAAGAAATTGTATAATCTTGATGCGATCATATCTGTCGGTTATAGGGTAAATTCGAAGAAGGCGACGAAGTTCCGGGTTTGGGCAACTTCGGTTCTTAAACGATATGTGGTTGATGGTGTGGCGATGAATGAACGGAGACTTAAGGAGCTGCCCGAGAGAAAATTGGCAGAGCTTGAGGGGACGCTCGCTATGGTGAAGAGGTTGATGAGCAAGCAGGTGCTTGGGGCGGGCGAAGCTGAGGGGATTCTTGAAGTGATTGCGCAATACGGAAAGACAACGGAGACGATTACGGGATATGACGAAGGCGACATTCCGGTTTTGTTCGCGAAAAGTGGGAAAATAAGGCGAACGCTGAGTTTGGCGGAAGTGAAAAATTTGGCGGAGAATCTGCGTGAGCAGATTGATGAGAAGGAAGAGTTTGGCGAATTGAAAGATGAAGCGAAGATGGAGGATTTTTTGAATGAACTGCTGCTTGATGACTCTGGAAAGACGGTATCGGAGAAAGCGGCGCGGTTGCTTTATTATGTAGTAAAAGGTGAGCCGTTTAAAGCGGGGAATGCGCAGATTGGGGCGCTGGTGTTTATTTATTTTTTGACGGTGAACGATTGTCATTTGTCGGAGAATGGAGAGACGAAATTGTCGGATAGGGCACTGACTGCTTTGGTTCTGTTGATTGCGGAGAGCGGGAAAACCGAAAAGGAATTGATAATTAATCTGACGGCGAAGTTGATTGAATAAAAAAATGTTATGGGGTAAAATAGATTTATTATGGAAGAGGTAAATAAGAAAACTAAAAAAATAAAAAACCAAGATAATAAAAAAGCCAAAAAGGAGAAGATTGAAAAGAAGGGTGGTGAGAGAAAGAGTGACGAGAAGAAGAGTGCGAAGAAGGTTGCGCTGATTGTTTTGATTGTTCTAGTAATTTTAGGGGGCGGTGGTTTTGCTTTGAAAACGGTTTTGACAAAAACGACGGTGACAGCGGAAACGGTGAAGATGCCGGATGATGCGAGGGGGTTCTCTAATTATTTTAAAGAATATCTTTTAAGTAGAGTTAGGGCGGAGAGATTATTTTCTTATAGCTTTAGAGATTTGTCGGATGATGAAATCTTAAACGAACTGACGGAACTTAAGGATGGGTTTTCGAAAGTTTCTAGGGGGGTGAATAGTGCATATAAAAATTCGGAGTATCGTGAGCTGGCGGGAGTAATGGAAAGCGATAGTGCGATTTATCTAACGGCGGTAAGGGAATTAAGAACAGTGATGACTGATGGGGCTTATGGTAACGAAGGTGATAGGCAACTTGCGTTTATGCGGAAGGTCGAAGAGACGACGAAAGAACTTAGAAGCGCGCTGTATATTGCAAGGGAGGCGTTTGACGGTGACGTTTCGGGCTTGAGCTCAAAGGGAGTGCTTTTGTTTAATGGTGTAGCGTTGGTGGAAGTTGGCGGAGGTGTGATGAATATTTTGGTGGGAGATGCTTCGGAGCCTGTGACGGCTATTTCGACGGATGATATTGACGAAGGGACCGTGAAGCCGATTGAGGCGAGCGGACTTTATGGCTATGTTGGTTCGCGAATTGTGAGAATTGGCGACGGATTTGAAACGGTGTTGGAAAATGGATGGGTGAAAGATGTAAAAGCGGAAGTAAAGACGAGCGAGGTAACATTCACAACAACAAAGGTTAGTTTGGTGATGAAAAATGTGTGGAGCCTGGATACGGAATTGAATGGGCAGGGAATTAAAGGACTAGTTAACCAGGAAAAGCATTCGGTGAGTGAAGGCTTGAATGAGGTAATGAAAGGGCTAGAAGGGAAGAACTGATGCCAGAGCTGCCTGAAGTAGAGACAATTCGGAGAGGACTTTCGGATTGCATAATAAAAGAAAAGGGTGGCAAAGTTTTGACGGTGAAAATTTATTCGGGGAAGAGTTTTATCGGAGAGCCGTCGCGGATTATGGGCGCGGAGGTGATTGAGATTAGGCGGAGGGGAAAAGCGTTGATTTTTGACCTTTCAAACAGGGTTAGTGTGATTTGCCATTTGCGGATGACTGGACAGTTAGTGTGGGTAGGGAAGGAGCGCTTTGCTGGCGGACACCCGAGCGACAATTTTATTGCGGATTTGCCGAATGGGCAGACGCGAGTGATTATCAAATTCCAGAATGGAACGTTGTTCTTTAATGATCAACGGAAATTTGGGTTTATGAAAGTCTTGCCAACGAATCGAGTCGAAGACGATGATTTTATCGCAAGGCTTGCGAAAGAGCCTTGGCAAATGAAGCCCGAAGAATTTTATCGTAAATTGCAGAGGCACAAGAATGCGCCAATTAAGATGGTGATTCTGGACCAAACGGTGGTTGCTGGTCTTGGCAATATCTACGCGGACGAAGCGCTTTATTATGCAAAGATAAAGCCAAAAAGGAAAGCGGGGCTTGTGTCGGAGTCGGAGGCGGCTAAGTTACTTGAGGGGGCTAGGGTGGTGATGGAGCGAAGTCTCGAGGCGGGAGGTTCGACAATTCGGAATTATGTAAAAAGTGATGGAACAAAGGGCGATTATTTGGAGCTGTTTGCGGAGGTGTTTAATCGAGAGGGACAAAAGTGCCGTCGGTGCGGTGCGGAGATTGTGAAGGTGAAGCTCGGTGGGAGAGGGACGCATTATTGTCCAGAATGTCAGAAAGAATAAAATTTGGTAAAATAGAATAAAGGAGGACTTTTATGGAAGAAGAAAAGGATTTAGAATTGCTTGAAAGTGAGCGTGGGGATAATTTAGACGCGGATGAAGAGAAGGGGGATTGTGGGGATTAGAGTTTTTACCGGGGACGACCGAGTAAAAATTTCTGAGGAAGTTGTTAAGGTTCTTGGCGGGAACTATGAGGTTTTTGAGGGTGAGAATTTGGCGAATTCTGATTTGCCGTCAATTTTTTTGGGGGCAACTTTGTTTTCGGAGGGGGCGAGAAAGGTTTTGGTGAAAGATTTGTCGGAAAATAAAGAAGTGTTCGAAGAATTTGCCAGACGAATTGACGAGTTTTTGAAAACTGATGCGGAGATTGTGGTTTGGGAGACAAAATTGGATAAGAGACTTACTTCAGTAAAAACGCTCGTGGCGGCGGGCGTAGAGATAAGAGAGTTTAAGTTGAATGCGTCTGTTGATATGCGAGCTGTGTTTAATATATATGATTTAGCGTTGCGTGATGGCGCGAAGGCGGTGGCGGAACTCGAAAAAATCGAAAAGACGCAAGACCCATATATGTTTTTTGGACTCATGGTATCACAAGCGTTGAAAAAATTAGAGTGGCGACCGAATGGTGCGAAGGAGAGGAATGTTTTGCGAGAACTTGCTGCGGTCGATATGCAAATGAAATCCACGGCAGTGGAGCCGTGGAAATTGGTGAAAAGTTTTTTGCTAAGAGCAACTACTTTGTAGTCTTGAGCTCTTTGGCGATGCGAGCGAGACGAGCTTTGCGACGAGAAGCTGTGTTTTTCTTGAGAAGGCCTTTTTTAACGGCTTTGTCATACTCGCTCTGGATTTTTTTCATGTTTTCGGCAGTTGGAGCAGCCTTGAAATTTTTAAGGGCGGTTTTGATGGCCTTTTTGATTTCTTGGTTCTTGAGGGTGCGCTTGGTGGTCTGGCGAGCAGCTTTCTTAGCGGATTTAATGATTGGCATTAGAGTTCCTGTAAATTAGTGATTATTTATAATTTCTTGTATTATACCCTAAAGCGAAAAATATTTCAAGGGTCAATAGGGAGTAAATAGGGGGAACGAGATATTTTCTACAAAAAGCGCAAGAATTATGGTATACTAGATTTGGAAGTATATTTTTATGGACAACAAAGAGAATAGAAAGCCAAATGTAAATCCAAACAGGGGCAAGGCGGGGCGAGACATTTCCGACCCGACGTTGAAAAAAGTTTTGGAGAAAATTGATGAGGCGGAGAGTGTATTAGTTGCGCTTTCAAACGACCCGACGGTTGATGAAATTGCGGCGGCAATGGGGCTTTCGATGGCGCTTGACAATGCAGGGAAGCATGTGACGGCGATTTATTCGGGGAAGACGCCGAACGTTTTGCAGTTCTTGAAACCAGAAGAGAGATTTGAGACGGGGACGGAAAGCTTGCAAGATTTTGTGATTGCGCTTAATAAGGACAAGGCTGATCACTTGCGATATAAAATCGATGGTGATTTTGTGAAGGTCTATGTAACGCCATATAAGACGACGATTTCTGGAGATGATATTGAGTTTTCGCGCGGGGATTATAACGTTGATCTGGTGATTTCTTTGAATGTGCCGGCGGCGACGGAACTTGACGCGGCGCTTAAGGAACATGGGCGGATTATGCATGATGCGACGTCGATTAATATCACAAATGGTGCGGCGGGGAAGTTTGGAGACGTTGAGTGGGTGGATGCGAAAGCGAGTTCGATTTCCGAGATGGTCTCTAAGTTGGCTTTTGAGCTCGAGGGAAAAATGGATGCGTCGACGGCCACGGCTCTATTAACGGGTCTTGTGGCAGCGACGGACAGGTTTAAGAATCCGGCGACGACGCCAGATGCGATGGTGCTTGCTGCGAAGTTGATGGGGGCGGGGGCGGACCAGCAACTTGTAGTGCAAAATGTGCAAGGCGAAGTTGTCTTTGATGGAGAAGCGGCGGGAGCGAAGAATGTGGTAGTGCCGGAGGCGGATTCTGATGCGGTTTCTGAGTCGGATGTTGATTCGGGCTCTGGTTCGGACGAGCCAAGGGACGCGTCACATCTTTCGATTGATCATGGTGAGGGGAACGAGGCGGAGGCGCCCGTGGAGATGGACGCGGAAAAACCGGTTTTGGAGAATAGTGAAAATGAGAGTTCTGAGGTGCAAGAACAGGGGTCGGACGCTGAAGCGAGCGCGGAGCAAAGTTCCGCAAATTTGACGCCAGAAATATCGAATCTGGGACAGGAAGCTGGGGCGACTAATTCCGGAGCCGAAGAAGATCCTGTGAAGGCGGCGATGGCATCGGCTTTGAACCCGATGGGGGCGCCAGTGGCTTCTGCTGCGAGCACAGTCGCGGGAGTGGACGTAGCGGTGGCGCCGGAAAATGCAAACGGTTACGCCGGTGGGTCAATGGCGGATCAGATTCTGAATAACCTTGAAAAGAATGAGTCGAACGTTGGAGCGACTGATTATGGCAAGATGATTGACGAGGCGCTTGACGAGCCTCTGCCTGGGGAAGGTGGGATTCAGGTTGGCCAAGTTGGGGCAGCTGGAGTGCAAGTTAATACGCAGGATGTAGATAAGGTAGATGTACCACAGGGGAATCCAATGTCGGGAGTGATTGGACCTTCGGCTTCGTCGGCGAATGACGAAGAGGAGGCGATGAATATTATTAAGGCGGCGCAGGAAGAAGCCAATGCGCCTTTGCCTGGCGTAACGCCGGGCGGCGAATTACCGAAGATTATTCCGGGAGGAGGGATGACGATTGATGAGCAGCCAGTGGGAATGGGTGATGCGTCTGTTGGCGCGGGGAATCCTCCGGCTGGAATGACGTTGGAGCCGAATCCGATGCCGATGCCTGGGCAAGACACTTTGCCGCCGCCAGTTTTGCCGACGCCAGATTTTGGGGCGATGCCGCCGAGCGATACCGTGGTGCCGGGCGGAATGGAAATGCCTGGGGCGGGCGCGTCGGTGCAGTCGATGATGCCAGTTGAGAATACTATTCCGGTGCCAGAGCCGGTGGCGATGCCAAATGTGATGGTGCAGCCGGATATGAATGCGGGGGTGATAGCGGCGGGGTTGCCGCAGGTGCCAGAAGCGCCAGCTGTTCCTGAAACACCGGCGGATCCTAGCGCCTTCAAAATACCTGGTATTCACACATAATATGATAAAATAATCTCATGGAAAATGAGATTATTTTGATTGATAAGCCGAAAGGTATTACGAGTTTTGGAGTAGTGGCGCGGGTGAGGAGAGTGTTGTTGGAGCGAGTGGGGAAGAAGGTGAAAGTTGGGCATACGGGGACGTTGGATCCGTTTGCGACGGGGCTTTTGATTTTGATGGCGGGGAAGGCGACGAAGAGGTGTTCGGAGTTTATGAAGCTTGATAAGGAGTATGAGGCGGAGATTCGGCTCGGTGAGACGTCAACAACAGGGGACCCAGAGGGGATTGTACAAAAAAGTTATACAGGCGAGGCACCGGATTTCGAGACGGTTAAAAAAGTTGTTCAGAGTTTTCAGGGAGAAATAGAGCAAAGAGTGCCGGCGTTTTCGGCGGTGAAGGTTAATGGGCGGCGGGCGTATGACCTTGCGAGGAAGGGAATTAAGGTAGAGATGCCGGTTCGGAAGGTGAAAATATATGAAATTGAAATTTTGGAGTATAGTTGGCCGGTTCTCAAGATTCGGGCGAAGGTGTCGTCGGGGACGTATATGAGGACGCTGGGGGAAGATATTGGGGAGAAGCTGGGGACGGGGGCGTATTTGACCGGGCTGAGGAGAACCAAGATTGCAGATTATAGAGTGGAGGATGCTATTCAGCTAGAGGCTTTTCTAAATAGTCCTTTTGAGCAGAACAAAAGTTGCTAAAAAGACACCTCTGTGATATAATTTGTCATATGATTAGCAAAGATAAGAAAGCAGAGGCTATCAAGAAGCTCGCGCGTTCCGAAAAGGATGTCGGTTCTCCTGAAGTGCAAGTTGCTATCTTAACCGAGAGGATTAAGGAAGTAACTGAGCATGTGAAGGCGAATAAACATGATTTTATGGCGAGGCGCGGACTTATGCAGATGGTCGGTAGGAGAAAGAAATTGTTAAAATATCTCGAATCGACCAACTTTGAGCTTTACAGGGATACTGTAGCTAAGCTCGGACTTAGAAAATAGCTTTTTAGCGAATTTCTTCGTCAGAGCCTCCACTACTCGCTCTCCGTACGTTAAGTACGGTTCGCTCCGTGGTTCGGCTCTTCCTCGAACTTCATCTAAAAATCTACTTTCTCCTGGTTCTGCACTGTATGATTAGTCTCTGCTCAGAGAAAAGAGAAATCCCGTCCGTTATTCGGGCGGGATTTTTTTGGAGGGTTATTTTTTTCGGGGAGTGGCGGTGGCGGCGTGCTCGGGATGTTCTTTGAGGTAGGCCTTGCGGCGTTCTTCCTTGGTAAGGTGTTCTTCTGGCGGTTCCGGTTTGCGGAGGCCGATGGAGAGGAGAAAGCTATGAATGCTTTCTTTGTTGCCCTCTTCGAGGAAAAGCGCTAGGCCGTTGTCGGCTTCGACCCAGGCGTCCAGAGTCTCTTGGAGGCTGCTGAGGAGTCGGGGCTGAATAGTCCTGAACTCGCTGGCGAGGAGTTTGCGGTCGACGTCTTTTTGGCGACGCTCGCCCGGGCAATAGGACAGGATGTAAGTGCGGCGGATTTTGTCTTTGCCGACTTTTTTGTCTGTCCAGGTGCCAGAGGAGGCGACAATATGGACGTCGTGTTCCTTGCGAATGCGGTCGCGCAGGGGACGGAAGAGCTCGATGATGGGGTCGATGGCGGAAGTATCTCGATTGTGATGCTTCCATTCGACTACGAACTTCAGAGGTTCGGCGGCGTCGATGATGACGTGGGGCCGGTCGATGGTTTCTGCGCGGAGCATGGATTCTGGGGTGAATGGCATTTAGATGCCCTCCTTGTGATGTACTCTGTTTCTCATCTTGAAGATGGAAGCAGGCTATGTCTTTATTATACCACAAGCGAGATGATATGTCAAGGTTGAATAGGGGCGGCTATTCGACGTCGACGCCTTTTTCGAGGGAGCGTTTGCCTAGAAAATAGAGGGCAATAGAATAGAGGGCGTAGAAGATGCCGCTTAAGATGAAGAAATTTTGGAAGTTTTTGACAACGTCCAGGAAGGGCATGTCGCTAGTGGCGTTGAAGATGTTGGCAAAGGAAGGGAAGAGTTGGCTAAGAATGAAGGCGAGGCCTAGGAGGAGGATTTGGGCACCCAAATAAAAGACGATGGCGTAGAGGCCTGTGGCGAGATTGCGGTGTTTGTGCGTGCGGCGACCGAGGATAGTAGCGGAGAAAACGCTGAGGCCGAGCGTGGTGACTTCGAAGATGAGGGTGAGAAGAAGAAAGACGATGGTGGAAACATGGCTTTCCAGGAGAGTTTTGATTGTTTCCCAGACTTCGCCTTTAAGGAAAAGCAGGGCAAGGACGCCGAGAACGGCGACGAGGCAGATGAGCATGGAAAAGAAGAAAGAGAGCGTGTGAGTGTTCCAGTGGACGGAGGGTTCGACGGGCAAGGTACGGTGGAGGTAGGCTTCGTCTCTTATAAGAGTGTTTTTAAAGTGGACGAAAGAGCGAGCGAGGACGTTGGCGACGAGACCGATGACGGCGCTAATGGCGAGAGACTGAAGAGTGTTGTGGATGATGATGCCGACGACGGACGTGAGGTCGGTGGTCAGGCGCGAGGCTAGGCCAAGAATGAGGGCGCCACCGCCGAAGTAAAGGGCGAATTTGTTGACCCAGAGAAAGTTGAGTTTTAAGAGTTTGGTTAGCATTTGAAAGTCTCCCTAAAGATTTGATCGATGGATTTTTGATGTTTTTCGCGGAGATAGTCAGCGGAGCCGGTTAAAGTAATTTTGCCATGGTTTAGAAAGATAACTTCGTCGAGAATGCGTTCGATGTCGGAGATGAGGTGGGTGGAGATGAGGACAGAAGAGCCGTCGGCAAAATTGGTCAGAATAGTATCGAGTATGAAGTCACGGGTGGCGGGGTCGACGCCGCCGAGAGGCTCGTCGAGGATGTAGAGGCTGGCTTTTCTCGACATGACGAGAATGAGCTGGAGCTTTTCTTGCATGCCCTTGGACATCTTTTTTAGTTTCATGTTTTCGTCGAGGTCGAGACTATGGAGCATCTCGACGGCCTTTTTACGGTCGAAGTTTTTGTAGAAACTCGAGAAGAGGTCGAGGTTGTATTTTATGGTGGTCGAGAGGTCGAGGTAGGTGCGCTCGGGGAGATAGGCGATTTCGGCTTTTGAGGACGGGCCGAGCGGGCGGTTTTTGAAGAGGATTTTGCCGGAGTCGGGGATGATGAGCGTGTTGATGGTTTTGATTAGGGTTGATTTTCCGGCGCCGTTTTTACCGAGCAGGCCGTAGATTTTGCCGGGCTTTAGCTCAAGGTTGATGTCGTCCAAGATGAGCTTATCGCTAAATGATTTTTCGAGGTGAGAGACCTCGAGTAGAGGGGAAGAGTTAGATTTCTTCTTCATGTGAGGTTCCTTTGAGATTAGCGTCGACTTCTTTCAAGAGGGCGAGAGCTTCGGATTTTTTTAGACCGAGATCACCCATCTTGATAAGGAAGGCGGCGGCGTGTTTTTTGGCAATGGCAAGTTTGGTGCTTTTTAAGAGCTCGCGGTCGGTCGTCACGAATTTGCCGTTGGTGCGGTCGGTCGTGATGAGATGTTTCTCTTCAAGGAGCCCCAGAGATTTTTGGATCGTATTGGGGTTTACCTTGACGGTGAGGGCTAGCTCGCGGACGGAAGGGAGTTTGTCTCCCGGTTTGTAGGTCCCGGCGGCGATCAAAAGTTCCAGCTTTTCAGCTAGCTGGAGGTAGATGGCTTTACCACTGCTGAAATTGAAATGGAGGGCCTCTTCTTTTGATTGTATTACTTGCATAGTACAATAGTACACTAGGTTGCCCTAGTGTGTCAAGTCGTTTTTTTGACGACTTTATGATATAATAGATGGGTATAATAAATTCGGGAAGACCGCAGAGAAGAGTTGTAAAGGTTTTACGGTTGTTCTCTGATGTTTTCCCGAGAAAGGGACATTAATGGATATTATTAACCCGAGTGGCAAGAAGACCACTGTGGTGAAGACAAATTGGTTAGGGCGAGAACTTTCGCTTGAAGTGAACCGAGTCGGCTTTAGAACGACGTCGTCGGTGCTCGTTAAATATGGCGATACGGTCGTGCTTGGTTCGGTCGTGGTTGGAACGAAGCCAGTGGTGCAAGACTTTTTCCCGCTGTCGATTGACTATGAAGAAAAGTTCTATGCTTCAGGGAAGATTTCTTCGTCGAAGTTTATCAAGAGGGAAGGGAAGCCCTCCGACAATGCAGTGCTGGTCGGGCGTTTGATTGATCGTCCGATTCGACCGTTATTCCCGAAAGGTTATCGCCAGGAAGTGCAAGTGGTGACGACGGTGCTTTCGATGGACCCGAGTTTTAGGCCGGATGTAGTGGCGATGGTGGCAGCGTCGAGCGCACTGATGAACGCGGGCGTGCCGTTTGATGGGCCAGTGGCGGGGCTTCGCATTGGTCGGATTAATGGTGAGTTCAAGGCATTCTTGACGCCGGAAGAGCGTGAGAAATCGTCGCTCGACCTTGTGGTTGCTTGTAAAGATGGAAAAGTCGTGATGGTGGAAGCTGGCGCGAAAGAAGTGCCGGAAGAAATGATTATTGAGGCGATGCACTGGGCGGTGGAAAATGTGCAGCCGGCGCTTGATTTGCAAAGAGAACTTCAGAAAATTGTTGATGCTCCGGAGCAGGAATATGAACTTGTGCTTCCGGACCCAGAGATTCAGGAAAGGGTCGATAAATGGACGGAGGGGAAGTTTGGTGAGAAAGTGCGTGGGAATGTTTTGGAGCGAGCGAGAGTGCTTGACGAAATGAAGTATGAAATGCATGACCAGTTTGCGCTTGAGCTTGGCGAAGGGGAGACGGATAACGAGAAGGTTGAGTGGTATGATGCAAATTTGCGTGACCAATACAACCAGGCATTTGAGCTTGCTGTGCATCGTGAAGTGCGCCGTTCGATTGTTGAAGAAGGCGTGCGCCCAGATGGTCGAAAGACGACAGAAGTGAGGCCGCTTTCAAGCCAAGTGGGGATTTTACCACGAACTCACGGCTCGTCGCTCTTTACGCGGGGTGTGACGCAGGCGATGAACATTGTGACGCTAGCGCCGCTAAGCTTAGCGCAGCTCGTTGATACTATGGAAGTGACGGATGGGAAGCGTCGCTATATGCATCATTACAATGCGCCGGCTTATACGGTGGGTGAAGTCGGGCGGCTTGGTTCGCCTGGGCGTCGCGAGGTTGGGCATGGCTATCTTGCCGAAAGAGCACTACTTCCGGTTTTGCCGGATGAGGAAGAGTTCCCGTATGCGATTCGTTCGGTAACGGAAATTATGTCCCAGAACGGTTCGACCTCAATGGCGGCAACTTGTTCTTCTTGTCTCGCGCTGATGGATGCAGGTGTGCCTTTGAAGCGACCGGTTTCTGGCGTCGCCATGGGGCTCATGGTGGATGTGCCGAAAGGGCAGGAAATTACGGCGGACGATATTGATAAGGCGTATGTTTTGACGGATTTGATGGATGCGGAAGATTTTGCGGGTGATATGGACTTTAAGGTGACGGGCACGACGGAAGGCGTGACGGCGCTCCAGATGGATATGAAAGTGCACGGGCTGCCAGTCGAGATTCTCGAGAAGGCCATAAAACAGTCACATGAGGGAAGGATGTTTATTTTGGAACACATGTTGTCGGTGCTTCCTGGGCCACGGGAGAAGATTTCTCAGTATGCGCCAAGGATTGAGAAGTTGATGGTGAAACCGGACAAGATTGGTTCGATTATCGGTAAGGGCGGCGAGACTATCAACAAGATTACGACCGAAACTGGTGCGACTGTGGATATTGAGGATTCTGGGCTGGTGACGATTGCTGGAAATAATCCGGAGGCGATTGAGAAGGCTTTGAACTGGATTAAGGGTCTCGTTGAAGAACCGGAAGTCGGGAAGATTTATGAAGGGACAGTGGTGACGATTAAAGATTTCGGGGCATTTGTGAATATTATGCCTGGGATTGACGGAATGCTGCATGTCTCGCAGATGTCCGACAAACGGGTAGAGAAAGTATCAGACGTGCTTAAGGTGGGGCAAAAAGTCAGAGTCAAGCTTGTTGCGATCGACGATCGAGGAAGATTGTCGTTAACGATGAAGCACCTTGACTAAGGCGTAGGGCATTAGCGAAAAAGTAAAGCTGGAAAAGCTTTACTTTTTTGTGATTCTGTGTTATAATGAGGGTATAGGGTAGTTTCGGCTGCCTGAATTTGTTCTGGGAGGGGAAGTACTTTATGGAAATTGTTCTGGTTGTGGTTTTCTTGGCGATGTGTGGGGTTTCTTACCTGAGAGCGTATCCGATTGTGCGCAATGTCAAACAGTCTGAGGTACCTGAAGAGATGATGGCAAGATTAATGCCGTCGGAGTATCCAATGTATAAGAGACTGTTCGAAATGCAGGCTCGTGAGAAAATGCTGAGTTTCCCGACACTTCATAGTTGACTATGACGATTTCCAATTTGGGGCCCGATCATGATCGGGCCTTTTTCTTTTGCATAAATGATTGAGATGTGGTATGATGATAAACAGTTATGGCTAATACGAAGAAGAAAACTACAAGTAGAGGTGGAAGAGGCTTCGGCTCCAGGGGAGGAAGTCGGGGTAAAGGTGCGTCAAGGAGGAGCACGCGCGAGGTGAGGAAAAAGCAGGAGTTGCCAGGAGGTTGGGGACAACAGGTTTTTGCCTTGATATTACTCGCGATTTCTGTGATTTTAGTGGCAACGTGGTTCTCGGGAGAGAAAAACGAGGCCTATAAAATTGTTTTCTCGATTATTGGGAACGGGATGTATGTGATTCCGTTTTTGTTCACGTATCTTGCGGTGAAGATTTTTAGAAGTGAGGATAATCGGTTGCCGGCGATTGTTTGGATTGTTTCGGTGCTTTTGATTGTGTTTGCGGCGGGCGCAAGTGGGGTGTCGACTTACGGAGAAAAAGGAGCGCATGGCGGAGCAGTTGGACAGTGGGTGAATGAGCTAATTTTGCCGATGTTTGGGCAGGGAACTACGGTGTTTGTTTACGTAGTGCTGATTGCGGTCTGTCTGTTATTTATTTTGCAGAAGACACCAAGTGCGGTCGTGAAGGGACTTAAGGGCTCGTTGAAGGGTAAAGAGAAGAATGCTGAAGTTGCGATTTCTGATGATGAAATTGAGGAGGTTGAAGAAGGGAAGAAGCGAAAGCTTGAGTTCCATGTAAACAAAGGCGTGGCGGTTGAGGAAAAGAAAGAGGAGACGGAGCCGACGAGAAAACGGGGGTTGTTTGGGCGAGGGAAGATGGAAGTTCCGGCAGCTAGTGCAGTTATGAATGCGCCAAAAGTTGAGGTGAAGCCCGAGAATAAGGGGGCACTCACAGCGGTTGCGGACAAGGATTGGAAATTCCCGACGGTAGACCTTCTCGAGAAGAAGCAGAGTCCGGCAGATGCGGGTAATATTCAGCAAAATGCAATGGTGATTAAATCGACACTTGCGGAGTTTGGGATTGATGTAGAGATGGAGGGAGCGAACATCGGGCCGAGAGTGACACAATATACGATGCGACCGCCGGCAGGGGTAAATCTTTCGAAGATATTGGCGCGTGATAAGGAGCTTGCGCTCAATCTTGCGGTGGACAAGATTCGTATTGAGGCGCCGATTCCGGGAACGAGGAGCGTGGGAGTGGAGATTCCGAACGTGAAATCGGCTTCGGTAATGCTTCGTGGTGTGATTGATAGCCAAGAGTGGAAAAAAGCAAAAGATCCGCTGACGTTTGCTGTGGGTAAGGATATTTCCGGTAAATCGGTAGTGGCGAATTTGGCGAAGATGCCACATCTCCTGATTGCGGGTACGACTGGTTCTGGTAAGTCGGTGATGACCAATACGCTTATTTCTTCGCTTTTGTGGCGAAATGGGCCAAGTGATTTGAAGCTGATTATTGTGGACCCGAAGCAGGTGGAAATGGCGATGTATGATGGGATTCCGCATTTGCTCACGCCGATTATTACGTCGACGGAGAAGGCTTTGTCGGCGCTTAAATGGGCAGTGAATGAGATGGAGAAGCGGTATAGCTTAATGGCGGAGAAGAGAGTGAAGAGCATTTCTGACTATAACTCAAAGATTCTGGCTGAGGCGGAAGGTAGCAATACCGCCGCAAAGAGCGACAATGACGAAGAACCAGAGACTCCAGCGGAGAAAATGCCGTATATCGTGGTGATTATTGACGAGATGGCGGACCTGATGATGATGGCTGGAAAAGACCTTGAAATGTTGATTGTGAGAATCGCGCAGAAGGGTCGTGCGGCGGGGATCCACTTGGTGCTCGCGACTCAGCGTCCGGAAGTGAAAGTGATTACGGGTTTGATTAAGGCGAACGTGCCGGGAAGGATTGCCTTTGCGGTGGGGAGCCAAATCGATTCACGAATCATGCTTGATCAGGGTGGGGCGGAGAAGTTGCTCGGAAAAGGTGATATGCTGATGCTGACGACAGAGATGATGGGGAAGCCAAGGCGAATTCAGGGTGCTTGGGCATATGAAGACGAAAAGGGAAATGGTGACGTGAAGAATTTGACGGATTTCTTGAGAGCGCAAAGACCGCCAGAGTATAATCCAGAGGTGATTGCGCAACCGGTGCAAATTAAGGGGATGGGACCAAGCGAGGGTGGGGCGATTGGTGATCTCGGTAGAAAATATGATCCGAACGATCCGATTGTGCGAAAAGCGGTGGAGATTTCCATTTCCAAAGGAAAGTTTTCAACAGCGATGTTGCAGACTTATCTTGGGAAGGGGCATGGCTTTGTTTCTGGGCTTGCGATTTGGTTTGAGGAGATTGGCGTGATTGGGCCACAGAATGGGAATAAGCCACGGGATATGTTGATTAAAAGTATGGAAGAGTTTGATAATTTGGCTAATCTGTGATAGAATATAGCTAATATTAACTCAGGGAATGGAGAAAGTCGCATTCCCGTTAACCAAAGGAGCAAATCGTGAAGCAATACGAACTTACGTTCTTGGTTCATCCTGATCTTGAGATGAATCTTGATGCTGTAGTCAGTAAAGTCAAAGAGCTAATCGACGCTAATGGTGGTAAGGTTACGAAAGAAACCAATGAGGGCAAGAAGCATCTTGCTTATACCATCAAGGGTCAAGATTATGCTGTTTATTACTACATGGAAGCCGATCTTCCGTCCGATGCACCGGCAAAGATTTCTGGTGTGTTGAATATCACTGACGAAGTGTTACGTTATCTTCTCGTGGCTGTTGATGAGCGCAAGCTGAAGTTTGAAGCAAGGCGTGCTGCGCGTCGAATGGCTCGTGCAGAAGAAGCACAAGATGAAAAAACTGAGGAGGAATAATTTATGCGTGGCTTTAGTAAAGCTATCATTACAGGTAATTTAACAAGAGATCCAGAGCTTAGGACAACACCGAACGGAGCGAGCGTCTGTTCGTTTACGGTGGCTGTTAATCGTGTCTATCGCGACTCGAGCGGTAATCAACAAGAGTCAGTTTCGTTTATCGATTGTTCGGCTTGGGGTAAACTTGGCGAGATGATTGGTCAGTATGCTAAGAAAGGCGCAGGCGTGCTTGTGTCTGGGCGTTTGGATCAACGAAGCTGGGAAGATAAGAATTCCGGCCAAAAACGAAGCCGAGTGGAAATCGTGGTGGAAGATTTTAACTTTACTGGGCCTGCCAATAATGATAGGGGCAATGGTGGTTATAACGGCGGAAGCTTTGGCGGTGGAAATGCCGCGAAGGAAGAAGCGCCAGCCGAAGAAGTTTCGGCGGATGAGGATGAACCTATTGATCTATCGGAAATACCATTTTAATTATTAAATTTAAGCTTAAGGAGAGTTATGCGAAGAGTTAAAGTTGACTCTAATATCTATTTTGACTATAGAGACGTGAAAACTTTGCAGAAGTTTCTCGATCCTTATGGTCGTATCGAAGCAAGCAGTCGCACTGGTTTGACTGCAAAACAGCAACGTCAGTTGGCAGTTGCTGTGAAGAGAGCTAGGCATTTAGCATTATTGCCATTTGTAAGCGCGAATTAGGAGGATTATGTATGTATGGTCCGACTGATTTGAAGAAAAATGTGCTTATTACGCTTGATGGGCAGCCGTATAAAGTAGTTGAGTATTCGCAGAAAGTGATGGGGCGCGGGGGCTCTATCGTGAACGTGAAGGTTAAAAACTTGATTACGGGCGCGCTTTTGCCGAAAACCTTTAAGGGTCAAGAAAAAATTGAACCGGCAGAAGTGACAACACGCAAAGTGCAATATCTCTATAAAGACGACGAAAAATTCTATTTTATGGATCCGGAGTCGTTTGAACAGTATGAACTTTTAGCTGAGATGGTGGGGGACGCAAAAGATTTTATGAAGGACGGAGATGAAATGGAAATTCAGTTCTATAATGGAACTCCCATTAACCTCGTGCTTCCAAAGAATCTTTGGCTAGAAGTCACTTACACGGAGACTGCCGTTAAAGGTGATACGTCGACGTCGGTGATGAAAGACGCGACGCTTGAGACTGGTGTAGTTGTGAAAGTACCTGCATTTATCAAAGTTGGCGACATAGTCAATATTGACACTGAGAATTATACATATCGTGAGCGTCGTAAATAAATTCGTTTCTAGAGCCGAGAATAAGCTTGCGGGGGCGGCGCAGGCTTTTTCTTTTGATTTTCGTGACAAGACGGTTTTGGATATTGGAAGTTCAACGGGGGGATTTACGGAGTTTGCACTTAGCTGTGGGGCGAAGAAGGTGATTGCCGTGGAAAAGGGGACAAAGCAGATGAAGGCGCCACTTCGATTTGATCCGCGAGTTGAGTTGCACGAGAAAACAGATATTTTCGAGTTTAACACTAACGAGAGGGTTGATGTAATACTGGCAGATGTGTCATTTGTCAGCTTGCGTAAAGTTCTCGTTTATGCTAAAGATAATCTTGCGGATAAGGAAACTGCTTTTTTGGTAATGCTTAAGCCGCAATTTGAGGCGGCGCCAGACCAATTGGTGAGAGGGGTGGTAAAAAACGAAAGAATGCGTCGTGAGATTATAAGGAAGTTCGAACAGTGGCTTGCCGAGAATGGCTTTGTTGTGAAAAACAAAAGAGATAATAGCTTGGCGGGGAAGAATGGGAACTTGGAAAGATTTTATCTTTTGGCGCTTGCAAAAAAATAAACACAAGCATATAATATAGTATATGAAACTATTACAAGGAGTGGGCGACTTCTTCGCGATGGATATCGGGACGACGTCGATACGTATTGTCCAATTAGGAGGTGACCAACAGCATGGTTGGAGCCTGCAGCGTTATGCTTATGTGCCTGTTGACGAAAAGATTTTGCAGGACTCTTCTGATATGGGGAAGAAAAGATTCCAGGATATTATTTTGACTGCAATTAACCAAGCAGGAATTAGAACGAAGAATATTGCAGTTGGTTTGCCGGCAGGGAAGACGTTTACTTCGGTTGTAGAAGTTGATAACCAAGACCCGAAAGATTTGGCGAAGACGATTAAATATCAGCTTGACCAATATATTCCGATGGCGGCGGATGAAGCTAAAGCGGATTTCGTGGCACTTGGTTCATCACCCAATGACCCAGCGAAGGCAGAGGTGCTCGTTTCTTCGACCGCGATTGATTATGCTGAGTCGACCCTGGAGAGAATTGAAGGGATGGGGCTTAACGTGGTTGCGATGGAACCGGAACCGCTTGCTATGGCGCGAGCTTTGATGCCACCTGGAGTGGTAGATGCTAGGATGATTGTTGATCTTGGCGAAAGGTCGACCGATCTCGTGGTCGTGTTTCACGGTGCGCCGAGATTAGTGCGTTCGATTCCTGGTGGTTTTGATTCGTTAGTGAAAACTGTGGCATCCTCGCTTTCGGTGCGTGAAGACCAAGCGCGGCAGTTTATTTTGAAATTTGGTTTGGCACAGGACAAGATTGAAGGACAGGTGTTTAAGGCGCTCGACTCAACACTTGAAGCGTTTGCGTCTGAGTTGACGAAGTCAGTACTTTTCTTCCAGGGGAAATATGTTAATGTGAAAGTTGGTGGGATTATCCTTTCTGGTTTTGCGGAAATTATTCCGTTTATTGCAGAATATATTGAAGCGAAGACGGATGTGCCGACGATGCAGGGTAATCCTTGGCAGATGGTGAAGGTGTCGCCAGAACAACAGAATGCGTTGATTAACGTGGCGAGTGAATTTGCTGTGGCAATCGGCTTGGCAGAAAGGAGTAATGCGTAATGTTTGAGATTAACCTTGTTCCTGATGTCAAAGCTGAGATGATTAACGCGCAGAAGAAGCGCAATGTGGTTTTCTTCGTGTCGGTAGTTGTTTCTGCGATTGCGGCGGGTCTTGTTGTCTTGCTGCTTGGCGTAAAAGTTGGGCAAGACGTAAGGATTAACGCTCAGGATACGCAGCTCAAGCAAATGTCGGATAAGCTACAAAGTTATGATGGTCTGCAGGAGTTGTTAACTGTGCAAAAGCAGCTGTCGGATTTGCAGACGATTAGTGATAGCAAGAATATGCTTTCTCGCGTTTTTACGGTGCTTTATTCTATCGTTAATTCGACTGAGAATGGTGACGAAGTAAACGTTTCTTCGCTCGATGTCGATTTCGAGTCGGCCGATCTCAGCTTTGACGGACAGGCAAATGCTGGTCCGATGACTGATGGGATTGATTATCGCGTGCTGGAGTCATTCACAAAGACAATTGGTCTCATGAAGTATGACTACGGACGTTATGTTGACAAGAATGGTGATGAAATTCCAACGATGTGCATTTTTGAGTCCGATTCGAACGGCGTGCCATATCGTGATGATAAGGGCGTTTACGCATTCTGGAAGAAGGGTGCGGAGGGGTGCGATCCTGCCGTGCTAAATTCTGCCGACAGCGATGCTGAAAGTGATGATTCTGGCTCCGCTTCGAGCTCGACAGTGGAGAAGAAACAACTTGATGACATTACTTTGCCGTTAAGCTGTGCCGATGCAAGCAGTAGTTCTGATGTGGTTTGTATTTATCGAACGCCGCAGTTTAAACAGTGGTACGATAAAAATAGCAATAATAATAAAATGAATGCTAATGGTGAGATTTCTGGCGTTGAACATTTTGCGAGTAGCTGTATAAATTATTCTCTTAATGAAACTACTGAGAGATGGGAAGAGAGCAATACGTGTGATATGTCGCCGGATGGTATCGAAATCTCTAGCTCGACTAATGGTAGAGCAAGTAATGGTCAGTTGGTTTTGATGTTTAGCGCGGTGTTGCATGTTAATCCTGAGGTATTTAGTTTTGCAAATAAACATATGATTACAATTACTCCTTCCGGGCATCAGAACGTGACCGATTCCTTTATTCAGGTTGGTGATATGTTTGCAGAAAAAGCTAAAGCAGTTGGAACGGAAGGACAATAATGGCAAAAGATTTAGCAATCGGCAAAAGATTAAAAATAGACAAGGCCAAGCAGAACATGCTCGGCGCCGTGGCTATTGCGTCGCTTATTCTTGGCGTGAGTTTGGTGTTTGCGGTGTATTTCTTGAGATATATTAAGTTTAATAGTGCGGTGATTTCTGAAAAGAATAAGGCTATTCAAGGTTATAGCGATGCGATTCGCGATATTGGTGTTTGTAAGAAGCCAAGTGGCAATGTTTATAATAGTGCAGAATTGCAGCAGTGCGATCCGAATGATCCGGAACTTTTGAATAATGTTCCGGGTACGCTTAGGTATAATGTGATTACCGATTTATCACAGAATGAAGCGCTGGAAAGTGTGGGGCGAACCGGTTTGCCGATTTGTTATGATTCTTCCACGAAGGAGAAATTGAGTTTTAGCGCAATTCTTGAAAGATATCGTTATGCGACTTCTGATACTGCGAAAGAGAACTACCTGAATATGATTGGTATGTGCTCGGCTTTGCGTGTTATTCCTGATGCGCTTCCTTCGTCTGCTAACCCATTGGCGCTCGGTGCGAGCCTAAACAAAATTTTCCAACTTTCGCAATTCGACCCGGAGGGGATTACTCCTGGCTCGACGGATGAAAGTTCGCTTCCTGGCATTGGCTCGCTTAGCGTGAATCTTGAGATTGAGAGTAGCGCGGAGACGACAATGCGTGTGTTGAACAATCTTGAGAAATCGATTCGTGAAATCAATATTCGTTCGGCGCGGATTGAGCGTGCGGTGGGGATGGACGTTTTGAAAGTTGAAGCAACTGCGTCTGCCTATTATACCGAGCCGGTTACCTTAAATGAACACGTTGAGACCGTGCGTGGTGACGGCAGTATTGAAACTGATGCTGGTTTAACGGAGGAAGCAATTTAATGAAAACTTCAGATTATGTAACAGTTGGTTTTATAGCGATTTTCGTGACCGTGTTGGCTTATTTCTTGGTTAATTCGTTGCTTGGCGATCCAAGTGAGGCGTCGGTTAAATTTGAGTATCTTGATGGAACGACTAGTTCTTTAACGATGCCGGATCCGGAAGTTTTTAATGCGGCGGCCATTAATCCGACAGTTGAAGTTTATATCGGTTCGTGCGTTGATGAGAACCAAGATGGTATTTTGAGCGAGCAGGAACGTCGTGATTGCGGTATGGATGCTTATGACGCTAGTGGTGGGAATACCGTTACCGAGAGCGATAATTATTCTGAAGGGAATAATGGGCTGAGCGATGAGGAAAATAATGCAGTAAATCAGAGCGAAGGCTATGCTAACGGTACGACGGCGCAACAGCGTGAGGCGGTTAACAACAGCGTGAACGAATATCAACAGCAACAACAAACACAAAACCAATCAACTCAAAACGCTGATGATGCAGCGGCGAGGCAAGAGACGGTTTCAGGGAGCTAGCAATGGCGCTCTTGACGAAAGACATACAAGAAAGAGTTGTCGCATTGCTTCAAGAGGAGGGCTTGATTGATGCGCAAAAATTGGCGCAGATTCGTCAGAATGCCGCGCTTTCTAAGCAACCAATTTTGGCGACGCTGATTTCTCAGAAGCTAACGAGCAGCGAGACGATTACGCATGCGACAGCTGAAGTGATGAAGGTGCCGTATGTGAACTTGAAGAATGTAAAGATTGAGCAAGAGATTTTGCTGAATATGCCACAGGATGTGGCAGAGCGAAGCATGGCGGTGCCTTTGCTTGAGAGCGACGGCCGCTTGGCAGTGGCGATGCTTGACGTAACCAATGTTCAGGCAACAGATTACCTTGCTACGCTCGTAAAGAAACCAATTCGGACGGTGATGGCTAGCGAGGATGGAATTCGCGCAATTTTGATGCAGTATCGAAGTGATTTTTCTAGCGTCAAAAAAGCAGCACAGTCGTCACAGGAGGAGCAGGCGCAAAAGCGGAATTCTAATGTAAAAACTATTACGCAGGATTCACCGATTTCTAAAGCTTTGACGACGATCCTTGATTTTGCGGCGAAGTCGAAAGCTTCCGATATTCATATTGAGCCGCTTGAGAATTCTTTGGTGATTCGGTGTCGGATTGACGGCGTGCTCAGGCAAGTGATGGAACTTCCGAAGGCGATTGAACCGGCTTTGATTTCCCGTATAAAAATTTTATCCAACCTCAAGATCGATGAACATCGTGTGCCGCAGGACGGTCAGTTTACGGTGGCGGTTGATGATAAAGAAATCGATCTCCGTATCGCGATTTCTCCGGTAGTGTGGGGTGAGCAATGTGTAATTCGTCTTCTTGATAAGACTGGAACGGCGATGGAAGTGGAGAAGATGGGTATGACGGGGCGAGCGCTTAGAGCGGTGACGAAGGGGATTGAAAAACCGAACGGGATGATTCTGACTTCTGGTCCGACCGGTTCTGGTAAGTCGACGACGTTGTATGCTTTGATTAAGAAGATTAAATCGGAAGCGATTAATATCGTGACGCTTGAGGACCCGGTCGAGTATAAGATGGACGGAGTGAACCAAATTCAAGTGAACGTGGATGCTGGGTTAACATTTGCATCTGGACTACGTTCGATTTTGCGTCAGGATCCTGACGTAGTGATGGTTGGGGAGATTCGTGATGGCGAAACGGCGAACCTAGCGGTGCAGGCGGCGCTTACGGGACACTTGGTGTTTTCTACGCTACACACAAACTCAGCGGCGGGTATTTTGCCGCGTCTGCTTGATATGGGAATTGAACCATTCTTGATTGCGTCGACGCTTAATACGGTGATTGGCCAGAGGTTGGTGCGCCGCATTTCTGATAAGAAGGAAATTGTGCAGTCAAACGAAATGGAAACGCGAGAGATAAATGATGTGCTCGGAAAAGTATTGCCAAAAAGTCAGCAGGAAGTGCCGAGTCTTTCGGAAGATTTGGGTTATCCTGGATTGCCGGTTTTTAACCAAAAAGGATATGCGCTCGCGAAAGGGGTGGAAACAAGGGAAGCGCCTGGAGGGTATGTGGGGCGTGCTGGTCTTTATGAAGCGATTGAGGTTGATGAAGATATACAGAAACTGATTGTGGCGAGAGCGACAGCTGGTGATATTATGAAGGTCGCGAAAGCAAAGGGCTGCGTAACAATGCGACAGGACGGAATGCTGAAAGCACTAAGTGGCATTACAACCATTAAAGAGGTGGATCGAGTTGCATCTGACCTTGCGTAAAAGGTTTTAAAAATGAAAGGCTTATGGTAAAATAGGATTATGGAAAACAGTGGGATTAGAATTGAGACTTTGCTTGAGGAATGTATCAAGCGGAACGCATCGGATTTACACATTCAGGTTGGGTTGCAGCCGATTTTGCGTGTGGATGGTGCGCTTGTTGCAGTTGCCAACACGCCGGTTCTAACTCCGCCGATGGTTGAGCAGTTGATTTTTGCGACGCTTGATGAGGCTCAGCAAAAAATTTTATTGAAGGATAAAGAATTTGATTATTCGTTTGCGTTTGGCGAGTTGGGGCGTTTTCGCGCGAATGCTTTTCACGAGAGAGGTAATCTTGCTTGCGCGTTTCGTTTGATTCCGAATAAAATTCAGACAATTGCCGATTTGGGGTTACCTGGTGTTGTGGAGAACTTTGCGGATTATCCGCGCGGTTTGGTGCTTGTGACGGGACCGACGGGTTCTGGTAAGTCGACTACGCTTGCAGCAATCGTCGATAAAATCAACCGTGAGAAGGCAGTGCATATTTTGACGATTGAAGACCCGATCGAGTTTACGCACAAATCACAACGGTCAGTGGTGGTGCAAAGGGAAGTGCATTATGATACATTTTCTTTCTCGGCGGCGCTTCGTTCAGCGCTTCGTGAAGACCCTGATGTAGTGCTTCTTGGTGAGATGCGTGATCTTGAGACGATTTCTTCGGCAATTACAATTGCGGAAACTGGGCACTTGGTTTTAGCTACTTTGCATACAAACTCGGCGGCGCAGTCGGTTGACCGTATGATTGATGTGTTCCCAGCGCACCAGCAGCCGCAAGTGCGCTCGCAGTTATCGAATATTCTGATGGCAATTTGTGCGCAGAGGCTTGTGCCGGCGATTGGTGGGGGGAGAATTGCGGCGGCAGAAATTATGGTGGCAAATTCGGCGATTAGGTCGTTGATTCGTGATGGCAAGACACACCAAATTGATTCGATGATTCAGACGGGTGCGAGCGCTGGGATGCAGACAATGGACGCAACGCTTGCGAAGCTTGTGAAGGCCGGAACGGTATCTTATAACGATGCGCGCGACTATGCGGTCGATGTAGAGAATTTTGATAGATTGACGAGAGGTTAGGATGAAGCGATACGTCTATAAAGCAACGGAAAGAAAGAGCAGAAAGACTGTTTCTGGCGTTATTCAGGCGGAAAGTGAGCGCGAAGCTGGTAAACTTTTGGTTGAGCAAGGGTTTGTGCCGGATAAAATTGAAGAAGAGGACAAGAAGAGCCTGCTCGCGAAGTTAAAAAACAAAGTTTCTACAAAAGATCGAATCATCTTTACACGCCAGTTTGCGACGCTTATTGGTGCGGGTTTGCCGATGTCGAGATCTTTAAAGACGGCGGCAGAACAGTCGACATCGAAGCCGATGAAGGCGGTGATTGAAGACGTGACCGCAAGCGTGGAAGCTGGTAAGGCTTTGTCAGATTCTCTGGCGCAACATCCAGATGTGTTTGGTGATGTCTATTTGTCGCTTGTGGCGGCAGGTGAGATGTCGGGTACGCTCGATACGGCGTTGGCGCGGCTTGCAACTCAGGACGAGAAGGATTCGAATATGATTTCTAAGATTCGCGGGGCGATGGTTTATCCTGGGATTATCTTTGTCGTGATTATTGCTGTGCTTGCATTTATGCTTGTGGCGGTGGTGCCAGAGGTGCGAAAGCTTTATACGGATATGAACAAGGAGCTGCCTGGGATTACGCAGGCGCTTGTTGGAATCTCGGATTTCTTTGCGAATCAGTGGTGGGTGATTGCGGTGATTTTGATTGCTTCAGTGCTTGGTATTAGGGCATATCGTCGAACGGACGCAGGGAAGAAGACTTTTGCGTTGTTTAAGCTGAATGTGCCGGTGTTTAAGGCGCTGTTCCAGAGGCTTTATATGAACCGTTTTTGTCGAACAATGGAGATGCTGCTTGGAACTGGCGTGTCGATGCTTGATGCAATTCATATTTCTGCGCGAGCGACGTCGAATTTCTATATGCAGCAGCAATTTGAGGCGGCGGCGGAAAAGGTGAAATCGGGTAAGGCGCTTTCTGAGTCTGTTCAAGACTTGGATTATGTTTTGCCACTTGTGCCGCAGATGATTAACATTGGTGAGCAATCTGGTAAGATTGACGAGATGATTGGGAAGGCGGCGGAAGTGTATGAGAATGAGCTCGACGAGAAGATTGCGAATATTTCTACGATGATTGAGCCGTTCCTCATGGTGATTATGGCGGGGCTTATTGGCATCGTAATTGCCGGGACGTTGCTACCTATCTATTCACTTGTATCTTCTATCAGTTAATATTTGGTGGATTTCTGCTCGGCGGTCGTGCAAGCCCTTTTCGCAACGGGAGCCTTCACGCAGTCGTCAAAATAACCTTAATAGCCTATTTCTTGCGCCCTATGACAAGCAAGTGCTCGGAAATGGTATCAAGGTTATTTTGACTGCTGGCTCAGACTCTTTACTGTTGCGAGAAAGGGCATTGCGCGACCCCCATGTGATATAATAATATGTGTGAAGATTGTGTTTATCATATTTTGTGTGGTGCTCGGGGCGGCGTTTGGGAGCTTTGCGTGTTGTCAGGCGTGGCGGATACGGCTCAAGGAGGAGAAGGAGAAGGACCCGGGGAGGAGGAGTGTTTGTCTTTCTTGTGGGAAGCAGCTTAGGTGGTTTGAGAATGTGCCGATTTTGTCGTGGGTTTTGCAGAAAGGGAAGTGTCGGAAGTGTGGGGCGAAGATTGGAAGGGCGGAAATCTGTGCGGAGATTTTAGGGTTCGTGAGTTTTGGGCTCATTGCTTGGAAATTTGTCGGTATGGTGCCCACGGAAGTGACGGACGTGGTGGAGTTTTTTGGGGCGTTAGACCTTGCGAGGATGGTGGCGGCGATGGCGGCGATGGTCGGGCTTTTGATTTTGGCGGTGTATGATGCGAAGTGGCAGGAAATGCCGGTTTCGATTTTGATTTATACGATTGCGATGGGGTTAGTTTATGCGGTGGTGACTAATGTGACATGGAGCTTGCTTGGAAGCGTAGGGTTGCTTGCGGGAGTATATTATTTGCTTTATTTCTTTTCGAAGGAGAAATTAGTTGGAGGAGGGGATTGGCTCTTGTGTCTTGCGATTGGGCTATTACTTAGAAAGTGGCAGCTGGCGCTTTTGGAATTGTTTTTAGCGAATTTTTTGGGAGCAGTGGTTATGTTACCTAAGAAGCGAAGAAAAACGGCGTTTGGACCATTTTTGGTGGTAGCGTTTGTGGTAATATTTGCGTTTGAAGAAACGCTTCTAGGTGCATTAGCAATAAATTTGTAAGCCTTAGTTTAGCTCGGAGTGGAATTTTTCGTGGATTTCGCGAAGATGTGGGTCGGTGACGTGAGTGTAGATTTGAGTGGTGCTGATGTTGGCATGGCCGAGCATAGCTTGGACGCTACGAAGGTCGGCGCCGTTCATGAGTAAATCGGTGGCAAAGGAGTGTCTTAATGTGTGCGGGGTGACATGTTTGGTGATGCCGGCAGCTTTGGCGTAGTGGTCAATGATGCGCTGGACTGAGCGGGGAGTGAGTCGGCGGAAGTCACCGGAGGTGTCGACGGCGTTAAGATGGCGAGAGTTGTTGAGGAAGAGGGCGGGGAGAGAATCATCGCGGACGGCGAGATAGTCGCGAGTAGCTTCGGCGGCCGCCTCGCTGATGAAAATCGGGCGATCTTTTTTGCCTTTACCGCGGACGATAAATTCGCGGCGGTCGAGGTTGATGGAGTCGCGGTTGAGGCTCACAAGTTCGGAGACGCGGAGACCGCCGGAGAAGAGGAGTTCGATGATGGCGCGATCGCGAAGGCCAGATTCGGTGTCGCTAGGAATGGCGTTCAATAAATCTTCAACTTCGTCAAAATGGAGGAAAGTAACCTGTTTTTTGACGGCGCGAGGTAGGTCGACAAGACTCGGGTCGAGGGTCTTGATGTTTCTTCTTGTGAGATATTTGAGGAACCCACGGAGGGCGATGAGGTGATAGGCTTGGGTTAGGGCGGAGAGGCCTTCGTCGCGAATGTTGTTAGTGTACCGGTTGAGCTTTAGGCGATATTTGCGGAGAAGTTCAGGGTCGATTTCTTCTGGTTTGATGTCGTCTTTGCCTAGAATTTCCGAACAAAGGTCGTAAAAGCGAAAAAGATAAAGACGATAGTTTTCTATAGTTTTTTTTGAACGGCCTTTTTCAACCTCGAGATGCTCGAGAAAATCATTAATCAGTTCGTTAATATTGGAAATGTTTTCGGTCGTGTCGTTAGTAGCCATAAGAGTATTGTACCATAAAAGTTTTTTCTTTGCAGAGTAGTTTGATGGTATAATGTAGGAATGACGATTATTGACTATGTGAGATATTACAAAGACGTGCCTTTGTTCGAGGTGAGTTGGAATCAGATGGACACACTGATAGTAGCGACTTTAAGCTATGCGAAGATTCGAGGGTTTCGAAAAGAACGAAGTTTTACGGAATTTATTAGGATGGTGGAGGGGGTGCCGAAAGAAAAGGGAGAAGAATTGTTGGCGGCGAAGATACGACAGATTGTGAGGTTATTAAAGAAAACAAAACGTTATGAGAAAGTGACGGTAGAGAACTTTAATGATGTATTGAATGATAAAACGCAGTTTGGGGCGATGACATGGAAGGTCGGAAGAAAGAAGATAATTGGCTTTAGAGGAACAGACGGGACAATTATTGGGTGGATAGATTCGTTGAGACTGTCTTGTGAGTGCCCGACTAGAGCGCATCTTTTGGCGCGAGATTATTTGGAGAGGGAAATTGACGAGGGCGATGAGGTGATCTTGTGTGGCCATTCAAAGGGAGGGAATTTGGCCGTGGTGGGAGCGATGATGTTAGACGATGGCAGAAAACGCGCGGTGAAGAAAATCTATAATTTTGATGGCCCGGGGGTGAGAAAAGAACAGTTTGAATCGCGAGAGTACGGGATGATTAGGCATAAGATAGTGAATATAATGCCAGAGAAATCTTACGTGGGGACGTTAATGCTTTCTGGAGGGAGAACAAAAGTAGTGAAGTCAAATGCGAAAGGGCTGGCGGTGCATTATCAAACAACTTGGGAGGTTTTTGGCGAAGTGTTTGCTAAAGGGCGACAAGATAAAATTAGCTTGCAATTGCATGATAACACGGTAACGAGTTTCATGAGAATTGATAATAGGGAAGTGAAGAGAGTACTAGATGTGATGTATGAAAAGTTCAAGGGGCGAGCAACGGAAAAGGTGTCTTGGTTAGATATATTAGGAGTGGTTGAGGGTATAAAAGAGATGGATGCAGAAACTAGAAAATGCTTTGGTGAAATTATCGGTAGTCTATTTAGAGGAGCGCAATAAAAAAGCCACGTTAAGGCGCGGCTTTTACTGGGTTAGATAACTAACGGGTATACTTTTCGTTGAGGTCGGAATAGTCATAGAGTTCGTCGTCGTCAAACCAGAGACGAATTTCTTTTTTAGCTTCTTCAGGAGAGCCGGAAGCGTGGATTAAGTTCGGAACACCGATGCCTTTGGCGTCGGAATAACCGAAGGACATGTGAGAGTAGTCGCCACGGATGGTGCCCATTTCAGCGGACTTTGGTTCGGTTGGGCCGACGATTTTACGAACGAGCGGGACACATTCGACGCCTTCAAGAACGATAGCAATGACTGGACCAGTCATCATGTAAGCGACGTTGTAATGGAAGGCTTGTTCGCCGCGGCGAGTAATCATCTGACCGATTTCTTCATAGTGGGCGCGGTAATGGTCTTCGGATGGTTTAACCATTTTCATGCCGACGATTTTGAGGCCGACGCGCTCGAAACGTTGGAGGATTTCTCCGGCGAGACCGCGTTGAACGGCATCTGGTTTTAGAACTACTAGACTGCGTTGGATGAGATCTTTTTCTTTTCCCATATAACTCCTTTTTGAAGATTATACCATATATTAGAAAAAAATGGTGACCTGGGCGGGAGTTGAACCCACAACCTTCTCCTTAGGACGGAGCTGCTCTATCCAATTGAGCTACCAAGCCAGCCGTGGCTATATTATAACACAGGTGTGTGATATAATGGTAATATGAAATTGAGTATTCCGCTGAAGCGGGCAGATAAAGATCGCAAGACCGAGAGAGAGAAAGTTGAGGAGAGACGGGAAGAAGTTTTGTCGCGAGGACGGAAGTTTAAATATCCGTTACAATATGCGAAGCATAGGCTTGTAATAAATACCGTAATAATTGCTGTGGTGGGCGTTGTTTTGCTGGTGGTGGCAGGATGGGCGGCATTATATAAATTCCAAGATATGGGCGATATTATGTATCGCATTTCTTTGGTGTTGCCTGTGCCGGTGGCAAAAGTGGATGGGAAGAATGTGAGATTTTCTGATTATTTGATGACGGCGAGGAGCAGTTTGACAACACTTGACGTGCAATCGGCTTTTGATGGTAGGGAAGAAGACTATGGTGCAATTGAAAACGGCTACAAGCGGCAAGCGCTGACGCAGGCGGAGGAATTGACGTATGCTTTGAAACTTGGCGAGGAATTAGGAGTTACGGTGTCCGACGATGAAGTTACGGTGGCATTTGATGAGCATAGAAAGGTGGGCGGTGCGGATAGGAGCGAGGAAAGTTTTTTGAAGGTTCTGAACGTAAATTTTGGACTTTCTAAAGACGAGTATAAGAGGATGCTTTATCTTTCTTTGATGCGGAGTAAAGTGGCACAGGCTGTGGATAAAGAGGCGGAAGCGACGGCAAAGAAAGTTGAACAGGCGCTTCGCGAGAATAACGGGGATTTCCAGAAAGTAAAAGAAGCGCTTGGTGATAAAGTGGAGTTTATGACGACGGGTGGGTTGATTGATAATAAGAACGTTGATGGTGGCAGGAGCGGGAAGGCAATGACTTTAAATGTTGGTGAGATGTCGGGACGGTTCTTATCAACGAATGGCGACGGATATTACTTTGTGAAGACGATAGAAAAGAGCGAAACGCAAGTTAGCTATGTGTCTTTGTATGTGCGATTTACAGAGTTTGCTAAGAAGTTCGAAGAAGTGCAGACAGCAGGATTGATTAAAGAATACATCGACATTAAAGAGTTGGATAGTGAAGAATAGAAAAGTATGATATAATGGGGAGGTCGCGGGTATCGTATAGCGGCTATTATGTATCCTTCCCAAGGATGAGATGAGGGTCCGACTCCCTCTACCCGCACCAAAATCACCTATCTCGGCACTTTTCCTCGCTCGGAGAAAGTACCAATCTAGGCGATTTTATAGGCCGATGTAGCTCAGTTGGTAGAGCAGCTCATTCGTAACGAGCAGGTCACAGGTTCGAACCCTGCCATCGGCTCCATTTTATTGTTAAAATGTGTTACAAAAAATCCCCCGCTTGGCGGGGGATTTTGTGATAATCTGTTCGAGATTATTTCTTGACGGTTGCGCCGGTGTATTTAGAGTTACCGAAGGCAAGAATTAGATAGAAGATGAACGGAAGGAAGAAAAGGCCAACCTTGAAGCCAGCGCCCTTCTTAAAGGCGTCACCGAGTTTGATGGCGAACAGAATGTCGATGAAGAGGACGTAGGCGGCCTGGAGGATAACTACGAGGTTGCTCTGTGTGCCGACAATGGCGCCGATGATTCCGATGACGAAAGGTACGGCAAGGACATAAATCCAGAAGTTGATGCCAATGATGTTGCAGAAGACGTAGGTGTTATAAATTGGGATGAGCGATTTCCAACCGGCTTCGCCTGCCTTGGTAAAAATCTTCCACCAAGCGATAATCATTAAAATGTAGACGATGAGGGTGGCGACGCCGACCGTGGCGAGCATCCCGCCAAGAATACCGCCTGCGGCGAGGGCTTGGTTTTGGGTTAGTGTTTCCATAGTAACTCCTTATGTTAATTAGTTTTATTTTAGCATGAAATTACTTGAAATGTAAAGATTTGGTGGGCTATGACGAGAGCCGATTCGCTAGAATCCGACGAGTCGTCGCCTTGCTTCGCAAGGCTCACTTTTCTGCGTCGTCTCGATAAAACTAAAATGAGTTTTAGTTTTATCTCGGACTCCTTGAAAAGGCGAACTACGTTCTCGTCTCATCGGGACTAACATAAGCATAAAAATAAACCCTAAAGGGTTTCTTTTTATGCTTGGCGGATCCGACGAGACTCGAACTCGCGACCTCTGCCGTGACAGGGCAGCGCTCTAACCAACTGAGCTACGAATCCTGATAGAGGTGATTATATATTATTTTATAGTTTTTTTCAAGTATAAAATTTGTATGCTATAATATAAGTACTATGAAAGAGATTCGTGCGGGGTTTAAAAAGATTTTTAGAGATGATAAGGTGTTCCTTTTAGGGATGGTGGTGCTATTTGCCTTGGGATTGTTGTTGGTTTTGCATACATTTATTCATTTTAAAGCGGGTGGAACGACGATGTATATTGGCTATTCGGACATCGGTGGGTTTGATGGGGCCGATCAGATGTCGCTATGGAACTCCGGCGGGTATCGTACGGGTGGTTGGGCCGATATGGTGATTTTTCCGATTCTTGGTTTAGTGCTAGGAGTGTTGCATAACCTTTTTGCAATTCAAGTGTACGAACGGAGAGGGAAGGGATTTGCGGTGACGATGATATTGGTGTCTATTCTAGTGGCGGTGGGTGCGTTTGTGCTGCTTTTGAGGTTGCTCGGGGAGATTTAAGTGAAGCGAAGTTTGGAGATTCCGCTAGGTAAGCGGACTAGAAAATATCGATTTTTGGAAATTTTGCCGGGGGCAATTTCTTACGTTGGGGTTATTTTGTTGTTTCTTTTGTCGTATTTTAGTCCGATTGCGGGGGCGATTTATTTGATTACGATCATATCAATGACGCTCGTGAAGGCAGTTGGGATTGCGTATCGCACATATGGTGGGTTTAATACGATGAAGGCTGCAGAAAAGGTGGATTGGCGGAAACGGTGTGAAGATTTGGAAGACCCGCATGAAGCATACGAAAGGCTGCATGAGCTTAATTCGGAAGAGTACAATTATTTTATACACGTAGCGAATTTAAGGCAAATTTCTAGTGATCCAGAAGCAAAAGCAAGGTATTTGAAACCAAGCGAGATGTATCATGCCGTGATCATGGCGGCGTATAATGAGGGTATCGACACGATGCGGCCAAGTATCGAAGCCGTAAAGAATTCGACTTTCCCGAACAAACGGATAATCTTTGTTTTGGGGTATGAAGAGAGAGGCGGAGAAGAGATAGAGAAGACCGCGAAAGAATTAAAAAATTTGTTCAAGGACGATTTTAAGGATTTTTTATTGGTGAAGCATCCGGACGGATTGAAGGGCGAGATTAAAGGCAAGGGGCCGAATCTTTGCTATGCGGGAGAGGCGTTGAGTAAGTATATTGTTCAGAAACATATTAACAGAGAAAAAGTGATGGTGACGACGATAGACAGTGATAATCAGATGAGTCCAAAATATTTGGATGCGTTAGCCTATGAGTTTTGCGTGAGGAATAACGTCGAACGGCAGCATCGGAGCTATCAGCCGATTTGTGTGTTCACGAATAATATTTGGGATGCGGCGGCACCGATGCGGGTGATTGCGGTGTCGAACTCATTTTTTAACGTGATACAGACGATGCGACCGCATGCCCTCAGAAATTTTGCAAGCCATTCACAGCCTTTAGCGGCGCTTGAAGATATGAATTATTGGAGTAAACGGACTATTGTGGAAGATGGTCACCAATATTGGCGAAGTTATTTCTTCTTTAAAGGTGATTATGATGTCGTTCCTGTTAGGGTACCAATTGGGCAGGATGCGGTGTTAAACGATACGGTGCTAGAGACGTTGAAAGCACAATTTATTCAACTTCGACGATGGGACTATGGCGCGAGCGATGTGGCGTATGTGGGGAATCTGTTATTTGATAAGAATAGAGAAGTGCCATTCCTAAAAACATTGCCAAAGTTTGTCAGGTTGCTCGATTCGCACGTGACGGGAGCGTTGATAGCGCCGATTGTGGCGTTTGGCGGATGGGTGCCAATGATTATGAATTTGTCCGATAGGGGGATGGCGGTGTTTAATTTGCCTATGGTAGTGGGTGTAGTGCAGACAATCGCGAGCTTTGGGATTTTAGTGACGATTTTAGCATCGCTGAGAATGTTGCCAGAGAGGCCAAAGCGATATAAGAAATCACGGAAGATTTTGATGGTTCTGCAGTGGGTACTTGCGCCAATTATCGCGCTGGTTTATTCGAGTGCGGCGGCATATTATTCGCAGACGAGACTTTTGATAGGGAAGTATATGGAATCCTTTGATGTCACGAAGAAGGTCGTGAAAAAATAGTATTTTGGCATTAGGGGTTTACTTTTTTTGAGTTTTGTGGTATAATAAGAGAGTAACTAGCTGAGAGGCTGGTTTGTTGTTCTCAATACTTATTTGATGGGAGGGATCACTTTGAAACTGTTTCACTTAGTACTCCGGAGAGACGGGCAGAATGATTGGATGAGGATTGATGTCTTGGGCGAAAATGGTAAGCCGCTCGCCGAGACGGAGAAGCTGGTCGCGTGCTATGAACTCGGAAAGATCGTGGTAGGCGAGACGAAAGAACGCGAGGGAAGCGTTTATCAGCTGTCTGCTGGTGAAGCCCATGCGGGGTATTTCCGAGAGCATCTGGCCGGACTGTCCTATCGGAAGCTCTATGAGATTCGGATGGCAAAGGACATGGTGCCAAAGCTGGTCTTTAGCGACAAGTCTGGATTGTATAACGATAAGATGATATTGTCCTTTGTGCCGGACCGGATCGAGATGATTATGGTCAGGGATGACCGCACGGAGATTATTATCAGAGTTTAAGTCTTGAGAGTTCTTTATTTTACGCCCCTAAGGGGGCGTTTTTCTTACTTTATGTTATAATGTAGATATTATGAAATTATCGAAAACTTTTGTTAAAACTTTAAGAGATGCGCCGAAGGACGAGCAGGCTTTAAATGCGCAGCTTTTAATTCGCGCGGGGTATGTCCATAAAGAGATAGCGGGGGTGTATGATTATTTGCCTTTAGGATTAAGGGTAATTGAGAATATTAAACGCGTGATTAGGGAAGAGTTAAACGCGATTGGCGCAGAGGAAATGCAGCTGACGGCGTTACAGAATCCAGAACCGTGGAAGAAAACTGATAGATGGGATACCAAAAAGATGGATGTATGGTTCAAAACTGAGCTTGCTGCGGGAGGGGAACTTGGGCTTGCGCCGACGCATGAAGAACCGTTGACGAATCTGATGCGAGATTATGTTGCTTCGTATCGGGATTTGCCGGCGCTTGTGTATCAGTTCCAGACAAAGTTTAGGAATGAACTTAGAGCGAAATCGGGGATTATGCGGACGCGCGAATTCTTGATGAAAGATTTATACTCCTTTACGACAGATGAGGAAGACCACAAAAGGATTTATGCTGAGGTCGAGGGGGCGTATAAGCGGATTTATGATCGACTAGGTATCGGTAACGATACATATGAAACATTTGCAAGCGGTGGAGTGTTTTCTAAGTATTCCCATGAATATCAGACGTTGCTCCCGGTTGGAGAAGATACGGTTTATTATAATGCCGATAAATCAGTGGTTTTAAATAAAGAAGTGCTAGAGGATGAGGTTTTGAAGGATCTTGGCGTGACGCGTGAGGAACTTAGCGAGGGAACTGGAGCGGAAGTTGGAAACATTTTTACTCTTAAATATAAATATAGTGAACCACTAGGGCTAAAATTCCAGAGCAGAGAGGGGAAGCAAGAAACGGTGTTTATGGGGTGCTACGGAATTGGCGTGAGCCGCGTAATGGGGGTGATTGTGGAGAAGTTTGCAGATGAGAAGGGTTTGGTCTGGCCGGAAGAAGTGGCTCCGTATAAGTATCATTTTGTGGCGATAGGAGAAGAAGGTTTAAGAAAAGCGAACGAGATATACGAAAAGTTTCGCGAGAAGGATGAGATTTTGTTGGACGATAGAGATGCTCGCTTTGGCGAGAAGATGAGCGATGCGGAGCTGATGGGGTTACCGTATCGAGTAATTATTTCCGATCGAACACTTGCCGACGGGGAGGTTGAAGTTGCGGAACGGATGACAGGTAAAACGTATCGGATTGGACTTGACAAGTTCGAGGCTTCTTTGTAAACTCTAGGAAGTATTATTGAAAATGTTTATACTTCCTAAAGGAGGTTTATGAAAAAGATTGTCGAATTAACTAAAGAGGGGAAAAAAGAGCTTGAAGACGAACTTAAATCGCGGATAGCCGAGCGCGACGTGATTATCGAGAAGATTGCAACGGCGAGAGCGTTTGGCGATCTTTCTGAGAATGAAGATTACTCGGCGGCACGGGCAGAGCAGAAGATCAACGAACATAGAATTGCGGAGATTGAGGGGATTTTGAAGAGCGCGAAAGTGATTGCGAATCGTGGACATGAAAAAGTAGGACTTGGTGCGACGGTGACAGTTTCTTTGAATGGGAAGAAAACGACTTATTCGATTGTGGGGCCAGTGGAAGCGAATCCGTTGGAGGGAAAAATTTCTAACGAAAGCCCACTTGGCAAAGCGATGTTGGGACGTCGCGCCGGAGAAGAATATACGCTTCCAAATGGCAATAAAGGTAAGATTATAAGTGTTGAATAGAAAATAAGGCCCCAAGGGGCTTTATTTTTGTTATAATATGATTATGGATAACCGTTTGAAGCGAATTTATCGTGCGAGCTATTATGGAATTGGGGTGAATTTGTTTTTGGTGGTCATAAAGATGGCGGTTGGAATGATGTCCGGATCGGTGTCGGTTTTGACTGATGCGATAAATAATGCGACGGACGTTCTGAGTTCGGTTGTGACACTTGTGGCGACAAAGTTGGCGCAGAAAAAGCCAGATAAAGAACATCCGCATGGGCACGGACGGATTGAATATCTTGCGCAAGTAATTGTGGGGATTATTATTCTGCTGGTTGGCGTGATGGCGATTGTGCAAAGCGTGCCGAGGGTGGAAAAGCCAGTAGTAGCCAGCTATTCGGCGCTAACATTGGTAGTTATTACAGTTTCTATAGTTTTGAAGTTTGCAATTTCTCGATACTTTAGGAAGGTTGGGCGCGAAACACAGTCGGGAAGTTTGGAGGCGTCAGGCGTAGATGCGATGTTCGATATGCTGTTGACGCTCGGAACGTTGGTTGGGGCGGGGATTAGTTTGGTTTTTAATATTTCGATTGATGGGTGGATTGGGCTAGTGATTGCGGCGTTTATTATCAAGACGGCTTTTGAGATTATTTCTGATGGGATGACGGATGTGATTGGTGGAAGGGTGGACGAAAAACTGGCGAGAAAAATTCGCGAGAGAATTCGTGAACACGAAGAGGTGAAGAAAATCAATAGGCTGATTTTGCATGAGTACGGGCCTGGGAAAACGGTTGGCGCGGTGAGAGTTGAGGTGAAATCTGGGATGGAGATGAGAGAATTTAGGAAACTTGCGGAGAAGATACAGGACGAGCTTGCGGAGGAGTTTGGAGCAGATATTACAGTCGGGGTTTAAAATGCGCAAGTGGGTAGGCTAGCATAAGATTGACTTTTTGTTTTTTATGACTTAAAATATAAGCATAAGGGTCAAAATAAAAAAGGAAAGCATGGGTACTCCACACTCACCACTTGGTATTCCTGTATGGAAGCGTTTTTATGGTAAATTCGCAAAATTTGCAGGTGAATATAAATATTTTTTGATAATCGGAACACTGGCGATGATTGTGCCAGTGGTTTTTGGTTTGGCATTTGCGGAGGGAGATGAAGGCGGCATAATTTTGGATGACAATGAGACGGCCGGATTGTTGTCGCAAGAACATTCTGTGGGTGGGGTGGATTGGGGCTTAGATAACGCATTTTACAAGGAATATTATACTGGGTCGTCAGTTAATCCGTATATAATGTATGGGGCGACGGCGTTGCCAACTTATTATAATTCACGTGAAGAGGCGTTTGGTGCGAGCGTAACGGATAAGGACCAAAAAACGGAGGGGCTTTGTTGGGCGAATGCGGCAGCGACTACTTTGGAATATTCCTTGCTCAAAACGGGCACTTCTAGTGCGGTGGCGCGAAACGTGATGGCGCCAAAGCATTTGGATTATCAAATGTTGCCGTCGTCGACTGCATATGTAGCAGCTGATGTGACGGCGGGCTTGAAGAATGGCGCCGCAGATAGAATAAAATCAATCTTAGATGTAGAAAGAGTGCCTGGAGACGGAGGAAGTACTTTTGTACTGTTTGCTGGGTTGGTTAACCCGTTAGTGCAAATGGGGGAAACTGATTTTGCGACGGCGATTAAAGCGAACGATAGTAGATTGGCTGGAATAAACACCTATGAAGATATTTGGTCGCTCGGGCTTGACTCGACCGTATTGAATGCTAATGGCGCTTATGATGTAAAACAACGCTATGCAGCGATGAATGATGTTTCTAAAACTAATTATATCGTTACTGACATGGAAGAAATATATTATCCGATTTATGGTGCAAGTTCGGATAAGGCGACTGTGGTTGAAACAATTAAATCGGCCGTGAAGAAATATGGGGCGGTTGAGGTGTTGTCAGCTTTTGACGAGGACAACTGTATGAGTTCGGGGTATAGAGTAGATGATGATGGTGATGCGGTGGCGATTGACGGCGTTTATCAATTTGATTATGTTGTGATTGAGCGTAGAACGAGCGAAAAAAATACACAGTGCGCTGACGATTCTGGGCATGCGATGACAATCGTTGGTTGGGACGACGGCTTTAAATATGATGATAATGGCACGACTAAAACAGGAGTATTTATTATTCAAAATTCCTGGGGTGATGGTTTTATTGATGATTTAGTAGTGAACAATACTGCGACTAACCAAGATGTGACAATAGATGTTCAGCAAAACTATTTCATGAGCTATGAATCAGCATTTGATGCTACGTATTATACGAATATTGAACCGTTGAGTAATTATGATAATTATTATTCTGCTAATGATTATAAGACGGCGACGCTTAATGAGAACGCTAGTGAGGAGATTTTTGAATTTACGTCGAATGGCAAAGAGACGCTCGAAAAAATTGTTTTCGTGGAGGCTTTTCAATCATCTAGCTATGATATATACGTGAGTGACGATGGCACAAGCGGTAATTTTGTGAAGGCGGGGACTGTGTCGGCAAGACTTGGGATTAATTCGTTTGACGTTCCGAACGAGGTTTTAGTGAATGGAAATTTTGCGATTAAGTTAGTCAGAAGCAATCCGTTTGACGAGGGTTCAAGAGCTTTCAATATTGCGACGGTTTATTCGAAGAACTACGATGAGCCAGAGCCAGAAGATCCAACGAAGACCTTTGTGGCAACATTTGATGCGAACGGTGGGAGTTTTACGGGTGGAACAACAAAGACGACGTCTTGTACGACTACGGGGACGAGCTGTACAGTTCTAGTGGTTACCGAGGCGCCGACGCTGAGTGGTTCAAAGTTTGCTGGTTGGGCGGATAGTGAGACTGCGAATGAAACGACGTATTATGCAGGAGGTTCTTTGACCTTGACGGCAGATAAAACGGTTTATGCGGTTTATGCGGGAGGAAACGTGACGTGGAGGCAGGGGCAGACGCATACGGTGGGTAGCGGGGAGGATTTAGTAGTCAGAGTTGATTTGCCGCTTTCGGCGTTTAAGGAAGTTAAGGTTGATGGCGCGACGGTTGAGACTAGTAATTATTCGACGACATCTGGAAGTACGATATTAACACTTGATTCGGCGTTTGCGGATTCGCTGAGTGTTGGCGAACACTCGTTGGCGATTGTATTTAAGACGCCGTTGACCATAACAACGACTTTTACGGTTGAGAATGAAAGTGGCGAAGAGCCGGAGCCGGTGACGCCACAGTCGAGCAATGCGTATCTTGAGATGATTGATGTGGTATATAAAATTGGGGGCGAAGAGAAACATGCGACGCTTGAACCGGAGTTTGATAAGGATACATATGATTATGAAGTAGTGATTCCGGAGGGTTATGATGCGGATGCGTACGGCGATGACGCGTCGGTGATGGTGTACGGATACGTGGAAGATGAAGCGGCGGAAGCCGAGGCGAGTTCGGAGCTTTTGGGGGATGGTGTTGAACTGATGACGATTGTAGTGACGGCAGAGGACGGTTCGAAGAAGACTTATATGGTGACGATTTATTATCTCAGCGAAGTGCCAGAAGTGCCGGAGACGGGCGGCGGGACGGACCCGGTGGTGCCGGTGACTCCTAGTGCGCCGAACACTGGGTTTATGATGATAAGTAAGAGCAGTATAAAGGGAGCTGGAATTGGCTTAGGTTTTGTTGTGACTGTAGTTGTTGTAGTTTTGATAGCTAGTGCGTGTCTTATCGGGTTTAGGGGAAGAAGAAACGGACAGATGGTTTACGTGACAGAAGCGTAAGTTTGCGGCTGTGGGGGTGCTTGAGGGATGTGATATAATTGAGAGGAAGGAGGAAAATGAAGTTATTTTTAGCGAGACATGGCGAGACGGAGTGGAATAGAGAAGGGAAAATGCAGGGGCGGCTTGGGGTGGGGCTTGATGAGACGGGAGTGAAGCAAGTTGAGGCCCTTCGGGACAAAATGCGTGAGAAGGGGCTTGAATTTGACGCTTGTTTTGCGTCGCCTTTAAAACGAGCGGCGGAAACGGCGGCGATTTTGGTTGGTGGAAAGAATGAGATTTTGTATGATGAACGATTGGTTGAGCGAGGATTCGGAGAATTTGAAGGGAAGAGCTTTGAGGAATATTTAGATGGGACAAAGGGGAACGATACACTTGATTTGAGATTGAACTACGATGAGCGTGGGGTGGAGCCTGTTCGTGAGGTATTTGAGAGGGCAGGAGAGTTTCTAGCAGATTTGAGAGAAAAATATTCGGGAGACGAGAAGATTTTGGTGGTGGCGCATGGTTCGCTTTTGAGAGCGTTGCACTTTTGTATTGTGGGGTATGATGACGATACGAATCTTCACGAGATACACTTTGAGAATGCAGAGATGAGAGAATATCAGATATAAAAAAGTAAGACCGTACAGGTCTTCTTTTTTTGTAATGGTGGGTCGCAAGGGGCTCGAACCCCTGACCTCCTCGGTGTAAACGAGGCGCTCTAGCCAACTGAGCTAGCGACCCGATTACTCTTTAATTATAACACAGATGTGATAAAATATAGAACATAATATAAAGGAAAGGATAAAGCTATGGAAGCAACAGACCAGGTCATGAAAATGCGACATACGCTGAGCCATATTTTGGCAGCAGCGGTGAAGGAGCTTTATCCGACAACAAAGTTCGGGATTGGGCCAGCAATTGAGGATGGGTTTTATTATGATATGGATTTTGGGACGGAGAAGGTGACGGAAAGCGATCTCGCGAAAATTGAGAAGAAGATGCGGGGAATTATTAAGCGCGGATTCACAATGGAAAGAAGCGAAAAGAGCCGGAATGAAGCCTTGGACTGGGCGATCGAAGGGAAACAAGAACTCAAAAAAGAGTTGATTGACGAGCTGCCGGAAGCGCAAACGATTTCTTTTTATACGATGATCGACAGTAATTCTAAGAAGGAAATCTTTACCGACCTTTGCAAAGGACCACATGTTGAGAAGGCAAAAGAGATTGGTGCGTTTAAGCTGGTGAAAGTAGCGGGGGCGTATTGGCGTGGAGATGAGAAACGTCAGATGCTGACGCGTGTGTATGGCGTAGCGTTTGAAACGCAGGAAGAATTGGATGAATATCTGAAGCGGCAAGAGGAGGCGAAGGCGCGCGATCATCGAAAACTTGGGAAAGAGCTTGATTTGTATACGTTTTCTGATTTGGTGGGGGCGGGATTACCAATGTTTACGCCAAGGGGAACGTTGATTCGCGATTTGCTTGCGGAATATTCTTTGAGCTTGCGTAAACGCGCTGGCTTTGAGCGAGTTTGGACGCCTCATATTACAAAAGTGGATTTGTATAAGACTTCTGGACATTATGCGAAATTTGGGGATGAGCTTTTTATGGTGCATTCGCAAGTAAATGGGGAAGAGTTTGCTCTCAAACCGATGAACTGCCCCCATCATACGCAAATTTTTGCAAGCCGACCGAGGACGTATCGTGATATGCCGGTGCGGTACATGGAGCCGACGACTGACTATCGTGACGAGAAGACTGGAGAGCTCGGCGGGTTGTCTAGGGTTCGGTCTTTGACGCAAGATGATAGTCATGTGTTTTGCCGAACGTCACAGATTAAAGACGAGATTAAGAATCTGGTTGGGATTGTACAAGAATTTTATACAAGGATGGGAATGGAGAAGTTGCGAGCTCGCTTGTCCTATCGTTCAGATGAGGATAAATATCTTGGTGATAAGAAGCTTTGGGAGATGGCGCAAAAAGAAATTCGTCAGGCGGCAATTGACAATAAATTAGATTTCTTTGAGGCAGAAGGCGAGGCAGCGTTCTATGGGCCGAAGATTGATTTTATGGCGGAAGACGCGATTGGCCGAGAGCATCAGGTGGCAACGATTCAGCTTGATTTTGTTCAGCCGGAGAGATTCGGGTTGGAGTTTGTAAACGAAAAAGGTGAGAAAGAACGCCCGGTGATGATTCATCATGCAACGCTTGGTTCGATTGAGCGGTTTATGAGTGTGTTTATTGAACATACGGCGGGATGGTTCCCGTTTTGGGTGGCGCCGGAGCAGGTGCGGATTTTAACGGTTAACGACAAAGTTACGAAGTATGTTGATGAGGTTTCCGAGGTTTTGAAGGAAGTAATTCTGGAGACGCCGGTAGAGAATAATAAATTGCGTTTTACGGTTGATGATAGCGATGATTCGCTTGGGAAGAAAATACGACGTGCAGTTGCGATGAAGTTGCCGGTGGTCTTGATTGTAGGTGAGAAAGATAAAGAAGGCAAGACTGTGTCGGTGAGACTTAGGGATAAAGAAGAAGTTGTTAAGCTAAAGGATCTGAAGCAATATTTAGAGAAAATGTAGTTCCAGTTATTGTGGGGCCAACCGGTTCGGGGAAGACGGGGGTTTCTGTTGCGATAGCGAGAAAAACTGATGGGGAGATTATTTCTGCGGATTCGCGGACTGTTTATAAAGGAATGGATGTGGGGACGGCGAAACCGACGACAATAGAGCGGGAAGGGGTGCCGCATTTTGGTTTTGACTTGGTGGAGCCTGATGAACGATTTACGGTGAAAGACTGGAAGGACTATGCGGAGAAAGTAATAGCGGATATAGAAGGTCGCGGAAATGTGCCGATTGTGGTAGGCGGGACGGGACTTTATGTGGATGCGTTAATTTTTGATTACAAATTTGAAGCTCCGAGTAAGGGATATGGTGTCGAGCGAGGGGAATGTATAAAAAATTTGAACGGAAAGAACGGAAGTCTAGAACAAAATGATTTGCAGAAATATCCGGATAGACAAAAGATGTGTTCAAAATATAAAGTTTTTGGGATTTTCTGGGAGCCGGAAGAACTGAAAAAACGATTGTTGATTCGAGCGAATAAAATGTTTAACGATGAGCTTTACGCGGAAACGGAGCAGTTGGTTAAAAAAAATAGTTTTGAGAATAAAGCAATGACGGGCGATGTTTATGAATTTGCATGGAAATATATGCGGAATGAGATTGGTCGCGAGGAGGCTGTGAGGTTGACCGCTACTTGTGATTGGCATTTGGCAAAACGGCAAATGACGTGGTTTAAGCGAAATAAGAATATCATGTGGTTGCCGCTTGAAAAAGTGGAGACGGCTGTGTTAAAATGTATACAGAATGAGCAAAGAAAATAGTTCACCAATAGAAAAATTGTTCGGCTCGAAGACGCGTGCGAAGCTTTTAAATCTTTTGTTTGAAAATCCCGACAAGTCTTTTTATGTGCGTGAGATTACGCGTGTGATTGGAGAGCAGATTAATTCGGTGAGAAGGGAATTGCTAAACCTTGAGAGCGTGGGAGTGGTAAAAAATGAAACGTTTGATAATAAGGTTTATTATTCTGCGAATATGAAGCATCCGTATGCGCATGCTTTGAATGAAATCTTTTCTAAGAAGGTTAATCTTTCTAAGGATAAAGATATAAAAGAGAGCAGTTGGGAAGAGTATGTGAAACCTGTTCAAAAATATCTGGCCGCGATGATGCTGACGAATCGGATGCCGGGGCAAGATGGAGTTGACCTCTTGATTGTGGGTGACGACAGAACAAAAAAACTGACGCACTGGGCGGAAATTGTTGAGAAGAAGGTTGGAAAGCCACTTAATTATGTAATTTTTACGGTGGAGGATTTCTTATATCGCAAGAGCGTGAGAGACAGGTTCGTGCTTGATATTTTAGAGATGGATGTTAGTGAGTTGATTGATCCGGATAAAATAATTAAGGAGTAGTAAAAATGTTTGAAATCGAAAGTAAAAATCCTGATAGTGTGACGATTATCACGAAGAAGACGAGCGTGACGTTTGATGTGGCGGAAGGTACTATTCTCGCGAATTTGTCGGTTGGGGCGATTCATGGCCCGGGGGAGTTTGAGGTGGGAGATGTGACGATTCGGGGAATTGCGGTTGCCGAGGGCAGGGTGATTTATGATGCAGAAGTCGGAGGCGTGCACGTGGGAATTATTGGGGGGATTGAAGAAGGACTAGATGACCTTGGCGTGGCGAATGTTCTTTGCACCTCAAGTGTGCGAGCTATTCGGGAGATTGATCCGAAAGTGGTAATTTCCATGGGAAATGTGGATGGAATGGTGAGCGAACTAAAAGTTTCCGCAAAGACAGAAAAAAAGTATAAAGTAAAAAGCCTTGATTCACTTCCGGTTGCATTGGAAGTGGTGGTGTTGAACTAATTTTGTAATAAAAGGTTTGAGAAAGGTGGTTAGCGTAAGGAGGGTAATGTGAGTTTGGTTGGCGTGATTTCTGTGTTGGTAGTGATTGTGTTTTCCATGATGCTGCATGAGCTTGCGCATGGTGGAGTGGCTTATCTTTTAGGAGATACGACGGCGAAAGATGATGGCAGGTTGACGTTGAATCCGTTAAAACATCTCGATCCGGTTATGTCGGTGATTTTGCCATTGGCTTCGTTTTTGATGGGCGGAGTGGTGTTTGGGGGTGCGAAACCCGTACCGGTAAACACGCGGCATCTTAAAGGCGGAGTTTGGGGAATGGCGGCAGTGGCCTTGGCTGGTCCTTTGACAAATTTTGTACTCGCGTTTATTGGGTTTTTGATTTGGGAGGGGGCTGGAGCGGTAGATTTGAATACATTTTTGGGGACAACGGTGGTAAATTTAGTGTTCGTGAACTTAGGATTTGGAGTGTTTAATTTGATTCCTATTCCACCATTAGACGGGTCGCGGATTTTGTATGCGATTGCGCCGGACGGAGCAAGAGAGTTTATGGATAAAATGGAAAAATATGGGATTTTTATTGTGTATATATTAATACTAGTGGGTGGAAATGTGTTCTCTTCGGTGATGACAGGGGCGATGAATGGGATTTTGCAAGGTTACTACTGGATTATTGGTCGGTAACCTGATATAATGTAATTGTACCTTTACTGGTAGCATAATTTTCTCTGTATAGTTATGTTTACGGGATTTCGTGGCAAGTCTCCGTGGAGGCTGCGCATAAGATTTTACCCACCTTGCAAATCAGCAGGGAAAATAGGCCGGTAAGGGTATACCTTATTGTAATATATAGAAGTGGTGGGATGAAACAAAGAATTCGAGTTGTTGGAATTTTGAGGAGGGAAGGGGAAATTCTTTTGATGAAAAGACGAACAGGCCGAAGTACGGAGCCTGTTTTTTGGGAGTTGCCGACGGGCAAAATTAAGTTTGGTGAACAGCCAGAAGAAACAATGGCGCGGACGGCGTTGGAATATCTTGGCGTAGAGGTGAAGGAAGTGACGCTGAAGGACGTGGTGACATTTTTGGCTTTTACTGGTGCGAGCCAAATGGCGAATCTCTATATTGTGTATGAAATAAAAATAGCAGATACGGCGAAGTTGCAACCAAGCGAAAGATATTCAGCATTTAAGTTTTTGAAGCAGGATGAGTTCTCTAAAGTAAGAGTAGACGAAGCTACCGGAGCAGTGTTGTCGCTTGAAGATGAGGCTAAGTTTGAGGCGACGAATGGGGGAATGAGGGAAGCGGTGAACGGGGCGATGGTGTATGTGGATGGAAGTAGCCGGGGGAACCCGGGTCCGGCGGGAATTGGTTATTATATTGTGGGTGAGAATGGCGAGACGCTGCTTAAGGGTGGCGAATTTGTTGGGTTTGCGACGAGTAGGGTGGCAGAGTATTACGCATTGAGGACGGGCGTAGAGAAGGCGATTGAACTGGGCTTAAAGAAAGTGCGGTTTATTGGTGATAATTTGATGATGATTAATCAAATGAATGGTATATATAAAATTAAGAACCGAGATCTTTTGCCAATATATGCGGATATACGGGAGAAAGTGGCAGGGGGATTTGAAGCGGTGTCGTTTACGCATGTAAAAAGGGAATTGAATAGCGAGGCGGATAAAGAAGCGAATTTGGCGATTGATAGACATTTTGATTCGGATATGGTAAAATAACAGAGAGCTAGAAAGGCAATCGCTTGGAACTATATTTCAAGAGGAAAGTCCGGACAGCATAGGACAAGGTAGTCGCTAACGGCGACCAAGAGCGATCTTAGGGAAAGTACCACAGAGACAATACTACCATCTTGCTTGCAGGATGGAAAAGGTGAAAAGAGTGAGGTAAGAGCTCACAGCGGCATATGGTGACATATGTCGGTGGCAAACCCTACCTGCTGCAAGGAGTGCTAGAAAACCCTGGTTCGGGGATGCACGGTCACCGCGTGAACATTATAGCAATATAATGTCTAGATAGATGATTGCTGGCGGCCTCGGTCGTTACAAAATCCGGCTTACGAACAGCTCATCAAAAAATCTCTCCTTAGAGAGATTTTTTGTGCTATTAGGCTTTTTTGGCTTTTGGCGAGTCGATAAGACCTTTTTTCTTTAACGTGCGGAGGGCAGAGGTAGAGACGTTTGCCTTGACCTTTTGTCCGTTGATGACGAGGGTGCGTTTCGAAACGTTTGGTTTGAAAACTTTACGTGTTTTTCTCTGGGAGAAAGAAACGTTGTGACCGTACATTTTGCCTTTGCCGGTAATTTCGCAGATGGCCATGTTATTTCTCCTTTACGGTGTTAACGATTGCTTTGAAAGCTTCTGGCTGGTTGACGGTAAGTTCGGCAAGAATCTTGCGGTCAAGGTTGATGCCTTTTTTCTTCATGCCGGCGATTAGCTGGGAGTAGGAAAGGCCGAGCTCACGAGAAGCGTTGTTGATGCGCGTAATCCAGAGGGAGCGGAAATCGCGTTTTTTATTGCGACGATCGCGATAGGCGTAGCGAAGGGATTTGATAACGCCTTGTTTGGCAAGACGATAGCTACGGGTGCGATAATGCTGCATGCCTTTGGCGGCTTGCAAGGTTTTCTTATGTTTAGCATGGGCAGGAACGCCACGTTTGACTCTCATGACTTAAACTCCTAGTGCGGTCTTAACGTTTTTCTTAATTTTGCCGTTGATGGCAGCGGCAGTTTTCATGTTGCGTTTCCTAGCCTTCGACTTTTTGGCGAGGATATGATTCCCGAAAGCGCGCTCGCGGATGATTTTTCCAGAGCCACTGATTTTTACACGCTTGGCGGTACCTTTATGCGTTTTTAGTTTGGGCATAAATTTTCCTTTAGAATTAGATTTGGTATTTATTGCGATGTGAATGTCGCGGGCGCCTAATGCGGCACAAGGTGCGAACGGGGAACCGTGGAAGTAGGAAATTACTTCTTCCGAATTCCAACCGAGAGATTCCGTCCACTCCATTGAGGTTTGCCTTCGACGATGGCATTTTCGGAAAGAAGGTCAAGAACTTTGTTCAGAAGATCTTGTCCGACTTCTTTGTGTGCCATTTCGCGACCGCGGAAGACGATCATGATTTTGACGTGGTCGCCATCCTCTAGGAAACCTTTGATTTTGCGGACTTTGATGTTAAGGTCGTTATCGCTGATTTTGAGGCCAATCTTCATTTGCTTGAGCTCGGACTGTTTTTCACGGGCTTTCTTCCGATTTTTGGCTTCTTCTTTCATCTTTTGGTATTGGAATTTTCCCCAATCGATGATTTTTACGACGGGCGGGTTGGCGTTAGCGGCAATTTCCACTAAGTCGACTCCGGCTTGTCGAGCGAGAAGTTGAGCATCACGGCTGGACATAATGCCCAGCTGCTCTCCATTAGTGCCAATTACGCGTACTTCGGGATAACGGATTTCTCCGTTGATTTTTGTGCGTGAGTTGTTTTTACTAATGGGGGTGATCCTTTCTCTTTAACCTTATCTTTAGATTATATCAAAAATGCTTCGTTTTGACAAGGGGTGGAACAGTTATCTTTTGCGATAATTTAAAGCCTCGGTAAGGTGGGCGACGTCGATTTCTGCGGCGCCGTCTAGGTCGGCGATGGTTTGCGCGACTTTGATAACTTTGAAGTAGGAGCGAGCAGAGAGGTTCAGTTTTTTGGAAGCAGAATCGAGAAGATTTTCGGCAGCGGGAGTGAGTTTAAGAAGAGACGAAACTTGATGGGAAGAAAGGGAAGAGTTGAAGATGTCGGAACGACCATAGCGAAGGCGTTGGCGGTTGAGCGCCTCTTTAATATTATTTTTTACAATGTCGTGTTCGGAAGATTTATTTTGCACCGAAGGAGACTTTTGGCGGAGATCGGAGTTGTCGACTTTTGCAACCGTGATGTTCATGTCAATACGGTCAAAGAGAGGACCAGAAAGCTTCTTTTGGTAGTTATTGATTTGGACTTGAGTGCAGGTGCATTCATGTGTAGGGTCGCCTAAGTAACCGCAGGGGCAGGGGTTCATGGTGGCGATGAGCATAAAGTCGGCTGGATAGGTGGTTTTAGCGTTGGCACGAGAAACAGAAATCTTTTTATCTTCGAGCGGTTGTCGGAGCGCTTCGAGAATTGAGCGGGGGAATTCGGGAATTTCGTCGAGAAAAAGGACGCCAAGATGGGCGAGAGAAATCTCGCCTGGCTCGGCTTTTGTGCCACCGCCGATAATGGAAATAGCTGAGGCGGTGTGGTGTGGGGCGCGAAATGGGCGCGATGAAATGGTGCCATCAGTCTCGCCGGCGATGGAATGAATTTTAGTGATAGCGATTTGTTCTTCAGGGGAAGGTGGCGGAAGAAGATTGGCCGCAGCGCGGGCTAGAAGAGTTTTGCCGGCACCTGGTGGGCCAGAAATGAGGATATTATGATGACCAGCGATTGCGACGGCAAGAGCGCGTTTAGCGAAGGATTGACCACGAATATGGTCAAGAATTGGCGAGTTTTTATCTGTTTTTGTATTTTCTACAACAATTTTGGGATGTTTTTGGATGGTCTGTTCATGCTTTAAATGCAAGAAAAGCTCTTGAAGATTTTTAACACCGATAACGGTTACGTTGGGTATAAGAGAGGCTTGAGCGAGATTTTCTTCAGGGACATACATCTCGGAAATGTTAGCGATACGGGCAGCTTCGATGATGTTAATAATTCCGTGAATGGGGCGCAGGGAACCATTGAGCGAAAGTTCGCCGACGAAGAGTTTATTCTTAAGGTCTTCTTGGCGAAGCTGGCCCGAGAGAACAAGAACCGTGAGGGCGATGGGTAAGTCGAGGTGAGAGCCATCTTTTAGGAGATCGGCGGGAGCGAGGTTGATCGTGACGCGTTTGTCTGGGAATGAAAAACCGGAGCTTGTGATGGCGCTTTTGACGCGTTCACGGGCCTCAGAAACGGTTTTATTGGCCATGCCGACGATATTAAAGGCGGGGAGGCCCTTGTTCATGTCGCCTTCGACTTCTACGATACGACCTTCGTAGCCGTAGGGGATGGCAGAGTAGGTTTTTGCTATCATGAGACAAGAATAAAGGAAGTGAGACGAAAGCGCAAGGAAAAGCGGAATTAAATAAAGGGGTAGCGTTTTATGGGGTTATATGATATAATGAAGGGAGTTGGGGCTGACAAAGCTTAGACGAATTATTAACAGATATCAAGCGTTACGATTGAACACCGTAAGTGTTAAATAAGTGCTGAAAACACTGTTGCAAGGCGTGTTGCTTACATGCCTGCTTATGCCTAATTTAATTTTATAGGCTGGTCTATTCTCAAGATTCCGTAGAGGATAGATTATCATACGACGGGATTAAGGGTTTCTTAGTGACGAGAGAAACTTCGAAAAAAATAGTCAAGGCAGCTTAGAGTTTCGTTTCTTGCCGCTCTAAACGAGATGCCGAGACAAAACAGGAAACTATGAACGTAGAATGATATCCAGTGGTTTTTCGGACCCGGAGGCAGTATCCGGCAGCTCCACCAAGAATTGAGTAAAAAAGTTATACACCTCCATAGTACAGAGGTGCTTTTTTTGTGCGTTCGGAGATAAAGTCAAAGAAAAAGACCGGTAACTGCGAGGAAAACCGGTCTTTTTGTGTAGAGTGTGGAGTTATTTTTGGCTAAAATGTTTGTTTTTGGCTTTGAATAATTATTTTATTCAAAAGCTAATACCAGTATAGCGCGCAAAAACGCTTGTGTCAACACTTTTTTGCATAAATTTTTTATGAATTTTGATGAGTTTTCCACAAGTGAAGAACAGAGAAGAGCGTAATTTGGTGTAAAAAATACAACACGTTTGTTTAACACATTTAACAGGGGAAAAGTAGGCTTTTGTTGTAAAAAATAATTTAAAAATGTTGAACAAAAATATTGCATTTTTGTGTCGATCGTGCTAGAATGTAAGAGTCGAAAGACAAAATAAACACTAAAAACAAAAAGAGAAAAAATGAAGTATAAATAAGGAATAAGCTGGCGGTGCGAATAGGCAATTTCTAGCCATAAATTACATATAGGAATTGCCTTAAGCTTCGCCAGTTTGAGTGAAGCGCTGTTCGAGGACTTTTCGTTAGTACCTTAAAACAATATAGAACGAAAGGGAATCAACAAGGACATGCTCCACAATTGTGGAGCGGTCAAGCGGCTAGAGCGAGGAACAAGGTTGCGGCCAATAGTAAGTTTTAATGCCGGATAACCTCCCTCGCTTTGGTCCAAAGGAGAATAAAATTACGACTTGGGGGTAAAAAGCAAGCACGCGATGTACACTTAAACATAAGTGTGATAAAATATAGTATATGCGTGGCAGAATAGTTCTCGTCTTAAGTATCTTTTCGCTTTTTGGGATACTAGCTATGCTTAACTATACGACGCCGAAAGATGCTGGTGTCTTAGGTGTTTTAGTATTTTTTACAATGATTTTCACGGTTCTCTTTGGCTTGATGTCGGAGATAGTGAAAATTTTTCAGAGGATACTAAAAGACAAAAAGGGGGGAGAGATTTCTGAAAATAAGACGTACATGTATGCTACGGTGCTGGCATTTGGGCCAATTATTTTGCTGGTGACGCGTTCGATAAGTTTGGCTACGCTTGCGATGACAGTCATTTTTGTGAGCTTGGGTTGTTTTTTAATACACAAAAGAGCGTAAGCGTGATAAAATAAGCATATGTATAATGAGTTTGAGGATGCACTAGCGAGAGACAACACTTCACTTAAAAAAGAGATGGGTGAAGAAGGTTTGAGGGAAATACGTAAAATTGAAAAAGAGTTTGCGGACGATCCGTACATGTTAAATGTGAAGATTCAAGACATGAGCGACACGTTAATTTTGAAGGCTTTTGGACGCGTGCGGGAGGGGAGTGAAGTAAAATGAGTGAGCCGGTTCTGTTCTTAATTTTGGGCGGAGTAGCACTCCTGTTTGTGTTAATTTTACTACGCGCGGGGAGAGTGAAACGGATGCGCGAGGTGAAGGAGGCAGAGCGAGGACTCAAGATGATTGCAATGCTGATTCATTTACCGCCAACGACTTCGGATATCCAAGGTGGTGGGAGAGACGAACGAGATGTGGTGAATGAAGCGGTGAGTCAGGCGCAAGTGATGTATTCGATGATTGCGTCGACGTTGGTGAAGGGGAAAGCAGCGAAGATATTTGGACAGAAGCATATTTCGTTTGAGATTGTGGCGACGGGCGGCGTGATTAAGTATTTTGCTGTGGTGCCGGCCGTGTTAACAGAAACGGTGAAGCAGGCGGTGATTTCTGCGTATCCGACGGCAAGACTGGAAGAGACAGAGAGGGAGAATATTTTCTCGAAGACGGCTAAACTTTCCGGGGTGGCAGGCGGAGAACTCGAACTTAAGAAAGAATATGTCTATCCGATTGCTACGTACGAGGAAACGAAGAGAGACGCCAGCGTAGCGCTGTTAAATACGATGGCGTCAGTGAAGGATGGTGAAGGAGTGGGGGTGCAAATAATGTTTAGGCCAAAGGACAATGAGTGGACAAAAAATGCGGAGACTTGGGTAAAAAATGTAAAAGAAGGGAATAAAAAATCGATTAAGGTCGGGGGCTCGAACAATTTTCTTAGCGACTTTGTACAAATATTTAGGTTGCTTTGGAAGCCGCTCGATGCGCACGAAAATGCAGAAAAGCGCGAGGAAGTGAGAGTCTTGACGAATATTGAACAACAGGAAATTGGTGCGGTTGAGGAGAAAACGAAGTATGCGGCGTTTGAAACTTTGGTTAGAATTGTAGCGAGCAGCGACCAGGGAAAGGCTCGAGCTGAGGCGTTGGCGGGCGGGGTGGTGACGGCATTTTCGCAGTTTGATTCGCCTATTTATAATGGTTTTAAATACGAAATTGCAAAAGATGTGAAAAAGCTAGCAAGGGATTATATTTTTAGAGATTTTCCTTTGACGGAATGTAATAATATTTTGAACAGTGTTGAGCTTGCGAGTATATTCCATTTGCCGGAGCAGAACGCAATTCCGACGAGTCAAGTGATGAGGCAACTGACGAAGCAGGTGGAGGGGCCGGCGAGATTGGTAGAAAATGGTGTATTAATTGGCGTGAATGAGTTTCGGGGCGAGAAGAAGGAGATACGACTATCACAAGAAGATCGAAGGAGGCATACTTATGTCATCGGCTCGACCGGAATGGGTAAGTCGAAGTTTTTGCGCAATATTGCGTATCAGGATATGCTAGAGGGGAGAGGGTTCGCCTTTATTGACCCGCATGGTGATGTGGCAGAGGAGCTACTTTCAATGGTGCCAAAAGAGAGAATTGATGATGTGATTTATTTTGATCCAGGAGATATGGAAAACCCGATTGGAATGAATATGTTTGAGTTTCAGACGCCGGATCAAAAGGATTTCATTATTCAAGAGGGGATTAATATGCTTTATTCGCTGTACGACCCTGGACATACGGGGATTTTTGGTCCGAGAGGTGAGCATATGTTTAGAAATGCGGCGCTGCTTTTGATGTCTGATCCGAATGGGGCTTCGTTCATTGATATTCCGAGAGTGTTCATCGACCCGGAGTTTGTAAAAGCGAAGTTGCCATATGTAACAGATAGGCAAGTGTATGATTATTGGACAAAGGAATTTCCGGCATCACAGAAGAGTAATGACGCGGGGGAAGTAACGACGTGGTTTGTGTCGAAATGGGGGCCGTTTATTTCGAATACGATGATGAAAAATGTCTTAGGGCAGACAAAAAGCGGGTTTAATATTCGCGAGGTGATGGATAATAATAAGATACTTTTGGTGAACTTATCTAAGGGTAAGATGGGGGAACTTAATTCGAAGCTACTCGGGATGATATTTGTGATGAAATTTCAGGCGGCGGCGATGAGTAGAGTGGACACGCCAGAAGATAAGCGAAAAGATTTCTGTTTGTTTGTTGACGAGTTCCAGAATTTTTCGACGGATAGTTTTGAGAGTATTCTGTCGGAAGCGAGGAAATTTAGGCTCAATCTTATTGTGGCGAACCAATTTATGACGCAGTTGACTGACAAAATCCGCGAAGGCGTGCTTGGGAACGTTGGTACGATTATTGCGGGTCGGCTTGGCGTGACAGATGCTGAGTTGATTGAGAAAGTGTTTGCACCGACGTTTACGGCAGAAGATTTACACAAGACGCCGAACTATCATGCGGTGGCAACGGTGATGATGTATGGAATGCCGAGTACGCCGTTTACGATGACGTGGCCCGTGCTAGGAAAGGAAAATCCGGAAGTTTTGAAGAGCTTAAAGACGTATTCGGCGGCGAAGTATGGGCGGCCGCGAGCGGAAGTGTCACGAGAAATTGACCGGAGGCTTGCCGCAAGCAATAAAGGTGGGGTGGAAGATAAGACGAAGACAGCAGAAACGGAAACAAAGCGAGTCTACAAAGTGCCTGGGAAGGAAGAACGAGAGGAGAATTTCTTAGAGGCGTGGATGAGAAAGAAAAGTGAGCTTGAAAAGGATATGAAGCCGGCGGAGAAGCCGCAAGAAGATGGTTTTTGGCGAGCGGACGACAGGATAAGCATAAGGTCTTGAATTTTTAGGCAGAAACAGATATAATGGGGGAAGTTATTTTAAAGACAGAGGTAATTTGTTATGCCAAAGGCGCAGGAATATGATTCGTCAGAAATTAGAGTTCTAGAAGGGCTGGAACCGGTTAGAATTCGTCCCGGGATGTATATTGGCTCGACTGGTTATGATGGGCTGCATCATTTAATTAAGGAGATTGCGGATAACTCGATTGATGAGGCAATTGCTGGATTTGCGAATAAGATTACGATTACAATTCTTGCGGATGGCGGCGTACGCGTGGATGATAACGGGCGTGGTATTCCGGTTGACAAACATCCGAAGACGGGATTATCAACGCTCGAGACAGTTTTGACGGTGCTTCATGCGGGTGGCAAGTTTGGCGATGGCGGATATAAAGTTTCTTCTGGGCTTCATGGTGTTGGCTCATCGGTTGTAAACGCGTTGTCGACGAAGATGATTGCAGAGGTTTATCGCGACGGAAAAACGCATCATGTGGAATTTGAGACAGGGAAGACGTCTTCGCCGTTTAAGGTGACCGCTGGCTGTCCGAGAGAGCATGGAACATCGATTACATTTTATCCGGATCCGACGATTTTTAAGGAGACGACGACGTTTGATTATACTTGGGTGTCGAATTATGCAAGACATCAGGCGTATCTCACGAAGGGGATTCTAATTGAAGTCTTAGATGAGCGGACAGGAGCAAAGGAGTCGTTCTATTTTGAGGGGGGAATCCGGAGTTACGTGAAACGCCTTAACAACGGGAAAGAGGTGATTTCTGATGACATATTTTATGTCGAGAAGAAAATTGCTGACTCGGAAGTCGAGATTGCGCTTCAATATAATGATACGTTTGCGGAAATTATGAAGCCGTTTGCAAACAACGTGTTGACGCCGGATGGCGGGATGCACGTAGTGGGGTTTAGGACGGGGCTAAACCGGACGATAAATGACTATGCACGTAAGAATGGGCTTCTGAAAGAGAAAGAAGATAACCTCACGGGGGACGATATCAAAGAAGGACTAACGGCGGTGATTTTGGTGAAGTTGCCAGACCCGCAATTTGAGGGACAAACGAAGAATAAGCTGGGAAATCCGGAAGTTAGAGGTTATGTTGATAAAGTAATGACGGAGTATTTTGGGTATTATCTTGAAGAGAATCCGGCGATTGCTAAGAAGATTGTTCAGAAAGCGACATTGGCAGCGCGCGCAAGAAAAGCAGCGAGGGCGGCACGCGATAACGTGATTCGCAAGGGGGCGTTTGATGGGTTGAATTTACCGTCGAAGCTAGCAGATTGTTCTTCAAGGAATCGCGATGAGTGTGAGCTCTTTATTGTCGAGGGTAATTCGGCGGCCGGCTCGGCGAAAGAGGGAAGGAATCCAAAGATTCAGGCGATTTTGCCACTGCGTGGCAAGGTATTGAATACGGAGCGGGCACGGCTTGATAAAATGCTTGCGAACCAAGAACTTGTTAGTTTGATTAAGGGGCTTGGCGTGGGGATTGGTGAGCAGTTTGATATTAATGGGCTTCGATATGACAAAATTGTATTCATGACCGATGCGGATGTTGATGGTCTTCATATTGCGACGCTTCTCATGACGTTTTTCTTCAGGTATATGCCACAGGTGATTGAAACTGGGCACGTGTATTTAGCGAAGCCACCGCTATTTGGTTTAATTAAGGGGACGGGTAATACTCGTAAAATCGATTATCTTTATGATGAGGCAGCGCTTGAAGCGAAATTGACTGAGAAAATTGAAGAAAAACGGAAAAATGGTACGAAGATTGACGAGAGCCAAGAGAGATTTAAGCAGGCTGGATATACGGCGCAGCAACGTTTTAAAGGGCTAGGCGAGATGGACGCGAAGCAGCTCTGGGAGACGACAATGGACCCGGAGAACAGGGTGCTAGTGCAGGTGCATATTGAGGATGCCGAGAAAGCGGATGCAGTGTTTGCGAAGTTGATGGGCGACCAAGTTGACCTTAGAAAAAACTTTATTCAGGCAGGAGCGGCGAAAGTCAACCTGGATGACCTGGACTTTTAAGGAGTAGAAAAATATGGCAGATAGCGATAAAAAAGACGAACTAAAAAAACAGGATCCGGTTGAGGGAGAAGTGGTGGGTGGTGAACCGGAAAATACGACGGAAGCAATTTTGAACGGAATTGAAAATCGAAACGTTGAGAGTACGATGGAGGAATATTTCCTGAAGTATTCGATGTCGGTGATTGTCGACCGCGCATTGCCGGACGTGAGAGATGGTTTGAAACCAGTGAATCGCCGTATTTTGTATGCGATGAATAAGAATGGCTGGAAGGCGCCACATGCGACGGTGAAGTCGGCGCGTATCGTTGGCGAGGTGATGGGTAAGTATCATCCACACGGTGATTCGTCGATTTACATGGCGATGGTGAACTTGGCGCAGCCGTGGAAAATGCGTTATACATTGATTGAAGGTCAGGGTAACTTTGGGTCGGCAGATGGTGATGAGCCAGCGGCGTCTCGTTATACTGAGGCAAGAATGGATAAAGTTGGGGCGGAACTTCTTGCTGATATAGAAAAAGAGACGGTGGATTTTCGTGATAACTTTGATGGCAGTGAAAAAGAGCCAGTGGTTTTGCCAGCGGCGTTGCCGAATATTTTGTTAAACGGACAGATGGGCATCGCGGTTGGGATGGCGACAAATATTCCGCCGCATAATCTTGGGGAATTGGTGGACGCGACAGTGGCGCAAATTGATAATCCGGAAATTTCTCTTGAAGAGCTAATGAAGTATGTAAAGGGTCCAGATTTTCCGACGGGTGCAGAAGTTTACGGTGGAGCACCGATGAAGTCGGCCTATGCGACTGGGAAAGGTTCAGTGACGATTCGTGCAGTGACGGAGATTGAGGAGCGGAAAAATGGGCGATACAATATTGTTGTGAAAGAAATGCCTTACGGCGTGTCTAAAGAGGATTTGAAACAGAGGATAATAGATCTTGCGAATGAAAAGAAAATTACGCATATAGCAGATGTGCGTAACGAGTCGGCACGTGGAGTGACGAGGTTGGTAGTAGAATTAAAGAAGGATGCCTTCCCGAAGAAGATTTTAAATCAGCTTTATAAACTAACTCCACTTCAAACGGCGTTCCATTATAATATGCTGGCACTTGTTGATGGGTTGCAACCGCGAATTTTGGGACTTAAAGAGATTTTGGGCGAGTTTATTAAACATCGTCAGAAAGTTGTGCGAAGGAGGACGGAATTCGAGCTTAGAAAGGCGAAAGAGCGTGCACACATTCTTGAAGGTTTGAAGATTGCGCTTGATAATATCGACGAAGTGATTAAGGTGATTCGCGCGAGCTATGACGACGCGGATAAGCAGCTCATGGAGCGGTTTGGTCTTTCTGAAATTCAGGCGGCGGCGATTTTGCAAATGCAACTCCGACGCTTGCAAGGACTAGAACGTGACAAGATTGAAGAAGAGTTGAAAGAGCTGCACGCGCTAATTACGAAGCTTGAAGAAATCCTAGCTGATGAAATGAAAATTCTTGCAGTGATTAAAGAAGAGTTGATTGCACTTAAAGAAAAATACGGTGATGAACGCAGGAGTAAAATCATTAATCATGAGGTGGGGAAATTTGCGGAGGAAGAATTAATACCAGAAGAAGAGAGTGTAATTCTTTTGACGGCGCAGAACTATATGAAACGCGTGTCTCAGAACGACTTCAGAAAGCAGAATCGAGGCGGCAAAGGAAGAAGGGGCATGACGACGAAAGAGGAGGATGTGATTTCGCAGATTGTGACGGCAAATTCGCACGACTTCCTTCTGTTCTTTACTTCACAGGGTAGAATTTTCCGTCTGAAAGCGTATGAAGTGCCACAGGCATCGCTTTCTGCAAAAGGAACGGCCGCGGTAAATCTTTTGTCGATGCATCCTGAAGAGAAAATTACAGCAATCATTAAGCAGGGATCTGGTCTTGAGGAAAATGGCTATTTGTTCATGGCAACGAAGAAGGGAACGATTAAGAAAACCGCAATTAAGGATTTCTTAAACATCCGTTCAAACGGGCTAGTCGCAATTAAGCTTGATGACGGAGATGAGTTGAAGTGGGTGCAGGGAACAACTGGTGAGAATGATGTGGTGATTTCCACTTCGGCGGGGCAAGCGATCAGGTTTAACGAGAAGGACGTACGCGCGATGGGGCGTGCGGCGAGAGGGGTTCGTGGAGCGAGACTTAGGCCTAAAGATGAAGTGGTCGGAATGGATATTATTACCAATCCGAAGCAGAAGATTTTGGCTATTGCGGCGAATGGCTATGGTAAGGCGACGCTTGCCTCGAACTTCCCGGCGCACAAACGTGGTGGCGTTGGAGTGAGAGTGGCGACAGTCACGGCAAAAACCGGTCCGATTGTGGCTGTACATACGCTCGATCCACTTGCGAGAGAAGTAATCATGATGTCTTCCAAGGGACAAGCGATCAGAGTGGCTGTAAAAGAAATTCCGACACTTGGACGAGCAGCGCAGGGAGTAAGGATTATGAGGCTTGCTGATGGCGATACTGTGGCGTCGATTGGAATCGTCCTGCCGGACGAAGAAGAAAAATCTGACGACGACAAAAAGTAGTAAAAAACGCCCAAAAATGGGCGTTTTTTGATGTTTATTGGAGTGAAAAAATATTTTACGAAAAAAAGTTGAAAAATCTTTTAAAAAAGCCTTGACATTGGGGGCAGTTTGAGATAAGATTAAGGAAGTCTAGAGAACGCGAGGTTATGTCTTTCGGAGTCTCTCGATTATTAACAATTTAGTTGTGCAATTAAATGTTTTCTTTATAGAAAACTATCATCGTCAGTTCATTTTATATTTGAGTATAAATCAAATTATCTTTAATGGAGAGTTTGATCCTGGCTC
>JAFWHC010000002.1 GCA_017512095.1 Candidatus Saccharimonadota bacterium
CACCGCCCGTCAAACCATGAGAGTCACCAACACCCGAAGTCCGTCTAGGCGGCCTAAGGTGGGGGAGATGATTGGGGTTAAGTCGTAACAAGGCATCGGTACGAGAACGTGTCGATGGATTACCTCCTTTCTTGAGAAGGATAAGAAGCGCACGAAGGCAAAAGCCCGCGTGTAGCTAGGTCGGTCGTGATTGTGTAGTGTAAGCTTAATACACAATTTTACCCATAAGGGTGCGACAGGAAGCTTAAACGACGAACTTGGATGAGATTGATTGCACAATTAAATTGTTAATGGAAAAATTGCCCAAACGGGCAATTTTTTGTATAATATATTTTTATGAACGATACAAGAAATTTGATAGACGAGTACAAGGGCATGACGAATGAACAAGTTTTTGATGCATTGAATAAGAAAAGAAATGAGCTTGAAGTGGCCATTGAAAATGTTGAACACGATTTTAATATTGGAACAATTGTAAGAAGTGCGAATAGCTTTAATGTGCGCAGAGTGCATATAATAGGGAGGAAGAAATATAATCGTAGAGGGGCAATGTGTACAGACAAATATATTGAAATTATACATTGGGAGAGATGTGAAGATTTTGTGCGCGACCAACAAAAACGCGGGCGGGAAATAGTAGCAATCGAGAACAACACGCCAAGGGCGCGTGGTTTAGTGAATAAAAAATTTATACAGAAGACGACGTTAGTATTCGGAAGCGAAGGGGGAGGAATTACTCCGGAGCTGCTCGAGGCCGCAGAAGATGTGCGCTTTATTGAGAGTTTTGGCTCGACGCGAAGCGTGAATGTGGGCGTTGCGGCTGGTATAGCAATGTATGAGTGGGCAAGACAGTGTGTTTTAGGCGGCTAACGGCTGCCTGGGAAGATAAGACGAACAAGTCCTTCAAGAATGACAGTGTGGAGGTTGGTCATTATGAGAAAGCCAAGGGCGATGGCAATAATGCCGAAAAGCTTAACATGGTCATAGGAATGCACGCCGTTAGCGATGTTGTCACCGATTTGCCGATAAAAGATAACGCAGGCGCCGCCGGCGGCGAGGATGATAAAGCCAATGATGAGGGCGCCAAGATTGAATGACATAGAAGTATTATATATTTTTTCTTAAACTGTGGCAAGGGGTTGAAATATTTTCATAAATAGGGTAAAATGGTTGCTGTTGGGGTAATAGCTCAGTTGTTTAGAGCGCCGCCTTTGCAAGGCGGAGGTCCAGGGTTAGAGTCCCTGTTACTCCACCATTTTTATTGAGAACCGAAAGGTTCTTTTTTCATAAAAAAGAACGAAACCGCCGAGGACTCGGGCGGTTTCGCAAGGTCAATATTTGAACAACCTCGCAGTTTGTTGATTGTTCAAATCACCCCTAGTATATATCATGTTACGAATAATGTCAAGAAAAAATTAACTTGACAAAACGGAAGCAGTATGATAAAATAAGCATAATCATCCAAAAAGGGTGGGTTTAGTAAAAATCGGTGGGCAGAAGGAGAGAACCAGAATGGCTGGAACTAAAGCTGGTGGTCTTAAGGCTGCCGCAACCAATAAGGCTAAATACGGCAAAGAGTTTTATGCTAATATTGGCCGTAAAGGTGGTCAAAATGGCCACACCGGTGGTTTTGCCGCTAACCCTGCGTTAGCAAAAATCGCTGGTGCGAAGGGCGGACGTATTTCACGTCGTGGTCCTGCAAAAAAACACGCCTAGGAATAATAATATAAAAAACCTCTTTACGAGGTTTTTTTGATGTGATAATCTATAGAGGTAGAAAGGAGGTAAAAATGAACGAGTACCAGACTCAAGCGGCTGAATATGACCTATTTAAAGCAACAGGGAATTACAGCACGGTGGCGTTTGTGGAGAAGGTTTTGGGGCTCGTTGGTGAGGCCGGCGAAACCGCGGATAAGATAAAGAAAGTTCTTCGAGACAAGGACGGGGTGATTTCCGATACGGATAAGATTGAGATAGTGAAAGAGCTAGGGGATGTGCTATGGTATGTCGCAAATATAGCTCGCTATCTTAACATGCCCTTGCAAGATGTCGCCAAAATAAACCTTGAAAAACTCGAAAGTAGAAAACAACGTAATTTACTTCATGGAAAAGGAGATAATAGATAATGTGGTTCCAGATTCCGCTTTGGACAATTAGGCTGTTCTTTGCGCCATCAACGAGGCGAAATACAATCGTTTGGGCTTAAGATCGTTTGATAATCTTTTGACAAAAAGGACAGAAAAGACTCTCTGAAGATATTTCGAGACAGGTGGCGCCACAAGTTTTGCAGAGAGTTTTTTGATGAACCCAGTCGCGATAGGTGTCGAGTTCGGTTTCGGCGAGAGATTCGTCAAAGGTAACGCCATGAGTTTCGCAAAGTTCGCGTGTTTTTGCCCAGGCGTCACGTTCGATAGTCAAGCGTTCAAGAGAGCGGTTAAAGGTAAAATGTCCAAGAAGGGCATGAGCAAGTTCATGAAGAAGGAGGAGGCGGAAATTCTCGTTCGATTCGAGATAAAAAATAGATTTTGGAGGGCGAAAGAGGAATTTGCGACCGGGTTTAAAGGAAAAGTTTGGGTAGGCAGACTTGAGATTATCGAGAAAAGCAAGGTTCTTTTCTGAGAGCGGAGATGTAGCGTCGGGCAGACGAGGGGGAGTTTTTTGTTCGCGGACGTTATCTGAAAAAATTGAAGCGGGCATGAAGCTATTTCTGGTAATTTTGTTTGGAGTATAGATAAGCGCCGTAAATAGTAGAGTCAGTGGGGCGACGAGCGCGTTTGAGTCTTAGGAGTTTGTCGGCCGTGTCAGAACGGAGCTTTTCGAGAAGAGGCTTTTTAATCTTTTGGAAGAGAAAAGCAAGGGGGCCGCCAATAATGAGAGTTTCGGGAGACTCTTGATTGATGATGTCGATTAGGCCTAGAGAGAGGCGAGCAAGAAGATCTTCGAGAGTAACGTCATCGAGGACGAGATGCTGAAGACTGTCGCAATGATAAGTATCAATGAGGGCCTTAGCGGAGGCAAGATCTTCCCATTCGAGTTTTTGGCCTTTATAGTCGTATTTGACATGGCCCGGTTCGAAAGCATCGGAATTTTGGAGAAGTTCGCCGTTTTTGGCGATGCCGCCGCCGATGCCGGTTGAAAAGGTGAGGTAAATGGATTTACTGGATTTTAAACCTAGGCGGGTTGATTCATAAAGAGTCGCAAGATTGGCGTCGTTGGCGAAGAAAATTTTACAATCGAACAAGTTTTTTATTGGGGTTATGAGGTCAATTTTGGGCCAGTCGAGGTTGCCAAACTTGAACGAACAAGAATCTGGTTCAATTTTGACGACGCCGGGAATGGCCACGGTGATAGCTTTGACGTGTCTGCGGCAGAATGGCTTTGGTAGGAAGATTTGAAGGTTTTTTGAGAGGGTTTGCTCAAAAATGCGGGGGTCTTTTTCAGTGGGAAATTTAAGGCGTTTAAGACAAAGGCCATGAGGTGAAAAGAGAGCGAGTAATGTTTTGGTGCCTCCAATGTCGATAGATAAAAACATGGTTTAATTATATAGCATAAAGCTAAAGGGTGCAAACCTTTACTTTTATGTATTAATTTGATAAAATAAAGAGATATTCGGGCTTGCTCAAGAGGTGTTTTGACGGACGCTTGTTGAGTAAGCCTGAAGGAAGGAATAATAACTAATGGCTGATGCCAAAAAACTAAGTTTTGATGAGCTTCTTAGCGAAAATGCAGAGCTCGCAAAAAGAACCGCAGTGGGCGATACGATTAAGGGTATTGTTACTTCGGTGAAAAAACATGAAATTTTAATCGACCTGGGTGTTCAGGGAACTGGGTTAGTTTCTCGCAAGGAGGCTAGCTTCGCTCGGAATCTTAAGGTTGGCGACGAAGTGACCGCTTCGGTTGTTGACTCGGAGATGCCGGATGGTACTGTTTTGCTATCGCTTCGTAAGGCCGTAAAAGATAAGGGTTGGGATGAAATCCAGGTTAAGTTCGACAATGCAGAAATTGTTGAGGTGCAACCGTTCGATGCGAACCGCGGTGGTTTGCTCGTGGAATACGAAGGAATCCGTGGCTTTTTGCCAGTTTCCCAGCTTTCCGCAGAGCATTATCCTCGTGTTGGTTCCGCTGATAAGGACGAAATCTTACAGCGTTTGAACTCTCTTGTTGGAAAACCGATTCGCGTGCGCATTCTTGATGCAAATAAGAAGGAGAACAAGTTAATCTTTTCTGAAAAAGAAGCGATTAAAGATGGTCTTGCGGCTAGGTTTGCTGAGCTTACCGTTGGCGATGTCGTAAAAGGCGTCGTGACGGGCGTAGTGGACTTTGGTGTGTTTGTGAATGTTGACGGTATCGAAGGCTTGATTCATATTTCTGAGATTTCTTGGGAAAGAGTGAATAATCCGGCTGACTATGTGAAGGTTGGTGATGTAGTTGATGCGAAAATTATCGCAATCGATAAAGAACGACTTTCGCTTTCTATGAAGCAGCTTGTTGAAGACCCGTGGCTTTCTGAAGTTGCTGGGCTTAAGAAGGGATCGAAAGTTGAGGGAACTGTGACGAGAATTACGCCGTTTGGCGCATTTGTGCAGATTTCTCCGGCCGTAGAGGCTCTTGTTCATGTGTCTGAACTTGGTGAAGGTTCTGACGTTGATCCGGAGAAGGTGTTCACGCTCAATGAACGCAAGAACTTCAAGGTGCTTGATATTGATAAAGAAGGTAGAAAAATTTCTCTTTCAATTGCAAAATAACTTGAAGATAAAAAAGCCCCTTGAAAAGGGGGCTTTTTTGGGGTATAATGGAGAGGTCCTTTATTCCCGGGTAGCTCAATGGTGGAGCAAGAAGCTGTTAACTTCGAGGTTGCTGGTTCGAGCCCAGTCCCGGGAGCCAATTAGGATTATGGGGTTATAGCTCAGCTGGTTAGAGCGCGTCACTGATAATGACGAGGTCTGTGGTTCAAGTCCACATAACCCCACCAATCGTTTACGAAGAACGCCCGAGAGGGTATTTTTTCTTGCGGCTTGAAGTATTGGTTATTATTAAGGTTTGTGGTATAATTAACTGATAGTAAAAGAAAGGAGCGTTTTTGATGGCAGAAGCAGAAGCTAAGGTGATTCAGATTGCCGGTTCAATTACGGTTGATGAGCTTGCGAAGGCGCTCGGGCTTTCGGTTACTTCTTTGATTGGCGAATTGTTTAAAGAGGGGATTGTGGCGACAATTAATCAGAGACTTGATTATGATACTGCCGCAATTATTCTTGATGAGCTTAAGATTAAGGGTGTGAAACTGGAGCGAAAAAATACTGCGACGCAAACTTCGGAGCATAGAAGGGAATTGTCGAACAAGGCAGTTCCGAGGCCGCCGGTAGTGGCAGTGATGGGGCATGTTGATCATGGTAAGACGACGTTGCTTGATACGCTGTTCAAGAAAAAGACGGTTGAGGGGGAAGCTGGGGGAATTACGCAGCATATTTCTGCGTATCAGCTTGAATATGAAGGCAGAAAAATCACATTTCTTGATACGCCTGGGCACGAGGCATTTGCGGCGATTCGGCAGCATGGAGCAATGCTTACGGATATTGTGATTATTGTGGTGGCGGCGGACGATGGAGTGAAGCCGCAAACTGTAGAAGCGATTAAATTTGCACAGGGGGCGAATGCGAAAATTATTGTAGCGATTAATAAAATTGACCGTGAAGGGGCGGATGTCCCACGAACGATGGCAGATTTGTCACAGCATGGGTTGCAGCCAGAAGAATGGGGCGGAGATATCACCATGGTGCCGATTTCTGCGAAGCGCGGGGATAACCTTGAAAAACTGCTTGATATGGTTCTTTTGACGTCGGATATTGAAGAGCTTAAGGCGGATGTAGATATCCCGAGTGAAGGTCTTGTGATTGAGAGCCATATGGAAATGGGGAAAGGTTCGGTAGTGAATCTGTTGGTGACGGGCGGAGAATTGAAGACGGGCGAATTTATCGTGGCCGGGACGACGTACGGTAAGATTCGAACGATGCTCGATTTTAGAGGTAAACCAAAAGGAAAGGCGACGCCTTCAACGCCAGTGACGGTGACAGGGTTCAAAGAGTTGCCGAACTTTGGTGATTCGTTTGTTGAGGTTAAAGATGAAAAAACGGCGCGAAAGATGGCACTTTTGAATGCACAGGCTCAGCAGAATGCTAGTGCGAGTGCCAATGTTACGTCGACGGATTTGCTCAGAATGATGAATGTGGCGGATAACTCTAAAGTGTTTAACGTGATTATTAAGGGTGATGTGCTAGGTTCGGTGACGAGCGTAGTGGATTCTTTGAAGATGATTGACACGAAGGGGGAGATTACGCTTAATATAGTAGCAACGGGCGTAGGCGACATAACTGAGAATGATGTATATATGGCGGAGGGTGGAGAAACGGTGATTTATGGTTTTAACGTGACGGTGCCGACGAATATTGCGAAGATGGCAGCGAGAGATAATGTTAAGATTAAAACTTTCCGAGTAATCTATGAACTTTTAGATGACGCAAAGAGTGAGATGGAAGAGTTGCTGCCGGCGGAGGTAATCGAAGAAGACAAGGGCGAGATGAAAGTGCTTGGGGTGTTTAGGACGGAGCGAACTTCGATTATTGCGGGTGGGGAAGTGCTCAAGGGTGAGGTGAAACCAAAAATGTTAGCACGTGTGATGCGTGGAAAAGATTTAATTGGTGAAGTTGAAGTCGAAAGTGTGCAAAAAGAAAAAATGGCTGTAGATTCGCTTGTGGCCGGTGAGACAGGTGGGATTGCTTTGAAGCTTGAGAAGCGTTTAACGATTGAGATTAATGATAGACTAAAATTCTTTACGAGAGAGCTTAAGAAGAGGAAATTATAAAAAAGGAGACAAAATGGAGGTAACTGAAGGTTTCTTGCGCGAAGTAGGGCTGAGTGCTATGCCAGAGGGTGAAAGACGGGCTTTTTTGGACTATGTGCAGGAAGAGCTCGAAGTGAGAGTGGGCGAGGAAATTGCGGCGGGAATGACTGAGGAAAAGATGCGAGAGTTTGAGGCGGCGAAAACGGACGAAGAGACGGAGAAGTGGTTAAACGAAAATAAGCCGAATTATCGAGAGTTGGTTGAAAAAACGGTACGCGAGCTTAAAGAAGAGATTTCTAGAAATCGGGATAAGATTTTAGCTTAGTGTCTTAAGCCGTTCAAAAAAGATTTTGCGTCCATAGGTTTGCGCGAGAGCGGCTGGAGGCGATCGACGACGATATAATTATTATCGGCGCATTTGATGAATAAATTTTTTGTTGGTTCTGGACAAGCGGTTTCAATGTGGGCGGATAAAATTATTACTTCTTGTTCAAAGAAAGTGTATTTTGGCTTTGGAAATCCTTGGTAAGCGATGATTTTGCGAAGAGTCTGGGTGGCAGTGTCGGATGTGGGGGTGAGGCGAGACATGGACTTGTCGAGTTTTTTGGTGAAGGTGGCTGAATCATTATTTTGTTCAATTGGGGCGGGCAAGTTGTTAAGATTTTTTACAATCCAGGTTGCGCCGGAGGTGGCTAGGGCGTGATAGATTTCGGTTTTGTCTAGAGGGAGATTTTTGATAGTTTCTTGGTGATAAACTGGACCGGCATCGCAAGCGGAGACAAGTTTCATGACCGAGACGGAAAAATCAGTGTCGCCGTTTAGAATGGCGGATTCGATAGGGGAAGCGCCACGGTATTTAGGAAGAAGGGAAGGATGAATGTTTAAAATGCCTTCGGGCTCGAAGAGATCAAGGACGTCTTGTTTGATGATGACGCCAAAAGAGGCTAAGATGCCATGAGCTTCAGGATGCTCTTTTTTGAGCCGTTTAACGGTTTCGAGGTCTTCCTTTGTGCGGGCGTGGAAGATGATGTTGGCGGCAGGAGCGAGAACTGCAAGCGCGGACTCGGCAAGCAGGCCGTTGCCAAAAAAGATGACACTTGGTTTATTCATCTTCTCCCCAAAGAGTGTGGTTGTTTTTGATTTCTTTGTCATAATCGACAGGCTCGAGGTCACCCTTGTCATTCATGCGGTAAAAAGCTGTTGGGTCATCCTTGATGTGGTCGATGAAAAGAACTCCGTTTAGGTGGTCAATTTCGTGAAGAAGAGTGCGCGCAAGGGAATCTTCGGCTTTGATGCGGACGGGGGTGCCGTCTTCGAGCAGGGCTTTGATTTTGACTTTGTAAGGACGCGGAACCTTGCCATAAATGGCGGGAACGGAGAGACAACCCTCATAGTCTTTGGTGATTTTGCCTTCGGTTTTGATGACTTCAGGGTCGATGAGGGCGGTGAAAGTTTTGTTCTTTTTGTCGTCGAGATCGTCACGGACGATAATGATGCGGCGATCAAAACCAAGCTGCGGTGCGGCCATGGCAGCGGAAAGTTCGAATGGATGAGACTTTTCCCATTCGAGTGAGGCCTTGCGCATTTCGGCGATGATTTCCAGGGCTTCATCAGTGATTTTGTTGACTTTGCGGCATTTCTGACGAAGGCGCGGGTCGGGCGTGGTGACGATATTCATGTGCTATATTATATCATAAGAGCGAAGGTGGGTCGAGAGTAACCTTAGCGTCGACCCCGGATAAAAGTTTTAACAGGTTTTGTCGTGAAGTGGACTTGATAATGATTTGCCAGGAATAGCCGGAGGGTGTATGCTCATGGAAAGCAGGCATGGGTGGGGAGATTTTAATAGAGGTGAAGTGGTTTTGAGCAATAAAATTGTTCAATGATTTAGAGAGAGCGCGAATTTTTTTAACCGTGGTCTGTTCGGTTCTGTAAGTGATGGTGAGCTTAGCGAGATAGGTAAACGGCGGGAGCTGTTGTGTTCGGCGTTTTTTGATAAGGTAGTTGTAAAAGCCGACATAATCAGAATTGATGGCGAAGTTAATAACTGGCGAGTCGGGACGATAGGTTTGGATAAAAACAGAAGCAACGTCTAGGTGCCCACGGCCAACCCGGCCGATAACCTGAGTGAGAAGTTCGAAAGTTTTTTCTTCGGAAGAGAAGTCTGGGAGCGAGAGGCCAGCGTCAGCCTGGACGATGCCGATGGTGGCGAGATGTGGGAGGTCGAGTCCGCGGGAGACGGTTTGAGTGCCAATCAAGATGTCGATTTGGCCGGTCTTGACGTCGTTGTAAAGAGTGTCGAGTGAGTCGTTTTTCTTGTTGTCGGCGTCAAAACGGGCAATCGTGGCCTCGGGGAAAAGCTTTTTTAGTTCGGTTTCAAGAAGTTTGGTGCCAAAACCTTTATGAAGGATGCTGGGGTGATGACAGTTGGGGCAACTGGTTGGGATTTTTTCTTGATGACCGCAGGTGTGGCAAATGAGGGAATAAGAGTCGGAATGGAGCGTGAGGGGCAAGAAACAATCAGGGCAAAGAGCTTGCCAACCGCAGTTTTCGCAGATGGTCATGGGGGCGGAGCCGCGACGGTTGTGATAGATGAGGGTTTGGTAGCCATTTTTAAGGTTTTCTTGAATAGCGGCTAGAAGCGGAGTAGAGAAGTAGCGATTTTTTGTAAAAAAATCACGAGATTTAAAATCGATGACTTTGGTCGTAGGCTCTATGGCGGTGGACTTGGCTTTTTCGGTTAGGGAGACAAGGGAGTTTTTGGATTTAGCCAGATAAAAGTCGGATACCGAAGGGGTAGCGGTGCCGAGAAGGCAAGGGATTTTAAGGTTGCTGGCAATTGACGAAGCGAGGCGAAGAGCAGAGTATTTGGGGCTGTTTTCTTGGTAGTAGGTTGATTCGTGGGCCTCGTCGATGATGATGAGACCGAGGTTCTTGACAGGGGCAAAAAGGGCGGAGCGAGGACCAATGATGATTTGAGGAGTTATTGAGGTTAGAATGGATTCCCAGGCGATGTGTCGTTCGGCTTCGGTTTGTTTGGAGTGAAGTAGGGTGACCTGTCTGTCGAAGGTTTGTTCGAAAATTTGGACAAGTTGGGAAGTGAGGGCGATTTCGGGAACGAGTAGAATAACAGATTGGTTTTTTGTTAGAGTTTCCTGAGCGAGTTTGAGGTAAATGTTGGTTTTGCCGGAGCCGGTGATGCCGAAGAGAAGTTTGGTGGGGTTTTTGATAGATTTTAGTTCTTGAAGGGCTCTTTGTTGAGCGTTGTTGAAGGCGACTTCACATTCGGTTTTTGTCCTGGGCTTCGACCCGCAGTCGTCAGAAATACAACAATCAGTCCTGCGCTCGTCGACGACGTCACCTCGAACTCGCTTGGTGATTGTTGTGTTTCTGACTGCTGGGGTCTGCAGATTCGGACAAAGAACCGAACATGAATTCGCCTTCTTGCGATGCTTTTCTATACCGATGGGCAAGAGTAAATTAGCCACTACCGGTAATTCCGCTAAGTAGTAGGAGGAGAGCCAGAGGGCGGATTTGAGGAGGTGAGAGGGGAGGGGGGTGGAGTAGAGGAGTTTGATGATTGGCTTGCAGGGGAAAGAGGGTTTGGGGACTTTTTTGAGGACGATACCGACACAAGAAGTCTTGCCGAGGGGAATAGTGACGATATGCCCCGGTTCTAGCTTTAGATCGGAGGCGTAAGTGAGCGCGCTGGAGCCGTTACGGTAGATTTTGGTTGGTATTACCTCATAGAACATCGTAAGAATATTGTATCAAAAAATTTTGTAAATATTACGTTGTTAAAAATACTTTTTTGATATATAATCTTTATTTAGAAGTAAGAGAGGTAAAAATTACATGTTAGATGTCTTTATTACATCGAGAGTTCGTAGGAAGATTTTAGTGGTTTTTGCGAAATATCCGGATTTTAAGACGCATGTGAGAGGACTTTCGAAACTAATAAAAGAAGACCCTGGAAATATTCAGAGAGAGTTGAATCGGCTTGAGAAGGGGAAGTTTTTGTTGATGACGAAGAGTGGGAATACGAAGATTTATCAGACAAATAAGCAATTTCCGATTTTGAAGGAGTTGCAGAGTATGGTGATTAAGAGCCAACAGATGTCGGCGAGTAAACCAAACAAAACAATAGGTTAATAATGAGCAAACTGTTTGAGGAACTCGTTAGAAAGCGAGGCTTTTCCGATCGATTTTTGAAGCCGGAGTATGAAGATTTACCGAGTCCGTGGCTTTTGCCGGATATGCGGGAAGCGGTTCGACGAATTCAAAAAGCAGTACGCGATGATGAGCGGGTGATTATTTATGGTGATTATGATGCGGATGGCGTGACGGCAAGCACGGTGATGCGAGAAGCGCTAAAATTGGCTGGAGTGAAGGAAGTTTTAACGATGCTGCCGGATAGGTTTAAGGATGGTTACGGAATGAGCGAGAAGGTGGTTGAGGAAGCGAAAAAGACGGGGGCGTCACTGGTGGTTACGGTGGACTGTGGAAGCGGAAACGAAGAGATAGTCGAGATGCTGAGCGAAATTGGAGTAGAGACAGTTGTGACGGATCATCATGAATGCCCGGAGAATTTGCCGAAAGCAGTGGCGGTAGTAAACCCGAAACGGAGAGATGTGGCTAAAAAAGTGCCAGAGTTTGAAAAGCACTTGGACGAGCTAATGCGATTGCGTGATCTTGCTGGGGTTGGAGTAGCTTTTATGGTGGCACGAGGAATGACGGAAGAAGGAATGATTCCGGAAGGGCAAGAGAAATGGCTTCTAGACTTGGTCTTGATTGGAACGATTTGCGATTCAATGCGCATGAGTGAGGTGAATCGAATTTTATGCTTCTATGGGACGAAGGTGCTGGGAAAGACACGGCGAGCGGGGATTCGAGAACTGATGCGAGTATCGCAGACACATAAAATTACGTCGGAGACGATTGGGTTCCAGCTAGGGCCGAGACTAAACGCGGCGGGACGAATGGCGAGTCCGCTGATTGCTTTGAATTTGTTGCAGGCGCCAAATAAAATTGAGGGTGCGAGCCTGGCGCTACAGCTAGAGAAGCTGAATGAGGAGCGGAGGAACCAACAACATTTGGCGATGAAAGAATTTGAAGAAAATGGCGTGCCAGAAGACGATGTGCTAGTAATGACAGGGAAGTGGCATGAGGGAGTGCTTGGGATTATTGCGGGCAGACTAGTGGATGATTATAAACGGCCGGCGTTCGTGCTTTCTGAGGTTGAAGACGGGATTTTTAAGGGTTCGGGAAGGAGTTTTGGTGATTTTAGTTTGGCGGATGCGCTTCGGGCGTGTTCGGATTCAATTATTGGCGGTGGCGGACATGCTGGGGCGGCTGGCGTAAAAGTGATGAAGGGAAAAATAGCGGAGTTTAGGGACCGCATCAATGAATATTATCAGTCATTGGGGCTTTCAAATCAGGAGAGGTATTTTGAACGAGAAGCCGACATCGAAGTGAGGGATTTGGGTGAGTTTACATTAGATTTTTTGGCGGAATTGGAGAGTCTAGAGCCGTATGGACCAGGTAACGAGATGCCGATATTTGGACTGTCCGAGGTGTTTGTTTTGGATAAAAAATTAATGGGGGCGGATGGGCAGCATTTGAGACTTTTGGTGCGTGGAGAAGATGGGGAGACTCTGAAGTTGGTGGCGTTTGGGGTGCCGGAAGAGTGGCGAGGGGTCGAGAACGGTGAGAGGATAAACGTCTTGACGCAGGTTGAGGAAAATGAATGGAACGGATTGAAGAGCGTCCAAGGGAGAATTTTGGATTTAAGGGGTTGTTAGATTGAGGGAAATTTGGTATAATATAGGGCAATATGGCAATTAAAGTTACTAGAAAAGATCAGTCTGAGGCGAACGAGAACATTATTCGCCGTTTTAACCGTAAGGTTCTTCAGAGTGGTGTGATGCCACTTGCGAAGTCGCAACTTCGTTTTTCTAAGCCGATTTCGAAGCGTGAGCGCCGCGTGAAAGCTATTTTGCGTGAGCAACGTAAGGCTGAGAAGACTGAGAAAATTAAGTTAGGCTTGCGGTAGGAAGTTCCGAAAGCTCCCTTTCGGAACGGGAGCCTCACCGCAATCGTAAAAAATAACTTGGCAGCCTATTTCCTCCGCGCGGAGACAAGCTCGTGCTCGGAAATGGTATCAAGTTATTTTTTACTGTTGGTTTCGGCTCTTTACTGTTCCGAAAGAGACTTTCGGAACTTCCTGGTGCGCTGTTTATTATTTTTAAATAATTCTTGTTCTAATTTTTTTGTGACTGTTTCTATTGAGCCTAATCCTGATATCTTTTTTGTGGTAATATTTTTCTTTTCAAGTTCTTTAAGGATGCCTTGGAGGTTTTTTTCGACAATGTCGAAGCGTTTTTCGACGGCTTCACGAGTGTCGTCTTCGCGGCCGCGAGCCATGATGCGGACAAGGAGTTCGTCTTTAGGGACGTCGAGGACAACGGCGGCCTTAATGTCTTTGGCGAGATTTTTGGCGACCCATTTGGCTTGCCAAATGTCGCGCGGGAAGCCGTCGAGGATGAGGTCTTTTCCGGTTTTTTGAACTGTTTGGATTTTTTCGTGCATGATTTCAACGACTTTTTCGTCGGGAACAAGTTCACCTTTTTTGAGGATTTTGTCGAACTTGCCGGTGTCGCGGAGGACTTGACCAACTGATAGCCAAACGAGACCGTGCTTTTTGGCGAGGATTTGGCCTTGGGTGGATTTGCCGCTGCCGGCGAGGCCGAACAATATAATCATATTTTGATTATAACACTTATGTTTGTATAAATAAAGGCTGTGGTTGAATAAAGTTTGTAAAAAGTATATAATATATAGTTATTATGGATGAACAAAAAAATAGTGCAATGCGCGAAGGCGGAAAGATTTTAGGAAACCTTTTGCGTGATCTTAAAGAATATGTAAAACCAGGAATGACAGGGAAAGAAGTGGACGCTTGGGTTAGGAGCGAGATTGTGAAGCGAGGTGCAGGTGTGGCTTATGATATGTTACCTAAGAAAGAGGCGTTTCCGGGGGCGATTTGTATTTCGGTTAATGATGCAATTATTCATGGTACGCCGAACGATGAGCCGTTTGAAGAAGGTGATAAGGTGTCGTTTGACCTTGATGTGTATTATAAAGGGTATTTTACTGATTCGGCGGTGACGATGATTGTAGGAGAAAAGGGGAATCCGGCAGTGAAGAAAATGATTTCGGTAACAGAGAGCGCGATGTGGGAAGGGATTGAACAGGTGAAGCCAGGGGCGCACATCGGAGATGTTTCTGCGGCGGTTGAGAAGGTGCTTCGCGCGGGGAAACTCGGAGTGATTGAAAATTATGTCGGGCATGGAATTGGAAAAAAGATGCATGAAGATCCAGAAGTGCCGAATTATGGCAAAAAGGGACGTGGGTATAAACTTAAGGCCGGAGATGTGATTTGTATTGAGCCGATGAGCTGTCTTGGGAAGCCAAAGAATTATACCGATAAGTCAGACGGATGGACTGTGAAGCTGAAGGACGGTTCAATCGGCTGTCACTGTGAGCATACGGTGCTCGTGACTGATTCTGGATATGAAGTTTTAACTTTGCCAGACTAGAATTTGAATTTTTTGAACAAATTTTTTAAGAAGCCAGAGCTTTCGCCTTTGGCTTTCTTTTGAGCGCTTTTGATAGGGCGAGAATCGGAGTCAGCGGCGAAGAGCATGAGACCGATGGTGGCGGAGTATTCGGGCTTTTCAATAGACGAGCCGACGCCGCCGAGACCCTTTGGACAGCCGAGGCGAACGGACATTTCGAGTTCTTGTTTGGCAAAGATGTCGAGATCGCGCATCTTCGAGCCGCCACCAATGAGGACGGCGCCTTCGGGAAGGCGTTTTTCGTATCCGGCTTTTCGGAGCTCTTTTTTGACTTTGTCAAAAATTTCGGCGAGACGAGCTTTGACGACTTCGTTGACTTGCTCGCGGCTGAAGGTGTGCTCTTCGCGGTTCATTTTTATCACAATGTCTTTGCCGTCTTCAAAGGCTCCGGTGACATAGCGTTTTTTGATTTCTTCGGCGACATCGGTGCTGGTTTCTAGGCAGATAGCTAGGTCATTAGTGATGTTGATAGAGCCGGCAGGAATGACGCCGACATATTGGAGGTCGCCTTCTTCGTAGATGGCGACGCTGGTTGTGGCAGCGCCAAGGTCGATAACAGCAACGCCGTTTTCTTTTTGTCGTTCATTCAAGACGGCGCGAGAACCGGCGACGACGGAGGGAACTAGGCGTTCGGTGGCGACTTTGGCGCCTTCAAGGGATTTACGGAGATTGTCGCAGTTTGGCTGGAGGGCGGAAACAACGTTGGCGCGCATTTCGAGGCGAGCACCGGTCATGCCGAGCGGGTCGCGGACGCCTTCTTGTCCGTCGATGGAATAGCCAAAGGGGATAACGTCGAGGATTTCACGATTGGCGGGGACGCGGCCAGTGACGGCGACGTCTTCGACGCGATATAAATCTTCTTCGTTGATTTCGTGTTCGATGGTGCCGACGGCAATCATGCCTTCGGTTTTGGTGGTTAAAAGTTGGGAACCGTTGACCGAGACGACGGCGGAATGAATTTCGTAGCCGGACATGCGCTCGACTTCGCCGAGCATGTGGTCGATGGCGTCAGCAGGACCGGCAAGATTGGCTAAAATGCCTTTGCGCATGCCTGAGTTTTTGGCTTCGTTGTAGCCGACGACAGAGAGTTTTCCGGCGCGGTCGATTGAGGCGACAACGGCTCTTACGTTTTCTGTTCCTACATCTAGCCCTACGGCATATCTAACGGTTTCATCCATAGTTAAATATTAGCATTAAGAAATGAAAAAGTAAAGGAATCTGTTGATTTGACTTTTTTGCAAAATAAAGCATAAACATTGTTGACAAAATTGAAGAAGTGTGCTATACTCAAAGCAAGTTAGGAAATAAAATAAAAAACCTAGCAAACAAAAATAAAAAATAATAAACACAAAAAGGCAAAACAATGGAAACAGAAAATATCAAAATTAACGAAAGGAGTGAAGGCGAGGGGAATGAAGCCCTCGAAGAAATTAGTTTGCCAAACGAAGTTTATAACGCTAATTGGCGAGACGATATTATCGACGAAGCTGAAGATGAAACAAAGGCAGTAACCAGCTTTGAGCCGTATGAAAACGAGCAAGAGTATCAGTCGAAAGAAATCGTGTCCCCGGAAGCGGAAAACTTAATTTGGGCGTTCGACCGAGCAAAGAAACGCGAGTTTGGTAAAAAAGTGCTTAGTCTTGATGTGTTTAGGGAAGTAGCGTAAGCCGATGTAATCTAAGAAGAATAAAACAAACAATTAAAAGTTTTAGGGAAAAGAAAGAAGGTAGAGTATAAGAAGATGAAAGCCCCCGAATTTGGGGGCTTTTTTGTTGATTTTTCATAACCTTTATGGTAAGCTTAAGTAAAATAGGGAGATTAATATGAAAATAAACAATAAAATCAAGGAGGGGAATGATAAAATCGTGGAGTTTGCGCACGATTTGGTCGTGCGAAATAAGGTGGCTGAAGCCGAGCAGGGCGCAGAGCAGGAAAAGCTCGAGCAGATGATTGTCACGAAAATTTTAGACGAAGCTTTGACGGCGCTGCCAGAAGACGACATTGCGGAACTTGAAGCGGAAGAGGAAGTGACAAGCGAGAAATTGAATTCGATGTTGTTTGTGGCGGGAGTGAGACCAGAGAGTATTATTGGGAAAGTGTTTAGAGAAGTTGAACGCGAGTACTTGGGTGTCGAAAATGTTGAATCCGATGAAACATTAATGGAAGCGGGGGAGGAGGAATAAGATGGAAAGGCAATTCGGTGATTATGGCGGGTTTGAGTATGCTGGAAGCTATGATGATATAGCGGAGGCAAACGCCGAGAAGAAAAATGAGACGGTGGAGACGCCGGTCGAGATGACGCGAGAACAGTCGCAAGAAGTCGGTAAAGGGGCGCTTGAAGTTTTGGCGAAGCAAGAAGCCGAGAATAAGGCCGAGCAGGTTGGAGAGAAGAAAACTTTACGCGAACGTGCGCGCGTGATTCGCGAGAAGATGATGACTGGCTATACAGAGTTTAAGGAGAAAATTAAGCAGGCGGACTGGGGGAAGGTTGCAAAAAGAGGGATTGCGACGGCGCTGCTAATTGCTAAACTTGGTAGCGCGGGCGACGGGAAGGAAACGGCTAAGGGGGAAGGTAATCCAGACGCAGAGTTGCCACAAGAGCCGAGGATTGAAGAGCGAACCGAGACGGCGAGCTATGATGATGAAGAAGATTTGAGTATTGAAGATGTTTTGGAATTCCAGAATGAGGAGCGGATTCGTGGGCGGGAGTTTTCGCACGTTGGCAGCGTAGAAACGCAAGATGGGACGGTTGACGTGTATCACCACGTTGGCGGTTATAATCAGCAGAATGATCCGTTCTATAAATATTGGGACGATAATGAAAAAGACCACCTGGAGTCTTGGGGGACAAGCTGGGAATCGGAGTCGCCGGCGGAGATGGCGACGGCCGAGATTCGAGAGATGACAGATAGTGCGCACCAGATGGCGATGTGGGAATGGAGATTGAAACGCACCTCGCATGATTCGTTTGACTCGTTGACGCGAAGAGCGGAAGAGATCAAAGCTATGGCGGTGGATGATTACGATGAGCTTGCAAATGGTCTTGTGGATGAGATTATGGGGCAGATGAAGGGCGGGAAAATTAACGTAACAAAGAGCTGGGGCTTTGAGATTCCGCAAGGGCCGACGGACGCGATTGTGGCGGAGACGCCAGGAATGTGGTCACGCGAGATGTCGGACGACGACAGAGGGAAGAACGCAGACTTGTTGGTTGACTATGTGAGTGCGGAAGGGGAGCAGCTGTTCCAGAATCCAGAGATTTATGAAGTGGCAGCAAGAGAAGCGGGAATCAACCCGAGCAAGTATGGCGATAAAATTTATGACGACGCAAAGGAAGGGTTTGCGCTGAAGTTTAAGAAAGGTTCGACACCGGCTAAGGTTACGCCGACGCCGACATCGACGACGACGCCGGAGGTAACACCGGAGCCAGTAATTACGCCGGAGCCGACGCCGGTAGTGACGGAGGAACCGACGCCAACCCCAACGGAGAAACCGACACCGACGCCTGAACCGGTGGTAACGCCCACTCCAACTGAGAAGCCGACACCAACACCGGAACCAGTAATAACGCCGACGCCGACGGAAAAACCAACTCCAGTGCCGACAGAAAAACCGACTCCAGAGCCAACGCCGGTGCCAACGGAGAAACCGACGCCAGAGCCGACGCCAGTGGTGACTCCTGAACCGAAGCCGACGAAAGACCCTGAAGCGGTTGCCGAACCGGTGCAGCAGGTCGAACAGCAAGAGCATGTCCAGCAGACTGTAGAGCCAGTGAGTGAGCAGGGGCCGAGTGATAGGCCGGAAAGCATTGGGCAGAGGACGGAGCCAGAAACGACGACGCCACCGGATACTTTGGCGGACCAGTTAGCGGATTTAGGATTATAAAGGGAGAAAATAAAACATGAAGGACAAAAAGAATAAAAAGAAAATTTATGTGAGCGCAATCGTGGCAGCGTTGCTGGGGGGAGCGCTGGTTAATGTTGTAAATTTTACAACATTTGTTAATGCTTGGGGGCCAGAGCGCCAAACATGGACGATGGCAAATCCGGCAGATTACGCGACGTTCAACTCGATTACGGATAACTCGTCGATTGGGGATGAGCGAGAATTTGTGCGCGTGGCTGAGGCTGTGAATGAGGGGTCGAGCACGGCGCTTGGTGAGATACATGTTCAAGGTGGGAAAGATTATGTAGTGACGATTTATTATCATAACGATGCGGCGTCGATTTATAATAAGGTTGACTATAATTATAAGGGTGTGGCGCAAAAAACAAGACTTTCGGTGGCGTTTCCGGACAGTTTGGAGGCGGGCGAAAAAGGGCAAGTCGATGCGCTGATTTATTCTTTGACGGCAAATCCAGAAGAGGTTTGGGACGAGGCGTTTTTGATTGCGGATGAGAAAGTAAAGTTGAGCTATATTACCGGGAGTGCGAAAATTTATAACGATTGGGCGTTGTCTGGAAGCGAAGTGAATAGTGCGGAATTGTTTTCGGCGGACGGTACGTATCTTGGTGTAAAAGAGTTTAACGGTCTGATTCCTGGTTGCGCAGAGTACTCGGGTATGGTTGTGTTTAGGATTCACGCGGAGAGTGTTGCGGAGCCGACCTCGACGTTTGAGATGGATAAGAAAGTAAGCGTGGACGGCGGGGCGACTTGGGTTGATAACGTGACGATGAACATGGGGCAAGAAGCGGAGTTTAGAATCACTTATCGAAATACTGGCAACATGACGCAGTCGATTACGGTGTTCGATACGCTTGAAAACGGGAAGGGAATGGAATATGTGCCGGGGAGTGCAAGAATCGTAGCGAATGGCGCAGAGACGATTGTCCGAGATGAGGATGGTGGCGATTTGTTTAAGAGCGGCGTTGTCGTTGGTGAAATTAAGGCGGGGGAGACGGCAGAGATCTATTATAAGGTGAAGATTAGCGAGGGGGACGCGATTGCTTGCGGAAAGACCTTAATGTATAACCTGGCTGGGGTTAGCAGTACGCCAGTGGCGGCAGATGGGACTGCGGCTGGCGGGGTAGCGACGCAACATGATAAGGTTCAGGTTGAAGTGAACCGTAACGACAACAAATGTTTGCCGAGCGAATTGCCAAGCACAGGGCCAGCGGAAATGGTGCTGGCGGGCATAATTATTGCGGGGCTGATTGTGGGCGTCTTCTACTATGTGAATAGTAAGCGAACGCTTAAGAAGATGCAACAGGAGTCGCTTGGCGGACCTCTTGATAAAACTCCAGAGATGTGATAAAATAGCCTAGATTAAACAAAGGAATTTATGAAACAAGCAGTCATTTTAGTAGGCGGCAAGCAATACGTTGCAGCCGAAGGTGAGACCCTGCGGGTGGACCTCCTCCCGGAAGGAACAAAAGAGCTCGAGACTGATGCTTTGCTTCTTATCGACGGCGACAAAACGACCGTTGGTACGCCAACTGTTAAGGGCGTGAAAGTGAAAGCTGTGGTGACCGAGCCGGAAGTTAAAGGCGAGAAGGTGCGTGTGATTCGATACCATTCGAAGAAGCGCGTGCATAAAGAAAATGGTCATCGCCAACGCTATTCCGAAATTAAAATCGAAAGCATAAAATAAGAAAAGAAAGAAAATTGGTTAGCTCTCGCTAACCAATTTTTTCTAGTAGACTTTCTAATTCTTTGTTGTTTTTGAAGGTGATGGTGATGGACTTTGAAGTGATTTTAACTTTTTTAGCCTTGAGTTTGCTCGTGAGTTCTTGTTCGCGGTCGTAGTTGAGTGAAGCTTTGACGACGGCGGCGGAAGATTTGGCTTTTCTGATTTTTAGATATTCTTCGACCTTTTTGACGGTCCAGCCTTCTTCGATGATGCGAGGGAGGAGGCGTGCGATTTGGTCATCGGGAAGAGGAACGAGCGGGCGCATGACGGCTTCGGAAAGGTTGTGTTCGACCATGGCTTTTTTGGCAAAATCGGGAAGCTCAAGAAGGCGGAGGGTGTTTTTGACGGAGGATTCGGATTTGCCGATGCGAGTGCCGATTTCTTTGAGGGAGAGGTTGAACTGAGTTTGGAGTTTGGCATAAGCGGTGGCAAGTTCGATGGCGTTTAAATCTTCGCGCTGGGCATTTTCTATGACGGAAAGCTCGAGGCGGTTTTGGTCGTCTAGAGTTCGGACAATAGCCGGAATCTTGTCGAGGCCGGCGAGTTTGGCGGCGCGGAAACGACGTTCGCCAGCAACGATTTGATAGCCGTCTTTATGACGGACAACGACGATAGGCTGAAGAACGCCACTTACCTTGATTGAGCTGGCAAGGGAGTTAAGCGCTTCGGCGTCGAAGTTCTTGCGTGGCTGGTTTGGATCGACGGAGATTTTTTCGAGGGGAAGGTCGAGAAGTTTTGAGAGTTTTTCGTCTTCGAGGGAAGTGGGGTCGAATTCTTCATCGACGAGATCGGTGGGGATGAGGCTAGCGAAGCCACGGCCGAGGCCTTTTCCTTGTGACATTATCTTGTTCCTTTCTGAGTTCTTAATTCGACTTCGCGAGCGAGGTCTTTATAGGCGCGAGCGCCTTTGCTGAATTTATCGTATTCGCCGACGGGGGCACCGTGGCTGGGAGCTTCGGCGATACGCACGTTGCGCGGGATGGTGGTTTCGAAAGTGAGGTCTTTGAAGTATTTTTTGATTTCGGTGAGGACCTGGGCGGAGAGGGAAGTGCGTTTGTCGTACATGGTGGCAAGGACGCCGAGAAGCTGGAGATTTGGATTCATGGCTTTGCGGACGAGTTTCATGCTCTCGAGGAGCTGCGCAACGCCTTCTAGAGCGTAAAATTCGGTTTGGACGGGGAGAAGGAGATAATTTGAAGCAATCATGCCATTGACGGTTAAGAGGGAAAGAGAAGGAGGAGAGTCGATGATAATGTAATCATAATCGTTGGCGACACGAGCGAGGGCGTTTCTCAAAATTGTAAATTTGCCCTTTTGAGAAACAAGTTCAACTTCGGCGTTAGCGAGTTCGGGGGTGGTGGGAACGAGGTCGAGATTTTTATGCTTTGTGGGGACGATGGCGCCTTCGAGGGCGATGGAACCTTGCATGACTTCAACCATGCCTGCTTCGAGTTCGGCTTTGTCTAGCCCAAGTCCAGAAGTGGCGTTTCCCTGAGGGTCGAAGTCGACAATAAGCGTGCGGTATTTGTCCTTGGCGAGATAATAGCCAAGGTTAACCGCGGTAGTGGTTTTACCGACACCTCCTTTTTGATTCGTAACACAGATTACGATAGCCATATACGTTATTATAACATAAATATTATTGTTTTGGGAGCATTTGGCGAAGTTTTTGGCGAGCATGAGAGGTGATAATTTTTTCGAACCAAGATTCATGCGGGACTTGGTTTTTGGCGGTTAAAATTTCGACAACGTCGCCCTGCTCGAGACGGCGGTTTAAGTTGCTCATTTTGCCGTTGATTTTGACGCCGGAAACGTGGCCACCAATTTCGCTGTGGAGGCGGAAGGCGAAGTCGAGCGGAAGGGAACCTTTCGGAAGGTCGATAATGTCGCCCTTTGGCGTATAGACGAAGATTTTGTCCGCGAAGAGGTTGAGACGGAGCTTTTTGAGATCGACTTTTTTGCCTTCGCGAAGTTTGGCGGCGGCGTCTTGGAGTTCGGTAATCCAGAGAAGATTGGTCGGGAGATGTTGGATTTTGCCTTGTTTATAGTTTTCGGTGAGCTTTTGCTCGTTGTAGTAGAAACTGGCGGCGAGACCGCGTTCGGCGTATTCGTGCATTTCGCGAGTGCGAATCTGGAACTCGACGATTTTCTTTTTGGGGGTGATGACGGTTGTGTGGAGAGATTGGTAACCGTTTTGCTTTGGTTTGGCGATGTAATCTTTGATGCGTTCGTTCATTGGAGTGTAGAGGGAATGGAGAAGACCGAGAGCGAGATAGCAACTCGTAACGTCGGGGACGATAATGCGGAGGGCGGTGAGATCGTAGATTTCGCCTAAGTTTTGGTTGTGTTTAGCGAGCTTTTTGTGAAGGGAATAAACGGATTTGATACGGCCGGAGATTTCGGCGTCGAGTTTTTCTTTTTTGAGGAGGTCTTTAACTTCCTTCTCGATTTCTTTGAGAGCCTTTGCGGCTTGTTTGTTGTTTTCTTCGATAAGGTTTTTGAGATATTCAAAACGTTTTGGGTCGACGTAGGAGAAGGCGATGTCGGCGAGCTCGACGCGGAGGCGACCCATGTTAAGGCGGTCGGCGAGCGGGGCAAAAATTTCCAAGGTTTCGGTGGCGATTTTCTTTTGTTTGTCGGGCGGGAGAGCGGAGAGAGTGCGAGCGTTATGAAGGCGGTCGGCGAGCTTGATGATGAGAACGCGGATGTCGTTGCCGGTGGCAATCATGAGACGAAGGAAGTTGTCTTTTGTTTCGGGGAGATAAGTGTCGAGGTTGTCCATGTTTTTGCGAACCTGACCGAGTTTAGTAACGCCATCGACGAGAAAAGCAACGGATTCGCCGAATTCTTTTTTAATGTCATCTAAGGTTAAATCGGTATCTTCGACGGTGTCATGGAGAATGCCGGCGATGATGGTGTCTTCGTCCATATGCCATTCTTCGAGAATCTTTTTGACGGCAAGAGGGTGAATGATGTAAGGTTCACCGGTTTTACGGAGCTGGTTTTTGTGCGCTTCGGTCGCGATGGCGACGGCGCGTTCGATACGTTCGGAATTGGCGGGTTTTTTATTGTCTGGCATTATGATAAAATTATAGCATGACAAAAGTTTTGTGGACAGATGGAAGTGCGGACCCAAATCCGGGGCCGGGTGGATATGCTGTGATAGAAAGTGGCAAGCCAGTACGGCTTGGACGTGAGGCGAACACGACAAACATACGCATGGAGGGGGCGGCGCTGACAGCAGCGATGGAATATGCCGGCGAAGAGGGGTGTGAAATTTGGACAGATTCACAGTTTTGGGTGAACGTTTTGACGCAGTGGGCGAAAGGGTGGGAAGCACGCGGTTGGACGAAAAAGGGTGGGGAGATTAAAAATTTGCCAATGGTGAAGAAACTCTGGGAATTATATAATAAATATCCCGTTGAATTGCACTTTACGCGGGGACATGTTGGGACGGAGATGAATGAACTTGCGGATAAGTGGGCAAATAAGGCGCGGATGGGTGCGGAAGTGCCAAAGGACTAAGGAGGAAAGATGAAAAAAGTGGTTGTGAAGATGAAGCTTGGCAGTCGTGAGGCGTTTGAGAAAAGGCTGGATGAGATGGGAATGGAGTTTGCGCCAGTGTTTTGGCAACACGACCGTGTGTTTGTGCCGAGAACTTATCGACGTGGAAACGGATATCCGCGACTTGTGATGCGAACAGAAATGAAGGCGGTGGATAAGCCAGCGAAATATAGCTTGATTTTGAAACGGCACATTGAAGATGCGAACGTGGAGATTTTTGATGAGACGAAGGTGGCGGATTATACCGAAGCGGCAAATATCATTTTGCAGCTTGGGTTCCGTCAAGAAGCGGAGATTTCTCGACGAAGGCAAGAGATTAAAATGAGCGACGGCGTAACCTTATACTTAGACAAAGTCGAAGGTTTGAGCGGATATTTTGCGAAGATTGAAGCGGAGCTTAAGGAGAACGAATCTTCGGCGGCGTTACGTTCGGAGATTATTAAGACGTTTGAAAGTTTAGACCAAAAGAATGAAGTTATACAGACATATTCTGAATTATTATGATTATTGTGATATAATCGAGGAATGAAGAAGAAGAAATTGATCGAAGGGGGGAATGATAACTATCAAGTTCGAATCGGGCGGGCGCTAGAAAAAGCGCGACTCGAAAAGGGGTGGACGCAGGCGGAGCTAGCTGAAAAAGCCGGAACAAGTCAGTCGGCGATTCACCGGATTGAAAAAGGACAACAGAACGTTTCGCTCGACATGGTGAAGCGCCTTAGCGAGATTTTGGAGCGGCAAATTCTTTCGGTGGCGGACGAGGCGTCGCAAAGCTATGTGATTCATGGCGGGAAAGAACTTAAAGGTTCGATTGCGGTGAACACGAGTAAAAATGCGGCGGTGGGGCTTCTTTGTGCGTCGCTTCTTAATGAAGGGAAGACGGTTTTAAAGGGGCTTGCTAAGATTGAGGAAGTTTATCGGATTATTGAGGTTCTTGAATCGATTGACGTGAAGATAAATTGGGTGAATGACGGAAAAGATTTGGAAATTATATCACCAGACGAATTGAGATTGGATAAGTTGAACGTGGAAGCGGCGAGACGGACGCGGTCGATTTTGATGTTTATGGGGCCGCTTTTACATAAGTTTTCTGAGTTTGAGTTGCCGTATGCGGGAGGATGCTCGCTCGGGACGCGGACGATTGAGCCACATCTAAAAGCTCTTTCGGAATTTGGACTGAGAGTTGATGCAAAGGGAAGAAGCGGATTTTATAAAGCAACGGTTGACCGTGAAAAATTGGTTGCGACAGGGGCAGATGGAATATTTGACCCGAAGAAGATTGTGCTCATCGAGCGGGGTGATACGGTGACGGAAAATGCATTGATGGCGGCAGCGAAGTATCCAGGGGTGACGCGGATTGTGGGGGCAAGTCCGAACTATATGGTGCAGGACTTGTGCTTTTTCTTGGAAAAGTTGGGCGTGAAAATTAAGGGAGTGGGGACGACGACGCTCGAGGTGACTGGGGTTGCGAAAATTGATGCGGATGTAGAATATTGTCCAAGCGAGGATCCGATTGAAGCGATGTCGCTAATTGCGGCGGGGATTGTGACGAAGTCGGAGATTGAAATTCGGAGAGCGCCGATTGAGTTTCTTGAAGTTGAGCTGGAAGTTTTGAAAGATATGGGAGCTCAGATTTCCCGAAGCGAAGAATATACGTCACGGAATGGGCGAACGCGGTTAGTTGATTTGAGGATTAAAAAGTCGCGACTTAGGGCGCCGGCGGATAAGATTCATCCGATGCCGTTTCCGGGGCTTAATATTGATAATTTGCCATTTTTCTCGGTGATTGCGGCGACGGCGAAGGGGCGAACGTTGATTCATGATTGGGTGTTTGAGAATCGAGCAATCTACATAACCGAGCTTGCTAATTTGAATGTTAAAGTTGAGCTGCTTGATGCGCACAGAGTTTATGTCGAGGGGGAGACGAATTTCCGACCAGCAGAGATGATGGCACCGCCAGCACTGAGGCCGGCGGTGGTGGTTCTTCTTGCGATGCTCGCGGCGCCGGGAAAGTCGATTCTCCGTAATGTTTATATGATTAAACGCGGATATCAGGATTTTTCTGCGAGACTTAAGACGCTTGGAGCGGATATTGAGGCGCTGTAATGGACAATTTGAACGAGCAACAACATGAGGCGGTAAAAACTCTTGAGGGGCCACTACTGATTCTTGCGGGTGCGGGGTCGGGGAAGACGAAGACACTGACTTGCAGGATAGCGAATCTTTTGAAACATGGCGTGCGCGAGGAGAATATTCTTGCTGTGACGTTTACGAATAAGGCGGCGAACGAGATGCGCGAGAGGCTTTGGGGCTTGCTTGCGGTAGATGGCCCGTCCTCTCAACCGCCGCGGAATTTTATGCCGTATATGGGGACGTTCCATGGGATTTGTGTGCGGATTTTGCATCTTGAATACGAGGCGGCGGGGCTCGATCGGAATTTTACAATTTATGATGCGGACGATCAAGTTTCTTTGATTCGGCGAACAATGAAGAATTTGAAGGTGGACAACAAAATGTTGAAACCGAAGAGTGTGCTTTCGATGATTTCAAAAGCGAAGAACGATGGCGTAACGCCTGATGAGTATGCCGAGACGGCGTTTTATCCGAATCAGAAAGCGGTGGCGAAGATTTATAAAGCTTATGAACGCGAGAAAGAGGAAGCGGCTGCGCTTGACTTTGACGACTTATTATTACGAGCGTTGAAACTTTTTCGAGAAAATGCAAATGTAAGGGAAAAATGGCGGGAGCGATTTAAGTATATTTTGATTGACGAGTATCAGGACACGAATCACGTGCAATATCAGTTGATAAAGCTGCTTGTGAATAAGCAGCACAACATATGCGTGGTGGGGGATGACTGGCAATCGATTTATTCTTGGCGAGGAGCAGACTTTACGAACATTTTGAACTTTACGAAGGATTTCCCGGAAGCGAAAGTGATTAAGCTGGAACAGAATTATCGGTCGACGGGGAATATCCTGGAAGCAAGTCAGAAAATTATTAACCAAAATAAGCAAAGATCAGAGAAGGTACTTTATACCGAGGCGGGAGATGGCGATCCGATCGAGATTAAGACGACGCGAGACGAGGCGGACGAGGCGAATTTTGTGGCAAGACAGATTATAAAAATGAGTGAGACAAGGTCGTTTTCTGATTTTGCGGTTTTGTACCGGACGAATGCGCAGAGCTATGCTTTTGAGAAGGCGTTTATTAATAACCGGATTCCGTACAAGATTGTGGGTGGGGTGCGTTTCTATGACCGGAGAGAAGTAAAAGACGTGCTTGCGATTTTGCATTTGTTGGTTAATCCGCGCGATAAAGTGAGCCTTGAGAGGGTGGCGAAGAATGTGTTGGCGGGGCTTGGCGAGAAAAGTCTTGAGAAGATTTTTGCGCATCTTGAGCAGGGGGGAAGACTTGGAGACGAGGAGCTGATGAACAACTTGGCGGGGAAGGCAAGGGCGGCGGTGACGAGGTTAGTGAACTTTTTGGCGCAAGTTAATTTGGAGAGTGAGAGCGCGACGGAGATTATTGAGTTGATTGTGAAGTATTTTGATTTCGCGACGTTGCTTGACGATGGAACGCCGGCAGGGAAGGAAAGAATAAACAACCTTGTGGTCTTGGCGGATAATGCGTCGAGGTACGATACGCTGGAGGAATTTTTGGCAGATGCGGCACTGATGTCGAGTGCGGACGAAACGTCAGGGAAGAACAGCGTAACGCTAATGACGCTACACGCGGCGAAGGGGCTGGAGTTTCCAGTGGTGTTTATGGTTGGGCTTGAGGAGGGATTGTTTCCAAGTTCAAGGGCGGAAGAGGAAGCGGACATGGAAGAGGAACGGAGGCTCGCGTACGTCGGGATGACGCGAGCGATGCAGGATTTGTTCCTAACCTGGGCGCAGAGCCGGTTTGCTTTCGGGGGGCGAAACTATACAATGCCGTCGAGGTTTTTGACGGAGCTTGGATTTGACCCGTATGGGGCGAACGATTACGACGAGATGGGCGATTCGGAGGATGATTTTGACCCGTTCCCGGATGATGATTTGCCAGTGTGGACGTAAGTGTGCTATACTTTTTACAAAGCTTTAAGAGAGGTAATATATGGAAGATAATTCCGATAAGACAGAAAATGCAGAAGCGCAAGAGACGCAGGAAGTTCAGAGAGGGTTTTTTGATGTATTCCAATGGGCGAATGAGGTTGATGAAGTTAAAAACAACGTGAGTGTTGAGCTGTTTTTGTTTAATAAAAACTATACGCCATATAAAGTTCGATATAGCGATAAGCTGACGGCGAGCGTTAAAGCGATGTTTATGCAAGAAGCGACGAGCTATATTATCAAAGAAGCGGACAAGGGGCTTGAGTGTCGCGAGTATGAAAAAAGTGACGGCGAAGACAAGGTGATTTATCGTACGAAACTTGAGAATGTTGGACGGGCGGAGACGCTGATCCATCTCATTGAAAACGAATATAAGGACATTGATTTCTTTTCTGATAACGAATATGAGTTTAAGAAGGTGAAGGGGATTATCGCGAAGTTTAGCTATCCTGGCGGGGAAGATGGAACGAAGACGTTTTATATCGCAAAGGCGCTGTCGGCGAGCGCGGCGCTCAAAGGTGCGACAAGCTGGGAGCTGAACGGAGAGAGCTTTGAGCCATTTTCGGCGGAAGTTGCAATTAAAATGCCGGAAGATAATCAGGTAGCGATTATTGACGGGAATATTGTGGTGTTTAATCAGACGAAGTTTGAAGCGTTGTTCCAGTATGATTATAAGTCGCAGGTGCTGGCTGAGGCGAAGGCGAGGGAACTGCAGGAGAAATATAAACTCAGCTTTTCTGAAGGTTTGACGCTTGATGTGCTCCTTCAGGACAAGAAGCCGCTTCTCAAGAAGATTCAGAATATCGATATTAATGAGGCGATGACGCAAGAGCAGATGCTTGATTATTCGGACGAGATGCAACTTGACCTCATGACCGATGACGATAAGTCGATTATTATCATGGACGATAAAGATTTGACGATGTTTGTAAATCTTTTAAATGAGGATTATTATGTGTCGCCGGTGACGGGGCTAAGATACGAAATAAAATCCAAAAAATTGATGGGGGAGCCGGACGGTGGCGAGCCGCCACGTGGATAGTTATCCACAGGGTTGTGGAAAAGTTGAAGGAAAATTCTAAAAAATCAGGCCGAAAAGGGCTTGATTTTTTAATTGAAAATGGTTATACTAATAGCAAGTAGAAAGTCATAAACAAAAACGAAAAACAAAAAACTATCTACGAACGAACATTAATATCTGTTTGAGAACGGTTAACAGGGAGTTTTGGCGCGCGGTTACCTTTTGCGATACGCGTCAACAAAATCGTCTGTACATTCTAAAACTAACACCTCCCAATTAAAACTCTAAAGACGGTTTCGGCTCTAGGGTCGGGATTAGTCTTAGCAACCATTTACACAATAATCTCTCAACGGCCACAAGATTCTTGTGGTGGATCTAGTGTAAAAGGAACAAACAAAAATCGAACAAAAACAAAAACGCTGAAATTTCTTGTTAAGCGTTCTCAAACGAACGAAAGAGCATGTCACTATATGTTATAATATAGGAGATATGGAAGAACTTCATAAACCCGTGTTATTATCAGAAGTGCTCGAGGTTCTCAAGCCTCAGACCGGTGAGTCGTATTTGGATCTCACGGCTGGGTATGGAGGACATGCGAGTGAAGTTTTGGATTTGACACAGAATTATAAAGGGTCGGTCCTTGTTGACCGAGATAAGTTTGCGACGGAGTATCTTAGAGAGAAGTACCAGAATGGTGAATCTCCAAGAATCGTGAATAAAGATTTTTATAGTTCAGTGTTAGACTTAGTAGAGTGTGGTAAGACTTTTGATTTGATACTGGCGGATTTTGGAGTGTCTTCCCCGCAATTAGACAGACAGGAACGTGGTTTTTCTTTCCTTAAAGATGGGCCGCTCGACATGAGAATGGACAGGACGCAGGAGTTGACGGCGGAGAGGGTGGTTAATCATTACCCAGAATGGAAGCTTGCAGAGATTTTTGTGAAGTATGGAGAGGAAAGACCAGGCAATGCGAAAAGATTAGCTCGAGAGATTGTACATGCGCGGCCGTTTAGGACGACGCTTCAGCTCGCGGATTTTGTAAAAAGTAAATCGCGATATTCAAAGACGCATCCGGCGACGCGAGTGTTTCAGGCGATACGGATTGAAGTGAACGATGAACTTGGGCTGATTGAGAAAACGTTGCCGCTTCTTACGAAGGTTTTAAAACCCGGAGGGAGAGTCGCGATTATTACGTTTCATAGTCTTGAGGACCGGCTGGTTAAGCAGTATTTTAAGGAAGCGAGTGAGTATGGAGAGGAGTCAGAACTGGAAGTTTTAACAAAGACGCCAATTGTTGCGGGCGAAATTGAATTAGTTAACAATCCTAGGGCTAGGAGTGCGAAACTGAGAGCTGCGAGACGAAGATAAACTGCGGAAAGATGCAAGAAGTAGAGTGTGGAGCAACTTGAAGTAGAGTGAGCCTTTAACCTTAGATTTGTTAAAACAAAAAATAAAACAAAAATAAAAGGAGGCTATATGCCAAAGCAAATCGTTGTGTCGAATAAATCCCGTGCACAAAAAATCAAGGTACATTTCTTCTAAACCCGAGCGGGTTTAGGAGAAATGGGGGGATGGGGGAGACATGGCCCGAAAAGGGCTGCCACAACTATAATCTGGTTGCGGAGTCTTAAAACAAAGAGTGTGTTAATTTATGACCTTCCCGAGGCGGGAGCTGTGGTTACTTATAGCTCTGCCTAGCTTGACCGCCTCGGACTAAGTTACATGCATCAAACATAAAAACAAAAAAAGGAAAAATTGCGAGAAAAAAAATGCGAGAGTCTAGTTCTAGTTGGGTCCGGAATCGGAATACTGTCCGCCATACCCCGAAAACCTTAGGAAGTGTGTCGCAGAGTGTGATTTTAGGGATCTTGGTTCTTGTGATTGGTTTGATTTATGTAACTCAGGGAACAAAGGCGACGAGTTATGATTATGAGCTGAGCGAGATTGAGACGGAGATTGCGGAGCTTGAGGCGAAGAAAGAGGATTTGGCGGTTGAGAGGGAAAAGTTGAAGAGTATTGCGACGGTGAACACGAGCGAAGTGGCGGCGAATATGCAGGCTGGGCAAGTTTCTGGCTACGCCGAGTAAGTATTTGTATTTTGGTGAACTTCACGCTTTTCCACAATTAAAGCACTGGGTTTTTAGAGTGAACAACGTGGTTTTCTTTTAGCAACCCGAAAAAAATCGGGAAATTGTCTTGACACCCACGACATAAGCGGGTTATAATAGAGCTTATGAATAGGAGGACAATGAAAGCTAATAGGAAGCTTGGAAAAATAAAAGAAACTATTATTTTTGGGCGGTTGCTCAGAGGAAGTCTGACTGCGACCGCCGTTTTTGTGATGGCGTTTGTGTTTATGCCATACATTTTGGCGGAAGCCAATGCCGCGAACCGTGTGGATGCGGATATTCGCTGGAGCGCGATTGACCTTACGTTTGACCCGGACGTCGAGGCGACGAATGATGCGTTGGTGACGGCAGCGGAAGCAGCTGGAAAAACGGGCGGAAAGACGATTGAACAGATGACGGATGAGGAACGCCAAGCTGCAATTGCACAGTTGACAGATGAAGAACGTCAAACCGTGATTAGCACAACGCTCGCCGATTCGACGCATGGCGATGTGGACTTTGGAACGATTGTGCCGACGGCAAAGCTTAATGGTAACTATGGCACTATGGTTGTTAAGAAGAAGACGATTGGCGTAACAACTCGCGGAAAATATTATGCAGTTTATCTTTCTATGTTGAACAACGATGTGACTGCTGGTGACGGGTCGGCATCTGCTCTTACTTATGAAGGTGCGAGCGATACAACCATGAAGATTTCCTCCACTTCTGGTACTTGGGATGCGCCGAAGACTGTCATTGAGAACGGCAACAGCGGTTGGGGCTATATGGTGCCAGGAACCGCAGTAAAGAAAAGTGACGGAACAACTACAAGCGCCTTTGGCGGTTTGACTAGGACCAGCGTTGCAACTACTTTTGAAGGACTTCTCGATCAAAGTATTTATAGTACTAACGGCGCAGCTTACACTTCCTCCATCTGGGCAGGTGTGCCAGCCAAATCTGCACCGCAGCAAATCTGGAAAGGTCTAAACTCAGCGGGTTATTCCAGCCAAGATACCTTTGACGTGTATTATGCAATCAACGTCGATAACGATGTAATGGCGGGAAGCTATGAGAACCAAATTGTTTATACTGCTCTTGCTTCGGCAGAATCACTCGATTCCGTCTCTAACAACTTGACCCGTAATGTTAAGTTCGGGATGACCGGAACGGTGCAGACGATTTATTTCGATCTTGCGCAAACGGCGGCAAATATCGTAAACGGAGATACGGTTAAAGTTCATCTTGTGCCTCACGATGTGATGGCTGCGGCGAACTATGATATTAGCCAGCTTTCTGCAACTGATAAACAGACTTATTCTGGCGACGCATACGAATGTGAAGTCGACCCGAGCAGCTTTACGACTGTAACGACACAGCAAGCTGTGACGGAAGGTTCACTTAGCTCGATTCAGTGCGAGATGCCGGTGGCGCAAGAAGCACAGGAATATGACTACTGGCTGGAAGTGACTGGTTATGGGTTTAACTATGCTAGCAAGATTGATAACGGCAATGAACCGGCGTTCGTCTATGCCGGGCTTCAGACAAAACGCTCGAACGGCACTTTCTATGTAACGACCATGCAGGACATCTCTTCGGGGGTTTGCTCGAACACAAACATTTGGAAAGATGGACTCGGTTCAGAGGCGAAGCTTTACAATCCGGACGGTACGACGGAAATCAAGACTGTGGCAGAAGGCGGTCAATTGCCTAATAACTATGCTACAGCAACTACGGCTGATGGTATCGGTACCTTTGCCCTTAGAGATACTCGCGATGGTAAGCGCTATACAGTGCGACGTCTCGCTGATGGTAACTGTTGGATGGTGCAGAACCTTAACCTTGACCTTTATTCCGGTATGACTCTCACTGCGAGCGATACCGACCTTAACTCACGTGATTCTTGGACACTTGCCGTGGACGCAGAGAAGACGAATGACGAAATCACAAACAATATGACCGCTGAAGGAAGTCGAACATGGATTGCTGATACTGGTTCTGCCTCGAAAGCTTGGCAAACCGCGCACGGTGTAGAAACGGTGACTTTGAAGCAATATACATATACCGAACCGACAGGTGGAACAACTCCTGGAGAAGGTGAAGGTGAAGAAATCGATTCTAATTGGTCAGAGTTGACGCTTGCTGAATGTACCGGTGGCACCGCACAAAGGCCATGCTTTGCGACGGCGACGTCAGTTGCATACAATAAGGTTATTGCTACGCAAGCGGATGTTGACGCAAATCGTGCAACGGCAGTCGGGGAGATAATGACTACGCCAGTCAGCGTAACCGCGGCAGTTGCTCTTGCGGATGGTTACAAGACAGACGATACAACGGGTTCGCCAGTTCGCGGGTTCGCTGCAGGTGCGTATTACGCCACGGTGGCTTATCAAGTTCGTAAACTAAACGCGCCGAACCTCACGACTTCAGGTAATGCCTACTCGTCGGAGAATATTGGGTCGACCTGTACGTATAGCTATTATAACGATCATTTGAAGGAAGGCACAGCCTGTGTCATCGAGACGAGCGGCGAACCGATGATTACACAATTTTCTAACGATGGCACCAGTGTTGGGATGGACTCGACGGAGATTCCGAGGCTTGCAATCAGCAAAGACCATCTCGGCAATACGATTGATTTTATGAACAACACGAGCACGAGTACTGCCTTCGAATACTCCGACGCAACCTATACATTGTTCCCGATGAGCACAACTGGTGCGGATTATCGCTGGGCAAGAAACGGACGCGATGGTGCACACGTGATGGATACCGGACCAATGTACTTTAACGTTAGCTATACTGAAGAAGAAACGACCGTTGACGAAGAAACAAAGACTTATTACAGAGTGACTGCTGGTAACGGTAATGCTCGCTGTGCAAACTTTGGTACGGTGCAAGGAACTTTGACTGACCCGGCGACTGGAAATCCTTATAACTTTGTGTCCTGCATGGATGCGGAAGATAACACGCTTGCGATGGCAGATACGAGAACGGACGGCAACTGGTATAACTGGTATGCAGCGGTGGCGGGTAGCACGCATCCGTCAAACGGCGCAACTTCCAGAGCGGCGGACTCCATCTGCCCGAAGGGCTGGAAGCTGCCATCTAATAACGGCGACCAGGACTTCTATGGATTAATTGATGGCGGGTATAGTATTGGTAATAACACCCGCGGTAACCAAGCGACTAATACCTTAACTTCCAATGCTACAGATGCAAAGATACGTGTGTTCCCGCTCTCCTTCCTGCGTAGTGGCTACTACTTCTGGAACTCTGGCGGCCTGAACACTCGCGGTAGCTACGGCTACTACTGGTCGGCTGGTAGCGCCTCTGCGACTAACTCGTACGGCCTGAGCTTCTACTCTACCCTCCTGCACCCGCGGAGCAGCAACTACAAGGGCTACGGCTTCGCAGTGCGGTGCGTCGCGGCGGCGGAGTAGTCCTCGCCCCTCTGGGCCGGTTCCTCTCTTTCCGGTCCCCCAGGTTTCTGGAACGACGTTCGGAAAGCAGCTGGAAAGGAAAACAAAAAAGCTCTTTGACACAAAAACTGAAGAATCTCTCCGGTCGGCGTGAGCCGACCGGGGTTTAGAGGCTTCAGCCCCATCCTGGAGAACCTATGGGGTCCAGGACGGAGCTGACGTCTCTAAGAGAGGCGTCTTGTTCTTCTACGGAGCGTCCTGGCTACACACATGACAGCTCCAAGAAAAAAGAACTTAGAGAAACCAGGAGCCCACTCTTATTTAGAGTTCTATGGGAGAGCAATCTCCTTGGTCGGAGCCTACGGGCGCTTGACCTGAATGAGCGACTCCTTGGGCGGATGCCCGCTCAGTGCGCTTCGTTGGTCCTTCCTGCGTAGTGGCAACTACAACTGGAACTCTGGCGGCCTGAACAATCGCGGTAGCAACGGCAACTACTGGTCGGCTGGTAGCAACTCTGCGACTAACTCGTACAACCTGAACTTCAACTCTACCAACCTGAACCCGCGGAACAACAACAACAAGGGCAACGGCTTCGCAGTGCGGTGCGTCGCGGCGGCGGAGTAGTCCTCGCCCCTCTGGGCCGGTTCCTCTCTTTCCGGTCCCCCAGGTCTCTCTAGTTCGGTGTAATAATCCCCGTTAGAATAGCGGGGATTATTGTTTTTTTGGTCTTTTATTTGTTGTAGCTCCAGCCAAAGTCTTCAAAAAGTTCAGTTAGGTATTTAGTGTCGTTGAGATTTTTGAGAAGGCCGAGATAGGAAACCACGGATTGAAGGTCTTTGTGCCCGGCTTCAAATTCACGGATACAGGTGCGGAAGTTTTTGTCGATGCGCGGACCGGTGACGATATGGCCGGGATAAATCACGGCGCCAAGAAAGGGAACACCACGCTCGATAGGCTGGATGTAGCGTTTTTTAGGATGGAGCGTGAGCCCGAGGTCTTTGAGAAAGGACTCGATTTTTTTGATGTCGGCGAGGGCTTTGTTCAAATCTTCTTTTTTGACGAAAAAGTAGAAGTCGTCGACGTAACGGCCATAATGTTTGTAGCCGAGAGTGATGGTCATATAGCGGTCGAGAGCGGAGAGATAGATGTTTGAGAGGAGCTGGGATGAGAGATTGCCGATGACGATGCCTTTGCCAGGCGGTTGGCAGAAAAGACTCTTGGCGCGAGGAAGATCGCGCCAGTCGCGCGGGCTGCCTTTTTTGATGACGTCTTTAACTGGATTGTCGAAAATGATTTTAGACCAGAGAAAACGGAGCGTGTCGTAGAGCTGGTCTTTTTCTGGGAACTGACAATCAAGTCCCCAACAGACGCGTTCAAAAAGCCGGTCACGCGAGAGAGACATGAAATAACCGCGAATGTCGAGTTTGATGACATAAGTCGGGGTCTTGTAGTTGTTTGAGGCGGAGCGCATATGCTTTGAGAGACGGTAAATGCCGTACCAAGTGCCCTTGCCGATGCGACAAGAGTAACAGTCGGGAATGAGTCGCCGATCCCACCATTCGGCGACGCTGTTGAAAAGAAAGTGATGGACAACACGATCGCGGAAGGGGGCGGCGAAGATTTCCCGGATGACTGGTTTTCTGGTGACGAAGGCGATGCCTCGAGAAGGAATATAAGTGCGATCGACGATGCTGTCTCGGAGGTTAATTAGGTTTTCTTGCGCGTTCATTTCGAAAATATGTTCGTCGCCCGTTGTGCGCTTGCCCTTGCGGGCGGCAAGGTAAGCAAGGCCAAGCTCGACGAGGAGCCAGTCGCGGAAGGGAAGATTGCTTTCTTGGAAAGAGGTGAGGCTGTCGGGGTTTGCGATATGGCTAGACACGAGATTTGCTCCCTGTGCTGCTGATTTTTAGGTGGGCACGTTTAATATGGCGAATTAGAGCGATACAATCGTCCCAAATGTGAGTGATGGGGGCGATGGGGCACATTTTGCGTTCGACCATGGTGTTGAGATTGTAAGAAACGTGGCGAGCATAGGAATAGATTTTCTGCCAGCCGGTAGGTTCGGAAGTTAGGCCGTCGTTCATTTCGTAATAGGTGGTGAACATGGCGTGAGCGAGGTTGCAGGTTTCTAGGCCGAGACATTCGCGGTCGAATGCGTTGAGCTTGCGGACCTCCTCATAAATTCGAGAGTCGAGGTGGCGAATGTAGCTGAAAGCTTCTGGGTCGAGGGAAGATTTGGGGCGGACGACGGCAAGGGCTTCTTCGCGGGATTTGATAAGGCTGGCGCGGAGCTCGTTTAGTGTTTCTAGAGAGAGTGAGATGTTGAGCTCGTAGACGACGACGCGTTTGCTAACGCGTTTTTCTTTGAGGACCTGGGCGAGGGTGAGGCGTTTTTCTAGAACGTTGAGGCCGCGAACGCAGATTACACCTTCGGGAAAAGTGGCGGTGGAGAAGTCAGTGTCGGACTGAATTGAGGGGTGAAGGTTGAGGATTTTTTGGCAGACCTCGAAATAGTAAAGTAAAAGAGAGTTGCCGCCGATTTTGTGCCATTCGCCTTTGGCATCGCTTTGAAAAGCGATGATGCGGGATGTGTTTTGTTTTTCTAGCTCGATGACTTTTGTTTTTACGGCATCATAAAGCTGGCGCGAAGCGCGCAGCGAAGATTTTGAAAGTTGTTCGTTCATTTTTCTCCTTTTTAAATTTGTTTGGGGTCGCAGTCCAAATCTAAATCTAAAAGGAGTAATTACTCCTCACGTACGGAAAGTGCTTCTGAGCGAAAGCCTAGATAGTTATATTATAGCAGAATCGGAATGTTTTTACTGCTATGGAAGTAGAATCTTTTGTGAGGAGGTATAGACGGGGTATGTGACTAGAGGTCGTTTAAGATGAAATCGGGGAGGTATCGATGAATGATGCCGTTTTGGTTTTTCGAGAAAGAAGTATCTTTGTCGAGTGAGACAACGTATTTGGGGAAGTTGTCGTCTATACCTTCGAAAGCGCTAAACTCGCGTTCGGTTGTGGCGGAGTCGGTGAGCTTGTATGAAACTTGCATGTAGAGTTTTTCATGGTTTTTTTCGGCGATAAAGTCAATCTCTCTTTCGCCGTTTTTTCCGAGATTTACGGTGTAGCCTTTGGAAATTAGCTCGTGATAGACGAGGTTTTCCAAGATTCCGCTTAAATATGAGCTGTTGCGTCCGTTAATGGCGTACAATAATCCAATGTCGCCAAGGAAGAATTTTTCTTGAGTTTTTAGGAAGGCTTTGCCACGAAGGTCATAGCGGGATACACGTTCGATTAGAAAAGTTTCTTCGAGCCAGGTTAGGTAATTGTAAATTGTTTCGGGGTTTAGGCTACGGCGCTCGTTTTTTAAGTATTCGCTGATGCTGTTGGCGGAGAATATATTACCAATATTATCGAAGATGTATTTGACTATGCGGGATAAAAGCTCTGTGTTGCGGATATTGTGGCGCTCGACGAGATCGCGGAAGAGAATTGAGGAATAAATATCTCGAACAATTTGGTCGCATTGCGCGATGCCTTGTTCGGCGATGTGGAGTGCGGGGAAACCACCTTTTTCGAGGTATTCTGTGAATAAAGTTTCGATGTTACTAACGTCTTCTCCGCGAGCGCGTTTGAAGTCGATAAATTCGGAGAAATTTAAAGTGGAGATGCGAATGTTGATGTAGCGGCCGGTTAGGAAGGTGGAAAGTTCTCTCGATAGGAGCTTCGAGTTGCTTCCGGTGAGGTAAATGTCGGTATCGCCTTCAGCGTAGAGAGCGCTGATAACCTCATCCCATTTTTCGATATTCTGGATTTCGTCGAGAAGAAAATAGCGTTTGCCGTCTTTGTAGAGCTGGCGAACGAGGGCCAGAAAGCTGGACTTGTCTTGTATGTCGGTATATTCGAGAGTGTCAAAGTTGATATGGACGATTTGGTCGGGTTTCTTGCCTTGTTCCAAAAGGAGATTTTGGACACATTCCAAAATTGTTGATTTGCCGGCGCGGCGAATCCCGACAAGGATCTTAATTTGAGGCTTGTCGATGAACGGGGTGATTTGGTCTAGATAAAGTGGTCTCGTAATCATGGTTGCTCCTTTTCTTTTATAATAGCAAAAAGATAGGGTTTTGTCAATGTTTTTACTGCTATGGAAGTAAAAACTATTTGATTTTTGGAAGTTTTTACTGCTATGGAAGTAAAAACTTTTGGGAAGATGGTAAAATCTATTTTACTATCTTTATAAAAGTAGTAAGATAGTAAAGTGAGCTTTACGTTTTGCGAAACATGTGCTATAATGCTTATAGAAAGGGAAATATGATAGAAAGAACTGAATATCTTGATAAACTCAAGAGCCTTCGAGAGAAGAAGGTTATTAAGATTGCCACTGGCATCCGTCGTTGTGGTAAGTCAACTTTGTATAGCCAATTTGTGGATTATCTTAAGCAAGATGGTGTAGATGAAGCGCAGATTACTCATTTTCGATTGACGGATGGCGAACATGATTTTATTACCACTCATTCGGATTTATTTGCTTTCGTAAAAAAGCGTCTTGTCCCTGGTAAAATGAATTATATTTTTCTTGATGAAGTCCAGGAGGTAAAAGAATTCCAAAAAGCCGTTAATAGTCTTTTTGAGCTACCTAACACCGACGTTTACATTACTGGTTCTAACTCCAAACTTTTGTCCAGTGAGTTCGCCACCTACCTGACCGGTCGTTACGTGGAGATTAAAATGCTTCCTTTGTCATTTAAGGAATATCTTTCTGTCAAAGGTAATACCGATATCCTACGTAAATATAATGATTATATCACTACCACATCTTTTCCGGCGGGCATGGATTTTGATACCCCTTCTGATATTCGCTTTTATCTCGAAGGTATTTATAGCTCGATTGTCCTTAAAGATGTAGTTGCTAGACATCACATTTCTGACGTTGCTAGCTTGAACCGGGTCGTTAAGTTTCTTTATGATAACATTGGCAACCCGAACTCTTCAAAGTCCATCGCTAATGCTCTCAATGAATCTAATAAGTCTATCTCTGCCCCAACGGTAGATAGCTATATTGAAGCTCTCAAATCTGCCTACGTTGTCTATGAAGCTCAACGTTATGATATCAAAGGAAAAGAATACCTCAAGGCTCCTACAAAATATTATATTCCTGATATCGGACTTCGCTTCTATCTCCTTGGCAGTAAGCCGTCGGACACTGGCAGAATTCTAGAAAATGTAGTTTTTCTTGAACTTTATCGCCGTGGCTATGAAATTGCTATCGGAAAGGTCAATAATCACGAAGTTGATTTTATTGCCACCGACGAGAACCGCGAACCGATATACATTCAGGTCGCTGAAGATGCTAGGGATCCGGAGACTCTAAAGCGTGAACTTGCTTCGCTCCAGGAGATTAATGATAATTATCCAAAGGTTCTCTTAAGTCTTGATGAGACGCCATATGCCTCCTATGGTGGCATTAAAAAGCTCAATGTGCTCGATTGGCTTGTCGGCAATGTGTCTTTCTAGACATTTTGTGTGATATAATAAGCGTAAGATGAATGACGAGACGCAGAAGAAGCGGTTAAAAGTTTTGAAGTATGCGCTTTTTGTGGTTGCTGGGGTGATTTTGGTGCGGTTGTTTATGATTCAGATTATTCAGAAAGAAGAATGGGTGGCAAAGGCGGAAGCGCAGCATACGTTTGAGAACACGATTAAGGCGAAGCGGGGGGAGATTTATATGATGGACGGGAGTGAGCCGGTCGCGGTTGTGATGAACGAGAAGGCGTGGACGGTGATTTTGGACCCGATGGTTGCGGAAGAGAAAGAGCTGGCTGATGCGGTTTTTACGGAAGAGATGAAGCCGTATTTGACGGTTGATTCGGCGACGGAAGTTTTGAAAGACCGGACGCGGAGATATTTTGTGGTGGCGAAAAATGTGCCGAGAAAACTTGCGCTCGAGCTGCGCGAGAAAGAAGTGACGGGAATGATAATGCAGGAGGGGACAAAGCGAGTGTATCCCGAAGGGACGCTTGCGGCGAGACTGCTTGGGTTTGTAAATATGGACGGGGACGGACAGTATGGTGTGGAAGGGTCGCTCGATGAGGAGCTTAAGGGCAAGGACGGAAGACTGAAAACGATTGCGGATGTGAATAATGTGGCGCTTTCGATTGGGAAGGATAATATCCGGGTGCCGGCGGAAGATGGGAAAAATGTGGTGCTGACGGTCGACCGGAATGTGCAGGCGAAGGTGGAGGAAATTTTGCAACGGAGGATGACGGAATTTGGAAAAGACCAGGCGAGCGCGTTAGTGATGGACCCGAGGACGGGGGAGATTTTAGCGATGGCGAATTTGCCGGGATATGACCCGGGGAACTATGGGGAAGTTGAGGATGCGAGCGTATACGTAAATAGGGTAACGGATGACCCGTATGAGCCAGCAAGCGTGTGTAAGTCGTTTACGTTTGCGACGGGGATTGAACTCGGAGTTTTGGATGCGAATACGATGTTTTATAACAACGGATACGAAGTGATTGATGGTTGGCAAATAAAGAACTCGACGTATGGGCAGGCGAATTTGCTTGGGCCGACGTCGATACAAAATGCGTTAAATTGGAGCTTGAACACGGGGAGCATTCATGCGCTTAAGTTGATTGGCGGAGATGCGACGCAAATAAATGAGCAGGGAAGAAAGACGTTATATGATTTTTATGTGAATCATTTTGGGCTCGGGAAGGAGACGGGGATTGAACTTTATGAGGCGACGGGGCTGATAAACGATCCGGTGGAGGGGGACGGGCGCGATTCGCTCTATGCGAACATGACGTTTGGGCAAAATATGTTGGTGACCATGCTCCAAGTTGCGAGCGGATATTCGGCGCTCGTGAATGGCGGGGAATATCATCATCCGACGATTGTGAAGGGGTATATGGAGGGCGGGGTTTTGGTTGAGAAAGAGCGAGCCGGGGCGGCGTGGCGCGCGGTATCGGAAGACACGAGTCGGCAGATGCGTGAGATGCTTTGGGGAACGAGGAGTTTGATGCGGGCGACGGGAGTGGACCGAGATGGGTATTTTGTGGGAGGGAAGACGGGGACGGCGCAGGTGATTCGAGATGGGGCGTATTCGATGGATGAATGGGTGGCGACGTATGTTGGGTTTGGCGGGGCGACGGGAGAAATGCCGGAGTATCTCGCGATGGTCCGGATTTGGAAGGACGGGGAAACAACGGGTGCGGAGCAATATGCGCAGCCGGTGTTTAACGATATTTCTGATTTTATGATTGATTATTTGAAAATTAAGCCCGGGGCGTAGTATAATATAGTAATATGTGGAAAACAGAACTTAACAACGAAATGTTTTATGGCTTGATTTTGGCGCTTGGGGCGTTTTTGCTGGCGATGTTTTTGACGCCGGTTTATACCTATTTTGCGTACAAATATAAGTTTTGGAAAAAGCAGAAAAAGACAACGGCGGACGGGTCGGCTTTGCCGATTATGACGAAGTTGCATGCGCATAAGTTTAAACGACATTTCCCGACGATGGCGGGGATTATTGGTGTGGTTGTGGTTGCGGTTGTGACGATTGTTTGCAATCTTGACCGTGGGCAAACTTGGCTTCCGCTCGCGGGGTTTCTTGGTGGAGCAGCGGTTGGATTTATCGACGATTTGATTAACGTGTTTGGGAGCGGGGAAGGAGCAGCGGGGCTGCGCGCGGGCTCGAAGATGTTGCTTATTTCTATTGTGGGGGCGGCGCTTGGATGGTTCTTTGCGACGAAGTTGGGTTGGACGGAAGTCATGGTGCCGTTTGTGGGGAGTTTTGATATTGGCGTGGTTGGGATGATTTTCTTGTTTACGTTTGCAGTGGTGGCGACGGGGAATGCGACGAATATTTCTGATGGGCTTGATGGGCTTGCGGGCGGACTAATGATGATTGCGTATGGAGCGTACGGTGTGATTGCGCTGTTCCAGGGGCAGTGGATGCTGTTTGCGTTTTGCATGACGGTGGTTGGCTGGCTGTTGTCTTATATTTGGTTTAACGTGCCGCCGGCGCGGTTTATGATGGGAGATACGGGTTCGTTTGCGCTTGGGGCTGGGCTTGGTGTGGTGGCGATGATGACGAATGCGTTTTTGCTGTTGCCGGTGATTGGGCTTATGCTTGTTATCGAGGCGGGGTCGTCATTGATTCAGATGGCGTCGAAGAAGTTTTTCCATCGGAAGATTTTTATTTCTGCGCCGATTCATCATCATTACGAAGCGAAGGGGTGGGGAGAAGCGAAGATTGTGATGAGGTTTTGGGTTATAGCCGGCATTGCTGCGGTGCTCGGGATGTTTATTGCGAGCGCTTCAGGAATCGCATAATTTTGGCGTTCTTCATGGTATAATTATAAGCATAATGAGAAAACATCGTGGCGATCGAGTGATTGCGATTATGACGTTTGTGTTGCTCATGGCTGGGCTCATAATTATTTATGCGATTGGGCCGATGCGAGCGAATTTTTTGAACGCGGCGTATGGTGGTAATATTTCTGAGAGTCACTTTTTCACAAGGCAGCTTGTGAATGTTTTGTTGTCTATTGTGGCGTTTGTGGTGGCGTTTAAGGTGCCGTATGAGAAAATAAGGAAGTATGGAAAGTGGGTTCTTGTGCTTGGGTTGGTTCTGTCGGCGGGGCTTTGGGTGCTGGCGAAAGCGGGGTCGGGGCTGGCAAAGTGTGAGCTTGGGGCGTGTCGGTGGATTAATATCGGGAGTTTTGGAAGTTTGCAGCCGGCGGAGTTTTTGAAACTGGGGCTTGTGCTTTATTTGTCGCAGCTTGCGGCGAGCCGGAAGGCGGAAGGGAAGCTTAATAAAAGTGATTTTTGGTTGCCGGCGGGAGTGTTCTCGCTTTTGTCGTTGTTTTTTGTCGTGGTGGTGCAGAAGGACCTCGGGACGGGCGTGGTTTTGATTGCGATTATACTCGCGACGATTTTTGCGAGCGGGGTGGAGCTGAAACGGTTTGCGCTGGTTTGTGCGGGGATTTTGGTGGCGGCGGTGTTTGTGACTGTGACGAGCCCGCATCGAGTTGAGCGCGTGAGGACGTTTTTGAACGGGGAAGGGGCGGATACTTACCATATCGAGAATGCGATGATGGCGATTGGTACGGGCGGACTGACGGGAGTTGGGGTGGGAAATTCGGTGCAGGCGACGGGGTATTTGCCGGAGAGTATTAACGATTCGGTTTTTGCGATTATGGGGGAGACGTTTGGGTTTTTGGGGCTTACGATGGTTGTGGCGCTGTTTGTGGTGATGTTGATGAGGGTTCTGAAGGTGGCGGAGCTTGGGGCGGATGAAGAAAAACGGCTGGTGGCGGTTGGGGTGTTTGCGTGGATTGCGGTGCAGATGGCGGTGAATATAATGGCGATGACGGGGCTGATACCTTTGACAGGGATTACGTTGCCGTTACTTTCTTATGGTGGGACGAGTATGATGTTTGTGACGGTTGCACTTGGGCTTGTGACGCAACTTTCGTGCTATACTAAAAGGGAGAGGGAATTAAAACAAGTGAAATTTTCTAATTCACATTTGAAGAAGGGAAGGCTCCATGAAAGTACTAGTAGTCGGAGGGGGTAGCGGGGGGCACGTAACGCCGGCGATTGCGGTGGTTAGAGAGATTTTGGCGAAAAGTCCGCGAGCGAGGATTGAATTTTGGACGGACCGAAAATATTATAAAAATGTTTTGAAGTTGACTGTGCTTGGAAAGAAGGGGGGCGACTTGAACATGAAAGTGCGGAAGGTTTGGTCGGGGAAGTTTAGAAGGTATGCGGGCTGGAAAATTTCTGATTATTTTACGGCGTGGCGAGTGACGATTTTTGATTTGATTTTGAAGAATATTGCGGGGCTGTTTGGGTTTTTGGCTGGAGTTTTGCAGAGCTTTTTTAGGTTTTTGTTTATGAAAGAGCGGCCAGACGTGGTGTTTCTTAAGGGCGGATTTGTGGGGCTGCCGGTTGGGATTGCGGCGAGGGCGTTTAAAATTCCGTATGTGATACACGAGAGTGATGCGACGCCGGGACTTGCGAACCGACTTTTGATGCGGAGAGCGGCGAAGGTGGCGATGGGGGCGAAGTTCGACACGGAGACGCCGGGGCGAGAGAAGTGGGTGTGGACGGGAACACCAATTTCTGAGGAGTTTAGGAAGGTGTCGCCGGCGAGGCAAGCGAGTTTAAGAAAAGCGTTCGGTTTTTGTTCTAAAAAGCCTTTGGTGGTGGTGACGGGCGGAAGCCAGGGGGCGAAGCATATCAATCAGGCTGTGACGCAGATTTTGCCGGAGCTTCTGAAGCAGGTTGACGTTGGGCTGGTTGCGGGGAGGAAACATTATGAGGAGATGACGGAGCTTAAGAAATATGAAGTTTGGGAAGATGCGGAGCTTAAGAGCGGGTTTAGGATGTGGGAGTTTAACTCAAACATGGCGGAGCTGCTTGGGGCGGCGGATTTGGTGGTGTCGCGGGCGGGGGCGACGACGATTGCGGAGTTAGCGAGCCTTTCGAAGGCGGTGATTTTGGTGCCGTTTGGAGAGCTTGCGGGTGGGCATCAGACGAAGAATGCAGAGAGATTGGCGGAGCTTGGGGCGGCGAAGGTGGTTGATGATGAGAAAATGGTGAAGAAGCCAAAGCTGCTGCTTGAGATGATTTTGGAGCTTGCAGGGAAGCCGGCGGAGCGGGAAAAATTGGCGACTGCGCTGCACGAAGAAGCAAAGTTTGACTCGGCTAAGGTGCTTGCGGAAATTGTGCTTGAGGCTGGTCGAAACAGGGGTGGAGGCGTGATTGGAGCGCGGGAGCAAGTTCCGCAAAAAAGAGGGGTGAAATAATGCAGGCGGGCAAGACGATTGCGGCGAAAAGGGAACGAATGACATCCGACTCGGAGAGGGAACGGGTGCGAAAAACGATTAGGAAGCGGAAAGTGCTGTCGATTGCGGCAGTTTTGATGCTTGGGGCGACGATGATTTATCTTGGAGTGAAAGCGTTTACGGAGTGGATTCGATGGATGTCGAAGAGGGAAGAAGTGGTTTTGGTGGAACCGGAACCGAGCGTGGAGATTATCGACGACTCGACGGGGCGACGAGCGGAAAAGGTGAGCTCGCGCGTGAAAGAGCTGGTTTTTAATCTTGAAGAAGAGTTTGTTTTGAAAGAGATGAAAGTGACGAGAGCGCATATTCCAGAGGATAAGATACGGGAGATTGACTTGGAAGTTGAGGGGTTTTCTGGGCTTGTGAAAGTTTCGATGGATAGAAATGCGGCGGTGACGGCGGAAGATGCTTCTCGGATGATTGCGTATTTGAAGGGGCAGGGAATTGAGGACTGCGAATATATAGACGTGAGGATTGAGCGGAAGGCGTACTGGAAGTAGTTGCGGTTTGGTGGGGTGGATTTTTTGCGGGAAATGTGTTATAATAGTAATGCTATGGTTCTTTAAAATCAGTTAGTTGAAATTTAGGAGGGGTAAGATGTTTCTGAAGGCGCTTTTGTTGTCGGTTTTGTTTGTGGCGTTTGGCGGGTTTTTGTTCTGGGCGATTTATCGGATGGCTGTGCATGATCGTAGAGAGCAGATTAAGATGGTTGCGAGATGGGAGCTTCAGGATGAGATGTCCGAATCGATAACTAGCGCGCCGTCGCTGCTGAACAAGTCGAAGAGATGGGAAATGAGTGAAGATGAAAAGCTTTATGAGCTTACTGAGTCGGGGCAACGCCTGAAGAAGATTGATGAGGACGGGAAATGGGCGATGATGATTGGCGCTTTGGTTGCGCTGGTTGTTGTGGTCTGTTATTGGAAGTTTTATATGTGACGCATGAGGGAATTAGACTGAGTATGAAGGCTGACTGATGAAATTTAAACGACCTTGGTGAAAACCGAGGTCTTTTTTTGGCTTGAGTGGTGGTGGGTTGGCTGGAGCGAGGTTTTGTGGCGGTGGCGATTAACGGGTTTATTTTTTTATATTTCCCTATTTTGTTCGGTTTCTGTTCAGGCGGTTTATGAAATTTTTAGAATCGTGTTTTTAGAGTGTGGGCGGTTGGCGAGATTTTTTCTCGAGAACAGCAGGGAAGTGGGGAAAAGCGGAATTTGGCGAATTTTTAGCGGATGTTCGGAAAAGCGGCTCGGAACCCGAACAAAGGCCGTTAAAACCCGAACTGGGGCCGAAAATGGGGGCAACAAGGCTGACGGCAACAGTATTTTCGCGGCTCGTTCCGCGCCTAATCCTCACGGGTGTCGTTGGTCTCCACCGGAGACCAACCCCCACGCCCGCAGCCCGTTCGGATTGGGCTTCACCGGCGTGCGCAAGCGCACCCGATTTAGATCCGCGAGAAATACCGTCGCCTAGCCTTGTCTTGGTTTTAGAACAGCAAGACAGCTCATAATCTGTTTTTTACGGGGCGGCAAGTTGCTTGCTTATTAAGAAGACGATTGAGTTATCGTCCTTTAAGCATAAGTGTAATGTCTTAAAAGAGTTATTGTGCGACATTAAAACTGTGCGGGAAAAAGGATCCGTGAATGGACGGTTTTGCGTGAAGTTGGCTTAAAGTGGTGCTTATTTTTTGGTTTTCGTTTGTGCTTTTATGAGGGTTTCTAAGAGTTCGGTCTGTTTTTCAAGTTGGGCTGAAATTTTCTCGAGGAGCTCGTTTGAGCGCCTCAGCTCACCGAGTTTAGTCCCTGGGGCGCCAGAGGGCGTATAGGTTAAAGGCATATATTTTTCTCCTTAATTCCCTATATTATATAACAGAGAGGGAACAGAGGTAAAGCATGAACAAAATTAGGGAACCATTAATTCCCTAATTTTCTGATTCGTGATTCCCTTTTTGTTGTTCTTCGAGGAGTTTGCCGAGGTCTTTTAAGGTTGGGCGGTCGGATTTGTCTTCGGCGGTGTTAGGGGAGATTCTTTGATCGCGGAAGGCTTGTTGAGGGGTTTGGGGACGTCGATTGCGATTTTTGTGTTTTTTGTTTTTGTTCGGTCTTTGTTCGGAATAAGAATTAAGTGGAGGGGTGTTCCTGCTGGCTGGATTGTTGCTAATAGACGTTTCTGGGCGTTCTGGAGCGAGTTTAGGTGAATCTTGGGCGATGAGGCGGTTATTTTCATAGGACGTTTTCTGGGCGGTCTGAGCGGCCTTTTCACGGGCAGCTGCGGGTTTAAAAGACTTTGACTCATTGATACGCGAGCTTTGGAATTGGAATGTGGCGCCGGAATAATCGTTCGTGTTTCCCTGTTCGCCGGCGGCGCGACCAGAGTCGGAGAGCTCTTTTTTGTATTTTTCGCTTGCTTCGATGGTTTCACGAATTTCTTCTTCGACTTCGGCGCGAGGACGAGAATATTTCTCACGGGAGCTGGCAACGATAGCGTCGAAGTTGTCGCTAGGTGGTTCTGGGATGGAAAGAGTGGTAGCGGAGAAGGCGGGAACTTTTTCGCCATTGATAATCATGCTGATAATGAAGTGGCGATTGCTCATTTGGAGAAGGTCAGAGGCGTCAAAGGTCGGCTCAAATTGTTTAACGAGGACAGGAGCGTCATCGGCGGAAACGCGGAAAGAAATAGTTGTGCCAACGTTGCCGAAGACGGCGTCGCGGACCGATTCGGTCATCTGGGCGGTGTATTGGTTGGCAACTGTGAGGTTAAGGCCGTATTTGCGTGCCTCGGAAAGGATAACGGCGAAGGAGTCGGTGGCGAAGTTTTGGAACTCGTCGACATAAAGATAGAATGGGCGACGATCTTTAACGTCGGGGATGTCGGAGCGCGACATGGCGGCGAGCTGGACCTTGGTAACCAGGAAGGCGCCGAGGATGCCGGCATTATCTTCGCCGATGAGGCCCTTGCTGAGATTGACAACGAGGATTTTGCCTTCGTCCATGATTTTTCTGACGTCAAAGCTGGACTTTGGCTGACCGATGATATTTCTGATAATTGGGTTAGCCGTGAAGGCGCCGACTTTGTTCAGGACCGGAGCGATAGATTCGGTAACCTGTTTGTCGCCCCAGGTGCCGAACTCTTGTTTCCAGAACTGGAGAACGGTGACGTCTTTGCAATAGTCGAGGGTTTCTTTGCGGAATTCTTTGTCGGTGAGCATGCGGGAGATGTCGAGGAGGGTGGTCTCTGGACGGTCAAGAAGGGCGAGGAGAGTGTAGCGGAGAATGTGCTCGAGACGTGGGCCCCAGCTTTCGCCGAACATACGTTTCAAGACGCCAATGACTTCGGAGCTGACATTTGGTTTTCTGGCGGGGTCGGAGAGCTCAAGTGGGTTAAAAGCAACGGGGTGGGCTGTGTCAGCCGGGTTGAAATAGACAACGTCTTTAATGCGTGATTCGGGGATGAAACGCAAGTTGTTGATAGCGAAATCGCCGTGTGGGTCGATGATACAATAACCTTGGTTATAGAAGATGTCAGAAAGCGCGAAGAGCTCGAGGAGTCCGGATTTGCCGGCGCCGGTTTGACCAATAACGTAGACGTGGCGGGAACGGTCGCGTCTTAGGAGGCCAAATTGGTGGTTTATGCCGCGGAAATTGGTGAGACCAAAGGCGGAAATGTTTTCGTCCTCGGCGGGGTTTCCAGTCAGAACTGGGAGTTTAGCGGGAGGTTCGGCGGTTTTAGAGCTGGCCCAGACGATATTGGGGGTTTCGACAGAAGTGTGAGGGAGGTGGTAAACCGAGGCAAGCTCGCTAATGTTTAAGATGAAGCCGTGGTCAGTGAATTGACGAAGTTTGTAGGCGTCGAGAGCGTCGGGTTCGAAGGTGGAACCTTCAACTTTGAAGCCGTTGAGGTTGGTTGAATTGAATTGTTTGAAAGTGCCAACGAGGGCTTGCATGTTGAGTTTGGCATTGATTTCGTCGGCGCCAAGGTAGGCAAGACGAATTTTGACTTCATAGCCGAGTTTGGTGGCTTTTTCTTCGGCCTTAGCTATGCGAGTTTTGTCGCGTTCGGAGATTTCTGCGGTTTTTTCGCCGGAGCCGCCGATGCCGCCCTCGGGCGGTTTCCAAAGCGCTGCAAAAATTTGGCCGAGCCAGCTTAGATCGATGCCGGTGCCGAGGAAGCCGGTCTTGCCGCCGCTTTTAATGCGGGAAATCCATTTGTCGGTCGTGTTTTTATGCCAATCATCGGCGAGCGGGCGAGTAAGGATTTGGATCCAAAGTTCTTCGCCCCGGTCGGCGTCGAGTTTGGCAAGCGTGCCCGTGATGCCGGCGAGCGGGTCTACCTCGAAGGAATCGAAGGTTTTGATGGGGAGGGCAGAATCTTCTGTCAAAGTGAGCTCGGAAGAATAGACAATGGTATGTTTGTGGCGGTTATCGACATAGTCTTCATCGCATTTGTAGATTTGGACGGTTGGGTATTGAGAATAAATTTGGCCTTCAACGAAGGATTGGAGGATTTTAGGAACCCAAACGTAAAAGCGGATTTGGCCCTTAGCGGAGACGATTTCGAAGCTCAAATGTTCTTGGACGCCACCAGAGTTTTTGAGTTCGTTTTTGTCACGCAAAATGCCGTGGAGCGAAGCGAAAAGCTGTTCGGCGGCAAGCTCTTTTTTGTCGTTGGTGCGAGGGATTTCTAGCATCAATAAAACGGAGTCGACGTTGAGGACTTGGAGCTGGTTTTGCTTTTTGTAGTTGCGGTAAGTTAAGAAGGCAAAGAGACCAACAAGTGGCAGCCAAACGAAGGGAGAAAGAATGATACTTATAAGTGACATTTATATAATTTTACCATAAATCTGGCAAAATTGCCAAAGTTTATGCTTTATTTGTGGATGGTAAAAGAGTTTTTGTCGACTTTGTCGTAGAGTTTTTTGTTCTGGAGGTTTAGGAGGATGGTGGTTTCCTTAACCTTGCGGGATTTCATAACTTCGACGACAATTTCTTCGCGTGTGAGTGGGCGGCCAGCTTCCTTTAGGACGGCGGTGATAATTTCAGAGACAGTTCCCTTTTTATAGCCCCAAGTGTCAAGGGCGTAGATGCCGCGACCGATCAATACAAAGCGAGGGTCTTTGATGAGCTCGTTGTGGATGGCTTGTGTGGTGACGTTTTTGCGCTTAAAGTCGGATTCGGCGATGGCGGCGGCGATGTCGTTGAAGTGCATCGGTTTCTTTTGAGACTCAAGGATGACGTAGATTTTGTCGCGAATGTTCTTTGGGTTGACTTCTGGCCATTTGGCGAGACCCCAGAGACCGTTTAAGGTGGCAAGCTGTTTAGAAACAGAAGCGATGGCGGCGATTTGGGAGGGGTGTTCGTAGCTTAGTTGGGCGTCGAGTTCGTCAAGAGAAAGAGGTTTTTTGTTGGTCTTGATTAACTTGACGATTTCGTCGACCTTGGTTTTGATTCCCTTTTCGTCGCCAACGTCGGCGATAGCGACGGCGTTAAAGTATTGGTCGTTTTCGGAGACAACGGTGAGGCCGGCAGAAATGTCGGCGAGGAAAGCAAGAGCCGCACGATTGGAATTTGTGGCCTTGTCGCCGAAGATTTTGTTGGCGAGGTCAACGACTCTGGCGGTGCGGCCAAGTTCGGCGAGATTACGAATGATGGTTTTTTCGGCCGCAGGGAGATTTGGGATTTGATTTTGTTTGGCGGCGATGCGGAGACGGACAAGAATGACTTTTTCCAATTGACGAACGCGTTCTCGAGTGACGGAAAGGGTTTCTCCGATTTGTTCGAGAGTCTCTTTTTGACCGCTGAGTCCGAATCGTTTTTCGACGATTGTTCGTTCGCGGTCTTGGTCGATTATGCTGAGACTACCTTTGATTGCTTTCGCAATAAGGTCAGCGTTTTGTTCCATTGGCTTTTTCCTTATTTCCACCCCGGTTAATATTAAGAAAACTTGAATATAATAATATCATAAAATTTGATTTGTGTCAAACAATTTTTATAATTTTATTATCGAATTTAAGGTGCGCGTTCATCTTTTCGTATTATTGTAGCACAAATTTTACGAAAATTGCAAGAAAATTATAGAAAAGTTTACTTTTTATGCTTATTGTTATTTTGCGCTTGTGGTTTTACGAGTAGATTTTCTGGTTTTTGAAGGAGTGGTTTTTGTCTTTTTTGTGGTCTTCTTGAGAGCGTCTTTCCCTGGTAGGGCTTTGGTGCCGAATCTTTTGAGGAGCATTTCTTCGGCTTGTTTTTTGGTGATTTTTTTAGCGTCAGTGTCCTTTGGGACTTTGAGATTGTTGCGACGGCCGCAGCCTTTAATATAAGGCCCGTAGGCGCCGTTTAAAATCATAATACCATTGCCGAAATCCTTGATGACGGATTTGAGTTTTTCTTCATAAAGAAGGCTGGCTTCGTCGAAGGTGATAGTATAAGGGTTCTTCCCTTTGATGGTAATGTTGTATTTACCAGCTTTTAGATAAGGGCCGAAGGGGCCGGAGGCAGCGATGATTTCGGTGCCATCCTTGGCTTTGCCGAGACTGCGTGGGAGCTCGGGGAGCGCGAGTTGTTTCAAGGCGTCTTCAAAAGTAACGGTTTTGACGGTTTTGCCTCTTGGCAGCGGGGCGAAGCGAGGTTTTTCGCCGCAATCTTTTTCGTTTTCGCCAAGTTGAATGAAGCCGCCGTTTTTGCCGATTTTGGCGAAGATAGGTTTGCCGGTTTTTGGGTCGGTTCCGAGTTCGGTGGCGGAGTTATAACGGTCGATAAAGGAAGAGTGGTCGATAAGTTCGGAGAAAGGCGTGTAAAAGTCGCGGAGCATCTTGACGCGTTCGAGCTTTTTCTCGGCGATGAGGTCGAGTTTTTGTTCGACGTCGGCTGTGAAGCCATAGTCGACGATTTGGTCGAAATGATCTGTGAGAAAGTCGGAGACGAGTTCGCCGATGGGAGTTGGGATAAGCTTGCCTTTAGTGGCGCCGGTTTTTTCTTCAGCGGTGCCCTTGATGACTTGGTTGTTTTCTAGTTTTAGTTCGATAACTTTGCGGTTCTTCCCTTCGGACTCGCCTTTTTTGACGTAGCCGCGAGATTGGATAGCGGTCATGATTGAAGCGTAAGTTGACGGACGGCCGATGCCGAGTTCCTCGAGTTTTTTAACGAGGGAGCCTTCGGTGTAGCGGGCAGGGGGTTTGGCGAAAGTTTGACGGGCGATGATTTGGAGGGCGTTTAGCTTGTCGCCTTTTTGAAGCGAGGGGAGCTCGAGGTCCTTTTGTTTGCCATAGACCTTGAGAAAGCCGTCGAAGATAACGATTTCGCCGGTGGCCTTGAAGATTTTAGCAGGAGCTTTGTCGGGCTTTAGGCTGATGGTGGTCTTAGCGACGCGGGCGTTGGCCATTTGGGTTGCGAGGGTGCGAGAGCGGATGAGATGGTATAACTTGCGCTCAAAATCGTTGGCGCCGGCAATTTCTTGTTCGATGTGGGTTGGGCGGATAGCTTCGTGGGCTTCTTGGGCGCCGGCGGATTTGGTTTTGAAATGACGAACATGGAGATATTCTTTTCCGAAAGTTTTTTCGATGTAGGCGGCCATGGCGGCGAGAGCTTGTTTTGAGAGATTTAGGGAGTCGGTACGGTGGTAGGTGATGTGGCCGGCTTGGTAGAGACCTTGGGCGGCACGCATGGTGGTGCTCGATGAAAATCCGAGGCGGGCGTTGGCCTCAATTTGGAGCGCAGCAGTTGCGAAAGGAACGGGATTTGGTTTGTCGGTTTCGGTTTTATCGATTTTGTCGACCGTGAAGGCGGAGCCGTTTAGAGAATTTAGCAATGACTCGGCGTCTTCTTCGGTTTGAGGAGCGTTTTTGTCAAGAACACCAGAGAATTCTTCGTTTTTGGAGGTTGCGAAGTTGCCGGTGACTTTGAAGGAAAATTTTTCCTTAGTGTTTTCGATTTCGCGTTCTTTTTCGACGATGAGACGGAGTGCGGGGCTCTGGACGCGACCGGCGGAGACGGCGCCTGGGACTTTGCGACGGACGACGCCGGAAAGGTCGAAACCGACGAGCATGTCGAGAGTTTGGCGAGCTTGCTGAGAGCTGACCATGGCCATGTCGACGGTGCGAGGGTGTTTGATGGCTTCTTCTAGGGCGGGTTTAGTGATTTCGTGGAAAGTAATTCTATGGGTTGATTCGGGGAGCTTTAGAACTTCGAGAAGGTGCCAAGAAATAGATTCGCCTTCGCGGTCTTCATCGGTTGCAAGCCAGACGGTGTCGGCGGACTTAACGGCTTTTTTGAGCTCGTTTACGACTTTGGTGTGGCCGGGGTCGATTTCGTAAGTGACGGCGAAGTCGTTTTTGATGTCGACTTTAGTATCTTTACGGATATGGCCGACGCTTGATAAGACATGAAAATCCTTGCCGAGATATTTTTCGATGGTTTTAGCCTTGGCAGGAGACTCGACGATGACTAGATTCTTGGACATATTTATTATAATAACACACGTGTCAAGCTAATGTCCAATAATTTGCGCCAAGTGATTTAACGGCGCCCTTGATTTCGAGCATGGTGATAGTTTGGTTGAAAGTGACAATGTCCATGCCGAGGCGATCGAGAATTTCGTCACCATCGCGGACTTCGGCGGAAAGTAAGGTGAGAATGTCCTTTTCTTCCTGGGTGTCGGCGAAGAGGGAGATTTGGTCTTGGCGGGCCTTTTTTGAGCGGGATTTGGCGGTCGGGAATAGGTATTTGATGAAGTCTTCGACGCCGAGGTAAGGGTTGGCGCCGTTTAAGATAAGGCGGTTGCAACCTTGGCTGGTTTGGCGATTGATGTCACCCGGGACGGCGAAGAGGTCTTTGCCCTGGGCGATGGCATGCGAGGCGGTGTTTAGGGAGCCGGATTTTTCGCGAGCTTCAACAACGACGACGGCGTCGGCGAGGCCAGAGATGATGCGGTTTCTTTGAAGAAAAGAGGATTTATGATCATATAATTCGTCGCCGAAATGGTATTCGCTGGCAACGACGCCGCCTTTTGCGACGATTTCTTCGGCAAGTTTGGTGTGTTCGGCGGGGTAGATGCGCTCAATGATAGTGCCGAGGATGGCGATAGTTTTGCCGCCGCCGGCGAGGGCGCCTCTTGCTGCGATTGAGTCGATGCCGTAGGCGAGACCAGAAACGACGATAATTCCCTTCTCAGCGAGGGCCTTAGCCAAGTTGAAGGCGACCTCTTCGCCGTATCTAGTGTTTTTGCGGGCGCCAACGATAGCGACGGATTTTATGCGTTCTTTTGGCCATTCGCCATAGTAATATAATAATTTAGGCGTAAGCGCAATAGTCTGTAATACCTTGGTATATTCGTTGTCTTGGGGTCGGATTTCGTTGATTTTCATAAAAAATGTGAAAAAAGTGTTGACTTTTTCTTTTTCCTGTGATATAATGTATCTAAGTTAAGGCTTATTGTCTTGGGCCTTAAACTGTACCTAAAAAAACTTTAACTGAAGTTACACTTATAGTGTAACAGATGTTGCGTGCTTTTGAAACCCCCTCGGACTTTTAATTTCTTCTTCAATGGTTTTAAGTCTTATAAGTATTACCTCCACTTTGAGAGGATCTTTCGAAGGCACAGCAACCCCTACGACCGGCGGGCCCCAATTTTGTGTGAGGTGGGTTACGCTTCCGGGGTCCTCCCGGTATCTCAAGGAAGTGTCGCAGGGTGAAAAAGGCCCTTGGTGCAGGATAGGTGATGCCCACCCTTACCTATCTTGCATTGAGGGTCTTTTTGGTTTTGAAATATTCTTCAGTCTTCGTTGTCAGCGGATGCGTTGCTCATTCGGCGTATGTTTAATACGCCTCATTCCGCTACTCCCGCTTCCTAGAATACTTTTGAATATTTCAAAAGTACGAATTTAAACGATGGGAAATATCTTTGAGGATTTCTGGTAGTTTGGCTTTTTCTGTGTCGGTGAATTTAGAGAGGACGAAGTCGACGTCGCCGATTTTTTTGCGGAGCTCGTCGTTCCCTGTGCCGAGGCGGAGGCGTGGGAAGTTTTCGGTTTTCAGGCTGGCGATGATGGATTTAAGACCGTTGTTGCCGCCGGCAGAGCCTTTTTGTCTTTCGCGGATGGTGCCTAATTCGAGGTTGAAGTCATCGCAGATGACGAGGATGTTTTCTGGGGGGATTTTGTAGAAATCGGCGAAGGCCTTGACGGCTTGACCGACGTCGTTATAGAAAGTTTGGGGTTTGATGAATATGGTATTGTCAGTTTTTTTCCAGATGGCGTTAAATTTTTCGTGCGGTTCCCATTCGAGGTGGTTGACTTTGAAATAAAAATCAAGCGCCAAAAAGCCGAAGTTGTGGCGGGTGAAGTTGTACTGGGAGCCGGGGTTCCCGAGGGCGACGATTAAGTTCATGGGAAAATTATAGCACGAAACGGGGATGTTAGATGAATTTTACGGCCGTGCCGTAGACCATGACTTCGGAAGCTTGTTGGGTGATGGAGGATGAGGCGTAGCGAACGCCAACGATGGCATCGGCGCCAACGTCCTCGGCGGATTTAATCATGCGATCGGTGGCGATTTTGCGAGCGTCGTCCATCATCTCGGTGTAGCGTTTGAGCTCTCCACCGACGAGGTTTTTGAGACCACTTCCGAAGTCGCGGAAGAGGTTGACGGTCTGGACTGTGCCGCCGCTAACTACGCAAAGCTCCTCGATTTTTTTACCGTTGATTGTGTCTGTTGTAACTAAAAGCATATTTATCTCCTTAGGATAATTATAATATGGTTTATCTAAAAAAGAAAGTAAAGATGGAGATAAAAAAAGAACCTTGAGGCTAATCGGGTAAGAGATAACTCTCTAAAAAATAGGCGACCGATTAAAAGGTTCTGCATATATGATATACTATGTTTGTGAAATTAGCAAGAGGATTTTTAAATATTTTAAGTGCTGGTGGCAAAGACGGTACTTGTGAGAGATCGGTATTATTTATTGCGGAGCTTCTGGAGTTTGTCCTTAGCTTTGTCGTAATCTTTTTCCAGTATAAAAAGTAAGATTGCTTCATATAGAGCGTCGTACCAGTATTCTTGCTCTACGTCAGTGAGATTTGAAGCATAATCATTCTTATCTTTGCCTACCGTGTTATTGTGCCTAACGTTGAAATTGTTGGCGATGTCGTCTATCCTATTAGCTACGTCGTGAAGTCTGTTTTTTGTGCCGTTCTTTTTAGCGGTTTGAATTTCTGGAGCCAATGTTGAAAGAATATTGCATAGGATTTGTTTTTTATCATTAAGGTCGTTTTTGTAGTGTTTATATTTGTACAATAAAATGCCGAGAGATTCATCGACTTTTTTGATGACTTCTTCTGCGGTTTGATCTTCTTGGATAACAATCTTGCCTTTTGGCGTTTTAACTAACTTACAGTTGGTTGCGGAAAGAATTCCGTTTATGCAATTAATTAAATTTTTGAACGAATTACTATTGTGACGATAGGGAAAGCTTACTTGGCTCATCAAAGTATCGTAACAGCACATTATAAATTCTATGAACAGAAAGACGTCATCGAAACTCTTTTCCCCAGATAAATTATTAAGTCCAATGTCTTTCATTAAATCTGAGAGATTAATTTGACCGGCATTTCTGATGGGTAATATTTCAAACGCATACAGCTCAACCAGTTTTTTGAACGATTGTTGATACCCCCAGTCGTCTTCGATGATTATATCGCGTTCGTAATAATAGCGTAGTCTGGCGAATGCTACGGTTGGCTTCAATTCGTTCTCTTCGATTATGTCGTATAAAGTTTTTCTTGCCATAAGAAGATTGTATCATATTACTATAGGATTAAAAGCTTAAGCGGAATGCGGGTAGGTGGTGGAGGAAGGAGGAGAGGGATGGATGTGAGTTTGTGGGAGAGTTTGATGAGGAGGGGGCGGTTGAGGAAGACGGAAAAGGACGAGAGCGAGGAAGAGGGCGAGAATGTGGGTGGTGGTGCCGGAGAGGTAGTAGAGGAAGGCGGCGAGGCGAATGAGGGGCTATTTTGAGGGTTGGGGTTTGATATGGCGGTGGGGGAGTAGGATTGAAATGCGGCGTTTGAGTTCGAGAAAGTCGTTTCTGAATAACATTATGACTAGGATGGAGGAGACGCCGGTGGTGATTGTGGCACAGATGATTGAGCGCATACGAGAGAAATTAAGAGTAACTATGGTTTTGATGAGTTTTTTAGGGGGCGTCGCGGCAGTTGGCGAGGAGTAAAAATTTTTGGTGGTGTTTTTTCGTGTATAATTGTGTTGTAAATTTGAATAAAAGGAGAAAAATATGAGCGAAGGAATAATTGTGGCAATCATAAGTGGCTTAGTGGCTATAGCGTCCATGACTACTTCGACTTTGACATCGATTTTTGCGCCAAGAAGAGAACATAAAAAACAAAAGCTATTTGATACACAGTGGGAAGTTCTGGCTAAGATGTATAGTCTGATTCCCGAGACTGATTCTGCCTTTGAACTACATATGAGTCCTTTAACGGAGATGAAGTATACTGACGATGAGCAGAGAAGAATTAATGAAGCTGCGGCGGGGGCGTTTAATAACATGACTGACTATTATTTGAAAAACAGGATATTCATTCCATTGGAGGCCGCCGACAAGCTTGAGGCGTTGATAAAAAAGATGCACCATAATATATGGGAATATGATCGAATTAAGAGTAAGAACGAGCGTAGGGCCGACGTGGATTACGATAAGATGTACGAGATTTGGGAAGAACAGAGGAATGGAAAGATAAAAGATATAAAATGCGATATAGAGAAGGCTTTTCGAAGAATATTGGGAGCAAACTAGTTGGAGAAAGATTTGGGGGAGAGGGCGAGGCGGCGGAGAGATGAGAGAGGGGTGAGGCTAGTCGCGGGAGAAGAGGTCGCGGGTGTAGACTTTTTGTTTGACGTCTTTGAGGTCGTCGGTGAGGCGGTTGGCGACGATGATGGAGCTGGTTTCTTTGAAGCTGGTAAGATCGCTGGTGACGGGGCAATCGTTAAACTCGGGCTCGTTTAGAGACGGTTCGTAAATGAGAACGCTTTTACCTTCGGTTTTAATGAATTTGATGACATCTTGAATAGCGGAAGCGCGGAAGTTGTCGGAATCGGACTTCATTGTGAGGCGATAAATACCAACAACGTCGGGGTTCTGTTTTAAGATGTCGTCTGCAATAAAGTGCTTGCGCGTGGTATTGGACTTGACGATGGCTTCGATGAGGTTTTGAGGGACGTCTTTGTAGTTTGCGAGGAGTTGTTTAGTGTCTTTTGGAAGGCAGTAGCCACCATAGCCAAAAGATGGGTTGTTGTAATGGGAACCAATACGGGGGTCGAGAGAGACGCCGTCGATGATGTTTTTGGTGTTAAGGCCTTTGGTGGCGGCATATGTATCGAGCTCATTAAAGTAGGCGACGCGAAGAGCTAGATAAGTATTCGCAAAGAGTTTGACAGCCTCAGCTTCGGTGCTGTCCATAAAGATAACAGGAGCGTCTTTTTTCTCGCAGGCATCGAGGAGGAGGTTGGCAAATTCTTTGGCGGCTTCGGTATTGGCGCCAACAATAATGCGGGATGGATAGAGATTGTCGTAGAGGGCTTTCCCTTCGCGGAGAAATTCAGGAGAGAAGAAAATATTTTCTATGCCGTATTTTTTGCGGATGGAATTGATGTAGCCGACGGGAATGGTGGATTTGATAACCATGGTGACACCTTTGTCGCCATACTTGAGCGTTTTTTCGATAATGTCTTCGACGGAGGAAGTGTCGAAGAAGTTACGCTCGTCGTCGTAATTAGTCGGAGTAGAGATGACGACGAATTTGGCGCCTTTTAGGGCGGCTTTATAGTCGAGCGTTGCGGTCAGGTTGAGATTTTTGTTTCCAGCTTTGGCCTCCGCGAAGAATTTCTCGATATACTCGTCTTGGATAGGTGAGATAAACTCGTTGATCATGCGAACTTTTTCTGGAATGATGTCGAGCGCAACAACTTCGTTGTTTTGGCTTAAAAGAGTGGCGAGCGAGAGCCCGACGTAGCCGGTGCCGGCGATGGCGATTTTCATGTATGTAATTCCCTGTTAGTTTGGTGAAGTAATTACTTAATATATTACACTATTTTTGGAGATTTGTCAATTTTGGACGGAGTAGTAGGATTTGTACCATTCGGCGAATTTGCGGAGACCTTCGCGAAGCGGAGTGTGAGGTTTGAAGCCGAAGTCGCGTTCTAGCGGGGTGGTGTCAGCGAAGGTGACGGGGACGTCGCCTGGTTGCATTGGGACAAGCTCTTTGTGAGCTTCAAAATTGTAGTCCTTTGGCAGAACGCCGGCGCGGATGAGTTCTTCTTGGAGAATTTGAACGAAGTTAAGGAGGTTTTCTGGGTTAGAGTTGCCGATGTTGTAGACTTTGTAAGGCGGGAGTGGAAGACCATCTTTGCCGGTTTGCTTTTCAGGAGCCTTGGTCATGACACGGATGATGCCTTCGACGATGTCGTCGATGTAGGTGAAGTCGCGTTTGCAGTGGCCGTAGTTGAAGATTTTGATAGTTTCGCCTTTGATGAGTTGGTTAGTAAAGCCGAAATAGGCCATGTCGGGGCGACCGGCGGGGCCGTAGACGGTGAAGAAACGGAGGCCGGTGGAGGGGATGTTGTAGAGTTTGGAGTAGGCGTGGGCGAGGAGCTCGTTGCTCTTTTTGGTGGCGGCGTAAAGGGAGACGGGGTTATCGACTTTGTCGTCAGTGCTGAATGGGACTTTTTTGTTGCCGCCGTAGACGGAGCTACTGGAGGCGTAGACGAGGTGTTCGGGAGTGTGGTGGCGGCAGGCTTCGAGGATGTTGTAGAAGCCGATGAGGTTAGATTCGATGTATGCGTCGGGGTGGTCGATGCTGTAGCGAACGCCGGCTTGAGCGGCGAGGTTGACGACGATGTTAAAATGGTTTTCTGCAAAAAGTTTTTCTATGGCGACTTTGTCGGCGAGGTTGCCTTTGACAAAGGTAAAGTTTTTGTGTTGCTTGAGGTTTTCTAGGCGGTGTTGTTTGAGCTTTGGATCATAATAGTCATTGAGGCTGTCGAAGCCGATGATTTTGGCTTCTGGGTTTTCTTGGCAGAGACGGTCGGAAAGGTAGCTACCAATGAAGCCGGCTGCACCGGTGACTAAGATAGTTTTGCCATTAAAAAAATTAGGAGTGTTCATTAAGCATGATTATAGCATAAATTTGGAAAAAGCTATGGATAAAGAAGATAAAAAGCGAGTCGAGAGGAAGAGATGCATATGAGCTAATGGCGAGGTGGACGAGAAAACTTCAGTTTTTTGAGGTTGAGGAGGGAGGAGATGTAGCGGAAGTTGAGGAGGGAGGAGATGACGATGCCGGCGAGGATTTGAGCGGCGAGGCGGACGTAGGGGTTGAGGTTGACTAGGTTGAGAGGGTAGATGAAGCCGAGCATAATGATAGCTTTGATTAGGAATGGAAGCGATTGTTTTAGATATTGGCGGATTGGTAATTCGTTCCTGATGGCGAAGGCTTGGTAGGCCATGACGATAAACTCGGCGGCAATAGTGCCGAAGCAGGCGCCGATACTGCCGTAGGGCGGAATGAAGATTAAATTCATGATTAAGTTGATGGCGGCACCGAGAAAGACGGATTTGATGTAGATTTTGTCTTTTTCTTTTGGGATGAGGAATTGGGTGCGGAGAACGTTGGCGAAGGAAATCATTGGCAATGTAGAAGATAACATCATAATTAGTGTACCGGTTTTTCTAAATTCTTCACCAAAGAAGAGTGGTGCAAAATTTCTGCCCACAGCAGCTAAACCAGCGAACATGGCGAGGGACGCAAACATGACAAAGCTTATAGACTTGGAGATGTATGTGCTGGCTTGTTTGGTGTTTCCCTTTGCGATGATGTTTGACATGCGTGGAAGCATTACGGTACCAAGCGCCGTAATTAGCATGAGGGGGATGCTTGTTATTTTTTCTGCATTTTCGTAGAAACCAACTTCGGTCATGCCAGAAATTGAGCCGAGCATGATTTTGTCCATCATCTTGTAGAGGCTAACAGCGATGACTGGTATGAACAGAATGAGATTTGGTTTGATGTGGGCTTTGATGTCTCGGATTTTTATGAGAACGAATTTTATTTTTTTTCTGGCGAATCCCCAAAGGACTAGCTGGCTGATGCAAGTCATGCCGGACATGATGAGAGTGTATTTCCAGACGTCGGAGCTGTCTTTTACGAATAGAAATATGAAGACTACATTGCAAAGTTTAACGATGCTGTTTCGCGTAACGGTCTTTTTAAATTCTTCCAAGCCGAAGAATAGCCAGTTAATGTCCAATATTGCAGAAACAATAAAGAGAGATTGAATCATGGAAATTATTGGGTATTGGTTTTCAAGTAGTGCGACGTAGCCTAAGTATAGGAGTAACATAATTGTGCCGACACAAAGCTGTAGGGAGTAAATGCTCCAGAAAGTTTTAGAAAGTTTTTCTTTGTCGTCGCGGACTTTTGCGATAGTTCTGTTGCCATAATTGTTGATGCCGAGCATTGTTAGCAGCATGAAATAGTAGACGATGGAGTGCGTGTAGGAATATGTGCCGATGCCAGCCGCCCCAAGTGTTCTGGCGAGGTATGGAGCCGTCAAAATCGGGATTATCATAGCGAGGACTTGATAAACTAGATTATAGACAAAATTTTTCTTAGGACTTGGCTTCATTTTTCTTGATATCTTTTCTAAACTTTGAAGAATTGTTTGAATTTTTTATAATAGCTCGATAGGTATATCATTTTAAACATTTTTTTGATTTTATATGTCTTAGTTACTCTTTGGAATTTTGCATTCATTTTTTTATACCTGTTTTCTATTTTTAATTTTTTTATGTAATAATCGAAATAATTATAGATAAACTTTTTGTCTGTTTTCCTGTCGAACATTTCTATTTTATTCATTTGGGCACTATAGTTTAGAAATGCGATAGCATCAATGATGCTCATGTTTTTAATATGATTTATTTTATAAAAATGTCTAACGCAATCGATACTTTTGACGATGTCGAACATATTGGAGCTGGGCTTTCTCGTCATCCCGGCATTATTAATTCTGTAGTTATATGTATATTTTTCGATAGTGGTTATTTTGTTGCATACGGCTAGGTATTTTAGGTAGAAGTTTAGATCTTGTCCGATATCCACATTGTCGAAGTATATGTTATGTTCGTGTATTATTTCTGCTCGATAGAGTTTGTTTGTTGGAACGGCCGACACGAATGCGTATTTTTCAATAATGTCTTTCCCGTTTTTCGCTATATCGTCGTTGATACGATATTGTCCTATGACGACGTTTTTTTCATTAATTATTTTATAGTTACTGATCAATAAATCATTGCGTCGTATATTGCTCACCATGTTTTCGAGCGATTCTTCATCGTTAAGGTGGTCATCTCCATCAAGAAAGAGCATAAACTCCCCTGATGCTTCGTCAATGCCTCTATTTCTTGCAACTGATGCATTTTGATTGTATTGTTTGATTAGTTTTATCTTATTATTGTCTTTTATTGTGGATTCTATAATTTTTATAGAATCGTCAAAGCTTCCGTCATCAATAATAATCATTTCGTAATCAGTGAAAGTCTGTTTTAGTACGGATTGGATACATTGCTTTATATACTTCTCGTTGTTGTAGTTTGGTATTATTATGCTCAATTTAACCATTATTTTTCGTTCCCTTATCGTTCAGTATGCTATTGATTAAACAGAATAGTGTTGGTCCGACGACATAGTGGACAGACGCTATATATGTTTCTACGAAACCAGATAATAACATTATTATTAAAATGCAGGTGGCAATACTTTTTTCTTTATTTGCGGTAAGTCTGATTTTATTTATGATATCTTTGAAAATTTTACCATATGCCAAGAACCCAACAAGCCCATATTTGATTAAAATGTTCACATATGCCATTTCTACACTTGCATCCCATCCAAGATAGTTCCTCATATTGACGACATAATCCAAGCCCGTATTTGCATATGCAATATCTTGAAACCCGAATAGGAGTTTTGCAGGGTTATTTATTGCTAAATTGAATAGTTTGTCCATGCCTTTGATTCTATAAGCATATGTAGGTACGTTTGCTAAAACGTCGCTATAGACGTAGGCGGCTAACAATATGATTGCCACAATCAAAGCAAAAGTGAAGAACTTTTTTTCGCGAGTTTCTTTAAATTCTATCGTTTTGTTGAAAAACATATAGAGATTAAATACTATTGCGAGGAAGCATGCTCCTTTTGAACTGCTTAGCAAGATTAAGAGAAACAATAGGATGAATCTTAGTCGGTGTTTTAGAAGCGTTCCGTTGCGATAATAATATGCATAATATAAGAGATAGATAGTTAGCCATACCCCCCCACAGTAGTTTTTTATTTTCATCCCACACAAAAACAGTACTTTTAGAATAGATGCATTAGAGCCGATACTTAGGCCTAGGGTTCCGGTGACGACACCTACGATAGCGTTTGTGATCATCCCGAACAATAATGCATCTCCAAGTGTTTTTATTAACGCATTTTCGGAAATGAAGTGCTTGGAGAATTTAGGATAGCTTATTAGTAGGAATGTAGATAGCGCAATCGTTGCTTTTGTCCCGTTTGAAATGTCGCTCAGAAAGGCTCCGCACGACATAATTAAGCCAAAAACAATGATTCCTGTAAGCTCTTTTATTGGTCTCTTTCCTGTGATTATTTCAAATATAACACTTGCTAATAATAGTCCTAATCCGATATACTCGATGCTATGGCCAAATGTGCTTATGGCGAATTTTCCATTCCCGATAGTTAGCAAGAAAAAAACTATAAATATTATATTTTTTTTTGTTTGCATATTTCTCGTCATATTCACGTCTCTTAGCTAGTGGCTTTTGCTGGTTTTAATTTTGCGATTTGAGAAATGGTTGTTACTGAGAGCAATAGAAGATTATGCTGATTTTTTAACATATGTTTTTGTATAGGTTCGCAGTTACATTTGTCTATACAGCTACCTGAGAATCTTCTAGCCATTTGTAGAGCGGGCTGTTTTTGACTGTTCGGAACGTTTTTAAGTATATAGCTGTAGGTTTTTCTAATTAAAGTTTTAGCAATAATGTAGTCAGTAGTTTTTCTTTTTAGAACTTCATCGAAGTTAATTAGGAGGTCTTTAAAAGTTTTTAGGTTTAGTGATTGCGTTATAGATTCATTGCCTTTTTCCTCTCTACATCTGCGGTAATAGACGACTTTGTCGATCATGTTGATTTTCTTGCTTGAAAGGTATAATGATAATGTAAAGAAGTTGTCTTCGTGGATTACATCTGGTATGAAATGAAGGTTTTTGATGGAGCTGTATTTATAAATTTTCCCAGTCGAATATATAAGATTTAGTAAGTCGGGATATTCTTTGTATGATACGCCGTCGATGTTTCTGAGATATTTTTTTGCGTAACTGCGAAAATGGCCTTGGGAATTAAAGTTTTCCAAACCGCCTATCGCTATATCGGCATTGTTATGAGTGATTGCTCTAACTAAATCCGAAATCGATGTTGACGGTAAAATGTCGTCCCCGTCGAAAAAGATAACGTATTCAGTTTTTATCTCTTTGAGACCATTATTCCTAGCCATCGAAAGGCCTTGGTTTTTCTGGGAGATATACTGCCAGTCCTTGTGCTTTTTGCAATATTCTTTAATAATTTTTAGGCTATTATCTGTACTGCCATCATCTATTGCGATGACTTTAATTGCGCCCCTATCATAATATTGGCTTTCAATTGATTTAAGGCATTCATCAAGGTATTTTTCACAGTTATAAACCGGCACAATTACAGATATGTCGATGCGTTTACTTTTGCACATTTTGTTGCTTCTCGCGGATGGAATGTTTTTTGACATTAGCGCTTCCATGATTTTCTCGCTTTCTGCTTGACCTTTGAGAGAATCATTTTGGGGTTATATTGCGTAGATATCCTAATTAGATTTAAGGGTTTTTGGAATATTAAGTAGGCAATTGTCTTCGTTTTGCCGCTCGTGTTTTTGCGGCTTATTCCGAAAATTGAGAATGCAGCCTTATTGTAGACTATGTCTTTTCGTTTCATATGAGTTCTATTAGATACGTTTGTGTCGTGCACAACTTCTAACCACAGAGGATCTTTGTTTTCCGATTCGATAAGATTGTCTATAAAGTTGGCAATTTCAATGTGGTTGTAGTTCGTGATAACGTCAATTGTTGGTTCTTTTTTAGAGATCATTGTTGAGAAATGGTTTTTGGGAAAATGATATTTAGAAAGGATTTGATGTTTTTCGTCGTATTGACATCCGTTGTTAAAGACGAAGACGGTTTTCTCAAGGGGGGGGGTGCTGTTGATTAAATTTACAACAGTGCTGACGTAATTGATAGACAGTGCGTCGTCGTTATCCATCCTTATTGTAGTGTAAAAATCTGAATTTAATTTGTGTAGTTCTTGGTTGGTCTTTTCGTTCAGCTTTTCTTTATCGGCTAGAAAAATTGGTTTAAACTGTTTGACTTCTTTTTGGATGTTGGCTATTCTGTCTTTGTATTGTTTTGGAGTAGCATCGGAGAAGAATACCATCCAAATAAAGTTTTGATTTGTCTGATTCTTGATTGATGGAACCGTATATGTTTCGAAGAGGCGGAATCTTTCTTGAAGATAGTTGTCGTCGGTGGCAGTGTCTATTTTTTCTAGGCGGCTGTTTTTAAATGAGGATAATCTCAAGTTAAACTTAGTTAGGATTACAATGCTATTTTTCATTTGTTCCCCCTTGGTTGTTCGATGTATTGTTCTATCGAGATGATGATGTTCTTCGTATTGGAGATGTAGGGGGCGTAGGTTTTGGTGCGGGCGTTTTGGAGGGCGGAGGGGAGGTCGGAGGTGGAGTAGGCTGGTTCGATGAGGTTTAATTCTTTGAACTGGTCGATGAGTTGAATTTGGTGGTCGTCGACGTGTTCGCCGTATTTTTTCAGGCGAGGGACGGCGATGACTTTTTTGCCGAGCTTGAGGGCGCTGACAATGACGCCGGTGCCACCGTGGGTGATGAGGAGGTCGCAGGCGTTTAGCTTGGCGTTGAATTCGTCGCGAGTGGTAAAGTCGGCGCATTGATAGTTCTTTGGCTTATAGTCGCTGACGCCGATTTGAGCGAAAACTTCGTCTTTAATAATTCCCTTTTGAAGCAGGTCGTCAATTTTTTTAAGCAGACGATTGAATTGAAATTTCTGAGAGCCGACAGTAACAAAAATCATACTAGTAAATCCCTCCTGCGTAGATTGCGTTTGGGTAGAATTTCTGCATTGATTTCCATTGGACATAAAACTGATTTGCCCAGTTTTTCTTGTAGACAAGTTTGCCAGTCATGGTTGGGTCGTTAATCTTGGCGAAGGATTCGATATATATGACTTTTTTCTTAAAAACATGGCCAAGAAAAAGCATGGGAATAGTGGAAAGAACGCCAGTGCTGATGATGACGTCAGGGCGTTCTTTAACGAAGATGAAGAGAGACTTAAAGAAGATGCCGAGCATTTTAGGAAGGAAGAGGAATTCCTTGCGGTTGACTTGAGAAATGTAATAATTGATTTTTTTATCGTGTTTGTTGTAGGCGGTTTTTTCTGTGACAATAAAAATATGGTTGTGTTCGGAAAGTTTTTGCAGCATGAGAAGCTGCTCAAAATGCCCTCCAGAAGAGGAGATAAGACAAATCTTCATCTAGTCCGCTCCTTTGCGAGTGAGGACGCTTTTAAAGGTTTTGAAGAAGATGGCGGTGTCGAAGCCGAGGGTGGCGTTCTGAGCGTAATAGTTTTCGAGCTGGACGCGGTCATCGAATTTGACGTTTGAGCGGCCGGAAACTTGCCAGTAGCCCGTGATGCCCGGTTTAACGGTAATTAGGTTTTCATAAACATGGTCGGCGATGTCTTCTCTTTCGCGAGGAAGGTAGGGACGGTTGCCGACGATGGACATGTCGCCCTTGAGGACGTTTAGAAATTGCGGAAATTCATCGAGCGAAGTGCGGCGAAGGGTATGACCGATTTTGCTGATGCGAGGGTCATTTTTTAACTTGCGATATTTTTGCCATTCGGATTTGTAGGGTTCTTGTTCGAGGAGCTCGACGAGTTTTAAGTCGGCGTCACTCACCATGGTGCGGAATTTGTAGAAGTTGAATTCGCGACCGTTCTTTCCGATGCGTTTTTGGACGAAGAAGATGGAGCCGAAATCGCCAGTTAGGACGTAGGCGAGTTTAACAAAAATGGCAAGGGGGGGGGTTAAAAGACAACCGATGAGGCTTACGAAGATGTCGAAAGTGCGCTTGGTGATTTTGTAAGCGACTTTAGAAAGTTTTGTAGCCGTGCGCTTGACGGAGACGTCAGAAAGTGTTCCGACCAAAGCGGGTTTGGCAGTTTGCAAAACAGTTTGCTCTTCAGCAATCAATACACCTTGACTCATATTGATTGGATTTTATCATAAACTTGATTTTTGGGCAAGCATATGCTTTAATACGATTCGCTCAACGTTTTTCGTTATAGCGTATGTAGTGATTTTATACGCTATAACGGTATATTTTTCCGTTATGGCGTATGTTGACAAAAATACGTTATAACGATATAATGGGTGTATGAAGATATTTTATTCGGGAAATAACATGCTGGTAACTTTTGATTATTTCCTTAAAAATTTAGATTTATCAAACAAGAATTGTCTTGATGTAATTACCCAAGGCCAGTGGCTAAATGTACATCCTGCCGCATTGGTTTTTGCTGCTGCTTTAGCGCAGAAAGTCGGAAAAGAAAATGTGATTATTGATAATACTGCTGGTAAATCTGGCTTATATATAGATCGTATGGGGCTCTATGATTGGTCAAAGACTGAATCTCCATATCATTATTCTAGACACGAGGAAGCTGGGCGTTTTGTTCCCGTAAAACAAATTTTGACTTCTAACGACCAATCGAAGTTTATTACAGATTTGATACCACTTTTGCATTTGCCGCCTGAGAAATCGCAAGTGATTTATTATATTATGGGCGAACTTATACGAAATGTGCTTGAACATTCGATGTCTAAAGATGGGGCTTTTGTTGCTGCACAATATAGGCCAAAGAGTAATGTGCTTAGTTTTGGCGTTTGTGATACAGGGGTGGGTCTTAAAAAGAGTCTTTCTTATTATCATTTCCCGAAGGACGATGTTGAAGCACTGAAGTTGGCTTTGATGCCTGGTATCAGCGGAACGAGTATGAGCCAAAGCGGTACTGGTGATAATGCTGGGGCTGGATTATATATCGTGAAAAATCTTTCAAAAATGACTAGAAACTATTTTGTCATCTATAGCGGTACCGCTATGTATAAACTTCTGAAGTACGACAAGCGCATAGAGAGACCAAAAATTCATTCTGACCCTCTTGATGATAGGCATAGTTTGGTTGATAAACTGCCGGATTTTCATGGAACCTTGGTTGGTGTAGATATAGCGCTTGATGATACGTCTGATTTTAATGCGTTAATGGAAGATATTAAGGTCAGTTACAGCAAGGCTTTGAGGGAGAGAAAAGAAAGACGATATAAGAAAGTGAAGTTCATATGAAAAGAGTTTTAATTAAAAAACAAGCAGGAGAGTTTGGAGAGAATAAGGACGTCGCTAAGCGAATTCGTCTTGAGACGGTTTTGCCCGCATTGGGAAAGCAAGAGAAGGTAGTTTTGGATTTTGATGGGATGAGTGGAGTGACGCAATCTTTCGTACATGCTCTGATTTCTGATCCTATCAGAAAATATCCAGACGGTTTTTTTGATTTAGTAAGTTTTAAGAATTGTAATCCTCTCGTCAAAACAGTGGTCGAGATTGTTTCGGACTACATGCAAGAAAGTTTAATTGCGTAGATATGAATAGAGTGCCGCTCGCGGAGAGGATGCGTCCGCAAAGTTTAGACGAGGTCGTCGGGCAAGACGAGATTATTGGGGAGGGCAAGATTTTGACGGAAATCCTAAAGAAGGGGGAGCCGGTGAACCTGATTTTTTGGGGGCCGCCGGGGACGGGTAAGACGACAATGGCGAAGATTCTTGCGAAGGAATATAAGGCGGATTTTGTGGAGATTTCTGCCGTGACTTCGGGGAAGAAAGATATTGAGCAAGTCGTTGAGCGAGCGAAGGTGAACTGGAACCTGAAGACGCGGACGGTTCTCTTTGTGGATGAAATCCATCGGTTTAATAAGGCGCAGCAAGATGCATTTTTGCCGCATGTTGAGTCGGGTCTCATAATTTTGATTGGGGCAACGACGGAGAATCCGAGCTTTGAGGTTATTTCCCCGCTTTTGTCACGCTCGCGCGTGGTGGTTGTTTCCCCGCTCTCGAAAGATGCCGTTAAAAAGGTGATTCGGCGGGCGGGAGAGAAAGAGGGGTTTTCGGAGCGCCTGACCGACGAGGCGGTTGATTATCTTGCGGAGCTGTCGGGAGGGGATGCGAGGTCGGCCCTCGGCGATTTGGAGCTTGCGCTGTCGCTTACCGATGGGGAGCTTGATGTTGAGACCGTGAAGACGGCGGCGGGCAAGAAGGTGCCGGGATATGACAAGAAAGGCGATGCGCATTATGATAATATTTCTGCGTTTATTAAGAGTATGCGGGGGTCGGATACCGATGCGGCGCTCTATTATCTAGCGCGGATGGTGGAGGCCGGGGAGGATCCGAAGTTTATTGCTAGACGCATGGTGATTTTTGCCTCGGAAGATATTGGGCTGGCTGGGAACGGGGCGCTTTCGCTTGCTACGGCGTGTTTTCAGGCGGTTGAGCGAGTTGGGATGCCGGAGAGTGGGTTAATTCTTGCTCATGTAACAGTGGCGCTTTGTAAGTCGAAGAAGAGTCGAGACTGTGCGGATGCGTGGTATGCGGCGCAGGATTTGGCTCGTAAATCTATGGGGCTGCCGGTGCCGACGTGGCTTCGCAATGCGCCGACGAAGCTAATGCGCGAGCTTGGGTTTGGGAAGGGGCAGAAGTGGGAGACGGGGTTTCATCTCGATAAAAATTATCTGCCCGACGAAATCGCTGGGCAGAAAATTTTCAAATCAACGATGTGATTTACTTGGTTGCTTTGTCCCAAGCGGCTTTGGCTTCTTTGGCGAAGTTTTTGGCGGCGACTTTGGCGTCGGCGGCGATGTCTTTTAACTCTTCTTTAGCTTTTAGCTCAGGATGAGCATCGACATAGCGGGCGATTGCGTCGGCGATGACTTTTTTTGCGACCTTGGCGTCGGCGAATTCTTTAACTTCGGTAGTGCCGGGTTTTTTCAGGTCTTTGTAGTGGTTGAAGTGGAAGCGGATTTGTTCGATGAGTTGTTTTGGCAAGTCTTCGAGAGCCTGGTATTTGTCGCCGTTGTTGCGGTCGTCTTCGGGGACGACGATGATTTTGTCGTCTACTTCGCCGCTGTCGACGAATTTCATGACGCCGAGGATGCGGGTCTTGAGCCAGATGCCAGTCGTGAGCGGTTGGTCGGTGATGATGAGAGCGTCGAGTTCATCGCCGTCTTCGTCGATAGTCTGTGGGATGAAGCCGTAGTTGCAAGGCTTTGCGAAGGCGATTGGTTCAACGCGGTCGAGCATGAAGCAAGCGTGTTCGCGGTCCCATTCGATTTTGTGGTTAGAGCCGGTTGGGATTTCGATGACGACGTTGAGTTCGCCTTTTTCGTAGTCACCAGGTGTTAAAACTTTGTTAAAGTCAGCCATAAATAATTAACTCCTTTTATTATTACTATATTATACTACAATTCTTCGGGCTTGACGCGGATTTGGGAGGCGGTGTCGCGGTCGCGGACGGTGACGGTGCCGTCTTCGAGCGTGTCGAAGTCTATCACGATGCACTTTGGGGTGCCGATTTCGTCCTGTTTTTTGTAGCGCTTGCCGATGTTGCCGGAGTCGTCCCAAGTAACGAAAGTGTATTTTTCTTTTAGTGCGTCGTAAACTTTGCGCGCTTTTTTGACGAGTTCGGGTTTGTTTTTGAGGAGTGGGGAGACGCAGAGTTTGTAGGGTGCGAGGTTGTCCGGGAGATGCAAGATGCCTTTTTCTTCGTCCCAGAAGTTGGTGAGGACGGCAAGGAAGAGACGTTCGACGCCGATGGACGGTTCGATGACGTGCGGAGTGAGAACTTCGCCGGTGTTTTTGTCGCGATAGTCCATGGATCTGCCGGAGGCGCGCTCGATGTTTTTCAGATCGAAGTCGGTGCGGTAGGCGAGACCCATGAGTTCTTCTTCGCCGTTCGGGTATTTATACATAAAATCAACGGTGCGTTTGCTGTAATGAGCGCGGTCTTTTTCGGGGACTTCGTAGTGGGTGAGCTTGGCGCTGTCGAGGCCGATAACTTCGGTTAAGAATTTGTTGTTTTCGGCGAGGAGTTTGTCGAATTCTTTTTCCCAGTTATCTGGGCGGACAAAGTATTCGATTTCCATTTGGGAGCATTCGCGGTCGCGGAGGATGAAGTCGCGCGGGGAGATTTCGTTTCTAAAGGCTTTTCCCTGTTGAGCGAGGCCGAAGGGGAGGTTTGGGTATAAAGTGTCGACGACGTTTTTGTAGTTAGTGAAAATACCCTGGGCGGTCTCTGGCCTTAAATAAGCGACGGAGCTGTCGTCCTCGACGGGGCCGACGTGGGTCTTAAACATCATGTTAAACTTTCTGATGTCGGACCAGTCAGATTTGCCACAAGTTGGGCATTTTGGATTTTGATTCTTAAACTCTTCGGTCGTGATCGATTCGTTGGCGCCTTTAACGAGTTTGTCGGCGCGGAAACGGCCGTGGCAAGCCTTACACTCGACGAGGGGGTCGGCGAAAGTGGCGGTGTGGCCGGAAGCTTCCCAAGTCGTCGGGTTCATTAGAATGGCGGCGTCGACACCGAAAATGTCGTCGCGAGAGTCAACCCAGTAATGCCACCAAGCGTCCATGATATTCTTTTTGAGCATGACACCGAGGGGCCCGAAGTCCCAAGTGCCGGCGAAGCCGCCGTAGACGTCACTCCCGGGGAAGATGAAGCCGCGGCGTTTGCATAAACTAACAATATTGTCCATAGGTATATTTTACTGTTTATTGATGGTTTTAGCAATATAGAGAATTGTGGGGAGCTTCGGTACGATATCCTTGATGCGAGAGCAAGTTTTGAGGTCGCTTGCGAGCATCATACGGATGATTTTGATTTCGGGGGCGCCAACGTTGCCGCCGAGCTGTTCCCTAAGCGCAGACTCAGTGCTGTCCCAGACGTAGGTTTTGAACGGGTCGAGGTCGAACCCTTCGACGTCTTTTATGACGTTGATTTGTTCGCCGTTTGTTTTGGCGAGGTTGAACCAGAACCAAGTTTCGACAAGCTCGGGGTTGACGCCGGCGTTCAAGGCGGAGAGGATTTGTTTTAGAAGATTAAAATATTCAGGGCCGGTTGAGGTTTCGGCGAACCTCATGATTTGCTTCATAATCATGCCGGCGAGCTCGAGCTCGGTGAGATGGTACGGAATTTGGTCGTAGTGTTCGAGCATTTTAGCGGAGGTTAGAACGCAGAGCTTGTTGTTTAGGCCTTTATGAAGGGTGACGTCGGAGAGAGTGAACAGTTCGACGGAGCCGGCGAGTTTTGATTTTTCTTTTCTGACGCCTTTAGCGATGGCGGCGATGACGCCTTGCTCGGTTAGGAAGTTGATGATGCGGTCGGCTTCGCCGTAGTTGGTGCGGCGGAGGACGAGGGCTTTTGTCCTGATATCGTTTTTAGCGGGAGAATCGTTTGACATATTCTATGACCTCGGTTGGTTTCATCTTTTCTTTATTTAGTATACCTTGAATGTTGTAAATTGACAAATCGGCTTCGGGGAGGGCGAGCGAAGTGACGAGGACGACGGGGATTTTGGCAGTGTCGGGGTAGGAAGCGAGTTCGTTCAGAAAAGTGAAACCGTCGGGGCCGGGCAGAAGAATGTCGAGGAGAATTAAGTCCGGGAGGTCGTCGAGAGAGTTCATGGCGTCGAGGGCGTTTTTGAAGGTCTTGATGGCTATGGACTTGTCATGTTTTTTGATGGCGGACTTTATACAATCGGCGAAGAGTTCGTCATCGTCGATGATGTAAATGGTTTTTGGGGGGTTAGGCATTGAAGAGGGTTCCTTGGTTTGAGACGGGGAGGTCGACGAAGAAACTGGTGCCGTCGCGATGGCGGGTGGCGCCGACGTTGGCTTTCATGTAGCGGGCGAAGCGAGTCGCGATGAAGAGGCCAAGGCCGGAGGAGTCGGGGCGGAAGGAGATGCTGGTTGGACCTTCGAGGTTGTTTTGAGCGATTTTTTGGTAGATGTCGGTCGGAAGGGCGGGGCCGAAGTCGCGGACTTCGAGGCGGATAAATTGTTTTTTGTCTTTTAAGGTGAGGAGTGAGGTTTGGTCTTCGTCGGAGTATTTGAGGGCGTTCACGCAGAAGTTGTAGATGATTGAGTGGAGAAGGTCGCGGTTTGCGACGGCGAGTTTTTGTTTGTTGCGGTAGCTGACTTTAAGAGACCTTTGTTGGAAGCGGAAGAGATATTTGAGTTCTTCCGTGACTTCATCGCAGACGCCACGGACGGCGACAGGTTCCATTTCGAAGAGGGCGTCCTCGAGGCGAGCGACTTTTGCGAGGTCGTTGACTTGGCGGAGAGCGCGGTCGGAGACGGAGATAAGCTTGTCTTGATATTCCTTAGTTTCCGCAGGGTTTTCTGGGTCGAGGCTTAAAGCGAGCTGACGCATGAGCGCGAGCGGGGCTTTTAGCTCGTGCGCCGCGACAAAAATGCCACTAGTTGTAGTTACCTCCGAGTGCATATATATTATTATAGCACAGGTTTAGCCTAGCGGAGGAGATTGCGCGAGCCGTTTTATTTGATGATTTTGTCGATGATGCCGTAGTTTAGGGCTTCTTCGGCGGACATCCAGTTGTCGCGGTCCATGTCGCGTTCGACTTGTTCGAGTTTTTTGCCGGTGTTTTTAGCGAAAATTTCGGCGAGGCGTTTTTTCAAGAAGATGCCTTCTTTCAACATGATTTCTTGGTCGGTGATTTTACCTTCGGTGCCGGAGGAGGGTTGGTGAATCATAATGCGGGAGTTTTCGAGGCAGAAACGGTGGCCCTTCGCGCCAGAAGACAGGAGCATGGCGCCCATGGAGGCTTGGAGACCGATGCCGATGGTTTCGACGATGGGCTCGACGTAGTTCATGGTGTCGATGATGGCGAGGCCGTCGTAGACGGAGCCGCCGGGAGAGTTGATATAGAGCTTGATTGGTTTTTTCGGGTCTTCGTGTGCGAGGAAGAGGAGCTGGGCGACGACGAGGTTGGCTGTGTGGCTGTTTACGTCTTCGCCGAGGAAGATGATGCGGTCATTGAGGAGCCGTGAGTAAATGTCGTAGGCGCGTTCGCCGCGAGAGGTTTCTTCGACGACGGTAGGAACGAGATAGCTGGTTGGGTTTTTAGATTTCATATGGTTTCCTTTCTATTCTTCGATTTTAGTTTCGGGAGAGTTAGAGTTGATTTTGTTCTGGAGCTCGGTGGAGCGGAGAATGCTGTTGTTATATGTGTCGACGTTGGCGTTGTATTTGTTTATCAAATCGTTGATAGCGTCGTTTTCGGCATTGATGGCTTGTTGTTCGGCGACGAGCTCGGCGCGGCGTGAGGCGAAAGTCCATTGGTTGAAGCAGCCGGCGGTTTCGGCGCAGCGGTTGAACTCGTCGATTTGCGAATCTAGGGAGGTTAGGCGGGCATCGAGGGCGGCGGAGCGGTCGTTGATTTCTTTTTCTAAGACGGACATTTCCTTCTTTAAGGTTTCGATTTTTTCATTCAGTTCGTTGAAGGGTTTAATGTAGGCGTCGTAAAAAGCGACGATGGCGTCTTGGTTGGAGAAGAAGCGGGCGTAATGGGTTTCTAGGGTCTCGGGGAGGTCGGCGACTTGAGTGCCGAGGCGGACATAGAGTTCGTCGAGTTGCTCCTCTTTGGCGTAGGATTCGATAGTGTCTTTTAGCTCGGGGTGGTCGGCGTAAGTTGACTCGAGAATGGGGATCAGCTGAGTCTTCTCGTAGCCCGTGAGACGAGACCAGACGGCGTGGAGAAGCTCGTGGGATGTGGTTGACTCGCGGATGCCGGCGAGGGCGGAGTCGTCGACGTTATAGACGTAGACACGGTCGTTTGTGTAGCAACCAAGGACGGAGACGGCTTCGTCGTGAGACTCGCAAGAATTGTTGAAATCATCTCTACTAGCGAGGAGGGGGCGAGTGGCGTTAAAGATTCTTTCGCCGTCGGCGGTTAAACCGAGCGAGGATTTTATTGTGAGGACGTCAGGCGTGGGGTTGTAGCCGATGCCTTTGAACCAGTCGATGACGGCGACACGATTGAGCAGTACGAAAACGAAGAAAATGAGGAAAATAACAGAGGTGATAATGGCCCAAATGTGCATTTTGTGCGCAGATTGCTCCCGCGCTCTAATAATTGGTTCGTTAGTGGGTTTATTCATGTTCTACTTTTAATTTTAACACATTTTTGCTGACACTGATTTTGGCAATGTCGCCTTTTTTGATGTCGCCTTTGATGATGGCTTCAGAGAGGAGCGATTCGAGATTGTCTTCGATGGCGCGACGGAGCGGGCGAGCGCCGTTTTTGGGGTCGAAGCCACGTTTGATAAGGAAGGACTTGACTTCGTCGTCGAGACTTAAGCCGAGGTTTTTGGCGGCGAGGCGTTTTTTGAGGTCGGCAATTAGGTTGTCGAAAATGCGTTCGACGTTTTGTTCGGTGAGCGGATGGAAGACGAGGATGCTGTCGAGGCGGTTGATGAGCTCGGGACGCATGGTTTTTTTCAGGGCGCGCATGGCGTATTCCTTTGATTCTTCGTATTCGCGTTTTAAGTCGGCTTTGGTTTTTTTCTTGCTTTTTTCGGTGAAGCCGAAGGTGTCTTCGCGGTAAGCTTCGTTGGCACCGAGGTTGCTGGTTAAGATGATGATGGTGTTGTTGAATTTTACCTTAGTTCCCTGGCCGTCGGTTAAGATGCCGTCCTCGAGGATTTGGAGGAGCATGTTGAAGACGTCGGGGTGGGCTTTTTCGATTTCGTCGAAGAGGACGACGGAGTAAGGGCGACGACGGACGGCTTCGGTGAGTTTGCCGCCATCGTCGTAGCCGACGTAGCCGGCGGGGGCGCCAACGAGCCTACTGACGTTATGTTTTTCGCCGAATTCGGACATGTCGATTTTGATGAGGGCGTTGTCGCCGCCGAAAACTTCGCGAGCGATGACGCGGGCAAGCTCAGTCTTGCCGACGCCGGTTGGACCCATGAAGAGGAAGGAGCCGATCGGGCGGTTTAAATTTGTGATGCCGGAGCGACCGCGCCGAATGGCCTTAGAGACGGATTTGATGGCTTCGTCTTGGCCGATGATGGATTTTTTGAGGTGTTGTTCGAGGTTCGCGAGGAGTTCGAGCTCGTTGCCATGAACCTTAGAAACGGGGATGCCGGTTTTGAGGGAGATGGCGGTCGCGAGGTTTTCTTCGGTGACGACGGGCGTGTTTTCTTCTTTGATGCCTTTTTTCTCAAGTTGTTCGATTTTTTTCTTGGCTTGTTCGGACTTGGTTTTGTATTCGGCGGCTTTTTCGTAGTCATTCTTTTCGACGCTTTGTTCCATTTTTGTTTCTAAATCGCCAAGGGAGATTTTAAGGCGCTTTAGTTCCCCGCCGCCTTTTTTGTCGGCTTCGACTTTGGCGATGGCGGAGGCTTCGTCGATGACGTCGATGACTTTGTCGGGCATGAAGCGGTCGTTAATGTAGCGGATAGACATGTTGATGGCGGTTTCTAGGAGTTCGTCGGGGATTTGGACGCCGTGATGTTTTTCGTATTGACCTTTGACGCCTTTGAGAATGCGAAGAGTGACGCCAGGGGCGGGCTCTTCGACGAAGACGGTTTGGAACCTGCGAGAGAGAGCCTTGTCTTTTTCGATGTTTTTACGATATTCATCGAGCGTGGTCGCGCCAATAAGATGGACTTTGCCACGGGCAAGAGCGGGTTTTAAGATGTTGGCGGCGTCCATGGAGCCTTCGCCGGAGCCGGCGCCGGAGAGGAGATGGAGTTCGTCGATGAAAAGCAAGATGGAGTCGTCGGAAGTGGCCTCGTCGATGATGCCCTTAATGCGCTCTTCGAATTCGCCACGGAATTTGGTGCCGGCGACGAGGCTGGAAAGATCGACTTGGTAGATATGCTTGCCGATGAGGAGAGATGGGACATCGTTTTTGACGATTCTTTGAGCGAGGCCTTCAACGATGGCGGTTTTGCCAACGCCGGCTTCGCCAATCAAAACCGGGTTGCTTTTAGTGCGGCGGCAGAGGACGGTGATAGTGCGTTCGATTTCTTGGTCGCGGCCAAGGCACGCGTCGAGTTTGCCGGTGCGGGCCATTTCGGTGAGGTCGGAGCCATAGCGCGTGAGCCATTTGAGCGGAGATTTGCGGGTGTACTTTTGTTTTTCTTTGCTGAACTTTTGTTCTTCGACCTGTTTGTCAACGAGGGTTTCGATTTCTTCGGCGAGCTTGTCGAGGTCGACATCCATTTTTTCGAGGAGGTTGGCGGCGTTGGAGTTGGGCTGGTTGATGAGGGCATAGAGAAGGTGTTCGGTGCCGATGACTTCGAGGCCTTCGTCGCGCGTGAAGTTGCGGGCCATTTGAAGAGTCAAAATGGTTGACTCGGAGAGCGACATCATGGCCATTTGACCCTCGGGTTTAACGTCCGTAGCAGGCCTGTCTAAGGCTTTTTCGGCGGCATCGAGGTGGACATTCCAGCCTGCGAGGAGGTTGGCGCCTTCGCTAGCATCTTGCGCGAGGATACCAAGAAGGATATGTTCCGTGCCGATGTAGCCACGGCCGTATTTTTTTGAATATAGGTCGGCTTTTTGGATAGAAAAGCGGGCATCTTCAGAGAGTTGGCGCATTATTTCGGTGAAATCATCTTGCATAATGTCTATATTATATATGGTCTAATTAGCACTGTCAAGGCTAGAGTGCTAAAAAGCTTGATAATTTAGCGTTCTTCTGCGTCGAGCTCTCCGTTGCTCGCTCTCCGTACCTTTAAGTACGGTTCGCTCCGCTACTTGAGCTCTCCTTGAATAACATCTAAATTATCAAGCTTTCATGACTATTAAAAATGCCCCGCTCGGGTTGAGAGCGGGGCGGGGGAGGGAGGGGATTTAGCGCAGCGTGATGCTGTCAGAAACCTTCATGATTATTGGCCTAATCGGCGCGTTGCGCCGGTTCCGCAGGTCGTTTCGACGGTCGTAGAACCAGTTCATCAGACGATTGATGAAATCTTCCTTTGAATTGGAAAAACGATCGGCGACGTTGCTGAGGATTTCTCGCACTTCATCACTGTGGTCGTCGTAGCGGCCGGTGTGCGAAGCTTCGGCGTCGATTTCGGCGTAGGTGCCGAGCGCTTTGATGACTGCAGAGGGGCAGTCGGCGGGCTTTGCGCCCTTGATTGCGCGGGTGTAGAACTCTACCATCGAGGCGGCGGTAGCGTGCCGTTCTTCTTCGGCACTGAGCCACTTCTTTTTCTTGGAGTCTTTGGCGGTGCGACCGATGGCGACATCGGCCGTGGGGTCGCTGTGATAATATCCATAGTTAGCCATTTGTGTACCCTCCCGAAAATTTAATTTGCGGTTGCTGCTCTGTTCCCTCCCAAGGCAGAAAGCAACTTATGTTCTTATTATAGCACAAGTGTGATGAAAAGTCAATAGAAAAGCCCCGAATCGGGGCTTTTGTCAATTATTTGCTGTTGCGCTTCTCTATGATTTCCTGTGCGACGTTGGGTGGGACTTCCTCGTAAGCGAAGAGTTCCATCGTGGAAGCGGCGCGACCTTGGCTCATGCTACGCAAATCAGAAGTGTAGCCGAAGAGGTTCGCGAGCGGGCAGAAGGCGCGGATGACCTTGGTGCCGCCAGGCAAATCTTCCATTTCGTCGATGCGGCCACGGCGGGAGTTGATGTCGCCGATGACGTCACCCATGAAGTCTTCAGGGGTCGTGATTTCCATTTTCATGACTGGCTCAAGGAGAACTGGGTTAGCCTTTTTGATACCTTCGCGAGTGGCAAGAGCGCCAGCGAGAGTGAAGGCGAGTTCCGACGAGTCGACATCGTGGTAAGAACCGTCGTAGAGAGTGGCTTTGACGTCGACGACTGGGTAGCCGGCGATGACGCCACCGTTGAGGGTGTCTTCGATACCCTTTTGGACAGGTTTGCGGTATTCTTGTGGGACGACGCCGCCTTTGATTTGGTCGATGAACTCGAAGCCTTTGCCCGGTTCGTTCGGCTCGAATTTGACCCAGACGTCGCCGTATTGACCACGGCCACCGGACTGTTTGATGTGTTTACCCTGGGCTTCGGCGGTGCCGCGGATGGTTTCGCGGTAGGCAACTTGTGGGGCGCCGGTGTTGGCTTCGACGCCGTGTTCGCGTTTCAAGCGGTCGATGATGATTTCGAGGTGAAGCTCACCCATGCCGGAGATGATAGTTTGGCCGGTTTCTTCGTCAGTGTGGACGCGGAAAGTCGGGTCTTCCTCGGCGAGCTTGGAGAGACCGATGCCCATTTTTTCTTGGTCGGCCTTGGTCTTTGGCTCGACGGCGATAGAAACAGGAGGATCTGGGAACTCGATGGACTCGAGGCGGATGGGGTGGGCGGGATCGCAGATGGTGGTGCCAGTGGTGCAGTCTTTGAGACCGACGACGGCGGCAATGTCGCCAGCACCGACGCTAGTGATTTCTTCGCGTTTGTCGGCGAACATACGGACGATACGGCCGACGCGTTCTTTGTTGCCGGTTGAGGCGTTGAGAATGAAGGAGCCGGTCTCGAGCTTGCCGGAGTAAACGCGGATGAAGATGAGTTTACCGACGAAGGGGTCAGTAGCAATCTTGAAAGCGAGGGCGCAGAGAGGTTCTTTGTCGTCGGCCTTGCGAACTTCTTCGTCGCCGGATTTTGGATTATGGCCGACAGTTTGGCCTTGGTCGCGGTCAAGCGGAGATGGGAGGTAATCAGTGACGAGGTCGAGAACTTTTTCGACGATGACACCGCGGCCGTCGCCACCGGTGACAAGGTAGAAATCGCCTTCGAGGACGCGCTTTCTTAAAGCGGCTTTGAGTTCTTCAGTTGAGATGGCTTCTTCGCCGCCTTCGAAGAACTTTTCCATGAGTTTTTCGTCGGCGGAGACGGCTTCCTCGACGAGGACGGCGCGAGCGTTCTTAGCTTTTTCAAGCATGTCGGCAGGGATTTCACCAACGGTGAGCTCGTGGTCGGCGTAATCTTTGTAAGTGTAAGCCTTCATGTCGACGAGGTCGACGACGCCGCAGATGTCTTTTTCGAAGCCGATGGGGAGATGAATCGCGACGGCGTTTTTAGAGAGGCGCTTGTGGATAGAGTCGAGAGACTTATAGAAGTCGCCACCGATTTGGTTGATTTTGTTGACGAAGCAGATGCGAGGGACGCCGTATTTAGTAGCTTGGCGCCAGACGGTTTCGGACTGCGCTTCGACGCCCATTTTACCATCGAAGACGACGACGGCGCCGTCGAGGACGCGGAGGGAGCGTTCGACCTCCGCGGTGAAGTCGATGTGGCCTGGGGTGTCGATGATGTTGATTTTATGGCCTTTCCAGTAAGCAGTGACAGCGGCGGAAGTAATGGTGATGCCGCGTTCCTTTTCCTGTTCCATCCAGTCGGTGGTGGCGCCACCAGTGTCGCCTTTAACGAGGTCGATTTTGTGTTTTAAGCCGGTGCGGTAAAGAATCGCCTCGGAAGTTGTGGTTTTTCCCGCGTCGATGTGGGCGATGATGCCGATGTTGCGGAATTTTGATAGGTCTTTGACTGTTTCAGCCATGATGTTCCTTTTTAGTTCCCTTTATTAAAATTTTTAGACTAAAAACAAAAGTTCAAGGAATATAATAGCACATTTACAGGTTATTTACAAGGTTATTTATTCGGTACGGAGAGCTTCGACGGGGTCTTTGCGGCTGGCGCGGCGGGCGGGGACGGAGCCGGCGAAGACGGTTAGAAGCACAGAGATGGCGATGAGGATGAGAGCGTGGACGGGCGTGAACTGGACAGTGAGGCCGTCGGCGAGTTTGAAGACGGAGATGATGGCGTTTGCGAGAAGGCAGAGAAGTTCGGCGAAGAGCATGCCGAGAATGCCGGCGACGAGGCCTTCGATGATGGTTTCGGCGCGGAAGACGCGGACAACGTCGCGTTTACTGGCGCCGATGGCGCGGAGGATGCCGATTTCTTTAGTGCGCTCGAGAACGGAGATATAGGTGATGATGCCGATCATGATGCTTGAGACGACGAGAGAGATGGCGACGAAGGCGATAAGGACGTAGCTTAAGATGTTGATGACGTTTTTGATGAGATCGATGCTAAGCTGGGCGGAGTCGGTGTATTTAATAATTGTGTTATGTTCTTTATTGTAGGCGTCGAGGAGAGCCGTGACCTTTTCTTTGTCGGCGTTGGTTTTGGCGTAGATGGCGATGGATTCGGGAGTGTCAAGGCTATACTTTCCAGCGGAGTTTTTGATTCCCTCTTCGATGAGAGCGTGAGTGTAGCCGAGGAAGCCGCTGTCGTCGTTTTCGTCTTTAGCCTTGGCGATGCCGACGATGGAAAGCGTCCTGGACGTGCCGTTATCGAAGGCGATTTCGTAGGATTTGCCGAGGGCGTCTTTTAGGTTTAGGGTTTCGCTCTTGAAGCTAGCCGCTTCACCGGCGTTGAGCTTACTTAAGGTGTTTGTTAGCTCGTCGCGGCTCATAAGGTCGAGCGTGTAGAGGGTGCTAAGGGAGATTTTAGAGTCTTTGTCGAGAACGAGGAGAAGTTCGCTGGAGTGTTCTGGGAGCTTGCCCTCGAGAAGTTCGTAGGGGCGAGTGTTGACAATTTCTTTGAAGCTGGTTTTTAAGACGTCAGATTCGGAAACGTCGGTCGAAGTGCGACTTGAGGAGGCGAAGAGGGCGGTGAGGCTGTCGAGTTCATTCTCTATCGGGTGGACTTTGACTTTTTTGCCGGAGTTTGTAGTCGTGAATATGTCGGGAACGTAGTTGTATTTATAACTGATCGTGTCAATGTAGCTTTTGGTGTCGGCGGCGTCGAGGTAGGCTTTTAGCGGCTTCATGTCGTAATAGCGGATGGTCTTTTGGCGGGTGACAAGGGAGTTTGTAGAAATGTCGTCCGTGCCGAGCAGCGTGCCGGATTTAACCTCGGTTTTGTCGTCAGTCGCGAGCGAGAAGGATGAAGCGGAATCGTCAGTGTAGGAGCGGTCGATAGTGATGGCGGAAGGAGTGGAGCCACTCGACAGCATTTTGTCGGCGTAATTGTTGACGCCGTTTGCGAGGGCAAGAATGAGGGCAATGCCGATGATGCCGATAGACCCGGCGAGGGCGGTGAGGAAAGTGCGGCCACGCTTTGTCATGAGGTTGTTTTTAGAGAGATTGAGAGCCGTGAGGAGGCTTAGGGAAGTGTATTTTTGGGCGTTTTCGGATTTGTCTTCGGACTTGCCGTCGAAAGGTTTGGTGTCGGAGACGATTTTGCCGTCTTTAACGTTGATGATGCGGGTTGAGTATGCCTTGGCGAGGTCGGGGTTGTGTGTGACCATGATGACGAGTTTGTCTTTTGCGACTTCTTTCAGGAGGTCCATGATTTGGACGCTAGTTTTGGAGTCGAGAGCGCCGGTCGGCTCGTCGGCGAGAATGATGTCGGGATTGTTGACGAGGGCGCGGGCGATGGCGACGCGTTGCATCTGGCCGCCGGAAAGCTGGGAAGGTTTCTTGCTCATGTGGTTTTCGAGACCGACCTTTTTTAGGGCGTCCATCGCGAGTTGTTTGCGCTTCGAAGCTGAGACGCCGGAAAGAGTGAGCGCCAGTTCGACGTTGCTCAAGATAGTTTGGTGACCGATGAGGTTGTAGCTTTGGAAGACAAAGCCGATGCGATGGTTTCTGTAGGCGTCCCAGTCGCGGTCTTCGTATTTTTTGGTTGAGATGCCGTCGATGATGATGTCGCCGTGAGTGTAGTGGTCAAGGCCGCCGATGATGTTGAGAAGTGTGGTCTTACCAGAACCAGAGGGGCCGAGGATAGAGACGAATTCGCTTTTCCGGAAGTTTATCGAGACGCCGTCGAGAGCCTTGGTCTCGATTTCGTCAGATTGATAAACGCGAGAGATATTTTTGAGCTGTAACATGATTTAATTGTAGCAGGTTTTTGTATAGAAATGAATGTTAAAAGAGCCCGTAGGGCTCTTTTTTATTTGCTTTCTATTGCTTCTAGTCCTGGTAAGTTATTGCCAGACAAAAATTCTAATGCGGCGCCGCCGCCGGTGCTAAGCAAACTGAAATGGAGAGCGTCGTCTTCTTTCATGAGCTCTTCGGCGAAGGCGGTGGTGTCGCCGCCGAGGATGATGGACTCGATGTTGGGATTTTCGCCGAGGGTTTTTAGGAAGATGGTCGAGGCGGTTGCGAAAGCGACATCTTCAGCTTTACCAAGGAGGCCGTTCCAAATGACGGTTTTGCTATTTTTGGCGGTTTCGACAAATTTGGCGGTTGAGAGTGGGCCGCAGTCGAGTTTGTTTCCCTCTCCGTCTTCGTCGAAATCTTCGGCGATGTAGATGTTGTCGGCGGGTTTTACGGCGCCATCAGCGGCAATTTTGCCACCGACACAGATTTGGTCGGCCTTGTTTTTGAAAGCTTCGATGAGCGGGGCTTTGTCGTCGACTTTGGCGCCGCCGAGCATGAGCATGAGCGGATGTTTCGGGTTTTTTAGGACTTTTTCGAGGCTGCCGATTTCTTTTTCAAGAAGAAGTCCGGCGTAAACTGGAAGGTTTTTGGCGACAGCGGAAGTCGAGGCGTGAGCGCGATGAATGACGGCGAAACCGTCTTGGACAAAGACGCCGGCGCCGGTTGTGTCGATGATTTCGTTGATGAACGATTCGGAGTTTTTCTCTTCGCCAGGATAGAAACGAAGGTTTTCTAGAAGCAGGATGCCGCCCTTTTTAAGATTTTTAACGGCGTCTTCGACGTCGGGGCCGGAGACGTCATCGACAAAGTCGACCTGGATGCCAGGGAGAAGCTCGGCGAGCTTTTCGGCGACGGGTTTTAGACTGAGTTCTTTAACCTTTTTCCCTTCGGGGCGACCGAGGTGGGAGATGAGGATGATTTTTTTAGCGCCATGTTCACGGAGGTAGTTGATGGTGGGGAGAGAGGCGCGAATTCTGAAGTCGGACTCGACTACACCGTCTTTTAGCGGCACGTTGTAATCGGTGCGCACGAGAACGATTTGGTCACGGATTTTGACATCCTTGACGGTCAATTTGTTTTCCATTGATAAACTGTACCTTTCTGTGATGTATATTATATCAGGTTTCTGAAGCTAAATGTAGCGGATTTTTATGGTGTCGGTGCCATGGTCGACGCCGTGAGCGCCGGAGATGATGACGGCGAGGAGTTCAGTCTTTCCTTCCTCGGGCTTGAGGTAGCCGGAGTTTTTAAGCTCGCGGGCGAGGTCGATGCCGTAATCGTCGGAATAAGGGCGGACAAAGCTGGCGTTTGCGTAAGTTAAAGCGAGCTGAGAAGCGACGCGGGAGTTTGAAGTGACGGAAACGATGGGGACGTTCGGGCGCTCAGCGGCGAGAGACTCGGCGGTGGCGCCGGTTGCGGTTTGGCAGATGATGACGTCGGCATCGATTTTTTCGGCGAGGCGAGCGACGGCGCTCGAGATGGCGTCGTAGATTTTGAGATCTGTTTTGGTTTCCTCTTGGGCGGGGGCGATGCGACTGTGGTTTTGGGTGTAGAGAATGACCTTTTTCATTTCTCTTACGGCTTCGAGCGGATATTTGCCGTTTGCGGTTTCGTCGGAGAGCATGACGGCGTCAGCGCCTTGGATGACGGCGTTCGCGACGTCGGAGACTTCGGCGCGGGTTGGCTCGGGATTGTCAACCATGGAGCCCATCATCTGGGTCGCGACGATGCAGAGTTTGCTGTGCTTGCGGCAGAGGGCAATTAACTTTCTCTGGACGATTGGAACGACTTCGGCGCCGGCTTCAACGGCCATGTCACCGCGGGCGACCATGATGCCGTCGGACGCTTCAACGATAGCTTCCAGACCTTCGTCAGTTTCTATCGCCTTTTTGGTTTCGATTTTGGCAATGATTTGGGCAGAGGAGCCGTGAGAAAGGAGAATTTGGCGGAGCTTGTCGATGTCTTCGGCTTTTTGGACGAAGGAAAGTGCGACGTAGTCGAAGTCACGAGAGGAGCCGAATTCGATGTCGGCCATGTCTTTTTCGGTGATGATGTCGCCGCCGAAATCGGTGTCGGGGAGGTTCAAACCCTTTTTGCTCATGATAAAGCCGTCGTTTAGGACGCGGACTTTGATAGCGGTTTTACTGACGATTTCGGTGACTTCGGTTTTGATTTTGCCGTCGAAGATGAAGAGAGGCTCGCCGACCTTGACCTTTTCGGCGAGGTTGTACTGGACAGGGATGGTCTTGCCGCCGTCATGGGTCTCTAAGGCGTAATCAAGGATAAGATCGTCGCCGGTTTTGACGTCGAGGTGGTTATTTTTGAGCTCGCCGAGGCGGATTTTGGGGCCTTGAAGGTCCTGAACGATAGAAACGGAGCGGCCCTTTTTTGCGGCAGCGGCGCGAATCCAGGCGATTTGTTCGTCGCGCTCCATGTAGTTGCCATGGGAAAAATTAAGGCGGCAGCCGTTGACGCCGGCCATGATAAGATCGGTGATGGCTTCCTCGGACATAACGGACGGACCGATGGTTGCCAGAATTTTGGTACGTTTGAATAATTTGCTCATGTCTCTAGTCTATCATAAAAGTTTGTGTTTTTATAGCGGTTATGTTAAAATTACAATATGAAATTTGGTCAGAAATTGCGGAAATCACTCCCGCGCTCTAATAAGGGCGCTAACAGAGGCGAGAACGCAAGACTGACGACAAAAATGAGCGCGAAGATTCGTAAGAGAAATGACCCGGTTTTTGCGCGAAGGTTTGTGACTTGGGGAGTGATTGTTTCGGCAGTGATGGTCGGGGTGTCGCTCTTTGTGACGGTTTATTATAATCCGGAAGCCGTGGCAAAGCGAAAGTTTGAAGAACTGGCGACGACATATTACGAAGAATATTATTATGAACGGTTTATGGAAGCGATTGACCCGTCTGTGAAGGACGAGAAAATGAAAACGTATGAAACGACGGGGTTCCAGCCGGTTTTGCTTAGACAGCTATTGCTCTATCAGAATGGTAAGTATGCTTCGTATAAGACGTATTTTGAGCGGGATGAATATAAGTGTGATAAGAACAAAACGAGTGCGAAGTTTTATCCGGTTTATCCGTATGGGGCGAAAGATTATACAGTTAAGTATGATTATAGTTGCACAAGTGAATAAAATTTGATATAATAACGGGAGCCGGTCTCTTAGTATAACGGTTAGTACAACGGGTTTTCATCCCGTCAACGCGGGTTCGACTCCCGCAGAGATCACCATTTTTATTTAAGATGGTTCCGTCGTCTAGTGGTCTAGGACGTCTGGTTCTCATCCAGAAAATCGCGGGTTCGACTCCCGCCGGAATCACCACGAACTTGACAAACGCGCAGAAATGTGGCGTTATTTTTTTATTTGTATTCGACACCAGCGCCAGAATAGGCGGCGGGGATGGCGGAAATCCAGGTTTGGCCAGGGACGAGTTTGATTTCTTCGCCGGCACGATTGCGGAAGATGATTTGAGCGTCTTTGCTAGACTTTTCCCAGGTGGCTTCGATCATGCCGCCGTTTTGGAAGACGTAAGCGTCGCCGGCGCCGATAGTGGAGATGTCTTCGTGATAGTTGTCGTAAGAGGCTTTCTTTTCTTGAACAATCATGGCAATGATAACGGAGGGGGCAAGCTGTTCTTCGGAGCAGACGAGCTCGGGGGTGATTTCGCCAGATTTGTCGGAGCAATCGTAACTTGTGTGGGGGGCGCCGGTGGCATAGGAGCGTTTGTATGTGTTGTTGGTGGCGTCATAATCATAGACGGGGTTGAAATTTGGGATGGCGCCAAAGCGAAGTTCGATATGGGTGACTTTGGGCGTGAGGGTGTCTGTGTTGCCGGAAGATGGTTGATCGATTTTGAGACGTTCGGTGATTTGGACGTCGACTTTGTTGCGGGCGGCGGCGGAAGGAGTGAAGCGCGGGAAGGATTTGATGTCGGAGGAGAGGTAGCCGTTATTGCGATTGAAGTTGTTGAGATATTCGCCCGACGTGAAAAGGTTATTCCAGAGGCGTTGGACGGTGTAGTTGGCGGAGGAACGCCACATATAATCATAATTTTCTGAGAGGTCGCGGACGCCGTAAGCTCTGACGGCTTCGAGCGCTTCGACGGAACCACCGGCATGGACGATGGTGCAGTCGAAGGGCACGTCCCAGTTTAGATAATAAAGACGAAGCGAGCGAATGGGGCCGACAACGGCGGGTGGATTTTGGAAAATAGCGGCGAAACGGGTGATGCCGGATTCGGCGATGGCCTCGAAGACAATTTTGGCGTCTTGTAACCCGACTTGAGGGCGGGCGCCGTCGGAGCCGTTAGGGATTTGAACGCAGAAAGTTGGGCTTGAGCTGTCGGTTTCGTTGGCGATTTCCTCGCCGGACAGGACGGAATAGTATTTTGGGGTTTCTGGCTCTTTGACGGCTTCTTCAAGGGGGACTTGCTCTTTGGCTTTGGCAGCTTCGGCGGCAGCCTGAGCTTCGGCGGCCTCTTTGGCTAGGCGGTCTTGCTCGGGCTTATAGATGGCGAAATAGTAGCCAGCGGCACCGCCGATGAGTAGGGCGAAGACGGCAATGAGGGAGATGATGAGGATTTTTTTAGACTTTTTTTCTTCTTCGGTTTCGAGTTTGCCGACATTGAGGTTCTCGACGCGAGATTTAGCGAGCTTTTTGGCGAAAGCTTCTTCGTAAGTGTCGACTGGCTCGACGCTTTCAGCGGCTTCGGGTGACGTTGATTCGTTTTGCATAAGCTTATTATAGCTTATTGTTGGTCTAAAAGCAAAGCTTCCTTAACTTTGTTTAGCCGGGCGAGTGAAACTTCTTTGCCGAGGACGTTTAGGGTGAGGTCGAGGGCGGGTGAGAACGGGGCGAAAGAAACGGAGATGCGAATGAGTGAGAAAAGGACAGCGGGTTTTTGCGAAGTTTCGGCGAGGAGGTCGTTTAAGGCGGTTTTGAGAGTTTCGGCGTTCCAATCTGGTAGGTTTTGAAGTTTTTCGATGGCAAGTTGAAGTAGGCCAGTCATTTCTTGTTCGGAAAGTTTTTTGACGAACTTGTTTTTGAGAAGTTGTTCAATGTCGAACTTGGGGTCTGCGAAGAAGTAATCGGTCATTTCGCGAAGGTCGGAGAGAGTTTTCAGACGGTCGTAAATAATGCCGAGAACTTGTTTTTTATACTTGTCGTCGAAGTTTTTGGCGGAGTCGGGCCAGAAGCCGTCAGTTCGCGGGTAAAACTTGTCGATTCCTTGCTCGGTCACGAGCTTTCTAATCCATTGACCGTTCATCCAAAGAAGTTTAACTTCGTCGTAGCGGGCGCCGGAATTTTGAATACGGTCGAGAGAGAATTTTTTGATGAGCTCGTCTTTAGTGTAGATTTCTTGTTCGGAGCCATCATTCCAGCCGAGGCAGGCGAGGTAGTTTAGCATAGCTTCGGGAAGGACGCCGTCTTTTCTGTATTCGGTGACGGATTTTGCGCCGTCGCGTTTGCCGAGTTTCTTGTTGCCTTGGGGCGCTAGGATGTGGGGGAGAGAGACGAGGAGGGGCTGCTCAATGCCGAAGGCTTCATAGAGGGCGAGGTAGTTTGGTGTGCTGGAAAGATATTCGACGCCGCGGGCGACCATGTTAATATCCATGAGGAAGTCGTCGACGATGTGAGCAAAATTGTAAGTTGGGAGACCGTCCTTTTTGATGAGAATAATGTCGTCTTGAACTTCGGGGCCGGCATGGAGGTCGCCCATGACTTCGTCGTGCCATTTCCTAGGCTTTGGGTCGGCTTTGAAGCGGATTGGAGTGCCCTCGCTCCAGTTGATAAGGATTTCTTCGGGGCTTAAATCGGTTTCTTTTGGACGGTGATTGCGGTAGAGATAGGGGATTTTTTGAGCGTTGTCTGCGTCGCGGTAGGTTTGGATAGTGTCGGAATCGGTGGGGTCAGCATAGGCGCGACCTTTCTCGATGAGCTTTTTTGCCCATTCTTGGTAGATTGCTTTTCTTTCGCTCTGGAAGTAGGGGCCGTTACCGCCGTCTTTTTCGGGGCCTTCGTCCCATTCAAGGCCGAGCCACTTTAAGGTGTCTTCGATCAACTCAGTAGCGCCTTCGACAAAGCGGGCTTGGTCGGTGTCTTCGATGCGGAGGATGAATTTGCCGTCGGATTGTTTGGCGGCGAGATAGGGATAGATAGCGGAGCGGACGTTGCCGATGTGGATATAGCCCGTCGGAGACGGCGCAAAACGAGTGATAATCTTTTTCATGTCTTATATTATGTGCGTTTTCTCGAGAAAGTCAAGTCTTGCGGGGGGGGGGTGCTTAGATTATAATTAAAGCTGTAGCACTATGCTTTTTAAGCGGTGCGCTGAGAACTTAAAGATGAAACTGCGAGAACGACTTTTTTCGATGCGTATGCGAAGGGGGAGTAGCCGTGTTAAGATCGTCGCTCTTGTTTCAGCCATCCTGTTTTTGGTTTTTCCTGAATTACTGCCGGAGAGGGGCTTTGCGGAGACCGGAGTGGCGCCGGAGGTTACGCTGGCGATTACACCGAGCGGGCCGCTAGCGCTTACGGCGGAGCCGGGGGTGTTCGATTCGGTGACGCAAGAAATTAGCGTAGTGACGTCGAACTTTACGGGTTATACCTTGACGCTTGAAACGTTGGGGACAACGACGGATTTGGTGCATACGCAGAACTCAGCTTTAACCATTCCGACGATTGAAGCGTCGAGTGAGGGGGTTAGCACGGCGAACGTGAGAGGTGGCTATGGCTGGAGTTTGGACGGCGCTTTATGGAAGTCGGCGCCTACTCCGGGGACGGCGACGGTGCTGAAATCCACCAACGTGGCGAACAGTTCGGCCGAGACGACCAGTTTGAGTTTCGGCGTGCAGATTGAGGGAATGAAGCCGTCGGGGACATATACGAATGAGTTTTTAATTTCGGCAGTGGCGAACGATGCACAATACGAGGTGACTTATGTGCCAAACGGCGGGACTGATGAGGTGGTGAATATGCCGACGCCGCTGATGCAGCAAGGGTCGATTTCTGGATTGACGCTGTATCTTTCGACGGCGATTCCGAGGCGAGCAGGATATGATTTTATTGGGTGGGCAACAGACCCGGAGGCGGAGGAACCAGATGTGCCGCTCAGGGATTTGACTTATCAACTTGACCCGGAGAGCGGGAACGCGATTACCTTTTATGCAATTTGGCGGGTGAACGAGTGTCCAGCAGAGTATATTTGTTATTACGGTAATGGCGACGATGAGACGGGGGTGATGTCGAACCAAGTGGCGGCTTCAAATAGCAATGTAATGTTGACGGCGCCGAACTTTTCGCGGCCGGGCTATGGGTTCAAAGGTTGGAACACGAGCGCGGACGGTAGTGGGGCGTTTTATGGCGCGCAGGAGACCATTAGGGTGAGTGATTTGACGGCGGGAGGATTGAAGCTATATGCGATTTGGGTGGCGCCGAGCGGGATTTTGCAAAACTGGACGGGATGCGGGAGCCTTTCGACGAACGAAGTGATTGGATTAAAGGACTTCCGCGACGGCGAAGTGTATGCGGTTAGCAAGTTGGCCGACGGGAAATGCTGGATGACCGAGAGCATGAGAATCAATCCGGCGACAGCGAAGCTTTCCGGTGCGAATACAAACGGCCCGACGGAGAACTTTACGGCGTTGGCGGCGGTCTCGGCTTCTTCTACGCAGCTCTGTGGTGTGGATACGGCGGAGTGTTTCGAGAAGCTGCAGTATAATCTCAATAATCTTGACCGGTCGCTTACGCAGGATTGGTCGTCGGACGGTAATAACAAGGCTTGGTATAGCTTCGGTGGGATGTATAACTGGTTTACGGTGACGGCGGGCAACGGTACTTATACTAAGACTTCGGGAAGCGTGACTGGCGATATATGCCCGGCCGGGTGGCGATTGCCAACGAGCACGGGGTCGGGAGATTTTGCGGCTCTAAACAATGCGGTGAACAGCGGTGCGACGAATTCGGATAGCGGACTTAGGGTGTATCCATTAAACTTTGCTTATTCTGGGGATTATAATACGAACGTTAGCACGGGGCGCGGTAAGCAGGCGCGATTTTGGTCGGCGACGGCGCAAAGTGCGACGAAGGCGTATCGCTTAGGCTATTCAGCGTCGCAGGTGACACCGAGCAATACTTGGAATAAGTGGGATGCGTTTTCGGTGCGGTGTATTGCGCAGACGAATAATGTGGCGCTAAACGGTTCGATTCACTATGATGCAAATGGTGGCACCGGGGCGATGGCGGACGACGTAAATGTAAATCTTTATACGGCAAGCGCGAAGGCGAACGGCTTTACTTACGATACGTATCATGTGTTTGCAGGGTGGAACACGAGCGCAGATGGAACGGGGACGGCGGTGCTAGATAAAGACATGGTGGCGGAGGCGGTGCGAAATATGGGGATTCAGGAAGGCGAGACCTTGACGCTCTATGCGATTTGGGGGATGGAGGCGACGCTTGAGTTTGATTTGCGTGGTGGGCGGAACGGCCCGGACACGATGTATGTGATTGGACAAGACGGAGTTTATAATTTTACGATTCCGGACATTAGTCCGTCGAAGGAAGACTATGGGTTTGTAGGTTGGAGCTTGGCGCAAGATGCGACAACGGCGGACTATGTGGTCGGAGATACGCTTGCGACGACGGAGCTTGAGAATGTACTATATGCGGTTTATAAGCCGATAGAGTGCGGTGTCGGTTCGATCTGTTTCCGCGGGAATGGTGAGGATGCAGGACATTCGATTACGATAGCGGCAACTTCAGGAGTGTCGTTGAGCTTGACGGCGCCAGATTTCTCGCGAGAAGGCTACGGTTTCAGGGGATGGAATACGAGCGCGGACGGCGATGGAACACTATATGGCCCGGCAGAGACGATTAAGGTGGGGGATACGTCGCAGGAAGGGGTGAACCTATATGCGGACTGGGTTGAGTCGGCGGGCATGATGCAGAGCTTTAGCTGTGCGTCGCTTGCGGAGGGAGAGGTGACGGCATTGACGGATGAGCGTGACGGGGAGACGTATGCGGTGGGCAAGTTTGTAGACGGCAAGTGTTGGATGATGGAAAACCTGCGGCTTGATTTGTCGAGCGCGGAAATTACGGCGGCGAATACGAACGAGCCGACGACGGCGTTCTTGACGGCGGCACAAGGGGCGACTAGTACAAATACTCCATGCGGTGCAAATACGGAAGCGTGTATAGATTCGGTAGTGTTTAATACCAATGCAATCAACCGAAGCTTGACGGCGAGCCCGACCACGAATAACTTTACGAGTTCATGGTTTAGCTATGGTGTGATTTATAACTGGTTTACGGTGACGGCGGGTAATGGTACTTATGCGCAGACTAGTGGCGCGGTGGCGGGCGATATTTGTCCGAGAGGCTGGAGAATACCCACTGGCGGCGCCAGCGGCGATTATGCGGCGTTGAACAATGCGGTTAATGGCGGGAACTTGACGAATAACCAAGGGCTGAGAAAATATCCGGTGAATATCATTTATTCGGGGGATATTAACGGTAATCTTTTGAAAGTGGAAGGGCACGGCACGTTCGCACGTCTCTGGACGGCGACAGCGGTGGATACGTTGAATGCGTATAGGTTTGGCGCGAACTCGAACAATGGCGCGAACGGGGCGAATGGCACGACGACGCCGGCCGGAGATGGCAACTATTATAACAAATGGTCGGGCTTCCCGGTCAGGTGCGTCGCGAAAGATTAGTGGGTCGTTCGGCGTTTCGCAAGGCGAGCGAGGGCGAGAATGACTGAGCTGAGGATGAGAGCGCAAAGGAGAATAGTGAAGAGTGGCGAGATGACGAAGACAAGGCGAGATGCGGAGACGGAAGTGTCGAGAGCTTGCATGGAGTAATCTAGGCGGTAGATGCCGAGGGCGGGAGTTTCGCCCCACTCGTTATAGATTTCTTTGGTCGTGTCGGGAAGGAGTTCGGTCGAGGTTTGGCTGGAGTAGAGTTGTTTGCCGAATATGGAGCTGACCGAAAAGAAGGTGGTGGTGGAGAAGTCGATGTTGCCACTGTTTTGGACGGTGATGTCGGCGGAGAGGTTTTTGCCAACGAGGATGGTGGGGATGCGTGGCGGTTGGGCGGAAAAATTACGGTGGATGTCGGAGGAGGATGAACCGCAGAGCCTAATGCCGACGCGAGTGATGAGGTCGATACCGTTTTTATTCTCCGAGGAAGCCGGGACGGTTTCGGCGAAGATGGTGGCGTATTGACCGCCAGCAGGACGGGTGTCTGGGATGGAAATGGTGAAGAATATGTTTTTGGATTCTCCAGGTAGGAGTATGAACTCTGGTTCGGAAAAAGTAATCCATTCAGAAATCCGCCCATAGGCGGAGTTTTCTAGACCAGGACTTGGCTCGACGGTGAGACGGACGGAGATGGGTTCTTCACCTGTGTTTTTGAGGGAGATGGATTTGGCGATTTTTGATTCGTTGTCGAGCGAAAAGCGGAAATCGAGCGGGGAGACTTCTAGCATGGGACTGGATTAGAGCGAGGTGACGATGGACTTGATTTGTTTTTTGGTGAGGTTGTTGCCGGAGGCGGTGAGTTTATAGAGGATATTGCCGTTAACCCAGGCGGCGTTAGAGCCTGAGATGAAGATGGTGATTCCCTGTTCGCGGACAGAGGTGTAATTGTTCCCCCAGGTGGATTTAACGTAGGACGATTCGAGGGTTTCATTATCCCAGGAAGACTTTTCCTCGGAAAGAGTGAACGAAGTTTTGTCGGAGGAAGAGAAGGTCATGGAGATTTTTTTGTCTTCGGAGACGATGTCGGAGAGAGAGTAGCCGCGAGGAATGTAAGTTGGGTAGGTTGCGTCGATGCCGGTTTGCATGGCGGCGACGCGAACGGAAATATCAGGAGTGTTGACGGAGACAAAATAGCCGACGACGCCAACAGCGAGAGCAGCACAGCCAAACGCAAGGAGAAGCTTTTTAGCGCCCAGAGAACGCTTGGCGGAGATAGCCTTGGTCGGCTTTGACTCGGACTCTAACGTGGCGACGGACTTAAGCGCGGACTGGACAGCACTGTCTTTAACTTCTTTAGCTTTTTCGGTCTTTTTGGTGGCAACGAGATTTTTTTCGATTGTGGCGGAGAGAGGGCGAGGAGCGATGGGGACGGCAGGAGTGGCGTCGGCTTCACGGAGGGTTTTGCCGGCTTTGAGAGCGGCTAGCCTTTCGCGATTGATTTTGTCGGCGAGGGCTTGACGGCGTTTAAGGTCTTCGGCGCGACGTTTGGCGACAGAATCGACGGCGGCAACTTTTTCGGGTTTCTTGACATATTTACGGTTCAGGGTGGTCGAACGCTGGACTCGGCGGTGCGACGCGGAGCTCGACACGGTGATTCGTTCCTGACTTTGGTCTTTATCCATGATTAACATTAACCTCGCTTTATAAAAATAAAATACTTATATCTATAATAATTTAAGCGGTTTAGAAAAGCAAGAGCTATTTTTTAGAAAACTTTTATGTTATAATTTGTCGTAAAGAGTATATTATATATGCGTAAAATTTTAGATGAACGCGAACGAATTGAACTTCGACAACATCGGCGGCTGATTATTACGGAGACGTTGATGTTTTTGTCGGTGATAGTTTTGGTGTGTTTTTTGACGCTTGTGGTGATGGGGTATTCGTTTAATTTGAGAGGGCTCGACGGAAGCGCGGAGGTGGTTGAGCGTACGGGGCTGGTGCAGGTTGCCTCGATGCCGCCGGGGGCGACGATTTATATTGATGGGGAGACATCGCTTTTGTTTAATACGAATGCGAGTAGGGCGGTGCTGGCGGGCGAACATGAAATTTCTTTGGCGCGCGGTGGGTTTGATGGGTGGAAAAAAACGATTAATGTGACAGAAGGTTTAGTTTATCGTTTAAACTATCCGCGGTTATTTAAGGAAGAGCGGGAGACGGAGGAAGTTTTAGAGTTCCATAATCACACCTATGACGTGGCGAGAATGCTGCAGTTGGAGGCGAAAGATGGTGTGGTGGACACGGGAGGGATTGAATTTGTTAGTGTGTCGCCAAATAACGAACGAATGGTTCTGTTGATGGATAGCGGATTATATTTAATTAATTTGAACGAGAGTAAACCTACGCTGAAGATGCTGGAGATTATGAATAAGGAAGGCGCGTTGGTGCCATTTCCTAATATTGAAGTGGCGGAGTGGAGCGGAAATAGTGAGCGCTTGCTTGTGAAGACGAATGGAGCGTGGGTGAGTGTGAACGTAAGAGACGCAAGGGAGACAGTTTGGCTTAACGAAATAATTGTAAATTGTGCTGAGAAACAGGGGTCGAAGGATGAAGCGAGCGCGGAAGCGAGTTGCGCAAAAGTGGTGGTTTCTGATATTAAAATTGAGAATGAGGCTGGAGACCGATTGCTGGTCCTCAGTGATAAAAATGAGTTGTTTGAGCTCAGTGTGCGCGAGGGGAAGCTGAGTGAAGCTTTGCTTGAGGGTGTGTATGAATTTGATAATGACGACGAGAGGGTGATGTTTTTGACGAAGACTAAGGTGGAAACGAGCGGTGAGGATTTTGCGGCTGAGACCGAAGTTCACGAAGAATGGCAATTGCGAGCTTGGCGACTTGGCGATGCGGATACTTGGCTGGTGAAGCGACTGACCGAATTTGATAAAGAAAAAGGTCTGGAGTTTAGGGTGATGCGATATTTTCAGGAGTTTTATCTTGGCGTTGTGGACGGGGCGGAGTTTGAAGTATATAAAAAGACGGGGTGGCCGATTATGGACGAAGAAATGGAAAAGGTGTTTGAAGAAGAAGAAGTCGGCTCTGATATTCAGGCAATGCAGAAGCGGGGGAAAGGAATGGTTTTTGAGTTATCTGGCGCTTCTGGACAAACAAAAGTGTTTGATATTGAAGCGATGAAAACTGTAGATGTTGATACGACGGGTTGTGGATGGGTAGATGAGTTCTTGAGATATCGTTTGCAGGACGGAAGGCTGTCGGTTTTGGACTATGATGGGTTGAACGAGCGAGTGTTGGTTCAATCTGGAGTATTAGCAAAGCGAAAGGTAGTGATTTCCGGGAATAATCGATACTTGTATTATTTTGTACCTAATGGTGAGGGCGAGGCGTTGGGGGAAAAGTTAGTGCGAGAGAAGATTAACTAATTAAATAGTAAACAAAAAACCGCCTGATGGCGATTTTTTGTGTATATATTATATACTTACCAGACCTTAACGAGGAGTTCCCCGCCGAGGCGGTTTTTGACGGCTTCACGACCAGTCATGATGCCCTTTGAGGTGGAAATGAGGACGAGACCGCGGCCAGATTTGACCTTTGGAATCTCGCTGGCAGCAACGTAGACGCGGCGGCCAGGTTTAGACACCTTTTCGATTTCGTGAATGGTGGCGGCTTTGCCTTCTTCGGCGATTGTCACGTGAAGGACGTTGCGCGGAGAGTGGTCGATAAGCTCGACGTTGGCGAGGTAGCCAGCCTGTTTGAGGGCTTCAGCAACCGCTAATTTTTGTTTGCTGGTTGGGAGGTAAACTTCGTTCTTCCCTACCATAAGATTGTTGCGGATGCGGGTTAAGAGGTCGGCGATTTGATCAGTTGATTGAATTGACATATATTTCTCCTTTCTCCTACCAGCTACTCTTGGTTACGCCTGGGATTTCTCCCTTAGAGGCTTTTTCGCGGAAGGTGATGCGGCTCATGCCGAAGCGGCGCATGTAGCCGCGAGGACGTCCGTCAAGCATATCGCGATTTTTGAGGCGCGTGACACTTGCGTTCCTTGGGAGTTTCTGGAGACCTTCGAGGTCGCCAATGGCTTTGAGCTCATCGTGCTTTGCTTTATATTTTTTGTACATTTCGGCGCGTTTTTGATCGCGGAGAACGGCGGATTTCTTAGCCATTAGTTATTCTCCTTTCTCTCAAACGGCATACCAAATTTTTCTAACAACTTTTTGCTTCCTTCCTTGGAGCCATTTTTAATGATAAAGGTGATTTCGAGACCGTGGAGAACAGCGGAGTCTTCGAAAGTGATTTCTGGGAAGACCGTCTGCTCCTTAAGCCCGAGGGAGTAGTTTCCTTGTTTGTCGAACGAGGTGGTCGGGACGCCATGGAAGTCGCGGACGTGTGGGAGTGCGACGTTGATGAGGCGATCGACGAATTCGTACATTTTGTCGTTACGAAGAGTTACGAGATAACCGACAGGGGTGCCCATGCCTTTGCGGATTTTGAAGGTCGCAATAGACTTCTTCGCAAGGCGAGACGTTGAGGCTTGGCCGGTGATTTTCTCGAGTGTAAGTTCGACGGTTTCAGTGAAACGCTTATCTTCACGTTTTTTACCAACGCCAGCGGAGACGACAACTTTATCGAGCTTTGGCACTTGGTTGATGTTCTTTAAGCCTAGCTCTTTTTGAAGAGACTTTTCAATCTCGTCGTTATAGAGAGCTTTGAGGCGTGGAATGTATTTATCAGTTTTCTTGGTAGTCATATTAGAGCACCTCCGGAGCTAAGCTGATAATTTTTGAGAAACCGAGGTCGCGAAGCTCGCGAGGAACTGGTCCGAACACGCGGGTGCCACGCGGAGTTTTGTCGTCGTTGACGAGAACGGCTGCGTTGTCATCGAAACGGATGGTTGAGCCATCAGGACGACGAATTTGCTGACGGGTGCGGACGATGACGGCGCGAACAACAGCTTTTTTCTTGACGGCGCCGGTTGGGGAGGCATCTTTCACCGAGCAGGTGACGATGTCGCCAACGCGAGCGTAACGAGCGCGAGTGCCACCGAGGACGCGGATGACTCCGAGTTCCTTGGCGCCGCTGTTATCGGCAACCTTTAATCTTGTTTCTTGTTGAATCATTTATTTCTCTCCTTCACTTTCGGTCTCGGTGCTTTCGCCGAGGACGTCAGTGACATCTTCTTTGAGCTCGACGGAGCCGTGGGAGCGTTCCAAAACCTTTACAAGTTTGTAGGTTTTGGTTTTGCTGAGCGGACGGCAGGAAGCGATTTCGACCTTGTCGCCTAGATGAGCTTCATTATTTTCATCGTGAGCAGTGTATTTACGAGTTTTTGTATATTGCTTACGATAGAGTGGGTGGGTTTCGCGATTTTCGATGGAGACGGTAATGGTCTTGTCACGCTTATCGGAGGAAACGATCCCGACTAATGTGTGTGCCATAATTAGAACTCCTCTTTCTTAATAATTTTTGTACGAACCGGAAGTTTGTGGCCGGCGAGGCGGAGAGCTTCTTTAGCCTCTTCCTCGGTGACGTCGGCGATTTCGAACATGACGGTGCCAGCTTTGACCTTGGCAACGAAATATTGAGGTTCGCCCTTGCCACTACCCATTTTCACATCGAGCGGTTTTTTAGTGACCGGAGTGTGCGGGAAAATGCGAATCCAGATTTTGCCACCACGTTTGATGTAGCGAGTGATGGCTTGGCGTGCGGCCTCGATTTGGCGGGAGGTAACACGTTCGTTTTGAAGGGACATAAGACCGTAATCGCCAAATGCAACTGTGTTGCAGCGAGTGGCTACGCCTTCGTTTTTGCCTTTGCGGACCTTGCGGTGCGCGGTTTTCTTAGGAAGTAAAAGTGCCATGATTATTTCTCCCCTTTGTAAATCCAAACCTTAACGCCAATGACACCAGCGATGGTCTTTGCATGGTGGCAGTAGAAATCGATGTCGGCGCGGAGAGTGTGTAGAGGGACAGAGCCTTCGATAAACTTTTCGCGACGGGACATTTCGGCGTTGTTGAGACGACCGGCAACTTCGATACGAACACCTTGAGCGCCAGCGGCCATAGTTGACTGGCAAGCAGTCTTAACGGCGCGACGGAAGTTCATGCGTTTGCCAAGTTGGAAACCGATGTTTTCGGCAACGAGTTTAGCGTTTAGTTCGGGTTTTTTAACTTCTTCGACGTTGATGCGAATCGGACCCATAACGATCTTTTCGAGATCTTTTTTCATCTCGTTGATGCCTGCACCTTGCTTGCCGATGACGGCGCCAGCTTTGGCAGTGAGAATCGTGATGGTGGTGAGATTTGCGGAACGTTCGATATTGATTTTCGCGATGGTCGGACGGCTTTCAAAGCGCTTTTCGATGTATTCGCGAATCTTGATGTCTTCAATCAGCCAGTTTTTGAAGTCGGTCTTTTTGGTGTACCATTTGGACGACCAGTCTTTGCTGACTTGGAGACGATAGGAAATAGGATTAACTTTTTGTCCCATTACTTTTTCTCCTTATCGTCAGCTTTCTTTTCGGCCTTTTTGCCTTTGTCGGCTGACTTTTTTTCTTTTTCTTCACCGGCAACTTCGACGAAGATGTTCGATGAGACTTTTTCAAACGGGAGAGCGCGACCGCGAGATGCCGGAACATAGCGGCGAATGCGGGTGCCAGCGGTGACGGAGATGCGGGCGATGCGGACGGTCTTGGTGTCGGTAGACGGATATTTATTCAAGAGGTTCGCATTGGCGGATTCGACGGCTTTAAGGACGGCACGAGCGGCGCGGCGCGGGGTGTTTTCGAGAATCACGACAGCGTCGGAAACGTAGCGGTCGCGAACGAGTGCGGCGACGACGCTGGTTTTGCGAGGCATGCTGTCGGTGCCTTTGATGATAGCGTAGGCAAATCTAGTTTCCATTATGCTCCTTCCTTCCCGGCAGCAGCGGCAGCTTCAGCAGCTTTTTTGCCGCCATGGCGTTTGAATTTACGGGTAGGCGCGAATTCTCCAAGTTTATGACCAACCATGTTCTCGGAAACGAGGACGGGGACGTGGGTCTTGCCGTTGTGGACGGCGATGGTGCGGCCAACCATTTCTGGAGAAATGGTGGACTGGCGAGCCCAAGTCTTAATCACGGTTCGGTCTTCGAGGGAGAGGGCCTTGATTTTCTTCTCTAGCTTGTAGTCCACGAAAGGACCTTTTTTCATGCTACGGGACATTATTTCCTCTTTCCTTCGTGACGACTACGCACGATCATTTTATTAGTTTTCTTATTGTGGCGAGTACGGTAACCTAAGGTGAGCTGACCCCACGGAGTGCGAGGAGCTTTACCAGAGCCGTGACGACCGCCGTCACCACCACCGTGTGGGTGGTCGGTTGCGTTCATGACAACGCCACGAACGGTCGGGCGGATACCCTTGCGACGGTTGCGACCAGCAGCGCCTTTTTTGACGTTTTGATGCTGGACGTTGCCGACGGTGCCGATGGAGGCTTCGCAGCTTTCAAGAACTTTGCGGACTTCGCCGGAAGGCATGCGGAGAGTGGCGTAGCCATCTTCGCGAGCCATGAGCTGAGCGGAAGAGCCGGCGGCGCGAACCATTTGGGCGCCTTTGCCCGGAGTGAGCTCGATGCCGTAGACGAAAGTACCGACAGGGATTTTGGCGAGTGGGAGGCGGTTCGAAGTTTCGACCGCGGCTTCTTCGCCGGTTTCAAAAGTCGTGCCTTTAGTCATTTCGGTGTTGGCGATAACGTAATAATAGTTTCCGTTTTGGTCTTTAACGCGAGCGATGCGAGCAGAACGGTTTGGATCGTACTCGATTTCCTCGACAGTGAGTTTAAGACCTTGAGGCAAGTTGTGAGTCAAAAGGCGATAGTGGCGTTTGACTCCACCGCCGCGATGGCGCACGGTGATGCGGCCTTGGTTGTTTTTGCCGGCCTGTTGTTTCTTGGCGAGAGTCAAAGACTTCATTGGTTTCTTCGTTGTGATTTGGTCGAAGTCCTGAGTCGTCTTTTGGCGCTGCGCCGGGGTGGTCGGGCGATAGGCTTTAATTGACATTATTTATTCTCCTTGCTGGCATTCTTGTCGGCCTTGGCGATTTTCTTGGTGGCTTTGGCTTCCTTTGCGTCGGCTTTTTTATCATCTTCAGGTTCGTTGAAGACCTTGATTGAATTCCCCTCGGCGAGTGTCACGTAGGCGAGTTTCTTGTCTGCGCGGAAAGCGGTGCCTGGATAGGCGTGCTTGCCACGAGAGAAACGGCATTTGTGGCCCTTGCGGGTTAAAACGCGAACATCCTCTACCTTGACATTGTAATCTTTCTCGACGCGAGCTTTGATAGCTTGTTTACTGGATTCTTCGGTTACGAAGAAGGCATAAGTGCGCTTAGCCTGTTCGAGATAGGTTTTTTCAGTGGCGCGTGGTTGAAGAAGGTTAAGGATGATTTTGTTATCCTTAGTCTCTTTTACTTCGCCAGATTTGGTTTTGACGGTGGTCTTAGTATCTTTAGCCATAACTATTTGCTTTCCTTTCCGTCAGCTGCAGCGCCAACAAGCCAGGTTTCGACAGCTCCTAGGGCTTTGGTGTCGAAGAGGATGGCGTCGGCGTTCATGATGTCGAAAACGTTGAGATAAGTAGCACGAACGAGTTTGACGTTCTGAAGGTTATCCGTGGAACGAAGAAGCTCATCGTTTTTTTCGTCGGTAACGGCTAGAACGGCTTTGTCGGCGATTTTTTGGTTATTCAAAATTTTGACAAAATCTTTGGTTTTGCCGGTGACTTTGAAGTCGGCGACAAAAACGGCTTTGTCGGCGTTCTTGAGGCTCAAGGCTTGGCGAACGGCGAGTTTTTTGCTGTTCTTTGCAACTTTTTTGGTGAAGTTTTCTTCGCCGGTGCGGCCGAAAGCGACACCACCGTGGCGCCAGATTGGGTTGCGAGTGGAGCCGAAGCGAGCGCGACCGGTTCCCTTTTGTTTCCAAGGTTTCTTGCCACCACCAGAAACTTCACCGCGCTTCAAGGTTTTAGCGTGAGAGCTGCGGGAGTTGGCGAGATATGCATCATAGGCAACTTTGAGGAGCTCGTGGTTCTCAACTTCAAGATTGAAGATTTCTTTGTTTAACTTTACAGTGTCCGCCATATTATTCCTTTCCCTCGATCGTGAGATTGCCCTTCTTTGGACCAGGGACAGCACCCTTGAGGCCAAGGAGGTTATTTTCTTTGTCGATGTAGGCAACAACGAGGTTCTTGACGGTTACTTGGTCGTGGCCCATGCGGCCAGGCATACGTTTGCCTTTAAAGACTTTTTGAGGATACATCGAGCCGATAGAACCGACTTTGCGGATGTCGCCCTTGAAGCCGTGGGTATTGCGAGACTCTTGGAAGTTCCAGCGTTTTACCGTACCGGCAAAACCTTTGCCTTTAGAGATGCCAGTGACGGCAACTTTGTCACCAAGAGAGAACGCGTCGACGGTGATTTGATCACCGAGTTTGACGTCTGCGACGTTTTCTACGCGGAACTCTTTAAGAACTTTAGGGTTGATGTTTTCTCCAGCCTTTTTGACGTGGCCGGAAACCGACTTGCTCAGATTCTTACCCTTACCAAACCCAAGCTGCACAGCGTTATAACCATCGGTTTCGACGGTTTTAATCTGAGTCACTGTGGCTGGGCCGGCTTCGATGATGGTCACGGGGGTGACAACGCCATCTTCACCGATGATTTGGGTCATACCAACTTTGGTGCCGAGAATGACTTTCATTCTTTCCTTTCCCTTAATTTTTTACATTATTAAATCTAGACTTGTAGGCAGTTTCTCTAAAATGAGACACACCTGTGCGTCTAGGTATAGAAATACGTATATAATTTTATCACAAGTTTCGGGAATTTACAAGAGGTGTTGAAAAAAATAGCAGAAAAAACCACCCGTGAGGGTGGTCTTCTCATAAATTGGCATCTTGCTAGTTTCCCGCGATTGCAGTATAATCGCCCCTACCAGGCTTGACTTCTGTGTTCGGAATGAGAACAGGTATTTCCCTGGCGGTATGGACACCAAACAAAACGTTCGCTAGAGCGTTCTATTGGAGTCCATGTGTAGATACCAGATTTTAATTGACTTCGGTGTCAAGCACCGATTGTTAGACTAAGTTCAAGTCATAAAAAGGCGATGGACCGATTAGTATGCTTCGTCTCCACACGTTGCCGTGCTTCCAACTTGCACCTATCAACCAGATCTTCTTTCTGGGGTCTCATGGGGAATCCTTATCTTGGAGTGGGCTTCGCGCTTAATATGCTTTC
>JAFWHC010000003.1 GCA_017512095.1 Candidatus Saccharimonadota bacterium
CCGACGAAGCTGACCCCTGCGCTACCGTTCAAATTGAAATCCCTTCTGGCGCCAACCTTTCCCAGATTGCTGACCTGCTCAAAAATAACGGCATTATTAAAAGTCCGCTCGCCTTTCAAATTTACGCCCGTCTAACCGGTCAATCGTCCGAACTAAAATCCGGCACCTACAATCTCGCCCCCTCTATGCCAATCGAGAAAATCTATTCAAAGCTCATCGACGGCTCAAACGACGCCGTGGTTTTCCGCTTCACTGTTCTGCCTGGCGAGACCATGCGCGACATTAAAAAACGGCTTCTCAGCATCGGTTATACAACAGAAGAAGTCGACGCCGCTTTCGCTAAAAACTACAATCACCCAGTCCTTGCCGACAAGCCTGCCGACGCTTCCCTCGAGGGCTATCTCTTTGGCGAAACTTACGAATTTTACCAAACCGACTCCGTCGAAACCATCATCATTCGCATGCTCGACGAACTATACGCCGTTGTCGAAAAGAACAGTCTCCGCACAAAGTTCAACTCCTTTGGCTACACCCTCCATGAAGGTATCATAATGGCCTCTATCGTCCAAAAAGAAGCCGGCACCGTCTCAAAGGAAGACCAAAAAATCGTCGCGCAGATTTTCTGGGATCGCCTCAAAGACGGCTGGAAACTCGGTTCCGACGTCACTGCGACCTACGCCGCCGATTTGGTCGACCCGGAGCGCAAAACCTACACCGACAACGCCGCTGTTCTCGACATAGACTCCCCCTACAACACGCGCAAATATGCTGGTCTCCCCGCTGGTCCAATCTGCAATCCTGGTGCCCTTGTCCTCATCTCAACCGCCACTCCCGCTGACACTACTTATCGTTATTTCTTGACAGGAGACGATGGTTTGATGTATTATAGTAACACGGAGGCTGAGCATCTCCAGAATGCGTCTGCCCATTGCCAAGTCCTCTGTAACGCTCAACTATGAAAACTAAAAAATCTTCAAAAACCGGCAAACACCCGTTTCTGCGGGTTGTTGGTTATGCTTTGTCTGGTGCGGCCATCTTTGGCTTGGTTTATTTTGGTTCTCAAAACAAAACCGCTGAAGAAAACGGCGTGCCGATTATGATGGCTATTTCCGACAACAACTACTCCGTATCCGTCGACCAGCTTTCTGAACTTTACATCGTCGCAGAAATCGCCAACAATGTTAGCTTGAGCTCGTCGAGCTATCTCAACATGGACTATATTTCCGCTGTCACGCAATACTCAATCAACCAAACCGCTTCTTCTCGCATTGAAAAAACCAACATCGTCGACACTTCGTCTCTCGCTAAGGGCGTGATCGAATATGAAGTTGGCCAGAACGAGTCTATGGAAGCCATCGCCGCCTCCTTCGGCTTAACAACCGACCAAATTCGTTGGTCAAATGGCCTTAAAAACACTGACATTTCCGCTGGCCAAACACTTTACTTGCCTAGCGTCGCCGGTATCGTTTATACCATCAAAGAAGGCGACACTGCTGACTCAATCGCTAGCAAATACGGCTCCTCAGCTGACGAAATTGCCGACAAGAACAACCTCGCTTCTCGCGGTGTCACCGCTGGCACGAAAATTGTCGTTCCTGGCGGCGTCGTGCCGGAAACCGAACGCCCAGAATATGTTCCGCCTGCCCCCGTCCAAACATACACTCCGACATACAATCTCTACGCGACTAGCTCGAATCCAATGCCATATGGCTGGTGTACTTGGTATGCCTGGCAATGGCGCTACGAAAACGGCTCTCCGCTTCCTGGCGGTCTCGGCAACGCCCGTTACTGGGCTTCGCAGCTTGGCTCTAAGGGTTTCGCCGTTGGACGTGAACCTGCCTATGGTGCGGTCTTCGTCTCTCAGGCTGGTTATTACGGCCACGTTGGCATCGTTACCGGCGTCAACGCTGACGGTTCAATCGAAATCACCGACATGAACGGCGTGGCAGGTTGGGGCCGTGTCGGCACAAAAACCGTCTCCGCCGGCGAAGCCGCCAGCTACCAATACGTCTATATGTAAACTCGGTTAACGCATTTGCTTATATGATGCAGATATGGTATAATTAGCCTATGTTTGTTGATACCGCAAAAGTAAAATTAAAAGCCGGCAAGGGCGGTGATGGAGCCGTCTCTTTTCGCCATGAAATCTATATTCCAAAAGGCGGTCCTGACGGTGGCGACGGTGGCAAAGGCGGTTCAATCATCTTTCGTGCCGACAAAGATACAAACACTCTTCTCGATTTTCGCTACAACCCCGAGCTGAAGGCCGAAGACGGCAAAAACGGCGCCGGCACGCGCTCTGCTGGCCGCTCTGGCAAAGACTTGATTGTCGAAGTCCCGATTGGCACGGCAGTATGGAAAATAGCGAGCGAATCTTCAACCACAAGCAAGCGCGTTCTCATCGCCGACCTTGTCGAAGATGGCCAGACCGCCGTTATCGCAAAGGGTGGCGACGGTGGCTTTGGCAACGCCCACTTTAAGTCTAGTACTCGTCAGGCTCCGATTATCGCCGAAGTTGGCGAACCGGGCGAAGAATTCGAAGCCGAACTCGAGTTAAAACTCCTTGCCGACATCGGCCTTGTCGGTCTTCCGAACGCTGGCAAATCCACTTTTCTCTCGGTTGTCTCAAACGCTAAGCCAGAAATCGCCGATTACCCCTTCACAACCATCACTCCAAATCTCGGCGTCGCTACTATCGACGACAAGGATCTGCTTATCGCTGACATCCCCGGCCTCATTGAAGGCGCTGCCGAAGGAAAGGGCCTAGGCCACGCTTTCCTCCGCCACGTCGACCGTACGGCAGTTCTGCTTCATCTTGTCGATGTCTACAATGACGACGCTGGCAAAGCCTACGAAACAATTAGACAAGAGCTCACTAAATACTCCGATCTTCGAGATCGCCCCGAAGTCGTCGCTCTGACCAAATGCGAAGGTCTCGACCCCGAAATCATCGAGATGCAAAAACAATCAATTCTCTCGAAAAAACCGAACGCCAAAATCTTCGCCATCTCCTCCTCCGCCCACCAAGGCTTAGATGAATTATTACGAGAATTAAAAAACAATATTAAACATAAAAAACCAATTATTAAACAAGATAACAATAAATCGGATATTCCTGTAATTTCGCTAAATCCAGATTTAGTAAAAGAAACATGGAAGATTGAAAAAACCGACGACGACAAATTTGTCGTCACCGGCGAAAAAATCGAAAAATTCGCCCGCCGCACCGACTTCAACAACTACGCCTCGGTCAACCGCCTCCGCGACATCTTGAAAAAGCTTGGCATTCGTGCCGAGCTCACGTCTCAGGGCGCTGGACCCGACTCTATCATCAGCATTGCCGACCGCGAATTCACCCTGGTAGAAGACTGGTAAATTTTACAACATTTTTTGGCATAACCGTCTTGACATAAGCACGATAATTCATTAAAATAGACTTAAGCTGATACGCTTCACGGGGTTCCACTGATTCTTAGTGGAGTGTGGAGACTACATTAAAAACAAAAACAGCGGATTAAAACAAAACAATGTGCCCCAGGGTGGGCGCGCATCAGCGGGAGGCCGGCAAACGCCGGTCTCCTTTTGTATTTTTTAAAAAAGCATATATAATATATAGTATGAAATTTGAACTTGTCTCGAAATATCAGCCAACCGGCGATCAGCCCGCCGCCATTAAACAGCTCACTAAAGGCCTTAAAGAGGGAATTAAGGAACAGACTCTCCTCGGCGTCACTGGTTCCGGCAAAACTTTCACGATGGCGAACTTAATCCAAAACTTCGGCAAGCCGACCCTCGTCCTTGCACATAACAAAACTCTCGCCGCTCAACTCTACTCCGAGTTTCGCGAATTTTTCCCCAAAAACGAAGTCCATTATTTTGTATCATATTTCGACTACTATCAGCCCGAGGCCTACATTGCTTCGACCGACACCTACATCGAAAAGGACTCCGCCATTAACGAAGAAATCGACCGCCTTCGCCACGGCGCCACCGAGGCTCTTTTAACTCGTGATGATGTTATCATCGTCGCCTCGGTTTCCTGTATTTACGGCATCGGTTCTCCTGCAAACTACCAAGAAATGTCCATGCCACTCTGGAAAAAGCCATCCGGCTGGGTCACGACTGGCGACGTCGCGATTAACGGTCAGCTTGACTTCATTCGCTCCCTCGTCCATATGCAATATCATCGCAACGACCTCGCCTTTGAACGTGGCAACTTCCGCGTCATGGGCGACACGATTGACCTCTTTCCGGCCTCTGGCGAATGGGCGTATCGTTTTGAATTCGGTTTTGACAACCTCGAATCCGTCAAGATTATCGACCCTCTGACTGGCGAAGTCCGCGAACGTCCCGACCATATTCACATTTTTCCGAATACTCATTACGCGACACCCGACTCCGACCTCCAGCGCGCCCTTGTCAGCATCGAAAAAGAATATAAAGAACGCCTCGCCTTTTTCGAAAAACATCAAAAATACCTCGAAGCCCAGCGTCTCTCGCAAAGAATCAAATATGACCTAGAAATGCTAGAAACCACGGGCTTTGTCAAGGGCATAGAAAACTATTCGCGTCATCTCGAGGGTCGCAAAGCCGGCGAACCGCCCTCCACTCTCCTCGACTTCTTCCCGGAAGACTTCCTTCTTCTCGTTGATGAATCACACATGACCCTGCCCCAAGTTCGTGGCATGTATAACGGCGACCACTCGAGAAAACAAAATCTCGTCGACTATGGCTTCCGTTTGCCTTCTGCTCTCGATAACCGCCCGCTCACCTTCCCCGAATTTTATCGACATATCTCCCACGCTGTTTACGTCTCTGCCACCCCTGGTGATTATGAGCTTGCGAACTGCCCGAAACCCGCCGAACAAGTCATTCGTCCGACTGGCCTTCTCGACCCAGAAATCGAAGTGAGGCCCTCCGAAGGACAAATTGACAACCTCATGGAAGAAATCGATCAGCGCATCGCCAAAAACCAGCGCACCCTGGTTACAACCCTAACGAAGCGTATGGCGGAAGACTTAACTGACCATCTCAAAGAACGCGGAATTAAGACCGCCTATGTCCATTCCGACATCGATACATTAGAGCGCGGCGACATCTTGCGCGATCTCCGCGCCGGTGTTTACGACGTCCTCGTCGGCATCAACCTTCTTCGCGAAGGACTCGACCTTCCCGAAGTCTCTCTCGTTGCAATTCTCGACGCCGACAAAGAAGGCTTCCTTCGTTCCGAATCTGCTTTGATTCAGACTATTGGTCGCGCCGCTCGTCACGTTGAAGGCAAGGTTATCATGTATGCCGACTTCATCACCGAAAGCATGGAAAAAGCCATCAGCGAGACTGCTCGTCGTCGCGATATTCAAATGGCTTACAATAAAGAACATAACATCACCCCACAAGGAATTAAAAAGGAAATCTCTGCTGGTCTTCGCGCGATTATTCCAGAAAAAGAAGAGAAATCGAAGTTCGACATCAAGAAGATTCCAAAAGAAGAACTCCCGAGCCTCATTAAACAACTCGAATCCGAAATGAAGCTCGCCGCTGCGAACCTCGAATTCGAGCGCGCCGCCATGCTCCGCGACTCCATAGCCGAGATTCAGTCCACCCTCCACCCGAAAAATTGACAAGAGTAGAAGTTGATAGTATAATACACCGCAGTTGTCCTTTGCGACAATGAATTTTTTGACAATTGGAGAGTGATTTTCATGTTGAATCAGGACACGATTGCAAGCTTCGAAATCGACCACACCAGGCTGCGCCCCGGGCTGTACATTTCTCGTCTCGACCACTTTGGCCTTGCCATGATGACGACGCTTGACCTCCGGTTTGTCTCGCCAAACAGCGAGCTTGAACAGCCCTTGTCGCCCGCCGCCCTGCACACCATTGAGCATCTCGGCGCGATTTATCTTCGCAACTACACTCCTGAGCGTCTCAATGTCGTCTACTTCGGACCGATGGGGTGCCGCACGGGCTGCTACACCGTAATGTATGGTAGTCACAAGGTCGAGCATTACGTTCCGTTGTTTGTCGGCATGGCCGACTTCATTCTGAGCTGGAACGACAAAATTCCCGGCGCAACACGCGAAGGCTGCGGCAACTATCGTGATCACAATCTGCTCGCCGCCAAAGCCGCCATGTACAAATGGCGCAACGTGCTCGAGTCTCGTGATCTTGACTACGACCAGTTTCACTATCCAACATAACTTTTCTCGCGGAGCCGCAACGGCTCCCTTTTTATACACAAGAGCTTGAAAAACATCGTTGTTTTTAAGTCTGGCTTATGCTAAAATAAATATAAATATGAGTGAAGAGAGAGTTAAAAAGATTATTTCTAGCGACCCTGCGCGGCCTAACCCATCATCAATCATGTCCGCCCCGCGCGACAAAAAGAAAACCCAGCGTAGCTTAATAATCTTCGGCGCTCTCATTTTGAGTCTCGCCATAAACATCGTTCTCCTCGTCGTCTTTGTCTCTAAAAACGAAAAAATTAACGCCCTCGAAACCGAAGTTAAAGACAACGAAGCTCTAATTCTCGAGCTAAAAAACAAAGTCAACTCATTAAGTAGTTTTTAATTTGCTCGATAAGTGTTATAATTTCCATTAATGGAAGTTACAAAAGAAGAAATCACGCACCTCGCCAGCCTTAGCAATTTTTCTCTTGGCGCCGAGGAAATCACCAAATTAAAAGCCGACCTTGAAAACATTTTGAGGTACATCAGTAAGCTGGACGAGCTCGACGTTAAAGGCGTAGAGCCGACCTACCAAGTTTTTGAAATGGAAAATGTTTGGCGCCCGGACGAGATTATTGCTCAAGACGCCGATCGTGAAGCGCTCCTTAACCTTGCGAAAGACTCCGAAGATCATCAAATTAAAGTCCCGAAGGTATTATAATTATGAAAATTGCTGACAAGAAAACCACCGCTGTCTCGCTCGTTGAAGCGAGCTTGAAACGCATCGAAGAAACTAAAGATTACAACATCTTCACCTTCATCGATAAGGACCAGGCTCTCAAAAAGGCTCAAGCTATTGATGACAAAATCAAAAAAGGAGAAAACCCTGGTAAGCTCGCCGGCGTTCCTTATGCTTTAAAGGCCAACTTCCTCTCAAAGAATCGCCCTGCCGATGCTTCTGCAAAAATTCTCACCGAGTTCATCTCGCCCGTCGACTCAACCACGGCCGAAAAACTCGACAAAGAAGGCGCTATTTGCGTCGGTTGCGTTAATCTCGATGCTTTTGCGCACGGCTCTTCAACAGAAAATTCCTACTACGGTCCGACAAAAAACGCCAAGGATAAGACTCGTGTCGCTGGCGGTTCGTCTGGCGGTTCGGCGGTTGCGGTCGCTCTCGATTGTGTGGAATTTGCCACCGGTTCCGACACTGGCGGCTCAATTCGCCAACCAGCTTCGTTTAATGGCGTCTTCGGCATCAAGCCAACTTATGGTGCTATTTCTCGATATGGTGTTGTCGCAATGGCTTCCAGTCTTGACGTCATCGGTTTCTTTGCTAAATCCGCTGCCGACCTTGACCTTCTCATGTCTGTCACCGCCGGGAAAGACGAAAAAGATCAAACCACTCTCCCGGATTTTTACGGCTCAAACGACACCGAACTCAAGAAAAAGTCCGTTGGCTTCATTAAAGAGTTCATGGCAAGCGAAGCTCTCGACCCGGAGATTAAATCCGCGCTCGAAACAAAACTCGCAAAACTCAAGGACAAAGGCTACAAAATCGTCGAGCTCTCTATGCCTACGCTCGAATATGCTCTCGCGGCTTATTACATTATCCAACCCGCCGAGGTTGCCTCCAACCTTTCTCGTTACGACGGTATTCGCTACGGCTTCCGCACAGAAAACCTAAAAGCCGATGATAAGACCCCGCTCGACTTGCTCTTTGAGAACACCCGTTCCGAGGGTTTCATGCCAGAAAACAAACGCCGCATTATGATAGGAAACTTCGTCCTGAGCTCTGGTTTCTACGACGCTTACTTCCTCAAAGCCGCCAAAGCGCGCACTCTCATCATCGACGAATTCAATAAAGCCTTTGCGGATGTTGACGCCATTCTCACGCCCGTTTCTCCGAACCCCGCCTTCAAGCTCGGCGAAAAAATCAGCGACCCAGTCGCCATGTATCTCGAGGACGTTATGTCTGTCCCGGTCAATCTTGCCGGCCTTCCTGCTGTTGCCTTCCCAGTTGGAGAAAATAAAGCTGGTCTTCCGCTTGGTTTACAAATCATCGGTCCTCGCCGCAGTGATAAAAACCTGCTCAAGCTCACGGAGGAACTCGCCTAATGAACGACGCAAGTTTTTATGCTTTGTTTGGCTCGATTGCTGTCGTCGGCATTTTGATTTTTGTCGCCGTCGTTCTTACCGGCAAAAAGAAATACACTTTCAACAAACTCGAATACCAATCCGACTTTCTCGCCATCGAGAACTCTCTGGAAAAGTCAAATCCACAAAGCTACAACATGGCTGTCGTCGAAGGTGATAAACTGCTTGATAAGGCTATGATGGAAATGGGCATCCCCGGCAAAACCATGGGCGAACGTCTCAAAAAATGTGGCAAAGAAAAATATTCTCAACTTAACGCCGTTTGGAACGCCCATAAACTACGCAACCAAATCGCCCACGAGCCCGGATTTAAGCTTGAATATCACCAAGCTCGCCATGCCCTTACGATTTATAAAACTGCGCTAAAAGATTTAGGAGCCATTTAATGAATCAGAAATATGACATCACAATCGGCATCGAATGCCATGTCCAACTAAAAACAAAGACTAAACTCTTTTCCGAAGTCGACAATGACGCTCGGGGCAAGGAGCCGAACTCGTGCGTCTCGCCAGTCGACTACGCTCTCCCCGGCATGCTTCCGCGCCTCAATGGAGAAGCGATAAAACTTGCCATTCGCGCTGGCGCCGCCATGAACGCAAAGATTAACCCATCTTCTCGCTTTGACCGCAAACACTATTTCTATCCTGACTCTCCGAAAGGTTATCAAATCACGCAGTTTTATCACCCCATTGTCGGCGAAGGTTATATCGAACTTCCTTCCGGCAAAAAAATCCGTATCGAACACGCTCATCTCGAAGGCGACGCCGGCAAGCTCACGCATTTTGATACTTACTCGCTCGTTGATTTGAACCGCGTCGACACGCCGCTTCTCGAAATCGTCTCCATGCCCGACATTTCGAGCGCCGAAGAAGCTCGCGACTATTGCAAGGAACTCTGGCGTAATATGGTCTACGCTGACGTTACTAACGGAGACCTCTATAACGGTAACATGCGTTTCGACGTCAACATCTCGCTTAAAAAACCCGAAGACAAGAAGCTCGGTACTCGTGCTGAAATCAAAAATCTTAACAGCTTCCGATCCGTTGAGCGAGCGGTTGTTTATGAATATGAACGTCAATCGAAACTTCTCGACAGAGGCGAAAAAATCAAACAAGAAACCCGCGGTTGGTCTGATGCAACTGGCAAAACCACATCACAACGCAGCAAGGAAGAGGCCCAGGATTATCGCTACATGCCCGAGCCCGACCTCCCTCCGCTAAACCTCAGCGAAGAATTTATCAAAGCCGAATACGAAAAATGTCCCGCTCTCCCAGCCGAATATCGCACTCGTTTTGCAGATATTATCCCTGCCGATACTCTCGAAGTTCTGCTTGATTATCCCGAGCTCGTCTCTCGCCTAGCCGAAATCGCCGCCAACGATAGACCTGTCGACTATGTCGCCAATCTTTTCGCCTCTGTTCTTCTCGCCGAAGAAAATGCAAGCCTCCTAAACGATCCGCTCCCAACTGCCGCGCAGCTTACCGAACTCGCCGAGATGAAGGCTAAAAAAGAACTCTCTTCAACCGCTGCTAAGGAAGTCTTTATTAAACTCTTCGAACAAAAACATGCCGGCAAATCTCCTCGTGACCTTGCCAAAGAGCTTAACTTAATTCAAGAAAATGATTCTGCTGCTCTCGAGGCTATTGTCGATGCCGTTCTTGCGAATCCTGCAACCAAGAAAGCGCAAGAAGACTACAAGGCTGGTGAGACGAAAGTGCTTGGCTTCCTCGTTGGCCAAGTCATGAAAGAGTCCAAAGGCAAGGCAAATCCTGCCGCCGTCTCGGAAATTCTCAAAAACAAATTAAAATAGGCTTAACAATTTTCGCCTAGTAGTCTATAATAAGTGGAGTAAGGAGTATTATGGCTAAAAAAATCAAAATTTTTTCGCAAGTTTTTCTCGGCGTCGCTTCTGTCTTGACGCTCGGTTACGCGATAAATATCAAACCAGCTTCTGCTTGTGTTGGCGCTGATGGTAAACCTATCGTCGGTAAAAATGGCGAAGTTGCGAATTGTGTTGAGACTATTGAAGTGCAAGAAGGTGACGACGGTCCGCTCGTCGCCCCTGCCGCCGTAACTGATGGCTATTCCGAAGCAGGTGCCGATGTTAAGTCCGAAAAAACCATCCGCCATTCATATTTCCTCGCCGGCAATCAAGTCGACTCAAAAGACGACATCTCAGGCTTAGCGGCTTTCGCGGGCAATGGTGTCGTTTTTTCTGGCTCGTCTGAATATGCTGCCCTCGCTGGCAACTCCATCCTCGTAAAAGGCGACATCGAAAATGACCTTTTCGTCGCTGGTAATGCCGTTGAACTCACCGAAGACGCATATATCGGTCGCGATGTTTTTGGCTTCGGCAATACTTTTCTTATTAAAACCAATTTAAATGGCAATGTCTTCGTTAGTGGTAATCGTCTTGTTCTCGAAAACGTCACTATCGCCGGCGACTTAAAGGTTGGTTTTGACGAAATCGTCATCAAGGGTAAATCCGCCATTTCCGGCACTTTTGAATATAACGACACTGCCATCGTCACCGGCCTCGACAATCTCTCCGCCGACGAAATTACAACTTACGCCGGCTCCAAAAACAACACTGTCACTTTTGCAGTGTCGCTAACCGACAAAATTATTTTCTTGCTCGGTCGTTTGCTCGTCACGATTATCTTCGTTGCTATTGCTAAAAAGCTTTCTAAGCGCATTATCGACGAATTTGAACTAAAGAGCGCATGGAAGAACCTCGCTCTTGGTCTTGGTCTTCTCATTGTCATTCCGCTCGCCAGCATTTTTGTCATGATAACCTTTATTGGCCTCCCGCTTGGTCTTATTGGCTTTGCCTTCTATGTCCTCTTTGCCTATCTTGCCAACTCCGTCACGGGCGGCGTCATCGGTCATCTCCTTGCCGAAAAAGCCTTCAAACAGCCAAAGATGCATATCTTCCTTCAATACACTATAGGCATCGTTCTTGTCGAGCTCCTCACGCTCATTCCGTATGTCGGTTCTCTCATTGGTGGCATTTCGGTCTGCTTTGGCTTCGGCTATCTCATTCATAAAATCTTCCGCCAGTCCGAAAAAGCTAAGAAATAACTTATATGCACAGCTCCTGGAAACCGTTTCTAGAAGAAGAATTCAAGAAACCATATTTCCAGGAGCTTTCCGCATTTTTAAAACAAGCCTACGCTACTAAAACTATTTTCCCGAAACGCGAACAGGTTTTCCGCGCATTCGAAACCAATCTTGACGAGATAAAGGTGGTCATTCTTGGCCAGGACCCTTATCACACTCCAGGGGCCGCCATGGGCCTTGCCTTTTCCGTTCCTGCTTCGGAAAAAATTCCACCATCTCTCATAAATATCTACAAAGAAATCGATTCCGACCTTGGCAAACTTTACCAAGATCTCAAAACCATGAATCCAAGTTTAGATTTGAAACTTGAGGATTATCGACACCAAAACAAAACCGGGGATTTATCAAGCTGGGCAAAACAAGGAGTTTTGCTCCTTAATAATGTCCTCACGGTTGAAGCTCACCTTGCCGGGTCTCATCGTGGTAAGGGCTGGGAAAACTTTACGGAAGACGTCATCAAATATTTAAACGAAACTCGCCCGCATCTCGTTTTTATTCTCTGGGGCCGCGATGCTCGCAGCAAGAAACCGCTCATCGACCAGTCGAAACATCTCATCATCGAATCAGCGCACCCATCTCCTCTCTCCGCTCACGCCGGTTTCTTCGGTTCCCGCCCCTTCACAAGAACGAATAATTTTTTACTCGAGCATAAGATGAAAGCAATAATGTGGTAACTTCACACCCACTTTAATAGTCGCTCGCGCTCCGGCGTGCCCGGCTCATATTGCGCCAAAATATCTTCCGTATATGTTTTTCCATTCGTGATATTTAATGTCTCGACGTCCGGACACGCCGCCAGCAGCCGAATTACAGCTTCATCGGTATCGATATTAGTCATCGACTTTTTAGTATCGGTTTTATGCGAGTGTACGCGCAACTCTTTATAGACAAACCTTTTTATTCCCGCCTGCAAACAATACTTCAAGCAATTTTCGCAGGTCGCAATCGTATTGTAAACAGTATAGCCAGTTAAATCTCGCCCCGCAAACAATACTGCGTTCATCTCCGAATGGATAGAAAAATAGTATTTCATCGGGCGTTCGCTGAGTGTCATCTTCGACTCGTCTGCACCTTGAATTGTCCCATTGTAACCAAATGACACAGGCCGGTGCCGTTCGTCGACAATTACGCATCCGTTTTTTGAAGACGGGTCTTTTGATTTTTTTGCAACTTCCGTTGCGATCCCCATAAAGTATTCATCCCAATTCATAACAAAATTATATCATATCATAACGCTGTTGCTTGAGAAAACTTAAATTTTACGATAATCTAAGAATAATTTAAGGAGAGAATCATGCGCTTACGCCGACATCATTTCAGAAATATCAATTATAAACTCATCGCAAGTGCGTTTGTCTTGCTACTTTCGAATGCGCTTCTTGTTCGTCCCGCTATCTCCGCAACTAGAGAAAGCGATTACTTAATCTGCTCCGACTTTATGTTCGTATTTGCACGTGGCTCTGGCGCCGAAGTAAATTCCGACCGCGACTTCAAGCCGTTCAAAGCTGCTGTTGATGAGGTCTTTGGTGGCTCCGGTTATAGCTACAGTTTCTATGAACTTGGCTCTCGCCCAGAAGGCTGGAGCGGCAAATCTTATCCCGCCCCAGGGATTGGCATCTCGTCCTTCGACCGCTTCACAACCTCACTTGGCGCTCTCTTCTCGGGCGGCGAGATGAATAACTACGGCGATTCTGTCGAAGACGGCGCCACAGAAGCTATGACTTTTACCATGAAAATGCGCGGCGCCTGCCCAAATACAAAAGTCGTCCTTGCTGGCTACTCTCAAGGCGCGCAGGTCGTTTCAAAGACATTGCAAAAGATTAACCCAAAATGGATTTTTGCTGCCCTCACTTTCGGTGATCCTAAACTCTTTCTTCCCGAGGGGAGGCGCAACCTCTTTTCTCAAACTACCGCCGCTTGCCGTGGCGAAAGTTATTCCGAATATCGCGCCTTTGTTCCAGACTGTTATGCTTACGAAGGCATTCTCGGTGGCTACCAGCCGTACCAGCCCTCAAGCGAATATAGCGGCAAGCTGAAAGCCTATTGTCAATTCCACGATGTTATCTGCAGCTCGTTCATTGACCTCGACAAACTTATCTCCGGACACGCCACCTACGCTGCACAAGGCACCTACAAACGCGGCATTCAAGACGTTTTCAATATGGTGAGACCGCGAACGTATAATCGCCCCAACCAAGATCTTGCGATTCTCTTCGACAACACCGGCTCGATGGGACCGCTTCTCGCGCAGTTCCAGCATGAAGCCATCACTGCAGCAAATCGTGTTCTAAGAAAAGGTGGCAAAGTCGCTCTCTATACCTACGGTGACCTCGAAGACTCGCAACCTGTCGAGCTTTGTAGCTTCGAGACCTGCGACTCGAGCAATATCGAGGATTTGATAAAAGGCATTGAAGTTAGTGGCGGCGGCGATCTTCCAGAGTCGCTTCTCTCCGCCTCGTACACATTAATGCGCAGGCTAAAATGGGACATTGGCGCCAACAAATCTCTCATTGTCCTCACAGATGCTAACTACCACAACCCAGATCGTGACGGCATTACGCTCGACCAAGTTGTTGCGCTCTCAAAAAGCATCGACCCGGTCAACTTCTACATCTTAACCGACCCTGCCTATGCCGATTCTTATGCCGAGCTCGCTGAACTAACCGGCGGCGCCGTTTATACTTCCGACATCGCCTCCGCCTTCGACGATCTCGAAACTGAAATTCTTTCAAGAGAAGTACCGGAAATTTACATTTCGACCGACCTTCCTGCTCCAGATTTTGCTACTGTCACCGATTTAAGATTAACTAAAACCTCGGACTCTTCCGTTCATCTTGATTTTGTAACTGATGGCGTAATTAACTTCATCACGCTTAATGATTATGCCGTCGGATTCACTGAAGATACATCCGTCGAAATCACCGACCTTGACCTATCAGAGCCCATCACTATCTGCGTTTCCTCCGCCTCCGCGAGCGGCTTCCGCGGCGACGCTGTCTGCGCCTCCACCGCCGAAGGCCTTGGCGGAACCGTGAATAATATTATTCCTAAAGCTCCGAACACTGGTAAATCCAAATAATATATATTATAATATATAATATATGTCCGACGAAATCGCTGAAGTTCGCAGTAGGGAAGAGACTTTTGTCTCCAATGTTTCCGGTCGCCCAAAAACCGAATCTCATCGTTCTGTCGGCAATACCTCAAAAAAACAAAAAACTAGGAGCTTCCTTAAAAAACATGCCCCGCTCGTCGTCATCATTGGCGTTCTTATCACCGCCGTCGCCCTCATTTTCGTTTCGCAATCTTTCATGCCTTTCGCCCTTGTCAACCGTTTTATCGAAGAATTCAACGGCAACGGCATCGCTTCTACTCTTCGCTCCGATAGTATTCTTGACATCCAACTTTCGTCAACCGGTTCGTACTTCGGTCTCTCCGACAACCAACGCACTGCGCTTAAAGACTCGCATATCTATCCTGTCGATATTTCCGCCGAAGGCACGGCCGCCACGGTACTAGTTTACGAAGAATCGGCTAACCATTGGCGCGCCGTCGCACCCAAATCCATCGCCAGCTCAAGCGGGCTTAACAATAAAATCAGTGCCGCGCTCAACAATTCCGACATTAACCTCACCGAGTCGCCGCTCGCCGTCGAAGACGCTCTTAAAACCGGTACGTTCAAAGAAAAGTATGCCGTCGCCAGCAAAACTTGGCGCGGTGGCAACTCTGGCTGGTACGACTCGCTAGAAGACTTAACTGAAGCTCGCCTTGCAATTAAGCGCACACGATTCAACTCGTGGACTTCTGCCGCTCTGTCCAGTGCCGATGAAGCTTGGCGCAAAATGGCCGCCGGGAACGCTACTGCGAGCGACAGCGGTATCTCCGACTATGGCTCTTACGTCGACACTGACGCCGATGGCAACGAAACGACTTCCACCAACGCCGGCTCAGTCGACTCCAGCTCCCTTGCTGGCGCCACCACTATGGATTCTGTCAGAAACGTCCTAAACTCAAAAATCACTAGCGTCGCCAAGCTTGCCGCTACGGCGGGTTGCGCCGGGGTAGAAATTATGAGCGCCATCCAGACCTACATGGCCGCACAACAAGCCCGTCAATATCTCAACCTTGCCACTGGCTATCTTGAGGCCGTCCAGGGTGCCCAAATCGGCAAGAATGACGGTACGCCCATGAATAAATATAATGAAATTCTCACTACTCCCGACCCCGACACTGGCAAAACGCCTATGGAGGCGGCGACCAGTCAAGCTATCTTTTCCGGCACAACCGTCGACCCGAGCGACAAAAGCATCAAGAACGTCAGCTTTGAAAACCTCATGTCGAGCCTTGGTACCCTAACTGGCAATGTTAATTTTACAGCCCAAGCCTTCGAAGCCTGCTCGTATGTTAAAATGGGGGTCGCCGGCGTCAACTTCGCCACCACCGTTCTTAACTTCGTACCTGTCCTTGGCCAAGCAGTCAAAGCCATTCATATCGTTGCTCGTCTCGTTGGACGCATTGCGCTCGGCGTCACCATCGCTTCAATCTCTAGCTTTATTATTCCGAAAATCCTCACCCCAGTCTTTCAAAATGTCGCTAAAAACGTCGCCACGGAATGGGTTGGCGAAGACTATTTCAACGCTATGTTCAGCGGCGCCGGCAAATACCTCGGCGGCAATTATCAAACTGGCGGCGGCTCTGCTGGCTCAAAAGAAGCCGTCCTCGCCTATAACCGCGCCAAAGAAGTCGTCCTCGCTGAACAAGCCGAACTCGACCGAAAAACCAGAAGCCCATTTGACTTGACTTCAAAAAACACTTTCCTTGGCTCGATTGCGTATAGTTTGATTCCGCTCGCAACTAGTGCCGGCGTCGGCTCAACATTAAAAAATATCGGCAGCATCTTCACGAGTTCAATTTCAAACATCCTTCCGAGCGCCTCCGCTATCGCGGAAACTTCACTTGTTGAAAGCTTCGGCTCCTGTCCAATCATGAACAGTGTCGGCGCGGTCTGCGACCCGACTGGCAACCCATATTACGTCGAAGACTTATCAACCATCAACATGACGCCCGCCGAAATCGAAGCCAAGATTCTCGAAATCGACCCGAACGCCTTTAAAGGCGAAACGTCGACCGGTCAAAAAATCATCAACCCAAAGTCGAACCTTGGTAAAACCGCCACCATTCTCAACCAACGTATCGCCACGCTCGGCATCGCCGACGCATCTGCCGCTAACATCCTCGTCCAACAACCATCCACCATTATCGCTAACCTCCCGCTCGTCGGTGACGTCGCCCAGCTTATTTCCGCGATTGGCCAGGCAGAAAATATGCCATGGATTTCTGGCTCTGCTGGTGTCAACTCCGCCGATAATCCACTTTGGGATGAAGTTAAGTATTATCAACGCTACATCGAAGACCAGCGTCTTCTCGAAGTTGCTGGCGTAACTCAAAAATCTTCCGTCACGGCTCTCCTGGAAGACTACTATAAAGAAAACCCGCTCGACAACAGCGAGCAGGGCATCATTGCGCGCTACTCCGGACTCACTAAAGACGAGGTTATTGCCGTCGAAAACACCATCGATGTCATCACTTATATCGCAAATTACGATCCGACCACGCGCGAAGATTTTTCCCAAAACCATGACGCTTATGCTATAATTAATAATATATGCCAGAACAAGTCTTGCGAAACGCCGAACAGTCCTCAATGGATTCGTCTCGAGACTCCAGAAACAATGGAGCCGTCGAAGAAGTCCGTGCTCTCGAAGGTGATTCTTTCGTCAGTTCCGTCACTGGCGAAAAGCCAATTAAGTTTCAGAAGGGAAGCGTCAAAGGCGGCCTAAAGAAAAAAGGCCCACTCATCGCTATCGTTGCTCTCCTTGCTATCTTCGCTGGTCTAATTTTTCTTGCTCAAAGCGTCATGCCTTTCGCAATTGTCAACCGATTAATTGAAGAATATAATACTGCCGGCATCACATCAGTATTGCGCGCCGATAACATTCTAGACACACAACTTTCTACGCAAAAGGATTCAATCTTTGGGCTTAGCTCTTACCAATGGGACAGTTTAACCGAGAATAATATTCTCCCACTCGACTATGGCGGCGGTACTATCCTCGCCTACAAGGTTCATCCGTCTCTCGACAATGAATGGAAAGTCGTCCACGGCACTACGCCAGCAAGCCCTAGTGTCACCGATATTCTAAATCAGTATTCTAACAATTATTCCGGTTTCACATTCGGCAGAATGTCGCTCGTTACAATCGAGGAGGCCATGCAGGACGGTAATTTTAAAAACCCTTACACCACCGCCTCGAAAACTTGGCGCGGCGGCAATGCCGGATGGTATGATACCGGAGCCACTCTTCTGGAGTCAATTCGTGGCTTCGAGCGCAGTCGCTACTGGTATACCAACACGCACAACTTGAGTAGTACTCTAGCGCGCAGCACAAAAGTACTTGGGTATAGAAACAGTCTAACCACTACGGCCTGGAATGTTGTAACTGGCAGGCGTACGCTAAATCAATGGTTGCGCGATTCCATGGCCGGCACAAAAGTAGGCCGCGTTCTTAATATTCAAAACTCTGGCAATTCCTTCGATCGGTCTTTCACGGAGAACAATCTAAAACTTAACGCGGCGGCATTAGCAAGTGGGGCGGCTTCTTTGGCCAACTTCACATGCACTGGTCTACAAATGGTCAACAAGGCTCAAAACCTCATCGCTAGCATTCAGAATATGCAATTTACGAATTTAGCATCTGGTTACATGGAATCTGTCCAGAAAGTTCAAATTGGCGAAAGCGATGGACGCGCCATGAGCAGCTATAACGACGGTTTAGTATTAAATGATGATTCTGGGAAAAACGGCATGTCGTCTGCTGGCATGGCGGCTCTCATGTCCGGAGAAGTAATCGATGATCAGTCCGAAAGTATCCAGCGCATCAACCCAGAAAACGCAATGGCAAATCTCAGCCATAATAGCTCTGGCAATGTTATCTCAAACATGCTATACGGTGCCGCTACAGGTATTTCTGATATTATGTCTGCCATCACAACGTGCAATACCGTTGCCTCCGGTCTGAGCATCTTAAGCACAGCTATCACTGTTGCAGTCGGCGTTGCTACCGCAGGAATTGGTTCGATTGTCTCGCTCGCAATCAGTTCCATCGTTGGCGCAATTCTACAAGCCGCTGCCGGACCGTTGGTTGACCAGTTGTCTAGGGCTATTCTTGACTGGATATGGGATAACTTCGCCGCTACCGTTGCTCAAAACGTCGCTACGGAATGGCTAGGCGAAGATCTCGCTAATGCCCTTATATCAGGCGGAGATTTACTTCTTGGCGCCGGGCATCAGATCGGTAGTGGCACTCCCGCAAGCAAAGCCGAGGTCATCTTATATCGCCAAGCTCAAGATCGCGTTATCGCCGAAGAGGCCGAATATCAGCGTTCAATTCGCTCTCCATTTGACACAACGTCTCAATACACTTTCCTTGGATCAATGGTTTATAGCTTGATTCCGCTTGCTACCACGTCTGGTGCGGGAACCATTATTAAAAATATTAGCTCTATCATGACCGGTTCCATGTCGAAGATTCTCCCAACGGCTTCTGCGGTGGCTGAAACTAATCTCGTGAGTGGTTTTGGTACTTGCCCAGCATTAGAAAGTATCGGTGCCGCTTGTGATAAATTCGGCAGACCATATATTATTTCCGATCGCAGTGCCATAGATGGAATTACTATGGACGAAGCTATCAGAGTTACGTATAACAAAGGCGGCATTACGAGTATGACGCCAGACGCTAACGGCACCTTCACCGTTGTCCCTAATTCTAATGCCGAACGTTTCCTTAAATACTGTAGCGAGCGTGCTTCAAACTTTGGCGCAGCAGATGCCAGTATAATCGAGGACATTACGAACACGGAGCGCGCGAGCCAATGGTGGCGCAAAATTCCACTAATCGGTAGTTTAGTTGGCGAAATCGTAGATTTTGCAAAGGGTGTATTTGGCAACGAACAGCAAGTTGCATGGGCTACCGGCGCTTATTGTGTTAACTCCGAAGAAAATTCGTGTTTTTGGGAGTCTGAAGCAAAATATTATCAAGCATTCTTTGAAGACCAGCGCATTCTTGAAAACGCCGACAAAATCGAAAAAAGTGCCGGTGCTCTGGCTCTTGAAAAATATCACGAAAGCCATCCCCTCGACCAATCATTTGAAGGTGTCCTCGCCCGCTACTCTGGCATGACTAAGGACGACGTCATCGCAACGCTAGATTATATCGACGCCCTGGACTATATCGCTAATTATCATCCCGAAACTCGCCTTGCGTTTGGCGAGCAAACCGAAGACGATAAAATCTTCTTCGAGATCACAGAAGACGAATTTAATAAATTCATCGCTACTGAACCAAAATATATCATCTACGACACTTTAAGAAACAAAACAGTTCTAGTATAATATAGTTATGCTTTATTATAACCACTCTGTTAAAGACAGTCTTATTGACCAGCGCGTGGACAGCGAAACGGGCCTCACTAGCAAAGAAGTCAAAAAACGTCGTGCAAGATACGGCGAGAACTCTCTCGACATCAAAACTACTCCCCTCTGGCAAAAACTCCTCGAGCCTTTTGCTGATCTGTTCATGATTATCCTCGTCATTGCCCTGGTGTTGTCAATTCTACAACAATCCTGGACTGAAGTCGCTGTAATCGCTCTTGATATCGTGCTGGACGTCGCCGTCTTTTATATTCAACGATTCTCGACCGAGCGCGTTCTTAACTCACTTAAAGAAAAAACCGTTCAAAAAATCACCGCCATCCGCAACGGGGCCGAAGTTGAGCTGGACGCCTCTGAACTCGTCCCGGGCGATATTGTCGTCCTCCACGAAGGCGACCGTATTCCTGCTGACGGACGCATCATTTCCGAATCCGGGCTCCTCACCAACGAATCGATGCTCACCGGTGAGTCTGAAGCCATCGCAAAAGACGCAAAAGCAATTTCCGGCCGGAAAAAAGTTTACGAACAGCGCAACATGGTCTTCGCCGGCTCCTTCGTTATCACTGGTGCTTCTAAATTTGTCGTCACCGCTACTGGCAACGACACTGAATACGGCAAAATCGCCTCTCTCGCTTCAAATTCCGCCGCGACCTCACCGATCCAAGAAAAAATCAATAAACTCGTCGTTAAAATCGCCGCCGTCATTCTCGCCGTCGCCGTGGTCGTCCTCATCGTCCAGCTTATCGACGGCATTCCGTTTTATAGCGCCATCGAATTCACATTGGCAATGATTGTCTCCGCGGTGCCTGAAGACTTGCCAATCGTCACTGCGATTATTCTGGCTATTGGCGCTGTTCGTCTCGCCAAGAAAAAAGCCCTCATTAAAGAACTGCGCGCCATTCAAAGCATCGGCATCGTCACAACCATCGCTAGCGACAAGACCGGCACCCTGACCGAAAACAAACTCTCCGTTAAAGATGTCTGGAATCCCGAGGCTAAAAAGACGCTCAAAAACAATGAAAACTATCTCGCGGTAATCGCCGGCAGCGCCATTCCGCAAGAATCTGCCACCGACCCGCTCGACCTCGCCATCTGGCAATATGTCAAGAACGAAGCGCCTTATCTCGCAGGCATCAAACCGCTTAAAACTTATGCCTTCGACCAAGACCTAAAAACCTCGGGCAATCTCTTTGAGGATAAACGCGGCAATCTAAAACTCGTTATTAAGGGCGCGCCAGAGACTATTTTCGCTAAGTGCACTGGGCTTACGAAAAAAGACCGTGAAGCTGCCGAAACTCGCCTTGAATCGTTTTCTAATCAGGGCTATAAAGTTATTGCTCTCGCCTCGACCAAAGTAGATCACGAAATCAACGAGCTGGGTAGGCTCACCAAAAACGACGTCTTCAAGTTTGAAGGTTTAATTGCAATCGCTGACACGGTTCGCGCCGGAGTTGTTGATGCCGTTGAAGCTGCCGCGACCGCCGGCGTCAAAGTAAAAATGGTCACCGGCGACCACGCACAAACCGCCTTCGCGATTGGTCGTGAACTCGGCCTTTGCGCAGATTTTTCTGAAGTTCTCGATTGTTCGAAACTTGGTGAACTCCCCGACTCCGACCTCGAGGATCGCGTCAAAAACGCCAGCATTTTTGCGCGTGTTACTCCCGAAGATAAGTTCCGCATTCTAAACGCCATCAAAAAATCCGAAGTCGTTGCTATGACCGGCGATGGTGTTAACGATGTCCCCGCCCTCACTAATGCGCACGTCGGTATCGCGATGGGCGATTCACCGAGCATTGTCCAGGACGCTGGCGACATCGTTCTCCTCGACAACAACTTCGCCAACATCGTCTCCGCCATGAAGGAAGGCCGCGTTATTCTCGCCAATATTCGCCGCATGCTTATCTACCTTCTCGCAACCAACGCCGGCGAAGTTCTTGCCACTCTCGGCGCACTTTTCATCTCCGGTTCTCAACTCCTTCTGCCTATCCAAATTCTCTGGATTAACATGGTGACAGACTCGCTCATGGTTATTCCGATTGGGCTTGAGCCGCCAGAACATGCCTTCATGTCGCAAAAACCCGAAGCCAAAGACGCTCCTATCCTTTCGAAAATTCTCGTCCACCGCATGATTATCTGCGCCATCACCATGGCGGCCGTTGGCCTCGGTACATACTATTTTGCGCTCGCCAGGTTCTCTCACGATGAAGCCAACACGCTCGCCTTCACAGCTATGGTTGTTATTCAATGGTCGAATGCTTTCTGCGTCCGAGGCACCTACGAATCCGCCTTCAAACGTCTCAAGGTTAAAAATATCCTCTTTATTCTCGCCCTTATCCTCGCCGTAACGCTCCAGGCTCTCGTCCTCTTTGGCCCGTTATCGATTTTTGCTAAAACCGTTCCTGTCGACCCGCTCGCCCTGGGCATAACGGCTTTAATTGCTTTTGTCGTGCCGATAGCCATAACCGAATTACACAAAAAACTTGCCAAAAAGTAAAGCATATATTATAATAGTCCTTAATAATAAGGTTATTGAGGAATTTATGCTTAAAAACTTCATTTCTGGCTTTTTCGCTCTCACTATGCTCGCGGCAATCGTCCCCGTTCAGCCGGTTAGCGCGAACGGATCGGCTGCACCAATCGTCATTGATAACGTGCTCGATTTATGTCAAAACTTATTAAACCACGGCGACTGGCTCGATGACTCTGGCACGTGCGATGCTTTTACATCCACTCAGACTGCGGCGACGATTGTCCGTCTCATTTACATTCGCGACGACATCATTTTGAAAAACCTTAACCTGACTTTCTTGCGTCCAAACTCACCGTTTATCATTCGCGACGGCGGACGCCTTACGATTGATGGTGGGCACTATACTTCTCCAAACTGCGTTGTCTGGATTCAATATGACAACAACAGCACGCCGGGATATTACGTCCCTACCACCACGATTCAAATCAACTCTGGCGTTTTCGAAGCGACCGTAGAAACTATGTATAGTGCTGAAGCGCCATCTCCAGTCTGCGTCTCTTCACGTTATCCTTTGACTGCTGCCGAGACCGCAAGCGTAATCAATAATTATTTACCAACCGGCCGCCGCTTTGTCGACGTCGCGCCCAGGCTCCGCACGTTGCAAAATTCCAACGCAGTATCAAACGAGATTCCTTCAGATGATGGCTTTGCTCATACCGATAAGGTAGAAGAGAACAGAGAAACAATAAAATATCTCAAAACCACTATGGTTGCCGTTGTTGGTGATGAGGGTCAGGGTGGAGAAGAACCCGTCTCAGAAGAGCCAGAAACTCCAGAGCCCGCCAAGACAGAAGAACCAACCGTCATCATTCCAAAAGCACCCAATACTGCTATTGCGCGTTAACCTGCATAGTAAATTTTACAACAGTAAAAATTACATTTTTATCTCTAAAGCGCTTATATTGCCAGTTGACACGCTATATCTAGTGTCTTAAAATAGTAGCAGACGCTAGATATGGTGTCTAGCACAAAATCCATTGAAGAATAAATAAACAACAAGTCCATAAAAGTCAAGGAGGTCAATAATTTTTATGTTCAAAAAAATCATCAAACGCGACGGCAAAATCGTTGATTTTAAAATTCAGAAAATCGAAGAAGCTATCGCAAAGGCCGGCATGGCAACTGGCGAGTTTGACAAAGAACGCGCCAAAGAGCTCGCCGTTGAGTTTGAATCTACCGCGAAAGAAATGATTAGCTCACGCATCCCGTCGGTCGAGCAAGTCCAAGATGCCGTCGAGAAGACCCTCAAAAATGCCGGCTTCAAACGCACCGCCCGTGCCTACGCCGACTATCGCCATCGCCGCTCCGACGTTCGAATCTCGAAATCTGATCTCATGAACATCTATCGCACGATTGCTATCGCTGACGCCTCTGAGGACTCCGATGTTAAACGCGGCAACGCCAACGTCGATGGCAACTCCGCCATGGGCAAGATGCTCCAGTTCGGCGCCGAAGGCTCTAAGGTCTTCGCTAAGACCTCACTCATGAAACCGGAATACGCCTACGCCCACGACAACGGCGACATCCACATCCACGACCTTGACTTCTACGCGACAGGTACGCTCACCTGCTGCCAAACCGACGTCCTTCGCCTCTTTAAAAATGGCTTCAACACTGGCCATGGTCACCTTCGCACTCCTCAAAGCATTGGCTCGTACGCTGCACTCGCTGCCATCGTCCTCCAAGCCAATCAAAACGAGCAACACGGCGGCCAGAGCATTCCACATTTTGACTATGCCATGGCTCCCGGCGTCGACAAAACCTTCCGCAAGTCTCTCCGCCGCAACATTGAAAAATACAACGCCTTCGTCGACAAAAAGAACAAAATCGATGTCCAAATTGGCGACTATATTGAATTCGGTGATGACGATAAACTTTCTCGCATGAAAGTTCCTAAAGCCGTCATCAAGGCTTCCGTAGAAGACACAGAAAACCAGACTCAACAAGCCATGGAGGGCTTCATTCACAACTTAAACACCATGCACTCTCGCGCTGGCGCCCAGGTTCCGTTCACTTCAATTAACTTCGGCACCGACACTTCTCCCGCCGGTCGCCTTGTCTCGAAAATGCTCCTCGAAGCCACGGACAAGGGCCTCGGTAAGGGTGAAACTCCTATCTTCCCGATATCTATCTTTAAGGTCAAAGAGGGAATCAACTATAACCCCGAAGATCCAAACTACGACCTCTTCAAGCGCAGCATGGAAGTCTCCGCAAAGCGCCTCTTCCCGAACTTCTGCTTCATCGACGCCCCTTACAATCTCAAATATTACAAGCCGGGCGACTATCGCACTGAGATTGCTACCATGGGCTGCCGCACCCGCGTCTTCGCCTCAGTTTTCCCAGAGTCTGACGGCATCGTCACTGGCCGCGGTAACCTCAGTTTCACGACCGTCAACCTTGTCCGCCTCGGCATCAAGCATGGCATTGCTACTGGCGAACGCGACGAGGCCGACTGGACTGCCTTCTTCGCTGATCTCGACCGCGTTATGGACCTTTGCGAAGGCGAACTTTACGAACGTTTCGAGTTCCAGGCCAACCAACACGTCCGTAATTTCCCGTTCCTCATGGGCCAAGGCAACTGGTTCGGCTCCGAAAAACTTGGCCCGAACGATACTCTCCGCGACGTCATCAAACACGGCACCCTCTCTATCGGCTTCATCGGCCTCGCCGAAACCCTCGTTGCCATGACCGGCAAGCATCATGGCGAAGACGAAGATGCACGCGAACTCGGCCTCGACATAATTTCCCACATGCGCGAAAAATGCGACGAATACTCCAAGAAGCACCATCTCAACTATTCTTTGCTTGCGACTCCCGCTGAAGGTCTCGCCGGCCGCTTCACTAAAATCGACCGCAAGGAATACGGTGTCCTCAAAGGCGTAACCGACCGCGATTATTACACCAACTCCTTCCACGTCCCCGTTTACTACCCAATCTCCGCCTTTGAGAAAATCGAAATCGAAGCCCCTTATCACGCCCTCTGCAACGCCGGTCACATCAGCTACATCGAGCTTGACGGCGACCCATCACAGAACATCGACGCTTTCGAAGCAGTTATTCGCAAGATGCACGACTGCGGCATCGGCTATGGCTCCGTCAATCATCCCGTTGACCGTGACCCAGTTTGCGGCTTCTCGGGCATCATTTCCGGGCACACCTGCCCAAGCTGTGGTCGCGAAGAAGGCGACCAGCCCTTCGAGCGCCTCAGAAGAATCACCGGCTACCTCGTCGGCACCCTAGATCGCTGGAACGACGGCAAAAAGGCTGAAGAGCGCGACCGTGTCAAGCATAATGTCGACACTGTTCCGTCAAACGTCGACGGGGTGTATAATGTAGATGAAAAAGACAAACGCGAAGTTGAAAAACTTTACGCCGAAAAAGCATTAGGAAAAGAATAGAATGAAAATTAGACTATCTGGGCCTCTTGAACGCGATTCGATCGTCAATGGTTATGGCCTCCGTGCCGTCCTCTGGACTCAAGGGTGCCTGACGCACTGCAAGGGTTGTCAAAATCCAGAGACCTGGGATCTTGACGGCGGCTTCGAGGTCGACACGGAAGAAATCAAAGACCGCCTGAAAAGCTTTAAGGGGCAAGCCGGCATCACCTTTTGCGGCGGCGAACCCTTTCTTCAGCCCGAGCCGCTCATTGAAATCGCCAAATTTGCGCATGACGAACTCGGTTGGAACGTCTGGAGCTTCTCCGGCTACACCTACGAACAGATCCAGAAAAAGGGCGGCAAACAGGCCGAGCTACTCGAAAACCTCGACGCACTCATCGATGGCCCGTTTATTCTCGAACAGCGTGATTTGTCTCTCAAATTCCGCGGCTCAAGGAACCAAAGGCTTCTTCATCTCAAAAACGGCGAAATAACTAAAATAGAATAATGTTGACATATTGGCGACAAAGTAGTATAATATAACTATCCTCACCCCAAAGAGGTTGGTTATACACTTTGCCAACTTGGGGAGAAGTTGGCGCACCTTACGAAATTAGGAGGGAATACGACATGAAACGTATTTTCATGGTTGTCCTTGCTCTGGTTCTTTGCTTGTCTGTCATTCCGGCCTTCGCTGACTCCAACGTCAACGTCACTGTCACCGCCGGCGATTGCAGTCCGGTTAATGTCAACGTCAACTCCATCGACGGCTGCAACAATAACGCCGTCATCGGTGCTTCGGGCGGGTGCGTCACTCCTGGCAAAACCCCAGGCTGCGTCATTATCAACGGCGTCCCTAGTTGCATCGAGCCACCGGACTATTGTGGTCCCGACCCGGACTACTGCAATCGCATGCGTCGCCACACTTGCCTGAAAAACGCCGCTCGTGACGCCTTCGGTTATCTCGAAGGTCGACTCCGTGATATCGGTTGGTGGCACAAGGGCTACAAATTCGTCCGCTCTTTTGAGACGCGAGTGATTTACGGCTCTCGCGGTGATAACAATCACTATAAGAATCGGCGCCCGATTACGTTCTATTGTAAAGACGATCGGTCGATAAAAGTCGCGGCCTACCTCAATGTCTACAAGAAAGGGAAAGATTTTGTTTTCCTTTTCACCACTGACTTCACGCCCGTGTCAAAATGCTCATCGAGCGGCTACACTTACGCCGAAGAGCTGATGATTACCGGCGCCTATACCGATGGTTACGAAGCTGTCGATGAATTCATCGACTACCTGCAGTCACTCTCTGGTGACGAGTAACCACATTCCCCCTATCCCAGCCTCCCTCTCCCCAGGGAGGCTTTTTCATGATATAATATAAGAAGTATGCCAAAAATCAAATTCACTATTATTACGCTTTTTCGTGAAGCCATCGAACCCTATTTAAACTCCTCCATGATGTGGAAGGCAAGAGAAAAGGGCATTGTTGAATTTGACTTTGTCAATCTCCGTGACTTTGGCCTCGGCCCGCACAAATCCGTCGACGACACGCCTTACGGCGGTGGCGACGGCATGCTCCTCCGTTGCGAACCCGTCTTCGCCGCTATCGAAAGTGTCAAAACGGAAAATAGCAAGGTAATTTTGCCAACGCCCGTCGGAAAAACTTGGGATCAAGCACTCGCCAAGGAATTTTCCATGAAGCCAGGGCATTACATCATCCTTTGCCCCCACTACGAAGGCTACGACGAACGGATTTTGAGTCTCGTCGACTACAAAATCAGCCTTGGCCACTATGTCTTAACTGGCGGCGAACTCCCCGCCCTCATCATCATCGACTCCATCACCCGTCTCCTCCCCGGCGTCCTCGGCGGCGAAACTAGCGCCGAAATCGAATCCTTCTCCGACGGCAATAACCTCGAATATCCTCAATACACCAAACCCGCCGACTTCCGCGGCATGAAAGTCCCCGACGTCCTCCTCTCTGGCAACCACGGCCTTATCGCTAAATGGCGTGAGGAACATAGTGGAGCTGCATGAACTTAACCGACTCTATCTCTAGCGTCAAAGGCGTCGGCCCAAAGACCGAGGAAATCTTGAACAAATCTGGCATCTTCACCGTCCGCGATTTGTTGTACTACCTTCCACGAACCTACGAAAACTTCACAGAAACCACCAGACTTAGCGAGATTAAGCCCGGCAAAGTCGTCATCAAGGGCAAAATCTCTGACCTTAAAACTCGCCGCACGACCCGTCGCAATTTAACCATCACCGAAGGCGTCATCCGCGATAACTCCGACGCTATCCGCGTTGTCTGGTTTAACCAACCCTACCGCGCCAAACAATTCGACCCCAAAAAAGATTATTACTTCACTGGCACTTACGACCTTAACCGCGGTCGCTATCAACTCACTTCACCAAAGGCAGAACTCGCGAGCGATGTCGAAAAACAAGCCGAAAGGAACAACGGCTTCCGCCCAGTCTACCCGGTCCGCAGCGCCATTAAAAGCGAAACTTTCAAAAAAATCCTTGAAAGTTTCCGCCCCGACTTCGCCACCATACCCGACCTTCTCCCGGAAACCGGCTCCTCAAAATTTACCAAACCTGGCACGCGCCGCGGCGCCCTTTTCATGGCTCATTTCGCCGAAAACGAAGCTGAAGCTAAGGCTGCTCGTGATTATCTTGCCTTTGAAGAGTTATTTGAGCTGATTTTGGCTAGCCAACTCAATAAAAAAGAAAACCAAAAACTTCAAGCCAACCAAATTCCTTTCGTCACGGCCGACATCAAGAAAATCGTTAGTTCACTCAAATTCAAACTCACGAACGCTCAGCGCCTTGCCACATACGAAATCCTAAAAGACCTCGAAAAATCCAGTCCCATGAATCGACTGCTCCAGGGCGACGTCGGCTCCGGCAAAACGGTCGTTGCCGCAATTAGCGCGCTCTCTGCAATCAGAGCAGGCTTCCAGGTCGCCCTTCTTGCTCCGACCGCTATTCTCGCCGCCCAGCATGCGGAATCTCTAAAAGAACTTCTTGAGCCATTCGGCGTTGCCGTCGCTCTCCTCTCCGGCAGCACCAAACAAAAACCCGCTCTCAAGGACGCCATCAAAAACGGCAAAATTCATCTCGTCGTTGGCACGCATGCTCTCCTCACGGACGACACCGAGTTCAAGAACCTTGCATTCACAATTATCGACGAGCAACACCGTTTCGGCGTCAATCAGCGCCAAAAACTCCTTGAAAAAACCGTCAAAAAAACCGGACTAGCCCCGCATCTTCTCATGATGACCGCAACGCCCATTCCGCGTTCGCTCCAGCTCGCCGTCTTTGGCGATCTTGATGTCTCGATTTTAAATGAACTTCCCGCCGGGCGCCAGCCCATTACGACAAAAATCATCCGAGAAGTCAATTTCCAGGATGACCTCTACCCGACCGTCCGCAGTTTCCTTGTCAAACATCAACAAGTCTACTGGATTTGCCGCGCCATCGAAGATAACCCGATGGAAGAAACGACTTCAGTCAAAAAACAAGCCAAAAAATTAGGACAAATTTTCAAAAATCACGCCGTCGCTTTTTTACATGGTCGCATGAAGCCAGCCGAAAAAGATGATATTATGCAAAAATTCGCCTCTGGCAAAATCGATATTCTCGTTTCTACCACCGTCGTCGAAGTTGGCGTCAACGTCCCGAACGCAAATCTTATGGTCATTATGGATGCTGACGGCTACGGCTTAGCTCAGCTTCATCAGCTTCGTGGGCGGGTTGGCCGCGGCAGTGAAGCTGCTATGTGTTTTCTCGCCACTAAAAACGAAGAACCATCTCGTCGTCTTAAAGAACTCGAAAAATCCACCGACGGTTTCTATCTTGCCGAAGCCGACTTAAAGCTCCGCGGCCCTGGCGAAATCTACGGCTCGCTTCAACATGGCGCCCTAAATCTTCATTTCGCGAGCCTCCTCGACACCAAGATGATTGCCTTCGCCTCCTCCGCTGCCAAAGACTTTGCAAGCTCCGGCAACCTCGCCGACTACCCCGAACTCGCACAATGTATCAAGCGTTATCAACAATTAACAACACTAAATTAGGAAAATATTATGCGAATTATTTCAGGCAAATACAAAAACAGGGAACTAAAATCTCCAAAATCTTCCGCTACTCACCCCATGTCCGAGCGCGCCCGCCTCTCAATTTTTAACATGCTAGGCGACATTTCCGGCAAAACCGTCCTCGATCTCTTCGCTGGCACCGGCTCTCTAGGTCTCGAAGCTCTCTCTCGCGGCGCCGCCTCCGCCACCTTCGTAGAAAAAGATTATAAAGCACTAGAATGTTTAAAGGATAATTTGAAAGACGTCGATAATTATGAGGTTATAAAAGGCGATGTTTATAAAATAAAACTAAACAAAAAATACGACATAGTTTTTATAGATCCCCCATATGACAAATATAATAACGATATCTCTGAATTCAAAAAATATCTTAACGACGATGGGATTATAATAATATCTTCGCCAAAAGAAATTGATTTTGGATTTGATTCCAAGGTTTATGCTAATTGTAGAATTAGCAAGGCGAGGCAACAGGATTTCTCGAGGCACTAGTAGTAGCAGCTTCTGTTCGGGGCTTGAAGTGACTTTTTGTTCTGGGTTTTGTCCGAATACGCAGACCCCAGCAGTCCAAACCACAACATTTACCAAGCGAGTTCGAGGTGACGTCGTCGACGAGCGCAGGACTAAATGTTGTGGTTTGGACGACTGCGGGGCGAGGACCAGGACAAAACTAGAACTAAAAGTCACCGTGAGTCCTTGCGTTAATTGCATGATTATGGTATAATAGACTCAATAAGATTTCGGTGGGCTGTAAATAGGAGTTATTATTATGTACGGTCAAACCGAAGACCAGGATAAACAAAAGAAAAAAATCATCATCGTCTCTCTCGTCATGGGGATTATTATCATCGTCCTCATCGGCGTCCTGATTTCCGCCATCACAAGCAAAAATAAGGCTAAGCTTGCTGAGGGTAAGGAACAAGAAACCGCCGTTATCCGCGAGGACGAAAAACAAGAGCCGACCAAAGTTGAAGAAACTAAAAAAGCTGAAGACGAAAAGCTCGAGCCTGTCGCCAACGACCCGAAAACCGACACAAAGACCGTCACTCCATCTTCGGAATCTAAGGACTTGCCGTCGACTGGCCCTGGCTCCGTACTCGGACTTGCTCTGCTCGCCGGCTCCGCCACGACTTACGCTTTCTCAAAGAAACGCTTCTAGACACAAAGCCAGCCAAAAGCTGGCTTTTTTGTGTTGAATAAAGTATAATCTTTATATGCCCAAAGAACCAAAAGAAGAAAAAGTGTCTCTTTTTAAGCGCAAGCGCGTCAAACAACTTCTTATCATAGCTTTTATCATTTTTAACATCGGCATTATCGGTTGGACGGCCTCCCGTGAACTTAACCGCGACGAAGGCCTCCCCGAGGCTCATTTCACTTGGTGGCTATTGCTTCTCGCCGTCGTCGCTTTTGTTGGTGCTCTAGCCTCTGATATTTACAAGTATTATATCTTAATTCGTCATTTCACCAAAAAGAAGAATCTCAAACTCGCGGCACAGACTGTATTCTTAGGACGCTATTATGACAACATTACGCCGAGCGCTGTCGGCGGCCAACCCTTCCAAATTCATCACATGCATAAGCACGGCAATATCGACAGTGAGCACGCTGCCATGATTCCAATTATCGCCTTTGTTTCGCTCCAATTTGCCTATGTTGTCCTCTGTTTCTTGACTATTCTTTTTGGCTCCCATATTGTCCTATCCGACGTTACGTACGCTGCCAGTTTTGTCGGCATCCTTCTCATGGCCGCCGCGCCAGGCACGGTAATTTTCTTTGCCATAAAACCCAAGGTTGCCCAAAAAATCGCCACTGGCATCTTAAAATTTCTTCATAAAATCCATATCGTTCGCAATTATGAAAAAGCCGAAGAAAAAACTCTTGGTCAAATCCAGAGCTACGCTACAGTTGTCCGCCGTTTCATGAAAAATCGAAAGCTTCTTGCAAAAACTCTCGCCCTTTCGTTCTCTTATCAAATCCTCCTCTACAGTATTCCATTCCTTGTTGTCCGCGCATTCGGTGGCGACGTCGATTATCTCCCCGCTGCCATGACCGCCATCACGATTCAGGCCGCCATCACCTTCATCCCAACCCCAGGCAACGCCGGCGCCGCCGAGGGTTCCTTCTATCTTGTCTTTGCCAGCCTCGGCTCCGGCAACACTTTCTGGGCCATGTTCACTTGGCGTTTCTTCACTTATTACGCTTTCATCGCCCTCGGTGGTCTCGTCTATCTCGAAATGGCTTACCAAAAACGCAAAAAAGGTCTTAACGCCGGTCATCCCGCCAACTCGACAAACTAACAAAAATCATATATAATGTACATAGCGCCCGGGTGGTGGAATTGGTAGACACGCATGCCTTAGGAGCATGTGCCGCATGGCTTGCAAGTTCGATTCTTGTCCCGGGCACCAGATAAAAAGAATCCCCGTAGGGGATTATTTTTATCTAGGACCCAAAGTCGAATCCTTCGCCCTTAAACTCAACCACGATCGTTGTTTTATCGCCGCGAATCGTGTAGAACGCCGTCTCTCGAAGCACTTCCATCTCATCCTCATCAACTTCAATCGCTTTTTGCGCATCATACATCAACCCCGGCATCCCCGTCCACGACAACTGATGTGCCATCCACGGCACATCTTTCCCGAAGGTCGGCCCGAGCAGTCTTCTGAGAATTCGGTAGCGATCTTTCGGCGTGTTCTGAACGACCGGAGAAAACCCAATCTGTCCGCGCACGACCAAAGTTTTCGTGCCCTCTTCCATCTCCGGTAATATCTCATTCAAATCACTCATCACCATCCCAACTTGCATATTGCGATAATCGTTTTGCTCCTTCAACATATTTCCAAACGTGAGCGCAAACACGAAAAAGCACCAAGCCAGTATCGCGACCGGCATGAGCACTGCCTTCCGAAACTTTCCCGAAACCGCATAAATTCCAAGCGCCGCGACGCACCCTCCAATCGGATACATTGCTCGCGTCGCGAACAGCGGTTTCTCAAGTACCGAATATGGCGCATATGCCGCCAGTGTCATCGCGATAATCCCAACTAGCGCCACGACGCTGGCGAGAATCTTATTCCGCTTACTCCGCACAATAAACAAAACTCCCGCCCCAACCGCTATAAGAATCATAAGCCCGAGCCAAAGCGCCCGAAAATCACTCGTAAGCAACCGGAAATATTGTTCCATGTGTTTTGTAAACTGCAGAAAGAACGAACTAGCCTCTGGCACCTCATTAGAAACATAAACATCACGCACACGCATCAAAAACTTCTGAAAGAACAGTAATGATGCCAAGAATCCTCCCGCTGACCACACAGCAAATTTCAGACTCTCGCCCGCCTTGCCATTTTCGGCCTCGTTCCAATCCTTTATCGTCAAGAATATAACTAACGTTAGATAAATTCCAAGCGACGCCTGATAAGTCATACACGCTCCAAGCATTCCAACAGAAAGCACCACCATATATAATAACCGCGAACGTTTCCTAAACGCCAATGGCAACACGACGAACAATACCGAAAGCGCCATGTACACCGCATCGTATTGATACGCCATACATTCCAAGAAATACGGACAAAGCACGAGCGGTGTCGTTGCTACTACTCGCCAAATCCATTCCGTCCATCTTTTCTTGAAAATCTCTCGCCCAGAAACCACGCAAACCACAATCAGGCTCGATGCTGCTGACATGAAAATCGCAATGAGTTGCGGAAGCGGCGCAATGTTCGTAAGATATGTGTCCGCAAACAATCCATATGATGCCACTGTGTCGATATAACGGCTAAACGCCGACCACCCAGGATAGCCACTTACCGTCCGCGCCACATCATCCGCATAGTGTACGTTCGCGATTAGCATCGCCGAGAACGCGACGAGATAAACCGCAAGAAACACCAAAAACGGTTTTAGGAGAAAACGATTATCATGACACCATATTTTAAACTGCGAACCACATTTATTTAAGTCTAAACCTTTACTTTTTATTTTCATCTTGCCACTCCTTTAAGAATTCTTGATAAGTCAGAAAATCGGCTTTAGTTTTCTTCAGTTCGCGTATGAGCCAGTCAAGCCGCGACTTTAATTTTTCACCACTGTTCCTTCGGATATACCATGGTACGGGCCATTTGTCAAAGTCCGTAAACTCCCACGGGTGAAAATAAGTTGTAAAATAACCTTGTCGCTTCAATGTTGATTTCGCCAAGCCAAGATATGCTGCTTTAGGAAAATTGTGCAAGGCCAGCCAGAACAGCGGAATTCTAAAAACCGTTGCTGCTGAAGTTGGCACTTCAATTATGCCGTTATCCCAAAATAGCTTTCGCGGCGTCGAAAAATTATTGTACCTGCCAGGAATAAATGCAGGGTTTAAACTCGAATCGTACAGAAATCCCTGCCGACGGAGTTCCGCTTTGTCTATTTCAAACATTCGTGGCTGACGATAGCCAACCACTTTTGTGCCAATCGTCTCTTCAAGAATTTTTTTTGAACGCGACGGATCAGTCTTTGCTGGTTTAAAATGGTCAACTCCATGGCAAGCAACTTCATGACCAAGAGATTTGATTTTTCGGACCAGCCTCGGATTAGTTTTTGCAAAATTTCCAGTCACAAAGAAAGTTCCTCGCACGCTATTCTTACTTAAAACATCCAAAATCGACTCAACGCCTCGGCTCGAAATCTTCACGCCTTCATCGACGGAGATATCTTCGCCCCTTTCGCGCGGAAAATCAAACTCCTCAATATCAAAACTGAGTAAGACTTTATTTCTTCGCATCTTTAAGACCTACAGACTTAGACTTATTGACGACATAAAGCGGGCGATTCTTTGCTTCGGCATGGATATGGGAAATATAGAGTGCTGTAATGGATTGCGATATTAGAACCAGCCCAACCAGAAATGCGCTAAAAAATCCCGTCGCGACTCCTCCGCCCCACTGCAAATGCATCGGATCACCTAAAATATATTCTTGAATCAACTGAAACAGTCCAGGAAAAAAGGTAATCATCATAATGAACGCACCGATATAACCAAAAATCACCAACGGCGTCCTCGAAGTAGATATCACGCTATCGCCAGTTAGTGCCATGAGTTTCTTAAACCCATAGGTCGCCTCACCGCTCGTCCGCCCCTTTGTCTTAACTCGAATGTATTCTTGCGGATAGCCGAGCCAATTGATAAGTCCGCGTGTTAAACGATTGTGTTCGGTGAATTGGTTAAAGGCGTCGACAACCTCACGGTCCAACAGTCTAAAATCCGTCTCCCCCTCAACTATGTCTTTGTCGCCAGTGATTTTCATCAATGTATAATAAACTCTTGAACCAAATTTATGCTTCGTAGTGTTCTTTTCTCGAACCGCTGTCACGATCATAGCTCCGTCGTGCCATTTTTCAACCATCCTCGGAATTTCACTTGCTGGATGCTGGCCATCCGCATCGATCATAATTACGGCGTCGCCCTCTGCTTCTCTTAGCCCCGCCGTAAGAGCATTTTCTTTTCCAAAGTTTTTCATAAGTGCAACAACTCTTATTTTTACATTAGGACCAAGATCACACGATTTAACGGTTTCCACCGATTTATCCGTCGAGCCATCATCGATAACGACGACCTCGACCTTTTCATCAAGTTTTTCGATTGAAGGCCCAAGTTCCTTCTCTAGAAAAAACTTTATGCCGGCCTGTTCGTTATAGACAGGCACAACTACAGAAATTAACCTCTTCATTGAATACTATTATAGCACACGTTTTAAGGAAATATTAAGCTTTTTTATGCTTTACAATCTTCCTCAAATAATATATTATATATAGGTAGAGTCTCGAGAGCTGGTTTTTATTAGTGCTCTTCGAGAATATAATAAAAAGGAGAAATTAAAGAATGGCAAATTTTGACCGTTCCAAACCGCACATCAACGTCGGTACCATGGGTCACGTCGACCACGGTAAAACCACTTTGACTGCTGCGATTACTTCCGTCTTGGCGAAAAAACTTCCGTCTGACGTTAACAAACCTGTCGCTTACGACCAAATCGACAACGCTCCTGAGGAAAAGGCCCGTGGTATCACCATCGCTACCTCCCACCAAGAGTACGAATCCGAAAAGCGTCACTACGCTCACGTCGACATGCCTGGTCACGCCGACTACATTAAAAACATGATTACCGGTGCCGCTCAAGTTGATGGCGCTATCCTTGTCGTTGCTGCAAACGACGGTCCGCTTCCACAAACTCGTGAGCACGTCCTCCTTGCGCACCAAGTGAACGTTCCAAAAATCATTGTCTTCTTGAACAAGATGGACCTCGCTGATCCAGAACTCGTCGAACTTGTCGAGATGGACGTCCGCGAACTTCTCAACAAGTACGGCTTCGATGGCGACAACGCCCCAATCATCAAGGGTTCCGCTACCAAAGCCCTCGAAGGCGACCCAGAGAACGAACAGGCTATCATGGACCTCGTTCACGCTATGGACGAATACTTCGACATTCCTGAACACGATCTTGACAAGCCGTTCCTCATGCCTATTGAAGACGTCTTCTCCATCAAGGGTCGTGGTACTGTTGCTACCGGCCGTATCGAGCAAGGTGTCGTGAAACTCAACGACGAAGTTGAAATCGTTGGTCTCCGCGAAACCCAAAAATCCGTCGTTACCGGTATCGAAGCCTTCCACAAGACTCTCGACCAAGGTCAAGCTGGCGATAACGCTGGTCTCCTTCTCCGCGGTATCGAACGCGAGCAAATCGAACGTGGTCAAGTCATCGCTGCTCCTGGCACCATCACTCCACACACCGAGTTTGAGGCCCAGGTCTACATCCTCAAGAAAGAGGAAGGCGGCCGCCACACTCCGTTTGCTAAGGGTTACAAGCCACAGTTCTACTTCCGCACGACTGACGTCACCGGTGAAGTTGAACTTCCTGCTGACAAGGAAATCGTCATGCCTGGCGACCAAGTCACTTTCAACGTGAAACTTCTCGCCCCAGTCGCCATGAACAACAACGACCGCTTCGCTATCCGCGAAGGTGGCAAGACCGTCGGTTCTGGTGTTATTACCAAGGTCATCAAGTAGGTTCTATAAACCTTAAAATAGCCTCTGAAAAGGGGCTATTTTTTTATTTTTACCCTCTTGATTTTTATATCGCTTATTGCTATTATAAGAATAAGCATAAAATTAGAAAGGATAAAAACCGACATGAATATCAAATCTAAGAAGGGCTTCACTATTATCGAGGTCGTGCTTGTGCTTGCCATCGCGGGTCTTATCTTCCTCATGGTCTTCGTTGCGCTTCCGACCATGCAGCGCAGCCAGAGGGATACCCAGCGCAGGAACGATTACGCCGCCTTCGCTGCGAACATCACGAACTACCTAACAAATAACAATGGCAACTTACCAAAAGCTGGTGCCACGCTCGACCCGAAAAAATATGTCAACGATGCTGGTACAGATGGTGCAGGAAAAACCTATTCAATTACTGTTGTAACATGCACAAAAACATCTGTGACAGTTGATGGTGTTGCCTATGCTAATTCATGTGGGAACTCTGGAATTAATCCATTAACTGTGATGAATCAAAATGCTGCACCGCAGATTTATTTGGTTCTCAAGGCAAAGTGTAACACCGTCCAAGGGCTCACAATGACCTCGGCAGGAAATCGCGACTTTGCGGTTCTTGGCCAGCTTGAATCTGGCGTGTTCTGTCAAGACAATGTTTAATCTTTTCTAGGCATAACTGCGAAAAATCTCCCCATGGAAGCGGGGAGATTTTCTGGTTCGCAGTTTCTTTTAGAAAGGCTAGACGTTGTCTTGGCAATAAACGCCGGACTCGAGTTGACCGAGCAGGGCGTAGTCTCGATTACCGCTGCTTGCTTTGACAGTTCCTTGTTCGTCGCCGCACGCAGCACCCTTGACGATGACAACACGAGGGTCGGAGTTTTGGGTCATCTCTGTCATCACGCCGTTAGTGAGGGCGCCGGTAAGGCCGTTTGTACATTGTTGTCCTGCGGTGCTTTTGTCGCATTTGATAACCGCAATGTAGTAAGTGTGCCCGGCAGTATCGGTCCCGCTTTCATTGATATACTTCTTTGGATCAAGACCGTGGGAGCTAATCTGACTTACACCACTACTGTCGACGTAGCTCCAGGAGCTGTCGCTTGGGAGTCTACCGTTGTTGTTAGTGATATAGCCTGTGATGTTTGCGGCGAACGATGCGTAGTCATTGCGTCTTGCGGTATCCCTCTGGCTGCGCTGCATGGTCGGAAGCGCAAGCAGCTAAAATAAGCGCATCGTTATGACCTAAAACGTGACTATACCGTTTTAAAACTGTCGCCTGCGTATCGCCAGAAACTTCTGCCACGACCGGAAGTGACACCCCGCCCGCAATCAGCCGTGAAATGTAAGTATGGCGAAACTCATGCAATCTGTATCTTGGCAACCCAAGCTCATCACAAACCCTCCCGAACACTTGCCGGACGGCTTGCGGAGAAACGTCGAAAATCCGAACAGGGGTATCACCTCTATCCATTTGCGCAGATTGCTTCCGCGCTCTAAACGCATGGATTTCATCCAAAAACTCCCGAAAATCAGTCGTAAGTATTGGTATTTCTCGTATTTTTCCGTTCTTTGTCTCTTTTATCACTCCGAAATCCGACAGATAAGATTTATCAACTCTTACTCGCCAAATATCTTCATTGACTTTCTTAAAATTCTCCGACCCAAGCGCCAGTGCCTCACCAATCCTCACTCCGGTATTATATAAAAGCATAAACAAAAACCGATATTTCCGATATAGTTCAACCCCTCCGCGCCAATACTCATGTTCCTCAAACCAACGCATAATCCGCAAAAAGTCTTCGTGCTTAACTACTCTGGCGCTCGCCCCCAGAGAAAATTTCGGGCCTTCCAAGCGAGCTGCCAGTGAATATCGAACTAATCCTCGCCTGTACGCCAAGTTAAGTAACTTCCTTAAAGTCGTATTGAGTCCATAGATTGTCTCGGGCGCATAACCAGACTCGCGCATCTTTAAAACCATCTGCTCGTATTGCGAGACCGAAAGTCGCTCTATCCGTGTCGTCTCGGGAATGAATTGTGCCAACATCTTAAAAGACGTTTCCGTATTTTTGATGGTTTTCGGCGAAAATCCCTGCACTTTTGCTCGCTCAAGCCAAACCCCCATCGCCATTGCTAAAGTTGCTCGACGGAATAAAACCATAGAAATCTCCTTTTTATGTCTAGGAGACTATTTTACCGCTATTTCGAACTCAAATGCCAATGATTCCCGAACTCGCATTTATAAACCGTCAAAGCGGGCGCATGATGGTCGTGCTCCGCAATTCTCGCCGCCACTTCTGCCTCTTCGCGCGAATGATAAACAATCTTATGCGACTCACCCACCCAACATCTTTCCGGCTCAAACCCGCTCAATTTATTCACGTCAAAATGTCTACTCATGCTATAATTGTATCATGAAATCGAAAGTTTACTACTCTAAGGCAATCTCTCCAGAAGCTCTCATCAAAGTTTACGAAGCGCTCGGCGTGGAACTAACCGGCAAGGTCGCCGTTAAAGTCTCAACCGGCGAGAAGGGCGCCGAAGGCTACCTAAAGGCTAGCCTCATTGAGCCGCTTGTCAAAAAACTAAACGGCACCATCGTCGAATGTAACACCGCCTATAACGGGGCTAGGAACGAAGCCGCCGAACATCTCGAAGTCGCCAAAGCTCACGGCTTCGATTTTGCGCCGATTGACATCATGGACGCCGACGGCGACCTTAAAATCCCGGTCAAAAACGGCAAACACCTAGAATACGACCTCATCGGCAAAAACTTCGCAAATTACGACAGTATCTTGAACCTCGCCCACGGCAAGGGCCACATGATGGGTGGCTTCGGTGCTAATCTCAAGAACCAAAGCATTGGCATCGCCTCCAGAAACGGCAAGGCCTACATCCACTCTTGTGGTCAAACCGAAGACCCAGACGCTTGCTGGCACGCCAAATACGAACAAATTGAGTTCATCGAGTCTATGGCTGAGGCCGCTAAAGCCGTCGCGGATTACTGCGCCGAAAATAACAAAAAGATTCTCTACATTACCGTCATGAACGCCATCTCGACTTCTTGCGACTGCGACTCTAACCAAGACGACCCCGTCATGGCCGACCTCGGCATCGTGGGCTCTACGGACCCCGTCGCAAACGACCAAGCTTTCCTCGACCTCATCTGGAACTCAAAAGACCCCGGCAAAGATAAACTTATCGAAAGAATCACTAGCCGAGAAGGCGAAAAAATTACCGCTTACGCTGAAAAAATTGGATTAGGTTCTACCGATTACGAATTGGTTATGCTATAATTAGTATATGGAAAAAAGGGTGCTGGTACGACTAGAAAACGTCAAAGAATCTTTTGGCGACAAAGTCGTAATCAAAAATTTGAATCTTGACATCTTCGAGGGCGAATTCTTGACGCTCCTCGGTCCTTCTGGTTGCGGAAAAACTACGGTTCTTCGCCTCATCTCCGGCCTCAACTCCGCGACGTCCGGCAAAATCTTCCTCGATGACCTCGACGTCACCGATATCCCTGCCGCTAAACGCCCCGTCACGACCATTTTCCAGAACTTCGCCCTTTTCCCGCACTTAACCGTCCATGACAACATCAACTTCGGCCTCAAAATGACTAAAATCCCCAAACGCGAAGCCGAAAAACGTATTAGATCGGCGCTAAAAACTGTCAAACTCACCGGCTTCGAAGACCGCTTTCCGTCGCAACTTTCTGGTGGCCAGCAACAACGCGTTGCTATCGCCCGCTCCATTGTCATGCAACATAAGCTCCTCCTGCTCGACGAATCCCTCGCGAGTCTCGACTTAAAACTCAAAAGGGAAATGCAGACCGAGCTAAAAAACCTCCAACAGAAGCTCCAGATGACGTTCGTCTACGTTACGCACGACCAAGACGAAGCTCTCACCATGTCCGATCGAATCGCCATCATGAATAACGGCGCTATTGTCCAGCTTGGCGCGCCAGAAGAAATCTACGCCCACCCTAAAAATGACTTCGTAAAAAGTTTTATTTCTGACATTGACCTCATCAATTTCCGCCGCACTCGCATGAAGAGGTATGAGCATGATAAATCCTAGTCGCACTACAATCCCTCGCGGTGTTTTTGAACGTTTTTCTCAACCGGTGCCAGCAAAAACTGCCACGACTCGTAAAGAAAAGCCGAGTCTTTTTAAAACTGTTTTTACCCTCCCAATTATTTTCTATGCGCTCCTTTTGATTGCTTTGCCAATTCTTTATGTTTTCTTCCTGAGTTTCTTAAGGTCAGACAACTACGGCGGCTATCTTTACGAATTTAACCTCGAAAACTATGGCGAAATCCTCGACAGCACTTATCTCTCCATTTTCCTAAAATCCGCTGTTATCGGCCTCGCCACGACTGCTATCTGTCTCGCTATCTCTTATCCCTTCGCCATTTTCCTTCGCGGCAAATCCGAACGAAAACGCAACTTCATTATGAAGCTCATCATGGTCCCCTTTCTTACGAATTCGCTCATCCGTACATATGGCCTCATTACGCTGCTTCGTAAAAACGGCGTCATAAATAGCACCCTCCTAAACCTCGGCCTTATCGGCGCACCGTTAAACCTCATGTATAATAATCTTGGCATTCTTATCGGCATGGTTTACACTTTGCTTCCGTTTATGCTACTCCCCGTCTGCTCCGCCGTTAGTAAGGTTGATCAAAACTTGCTCGACGCCGCCTCCGACCTCGGTGCCGGCAAGGTCCAAAAATTCTTCAAAGTCTATCTCCCGCTTACGCTTCAAGGCGCCTTTAACGGCTCGCTCATGGTTTTCACGCCTGCCATCGGCTATTTCTTTATCGCCGATGTTCTTGGTGGCGGTAAAGCTATGATTATCGGTAACCTCGTCAAAAATCAGTTCTTAACCGCCCGCAACTGGCCGCTCGGCGCCGCGCTCTCCATTCTCCTCCTCGTTATCACCTTCCTTCTTGTCAAACTTTACAAGAAGATCGGCGGCAATCTTGATGAACTAGGAGGTGGCTAAAATGCGATTAATAAAGCGCGGGGGCAAGTTGCGCAATTTATATATCTTTCTAGTGCTTTTACTCCTATTTCTCCCGATTTTTATCCTTGTCGCTTTTAGTTTCAACGAATCAAAACTCAACGTCATTTTCACTGGTTTCACGTTTGACTGGTATGGTAAACTTTTTGAAAACCCCGACCTTCTCGACGCCTTTAAAAACACTCTTCTTATCGCCGTAGCGAGTACCGCCATCTCGACCGTTCTCGGCACAATCGGCGCTTTTGGGCTTTATAAATTCCAATTTAGGGGCAAGTCTTTCATCGACAAGCTTCTCTACATTCCCATTGTTATCCCGGAAATCGTCCTTGGCATCGCCCTTCTCTCCATTTTTACACTCGCTAAAATTGAGCTCAGCCTTTGGACTGTCCTTCTCGCCCACATCTCATTTTCCGTACCATTCGTCATCACGAGTGTTCGCTCGACGCTCTATGCTATGCCGAAAAACATCGAAGAGGCCGCCGAAGACCTCGGCGCCAACCGCTGGCAATCTTTCTGGTACGTTACACTTCCAATCTTAAAACCCGGCATCGTCTCGGGCGCTTTGCTCGCTTTCACATTAAGCCTCGACGACGTCGTCATTTCTTACTTCGCCGCCGGCCCTGGCACCAACACTCTTCCGCTTTATATCTATGCCAACATTAAAACCGGCATCAGTCCCGACGTCAATGCGCTCACAACGCTCATGCTTATCTTTACCATAACCGTTTTAGCTTTAAGCGCGCATTTAGAGTCTAAAAAGCAACTTGAAAGGGTTATAAAATGAAGCGTTTAAGCTCGTCCGTAAAAACCATTCTCGGCTCAATTCTCGCAGTTACGCTATTGGTTACTCTAACCATATTCGTTTTCAAGAAACCAAAAGAAAACGTTTCCGACACCTCAAAAACTCTTAACGTCTTAAACTGGACCAGCTATATCCCGCTAGAAGTTATTAAAGACTTCGAAAAAGAATCCGGCATTAAAATAAATTATGGCACCTACTCTTCAAACGAGGAACTCCTCGCAAAACTAGTCAGCTCCGCCGAAGGGACGTACGACCTCGTTTTTCCGAGTGACTACATGGTCGACCTGATGTCTTCTCGCGATATGATTGTCCCACTCGATAAATCTAAACTCAAAAATCTCGAAAACGTTAGTCCGCTCTTTCTGGGGCAGTCTTATGACGAAGAGAACAAATACTCTCTCCCGTTTTTGCTTGCCACCACAGTCTTTCTTTATGATTCGACCAAACTCCCTCGTCTCACCTCTTATAAAGACCTCCTAAACGAAAAACTAAAAAACAACCTTATTCTCCTCGACGACCAACGCATTATCATCGGCGCTATGCTCCAGGCCACTGGTCGCCCCATGAACGACGTTCGCGAAGATTCGCTCGAGGACAGCTTAAACTTCTTCGAAAAACTAAAACCAAACATTAAGGCCTTCGACTCCGACTCCCCTAAAACTTTCTTCATCACTAAAGAGGTCGATGCCGGCCTCGTCTGGAACGCTGAAGCGCTTATCGCCGTCGAGGAAAATCCTGACCTTAAAATCAGCTACCCTGCCGAAGGTTTCGCGCTTAGTATGGACAACTATTGCCTCGTCAAAGGTGGCAAGAATCACGACGCCGCCTACCTCTTCATCGATTATTTACTCCGACCCGACGTCGCTCAAAAGATTGTCGACGAGTATCCCTACATCTCTGCCATTAAAGGCGTCGACACTGTTCCGGAAAACGAGCTAATCGAAATCTTAAATAACGGCTCTTATGTCGAAAATGTCGGCGCCGACATCAAAAAATTCGATAAACTCTGGGCAAAATACAAATAGTTATATATAATATATATAGCTAAACGGAGGAAAATATGTCCCGCTTCGATGAACAATATCTCGATTTATGTAATCGAATTCTTACCCATGGCGAAAAAATCACGACCGACCCCGCCGTCCTTAAGCGAAAGACCGGCGATAGAACCAAGACTAACATGCCGACTCATCTCGCGCAAACCGAAAAACCGACCACAACTTTCTCCCTCCCACATGAAGTCCTAACTTTCGACCTCGCCGAAGAATTCCCAATCCTAACAACCAAAAAAGTCGCCTTCAAAACCTCCGTTCTCGAAATGCTTTGGATTTATCAAGTCGCGTCAAATGACGTTTCTTGGCTTCATGACCGCGGGATTAAAATTTGGAACGAATGGGAAATCCCCGCTTCCGGTCTTTATGCTGGCAAAGATTTTAAAAAACTCTATCAAAAAAAGGGAATTAAAGAAGACCCCGTCGGCACCATCGGCACAGCTTACGGCTGGATCGTAAGGCGCTATGGGCTCGTCGAAAGCCTAATCGAAACCATCAAAACCGACCCCGCCAATCGCCGCATGATTATGTCGCTCTGGCAAAACGAATGGCTAGAAACGGCCGCTCTCCCAAGCTGCGTCTGGAACTCCCAATGGAACGTCACCGGCAAAAAATTAAACCTCATGGTTACCGTCCGCAGTAACGACGTCCCGCTCGGCATGCCTTTCAACGTCTCGCAATACGCCACTCTCTGTTACCTTCTCGCTCAGGTCACCGGCTTAAAACCTGGCAAGATGACTTATGTCATCAACAACGCCCATATTTACGAAAACCAAATCGACGGCATCAAAGAACAAATGACTCGCGAATCTTTCAAAGCGCCAACTCTTTGGATTAATCCCGAGATAAAAGATTTTTATAAATTTGATAATTCCAAGGACCTAAAAGACATTCGCCTGGACAACTATCAAAACGCCGGCACGATTCGCATGCCGGTCACGGAGTAGGGATTATGATTTAACCTCGGGCTTTCTTGCCAAATCAACTTAAACGGAGCTTCAAAATGTCATTTTCTCTCATCGCCTGCATCGGTAAAAACCGCGAACTCGGCAAAAATAACGACCTCATTTTTCATTTTAAAGAAGACATGAAATTCTTCCGCGAAACCACTCGGGGTCACACTGTGGTCATGGGGCGAAACACTTGGACTTCTCTGGGCTGCAAACCTCTCCCCGGCCGCAAAAACCTCATCCTGTCCCACGAACCTTTGAAGAATCTTCCGAGCGGAGCGGTTCAGATTCCCGACGCTAAACAGTTCATTAAAGAACACAAAGATTCCCTCGAGGAAATTTTCATCATCGGCGGCGGCAAAATTTACGAACTTTTTCTCCCCTACGCAAGCAGCCTCTATCTTACCGAAGTCGAAGCCGAGGCAAAAGACGCCGACGTTTTCTTCCCAGAATTTAAGTTATTGGAGCGCGGGTGGAATCTCCGCAAAATCGCCACATTTACAGATGAAAACGGCACAAATTTCACTATCAACAAATACACAAGAAAGGAAACCATGAACGACCCAGTTTTCACCCTCATAAGAAAAGAAGAAACTCGCCAAAAGGAAGGCCTAGAGCTTATTCCAAGCGAAAATTACGTTAGTAAAAATGTCTTGGAGGCCGCCGGCTCGGTCCTCACTAACAAATACTCCGAGGGCTATCCCAGCTTTGAAGGCATCGAAGGCGACGCGAAAACCTTTTGGAGTGAAGACGAAATCGCCTCGAAAAAACTCAGCAACTTCCGCTACTATGGCGGCCAAGACAACGTCGACAAAATCGAGCGCCTCGCCATCGCCCGGGCTTGTAAACTTTTCCATGCCGACCATGCTAATGTCCAGCCTCATTCTGGTGCAAATGCCAACGAGGCGGTTTACTGGGCTTGGTGTGAGCCGGGCGACACCATTCTCGCTATGTCTCTCCCCGCTGGTGGCCACCTCACTCACGGCGCTAAGGTCACTCGTTCCGCCCACATTTACAACTTCCTTGGCTATGGCGTCGACGAAACCGGCGACATTGACTATAAAGAACTCGAGCGTATTGCTCTTGAGGAGCAACCAAAAATCATTCTCGTTGGCTACTCCGCTTTCATGAAAATCCCAGACTTCGACCGCGTCGTCAAAATCGCTAAGAAAATCCCCGGCTGCCTCCTCATGGCCGACATGGCGCACGTCGCCGGCCTCATTGCTGGCGGCGTCCATCCAAATCCCCTAGACCACGGTTTCCACGTTATGACCACGACGACCCATAAAACCCTTCGCGGCCCTCGCGGCGGTCTCATCCTTAGCAAGGGCGTCGTTTCTAGCCCTCTCAAAAAACCAGAACATACCTTAGAAAACATCCCGACCCTCATCGACCGCGCCGTTTTCCCAGGTACTCAAGGCGGACCTTTGGAGCACATCATCGCCGCTAAAGCCGTTGCTTTCGGTGAGGCTCTAAAGCCAGAGTTTAAGGCCTACGCAAAAAACATCGTTAAAAACGCGAAAGCTTTAGCGGAAGAACTGAAAAAACTCGGCTTCACGCTCCAGGGTGGAGGCACCGAAAACCATCTCATCCTCATTGACATGCAAAAATCCTGCGGCATTGACGGCAAGTTCTTCGAGCGTGCCCTCGACATGGTCGGTCTCAACTTAAACGCCAACTCTCTCCCGACCGATAAGGGTGCCGCCTTCCGCCCCTCTGGCGTTCGTCTTGGCACTCCCGCTATCACTACCCGTGGCCTCGGCGAGACAGAAATGAAACAACTCGCCGCCTGGCTCAAAAGAGTAGCCGACATCTGCGTCGGAGTTGGTGACGAAGCTCGCTTGGGCGACGCCAGTGACGAACTAAACAAAATCCGCGAAGAGGTCAAAACTCTCGCTAAAAAATTCCCAGTACCAGGAATCTAAAAAATATGTTATACTAAGGTGGTTGGGGTAGTAGCTCATCTGGTAGAGCGCAGCATTCGCATTGCTGAGGTGGTCGGTTCGAGCCCGATCTACTCCACCAACCTCGAAGCATAGGCATTTTTCGGAAATGTCTTTTTTTCGAGATTTTTAAATTTGCAAAATTTCCATCTTTATGATAAAATATTTGCACCGTGTCGGAAAAAGCTGACAAGTAATTTAAAAAGGAGTGAAATCGTTTCATATTAATCTGTCGACGATTTTCTGGCACAAATAATTTTTGGGAGGGAAACCTAATGTTGTTCGGAAACACCAGTAACTGCTTCGACACCAAGATTGGCCCAAGAGAAGTCCCGTACTTAAACCTCAAGCCCAACTCGTCCAGCACATATAGCTGGATGACGCGCAGCGCCATGATGTCTGACGACTATCGTTCCAACCAACACGTCGTCAGTGATGAGTTCGAAGACGGCCCCGCCCTCGTGGAGTCTATCCGTCGCCAGCTCGATGCGACTTGCCTTACGCTCTTCCCGCAGAACATGTTGGAAGACTACAAAGCAAGCCCGTTCCGTCAGAAGTTCCTGTCAAAGCTCGATAACCCGGGTTTCGTTAACTTCTGCCAGTTCTTCAAGGTTGCCGAAGACCCCGGTTTCATCTATTTTCTCTGGCATGCCTGGAACGGTGATCCCTGTCGCGCCAACGACGCTTTCCATGGTTTCTATTGGAAACCGGACGGAGATTGGAACATCTCGAAGCAGCATACTAGCTTTGAGCACATGATTAAAATCTCTGGGCTCGAAGAAACTGAACGCATCAAGGCCAAAGATTTTGTCAAACACATCGACTGGGTGTACGACAAGATTTACGACTTGTCGCACGTAACATGGTTCGGCTCCGGCAACATGCCGGCCCGCCACTACAACCTGGCGCCTGCTTACTTCACGATTTTTGACCCCACCACGACATTGACGTCCGCGGATTTATTCGGTGACTTCGCCCAGCGCAACAACACGACCATCTATCGTGCAAGCTACGCCGAAGCCCTCAAACATCGCAATCTCGTCGAAGCGCAAAACGCCGTGTCTCTCGAAGACCTCGCCGCGACGCTCAACGAGGACGAATTGGTCAACGCTCTTGTTATCGCTGCAAAACTGCTCCTGCGCCATGGTCGTGCTTACTTTACGCTACCAATCGCAAACGAAGTATCGCACTGCCTCCGCGCAACGCTGGACTATCCTGCAGAGCCGCCAAAGTTCAACTTCGAAACCGTCGACCAGGCCGTAACCTACATTCAGCGCATCGTTCGCGCGGTAAATGAGCGGCTCAAGACGGAAAGCAAGCCCTGCTTCCTCACGATTGAGGATATTCGTTTGACTACTGCCGGACCGTGGGGCGTCACTAACGTCCGCGTCTTCCTTGACAAGATTATCCCCGGAGTCGATTAACTCCTACCTAGCCCCAAGCATTTCGCTTGGGGTTTTCTTTTGTGCTTAAGATTGTTATAATGACATTATTATCCTATCGAGCCGTTCTGGCGCGCTAGAATATGCTCGTTACAAAAGGAGAGTGATACTCTGACAGAAAGGGGGAGAAATATGTCCAACAAATTCGTGCTTTCCAACTACACTTTCGGAACAATCGGCACTTACCAAGAAATTCCCATCGACGCCCTGACCAATCCTGACCACGCTCTAACTCAAAGCCAAATCCACAGATTTGCCTCAATCCCAGCTAGTCTTAGCGAAAGCTTCAAAAATGGCTCCATTCCGCCTTCGACTCATTTTTCCGACGGGCGCTGCTACATCGGCAAAGTAATGACCGATCTCGACCACACCTTCCTGCATGTTTTTACCGAGCTCAACAGGGAATACTTAAGAGAAGACAGTTTTCGCGATTTCTTCCGCAAGAAGCTCGAAGACCCCGGCGCACTTTATGTCGCGGTTTACTTTGACATCGCAAACGATCCGACTACCATTGCTTTCTATTGGCACGCTTGGCACGGCGACGTCGATAAATGCATGGATTTTTATCACAACCGCTGTTGGAGTCTCTACTACAAATGTGGCCCCGTCGATAAGTCGAGCGCATGGCATCATGTAAACACCATCGATGGCGTAGGCAATAACGAACGCATTAAAATCGCCGATTTCGTCACCCGTCTTCAGAAAACTGCCAAGGCATTAAATCGCCCGCTGAGAATCACCTGCCTCAATAGCGGCGGCTTTCCGGAGCGTCACTACGGTTTGCCCGAGGCCGACATGACCATCATCGGCAATGAGAACGCGCCCCAGCTTAACCAACTGTTCCCAGATTCATCTGTTCGCAGTCGAGTTCGTTATATTCGTGACGACCTCTTAACAACAATCGAACATCCTGAATTGTTCGGCAGGCAAGATGTCGTCACTATGTTCGGCACTGTCGCCAGCTTTGGCGAGAAAAATGCCATTCAGATTATTTTGTTCGGCGTGGAACTACTTCATGATAAAGGCGTTATTGCCTTCGATTTACTCATCATGAACGAAAGTTTGCGTCGCCTTCTTTCGACCCGACTGGGGGCGCCGACTGAAGAACTAAGGGTTTTCGATTCCGCCGGCGAAGCTATGGCCGTCGGCATGGACATCGTCAACACCGCCAACGAACAGCTTGAACCCAGGCGCATTATCCTCACGGCTGAACCGCCAATCGTCACTAAAGTCGGCGCCTGGGGTGCAACGGGTGTTCGCTTTTACCTCAAGAAACATGTTCTTTAAAACTCTCCTTACCTCAAGCTTTGGCTTGAGGTTTTTTAATGGCTTTAATAGTAAAAATATGTTATAATTAGCGACGTTAAGGTTGGGCTAAAGTACATTAAGATTAGACTAGATTTACGAAAGGAAGTGATCCGTGTGCTCACTGGTTTCCCGTCTGTCGACAAGATTCATCTCAAAGATGTCCCAGAATCAAAACTCCACCCCAAGATTGAAACGGCGAGCCTGTTCGGCGCCTTCGAGGCCATTAACGCCGCATCTATGGATGACGGCAAGACCTTGATTGAGCGCTGTGGTCAAACCCTCACTAAGCGCGAATTCGAAGGCGAAGTTCTTGCGGTTTCCGCAGGGCTTATCAGTCTCGGGTTTACGCCGAAAGACACGCTCGTCATGTACACTCCGAACCTCATCGAAAGCATGGTCTTGACTTTTGCGGCTAATGCTATCGGCGTTAAAATCGCCTACGCAAATTTCTACAAGCCTCTCGACCACGCAATCGAGACCGCCAACGCGCATAAGGCCAAAATCTTGGTCGTCGCCAACCTGCAGGACGATGAACGTGATTCCGTCTTCGACCAGGTCGACTCGCTTCAGTTGATTCTTGACGTTGCGTCGTCAGAGGCCAACGAAGCAGAGAAACGTCGCCTGACTTACGGCGCACTGAAGAGCGCCGCGACGACTGTCGCTCCAGAGCTGGTTAAGCCAGTCATCATGTCCCAAATGACGTCCACGTCCGAAGCGATTTTTCTACAAACCAGCGGTTCCACCGCCAACGTACCAAAAATCCTTCCGGCAACCAATCGGAACGTCATTGCTGCCCTCATCTACATGACTAATGGCACAAACCAGACCACGAACGATGAAGTCCTCAAAAAGGGCCTGAGCATTTTGCCGTTTAACCATCCGTACGGCTGGATGATGATTGTCGCCAATATAATCGGTGGTAATCATATCGAACTCGTCCCAAGCGAGTCGCTCGAAAAGATCGGCGAATGGTATAAATATCAGGCAAACTTCATCTATGGTACGCCGCAAATTTTGCGCGAACTTATCGACAAAACTCCGGCTTCCGCCGACCTGTCTCCGCTTAAAGCGTTCTTCTCTGCCGGACTCAAAACCGAAGAAGAACTGTTTAACCAAGCCGATTCATTCTTCCATGCCCATGGCTCAAACGCCGAAGTGCGTAACAACTATGGCATGGGTGAGACTCTCTGCATCGGCACCACGTCTGACGGTGTACCGCATCGCGCAGGAACCTGCGGCAAAGTTTACCCAGGGCTGGAGCTTTACATCGTCGACGAAGCCTTGAACGAAGTCAAATATGACGAACCTGGCGAAATCCTCGTCTGGTCAGAGTCTACGGTAACGCACTACTTCGGCGACGATGAAGCAACCCAGAAATCGTTTATTACGTATCACGGCAAAACATTTTTCCGCACTGGCGACATCGGCTCGCTTTCAACTGACAATTATCTGACCTTGCTTGGGCGTAAAAAACGCTTCTACCAGCCAAGGGGAGCATTCGACAAGGTCAATTGTGAAACGGTTGAAACCGCTCTCGATGCGCTCGACTCTGTCCGCGAAAATGCCGTTGCAATCTACACGCTGCCAGACGGTTCCGAATCTGGCGCGGCGTTCGTCGTGCTTGTCGACGGTGTACCGTCATCCAACGCAACGCGCGAGCGTATCCTCACTTCGCTCGGTGAATGTCTGCGCGCTTTCGAACTCCCCACGAAAATCGTTTTCGTGCGTCAGCTTCCGCTTCTTTCGTCTGGCAAAATCGACTATCCCAGCCTAACGGAAATCGCCAATCTCCTGGTCTAATCCAACAACCGCCCGAAATGGGCGGTTTTTCACATTTTTCTTTGAATTTATGCTAAAATAAAAGCATAATTCATTGGAGGTTATATGTTCTTAATTACGATTTTGCTTTATGCCGTAGCCGCCCTGACTATTTTGACCGGCATTTCAGTCCTCTGCGGCACAACTAAGCAGTCTCGACTTAAAGGTGCTTGGTTCGCCCTTGCTGCTCTAGGCACGGCGGTTTGGTCTGCGGCTATCGCTCTCTTTTTATCTCTCCCAGAGTCAAGTTCCAACATTGCTCCGCTCGTCGTCGTCGGCATCATTGCCGGCATCACCTTAACCGACGTTGCTCTCCTTGGTTACGCCAGTTGGGAAAATGGCCGCACCGGCAAATTGCTCACCTTAATTGGCGCGCTCGGTGGCATTTTCGTCGTTAGCGCTTTGGCTCTCCATCCAGAACTATTTTACAACGACATCACTTTCGGCAACGGTCTAAACACTATTCACACTGTCCGAACCTGGTACTTTTATTTCATAATCGGCTATTTCACTCTTGTCTCCGTTATTTATACAAACAGCATCACGAAAGGCGCTAAACACATCAAAGGTCGCGGCGCCAAGCTTGGCCTGAAGATTTTTCAGGCAGGACTCTCTCTCGGCGGCATTCTCGCACTGATATTCGACCTTCTTCTTCTAACCTCGCATCCTACTCTCGTTTGGATCGGCCCTATGGCGGTCTCTGTCACAATTGCCATCTTTTACTACTCCGTCGTCAAATATCGTATCCTCGCCCTCACTGGCGACTCGATGAAATTACTCTCCTATATCATCGTCATTGCTATCGGCGCCATCGTTTACATCCTTCTCTTCTATCTCATTTTTACGGCCATCTTCCGAGTTGCTACTCCCTCGATAGAAATCCTAATTCTCAATCTCATTATGGTTGCCATTGTCTTCTGCCTCATGCCCGCCATCTTCGAAGTTACCGCCATGATTAAAGCCTCTCTCCCCACAAAACAAATCGACCTCGGCTACATTACTAAAAAGCTTCGCCGCCTTGATAAGCAAAACGTTGACTACAAAGAACTCGCCGGTTTTCTCGCGCAACACTTAAAGCTCGACTATTTTGGCTTTCTAATAAACGACCATCTCTACGGCTCTAAAAATATAACCCTCTCGGCCGAAGATTCCGCCGAATACAAAAAACTCAAAACACCAAAGTCAGGTATTTGGTATAGCTTCGACGAAGCTCGCACTGAGGAAGATGAAATCGCTCAAGTTGCAGCTCTGCTAAATGCTAAAGACGAACCTTCCGGAAAAATTCTGCTTGGCCGCCCAAACTCTCGTCATATTTTAACTAAACGCGAATTAATCGAAGTCGAAATGGTCTTGCGACTCGCCGGCGTCATCATTGATGGAGACAAAATCTAATGACCGCCGCCGCTGCCACACTTAAACAGACGCGGATGACAATTTTACTTTCGCTCAATGCGGCAGCTATTTTGATTGCTGGAGTTTTGATTGCCAGGTCTATTTCTGGTGAAGGCCTGGAATTTCGCGCCGTCAATGAACGCTCCGACGAAATCGCCGAAAGCCCAGAAGAAGTCGCACTTTTAAAGTCTGTTTCCGATTCTTCTGCCGGCAAGACCATCGCCAGTGCTGACGGCACAGTTTACCAAGTCGCCGCCAACGGCTGGATCTCTTCCGACCCCGTGCCAAACGGTGAGCTTTGGAACGAAACATCAATCACTATCTATCAGACCGCCGACATCGACATCTGTGTTGGCGGCAACCTTTCCGGTCTCGGCTCAATGTACTGGCAGTCCTCCGACCAAAATGTCATTTCCGGTTTCTACTCAACTGCGCGCACGTGGCTCGGTTATTCATCAGACATTTGCCGCTATCCCATCATCAAAAACCCTGGCACCACCACTATCACCGCCGGCACCTATGACGGCCGACGCCATGACTCAATCACCGTCACGGTTGTCGAAGTCCCGGTCGAGCAGTGGAAACGTGAGGTCCTTACTCTCGTAAACCAGGAACGTACTAAAAATGGTCTAGAAAGCCTTGAATGGGGCGTTACTTGCGAGGCGGCTGCCGCAATTCGTGCTCGCGAGCTCATGCATAGCTACTCGCACACTCGCCCCGATGGCTCATCGTGGGAAACTGCCTGCCCGCTCCCCGACACTGGAGGTAGCAGCGGAGAAAACCTCATGGCGGGCAATGCTGCTGTCTCCCCAGCAACAGTCGTCAATGCCTGGATGAACTCCCCCGATCATCGCGCCAACATCCTCAGCCCTAACTTTACCAAACTCGCCGTCGGTTTTGTCTTTGACCCAGAAGCACAATATAAAACTTATTGGTCCGAATTCTTCTCAACTTACTAGGCTAAGCTTCGTTCTCGATGTGCGAGAGCATAACTTTTTCAATCATCTCGCCTAGCTTCTGAAAATCAGTCTGGAAGGGAAAAGTTTTTGCAACTAGCGCCACGGCAAAGCTTCGCACTCGCCCCTCTCCCATATCGAATTCTACAATCGCCGCATCGCGATAAACCTCGAAGAAACTGCCGTTAGTATCCATAAAGTTCTCGTTATAAACTTTTACATTCTCACTCGTAAAACCTTTTGGCAATCCGTCGCGCACTTTGCAGTACCCGTGGCATCGCTCCTCGGAATAAATCTCTGCCTGAGCCAGCAACTCGTTTTTATAGGTTGCCCATTCTTCATCGCTCATGCCGTCGTGCTTGAAAGCAACCTTGAGAATATCAACCAGCTCGGCGGCTGAAGTTTGTCCAGCCGTGGCAAAACTGCGCCCGAACTTCGCCGCCAAATCGCTCGCCACGTGCCCTGTATAAACTCGATCGGGGTCTATCTCGCCGACAACCTCATTTTTATCAAAGTCAAATACCTGTACGCTCGCCGAAAAATCGCGAGAAAAAGTCCCAAGCCAGCCACCGAGCGTCCGGTTTAGCCACAATTGCTCCTCTGGCTCATCATCTTCCGACGGTACCTTGCTAATCACCTCTGGATTATTCTTCTCCTGATTTTCTGGCTTTACGGCTGTCAGTCTAAAAATGGCATATGTTGCCCCTGCCACCAAAACAAGCGTCAAGACATCCAAGACCAGCTGCATAGCCTTGCTTCTTTTATGTTTCTTTTCTATCTGGCTTGATTGAGTCGGTTGATAAACCATTCTATCTCCTCCATATTCATTAGTCTTGTTTGATAACTCGAATCGTAGACCGTGCCAAATCTTCGTGTTTGGAGCAGTTTACCGTTCCAAAAATAATGTGTTAGCCCAAGGGAGCGCGTTGTCCCAGGCCACCAAATCTGATCAAAGAAAACATTTCCAAGTCCATAGTATATTTCTCCGCCGTTATATTGCTCAAAAGTCTGCGTTTGATGAGCGCTAGTACCCACTACGACATCAGCACCCATATCGACCAAGCTCCGAAAAAGTCCAACTTGGTCACCAGGCGCCGAGTCAGCGCGGTCGCAATAGGTGTTCTCGTTTACATCGTCATAGGCGTTACACTCATTGAACTGCACGTCAACAATTACGAAATCGCCTCTCTCTTTCGCTTCGCGGATTCTCGCTTGCGCATTTTCTGGATAATACTGATTAGCGCCTGGCGTGTCGCCTAGGGTCGCTCCGCCCGTGCTCTGATTATAGGCCAGCATCGTAACGTTGGTGCCTTTAGCTCCGAATCGTAATGGCAACTCTGCCTCGACCGCATTGCGTCCGCCCCCGACGGTTTTAATATTAAGTTCCTGATATTTTTCATATGTCGAAATCGCATCTTCTGCACCGCAATCAACATTATGGTTGCCGGTTAGCTCGACAATGTCGAGTCCAATATCGGTTAGCGTATCCAGAAAACGCCAATCCGAACAGATATTCGAGGCACTCGCCCAATTTGAAAAACTGCTTTCATTGCTCGTATGTGTAAAATCAAACTGGCGCAAAAACTCCGCAAGATTCGCTGAAAAATACTTACCATCTCCAACCTGAGCCATCTTCGCATTCATTCCTCGGCTCATCGCCGTCACGCCAGTTTGTGTAAAAGTTAAAACTTCCTCCTTCTTTGGAAAACTTGGCAAAACTGATGTAACGCGCTCTCTCACTCTAGTCGTGTCGTCGTCATTTTCGCCGTGAATCTCCACAAGCTTAAACTTAGCGCCATTATTAAAGCTATCAAGATAATAATTTCCGCCAACTTTCAGCAGTTTTTTAGTCTCGTCAAGTTTAAGCACCGATAAAAACCCTTCGCCATTCTTAAACCTCGCCTCGAATTCTTGCGTGGAGATTTCTTCACGCGCCTCGTAAAAATCAGCAACTGGTACAAATACGTCAACGAGCATGCCACCATTATACGAGTCGCTAAATGATTCAGAAAACGTTACATCCTGTTCGAGCTCAATATCGCCAATCGCCTCTCGAAACATTGCAATGTCGGCCTCCGACACAGTCTCATCAAAAATTAATGCCCCGGGGACCTTAAATATGCCAGTCTTCGTAAAGAATTGAACAGCAAAAAAGGCTACTGTCGCCCCTATAAAGAAACAAAACCCACCGATGACGATTTTCTTCTTCATATGTTTCCATCATATCATTTTCAAACGCAAAAAACTAGCTAAAAAGCTAGAAAAAAAACCGTAGATTATATATAATATGCTTATGGCTAGCATAAAACAGCGTTTTTTGGACTGGTTGTACGGCGGAAAAAGACCACTTTCTGATACGGAAAAGATTCTCACTTCCCCTGATGGTACAGTTGCGGTTAAGATTTCTCTCCGCCAGGGTCATATCGCTTACTCGGTCACAAAGAACGAGTCTACTATCCTCCGCACCTCAAAGTTAGGTTTCAAGTTCAAGAATCACCCCGCAATCGGCGACTATCTATCTATCGTTCGCGCAACCGAAAAAACGGTTCAAGAAACTTGGGAGACCGTCTGGGGCGAAGAACATTTCATCGCTGATAATTACAATGAACTTGCTCTCTATCTTTCTGAAACTTCAAAAACCAAACGCCTTTTTACCGTCCGCTTTCGTGCGTTTAATGACGGCTTCGCTTTTCGCTATGAGATCCCGCCCCAACCAGCCTTCTCGCGCGTTGAAATCGAAGATGAGCTTACCGAATTTAATGTCGATCTGAACGGCGAAGCCTGGCAAATTCCTGCCTATCAGCCAGATCGTTATGAATATAATTATGAAAAAATCCCCGTCTACGAACTAGAAAAATCCGTTCACACTCCTCTCACGATTGTTCTTCCGAACAAATACCACATCTCGATTCACGAAGCCGCCCTCTATGATTACGGCGAAATGACCATTAAACTCGACGAATGGAAAGCCCTCAAAGCCGACATCACCCCGCTCTCTGACGGAATTAAAGCGCGCGTCGAACTTCCGTTTAATACTCCTTGGCGCATGGTCATGATTGCTGGCAACCCAATCGGCCTCACTAAAAATCACATTATGTTAAGCTTGAACGACCCGCCAAGTGAGGATTTCTCTTGGGTCAAGCCTATAAAATTCCTTGGCATTTGGTGGGCAATGTACGTAGGCGAATGGACATGGGCGAGCGGGGAACGACACGGCGCTTCAACTGAGCATGCTCTTGAATACATCGATGCTTGTCGACGTCTTGGCATCGGCGGGCTTCTCATGGAAGGTTGGAACGGCGGCTGGGATGGCGACTGGCTCTTAAACGGTAAGACCACCGACTTTATCCATGCGCAGCCAGATTGTGACCTTCCTGGCATCACGGAATACGCCCGTCAAAACGGCATCGAAATCATCGGCCACCACGAAACCGTCGGTTTTGTCGACAATTACGAAGCGCAGCTCGAAGCAAGCTATAAATACTATTCTAGCCTGGGCATTCATTATATCAAGCCTGGTTATGCAGGCTCAATGATGTCCATTCAGGGCAAAAGGGAATACCACCATTCTCAACTTGGCGTGCTCCACTATCAAAAAGCTCTTGAGCTTGCCGCTAAATATCATATATGCCTTGACGTCCACGAGCCAATCAAAGGCACCGGCATAGAGCGAACATATCCAAATCTTTTGACGCGCGAAGGTGCGCGTGGCCAAGAGTATGAAGGCGGCGCACTCTCCCCGTCTCACGCTTGCATCCTTCCGTTCACCCGCTTACTGAGTGGACCAATGGATTACACTCCTGGCATTTTCGACATAACGAACGCCACCAAACGCCTCTCGAGCACACTTGCTCGTCAACTAGCATACTTTGTTACTATCCCCTCCGGCATGCAAATGGCAGCCGATCGCCCGCGCTTTTACGAAGAGGTCAACCCAGGCGCGTTCAAATTTATCCATGATGTCCCGGTGAACTGGGAGACTAGCGTCCCGATTATGGGTGCGATTGGCGAATATTACGTCGTCGCCCGTAAAGAACGCGGTACAAGCAACTGGTTCGTTGGCGGCGTCACCAACGAAAGCGCCCACAAAGTTCGCGTACCATTAAGCTATCTTGACGATGGTGAATATGTTGCCGAAATCTATCGCGATCACGAAACTGCCCACTATCGTGACAATCCTCTGGCAATTTCGATTGAAACCACCACCATCAACAAAACCAATTTCATCGACATTTGGATGGCCCCCGGCGGCGGCTTCGCCATCTCGCTTAAAAAACAAGGTCAGTAAAAACCGCCGATTGCTCGGCGGTAAGGAATAAAAATCTTGAGAGTTAAATTTTGCGGTCAAATGCATGTTCCTGACCAAGCGGACACGGACGATAGCAAATCTGCTCCGTAAACTGGCACTTGGTCTTGTCCTTGATCGGGTAAAGCATCTTAAAGACCTCCGTCTCGCCATTTTCAACCACGGCAGAGATATAGCGGTCGAGTGTCGCCTTTGTTTGCTGGCAAATTTCCAGCTGCGCCGCTCCGCAAAGTCGCTCCGAACACTTCGACATTAAGAAGTTTTCTGGCGTTCCGCGCTCGTTAATTCCAACGAGCATCCCCTGCGGATAGTTTTCCTTCACTGCCCTCATGTCGCTAAGATATTCACGCTCCCACTGCGTCCCGCGAATAATCGGCGGCACAAAGAACCCCGCTCTATGCGGCTCCACAACGGTCATCTCATAGTCAATCGAACGATGCCTCTGCGCCTGCGCAAGCTGCGCAAAACTCCCGGTATAGTTCACCGAATAGACCTCGCCAAAGTATTCGCTCCGTCTTCTCGACGCAAACAGCGACAAAGTGCGCCCCTTCCGGTCGCGCATCTGTTCGCAGTTCATTACCGAGCGGAGCACTTTTGCCGTCTCAAGGAGCCACGGTGTTAGCTTTCGCCAGAACGAATCACTGTCGGCTATCTCGCAATACCCCGCATATTCCTCCAGAAAGCCAATCAAATAATTACCCTGCCGGAAATCTACGGTGTATTCCATTATGGTTGACGGTGTAAAAACGGAGATAAAATATCTCGCATTTTCCTGCGCCAACTTGAGCCGAACTTTCTCGTCGATCTGCGGATAGACGGCCGTGATTGCCACCTGAAAAAGATCTAACCATTTCGCATAAAGTCGTTCTTCATCTCCCGACAATGCCATCTGCGTATATCTCGCCGACTTCTCGGAAGTGCAATAGTCTTTCTCGTTGTTCAAAATCATCGCAATAATCTTCGGCACACCAGAAAGCAGCAGATTGTAGCTCGTATGCCCTGCCACGCTATGATGACCAGAGCCTGCCGTCTGCGCAAACCGCTTCAAAGACTTTTCCTCTGGCTCCTTTGCAATCGTGTCGAAATCGTCCTTCATATAACAAATCCCCGCAGATTGTCCGGCGAAGATTTTCGCCTCCTCAACTGGAAGCTGGTAGTCTGGACAGGTCGACGCCAACACTCGAACATCCATCGAATTCACCTCTCAAATTGTAAAAATTCCACGCCCGAAGGCGTTGGTGACTATATAATACCATTTTCCCCTCAAAAAAGCAAATCGCAGAGAAAAGTCAGCTACTTTAGCTTCAAACTGTCAACAACATCAGTTATAAGTTTTATGTCGGCCTTAACTCTCGCAGCTTCAGCATCGACATCGATAGGCTTGGTTATTGAAGCGGCTTCAAAAGCATCACTCCGGTTGTCTACGGCGATATGAAGTTTTCCGCCAACAAAGAAAAGCGCCACTCTGCCCCCATGCGCCTCACCGAGTTTTTCAATTCTCTCAAGAAAAGCTGGATCCAAAAGATAAAATGCCTCAAACCCATCCTCGGCATAAACCCTGAAACGATTATGAAACGCGTCGCTCTCAAGCGTAATGCGCCTAAACTTGTGTATCTTATCACGACTCCTTAAACTTGCCACGCCAAAACCTTTCCCAACCACGGCCAGCTTAAACTGAAAATCCTTCTTTATATCAAAAACAGCCCATCTACCCATAAAAATCGTTCGATAAGAAGTATGTCCTTCATCATCTTCCTCGCGCTCCTGAATTAGCACGTCGGCCTGCCTAAACTTCAGCCCATTATACTCCCCGCATACCAAATCTTCCGAGCGATAGACATCTCCCGTATCTACCATACACGTCGCCGAAAGCTCAGACTCATCAATGCCCGCATCCATTTTGTATGTACAACCCGGAAATGAATCCCTCAAGGCCTTCTCGACAAAAACAGATTTATAAAGTGACTTATATTCCGCAGCAAGCTTATGGTTTGCAATATAAAAAATAATCATACCAAAAGCATAGGGAAAAATCGCCGCAACAAAAGCCGGAACGAGCGTAAACATAAAAGAGAAAACTGACGATCTTCCCCCGCGAGAAGACACTAAAGAAATGCCCAAAATAAGCGTCGCTAAGGCTATCGCTGCAATGAGCGAATAGCGTTGCGCCTTTTTATATTTAGCATGATATTCGGCGCGTAGCCGTTCTAACTTCTGGATTTGCATAAGAAGATTATATCACATTTTCTCAATCGAATCTCGGCATAGCATTATCCTAAACTTTATGGTAATATATAATATATACACTTTCATACGGGTGTAGCTCAGTTGGTAGAGCACTGGTCTCCAAAACCAGGTGTCGGGAGTTCAAGTCTCTCCACCCGTGCCAAATCTAAGACAGTGACATTTCTCGCAGAAATGTCTTTTTTAATCAGAAAACATTAAGCTTATTGACGAAACCGCAAGCGTTTAATAAAATATAACTATTGATGGTTGGTGTAAAAAGAAAACAAACATTGTTTGGCGACACTCTTGTTGAAGTGATGTTTGCGGTTGGGATTTTTGGTCTTGTTGCTATCTCTGCTATTTCTCTGATGAACCGCGGGCTTCAAAACGCTCAGGGTGCCCTAGAAATTACCATGGCGCGCCAAGAAATGGACGCACAAGCTGAGTCGCTTCGCTTCATCCAAGAAGCTTACGCCTCAGAAAGACCAACGACTGACAATGTCTATACGACTGTCTGGGAGGAGATTGCTGATAATTCTTATACAAACTCAGAACTTCTCAATGAGATTCCTGATTTTTATTCCGGATACAACGGCAACGAACACTCATGTAACGAACTCTACGAACGTCTCCCGCAAAAGGCATTTATTATCAATTCTCGTCAATTAGACGCGCCAGACATTCAAGACGCGGCTAATGGAATCAACGGCAAGTCACTCGCTGATCTCATTATCACGCGGGATACATCATCTGATACAGAAATTAATCTTCGCCCCAGCGCGACTTACCCTCGTCTGTTATTTGGCGCTACGGAAGACCAAGCCGACACGAGCAATCTTTCTGATGCGACCGCAACCAGTGTAAGCTACGACAAAAAGCTCTACTCCGCTGAAGGAATCTGGGTCACAGCAGTCAAATCTGGCGACGGTCTCAGCTGCAGTTCGGATAGTGGCGGGTTTCGTCCGGATTATTACGACTTCTACATTAGAACTTGTTGGGACACCCCCGGCGGAAATTCTTCGACGACTCTCGCCACCACAATGCGACTCCAAAATCCTGACGGCGATGCAAACTGTAGTGCTAATAAGGAAAGATATGCATACACCGTCTTCTTCGACCGCAATGGTGGATTAGGAACTATGTCTTCGGCAAAATTCTACCAGGGAGAGCCAGCTCCGCTTCCGGCCAACAGATTTTACAACACAAACGGCTTAGTTTTTGCGAATTGGAATACATCCGCCGACCAGTCTGGCGATTCTTACGCTAACCAAGCCGTCGTAGTGGACCTTGCTCCGCCACGGCAAAGTATCACTCTCTACGCTCAATGGAAAGAGGGATACTATGACATTGACTTCTCGCCAAACAGTGGAAGCGGCACGATGAATAGCCTCCATGTTCGGCTTGGCTCCACGTTCCGGCTTCCTGCCAATTCTTTCACAAAATCTAACTACCATTTTACGAGTTGGAACACAGCCGCCAATAAAACAGGTACAACATTTTCCGACAAGCAAGAAATCACTAGAGACCTCACCAACGCCGACAGCAGGATTACTCTTTATGCTCAGTGGAGCCCGGACACGTATATGGTTGTTTTTAACCCGAACGGTGGCACACCAAACGCAAATCGCGTTCAAACCATCAATCGAGGCGTCTCCACGGCGCTTTTGGCAAATAATTATTCTCGCCAAGGCTATACGTTTAGAGGATGGAACACTCGAGCCGACGGTTCTGGGACGTCATATTCCGACAGACAGCAAGTAACCAACTTGGCCGCACGCGACCAGTCGATCGTACTCTACGCGCAATGGCAACAGCAAGCTTATACGGTCAAGTTTAACGGAAACGGCGCAACTTCTGGGAGCATGCCAGATCAAACCATTGCACGCGGTGCCACAACGGCTCTAAATGCCAACAATTTTTCTCGCACATATTTCCAGTTTACCGGCTGGAACACCGCAGCAAATGGCTCCGGAACATCTTATTCGGACCGTCAAAATGTTACCAACCTTGCCGCAGCGGGTGCATCAATCACGCTCTATGCTCAGTGGCGGGCACAATATTCTTCAGGCGCAAATCAATATCTTGGAGTGTCCTCATTGATGTTATTAGGCAAGGTGCCAGGTCTGTCGACTGCTGAAGAGTTTTCTACGCGTGCTTTCAGCGTCGGTGCATATTCACCCCAAAAACACTACAGCTCCTTTACGCCTGGTCCGGATTACGTCAAAACAGTCAATAACTGGAGCGACGTTAAATGGCGTCTTCCTGGATTTATCATAGACCCGATGGATGCCTACGGTAAAAACAGTTTCGCCGCGCCGCAGTCCAACGCCTATCATATTTATAGACCAGGTAACTCGAGGGCTGACTTCACACCACCAAATAACACGAGGACTGTCATCTATGTCGGTTCTTATAACTGGGGCGATTCGAGTCAATCCGACCACAAAATACATCTATACTATAATCAATATAACGAATGGACTGCAGAAAGGATCGAATCAGCCGAAACATACTTTTATAATTGTGGCATCGCTCCATCAGGCGGCATCTACACTTGGTCTTATCTAGAAGGATGCCTAGAGAGACATGTAGAGAATATATATTATAATGAATACGACTATTATAGCGTCGATGACGTTGCTCCTGGCTATTTCCTTAACATTAAGGCTCGAAATGCAACAAAGGAATCGAATCAACCACTTTTTTGGATTGTCGCAAGGACGATATTTGACAGAAGCGCGCGGAAATTTCTAATTGAACCAATTAATATACTGACTAGAAGACTCCCATCGGATTTTCTCTGGGACCCATAAAAATCATAAAAACGGAAAACAAGAATGCCAAAAGAAAAGAAGACCGTAAACAAGAAACACCTCATCATTTTAACTGCGACTATTGTTGCTCTCGTACTCGGAGCTAGCATCTTCTTCATTGTGCGCGGAAAAAAGAGCAACTCTGGACAGAATGAATCGCAGGTCGATGAAGCATCTAAGCCGTCTTATTCGACAGAACGCGACCCGGAAACTGGGGAAAGAGAAAATTTTGGAGCCGACGAAAATAAGAATAACTCCGGTGAAGCTTTCGTGGAATACCAAGAACGGATTATTGAATCCGAACATTCATCGAACGAAGATATTTTTGACGCAAAAATTGCTCAAGCCTCCTATTATATCGCCATCGGTGAATACGATAACGCCCAGGCCATCCTTGACTCCCTCGATCAATCCACTTTTTCCTCCGATCAGCAAGAGCGCTTCAATAACATCGCTAGGAATCTTGATATCGCCAGAAATAGCGAATAGCAATCGAAACATACACAAAATCTTTAAATAGTGCTAAAATAAATATAATGAAAATACTCATGCTCGGGTGGGAGTTACCACCGCACAATTCTGGAGGTCTTGGCGTCGCTTGCCTAAATCTTTCCCGCGCTCTCGCAAAAGACGGCTGCGACATCGATTTTATCGTCCCTTATGAAGCGAAACATGAAAACATCACTTTCATGCACGTTCTTTCCGCTTCGCATCTCGACCCGCTTTTCCGCTTCGGCATCGGCGCTTACGATTCTGACAAAATCGAAGATATGATTATCCCGGACGTTCATATTCCCGGCGCTATCTCTAAAGACCAAATCTCCATCCGCCAAATCCAAAAAACTTACTGTGACTTCGTCGAAAAATATTTGATGGAATATAAGCCCGACTTAGTACATGCTCATGACTGGCTTACGTTTGAAGCTGGAGTTCTTGCAAAAAAGAACTTTGGCATTCCGCTCATCGCTCATGTCCACGCTACAGAATTTGACCGTGCTGGTGGCAATGGCGGCAACCCTCTCGTTCATGAAATCGAGCGTGAAGGTCTCATGCTTGCTGACAAAATTCTCGCTGTTTCTGAAGCGACAAAACACATCATTCATGAAAAATATGATATTCCTCTCGATAAAATTGACGTCGTCTATAACTCTCTCGATGAAGATTTCTTAAAACAGGCCTATTCCCTAAATCATGAAGAATATAAATACATCGAATCGCTAAAATCAAAAGGCTGCACGATTGTCAGCACGGTTGGTCGTTTCACTATTCAAAAAGGTCTCTCTCATCTTCTTCATGCCGCCACTAAAGCCGTCCATAAAAACCCAAAACTCATCTTCGTCTTTGCGGGTGACGGCGAAGAAAAGAACGAACTCGTAAACCTCGCTGCCGAACTCGGTATCGCCAAAAACGTCATTTTCACCGGTTTTGTTCGCGGCAAACAGCTCCGCGACGTCTACGAGTTATCGGATATCTTTGTTATGTCGAGCATTTCCGAACCGTTTGGGCTCACCGCTCTTGAGGCCGCACATCATGGCGACGTCCTTATCCTAACAAAACAGTCTGGTGTTGCCGAGGTCATTCGCAGTTCCTTCCGCTATGATTTCTGGGACGAGGAAAAACTTGCCAACGAAATTCTTGCCATCGCAAAATCTTCCGCCCTTAAAGCAACATTGCAAAGTTCCATCCACAATGAGTACCGCAAAATCAGTTGGGAAGACGTTGCGCAAAAATGCTTGAAGGTTTATAATAATATAGATAACCATAAACGGGTCCAGTAAGCGAATACAATGCGAGGAATTTGTCTTTATCTGCATATCCATCAACCATGGCGCGTTCGTGCCTACTCTATTTTCGATGTCGGCGTAAACGACAATTATTTTTTCGACTCAAATTATCATTCAAAACAAAATAACGAACGTATCTTCCGTAAGGTTGCCGCAAAGAGCTATTTACCAACTTTTGACCTTCTAGAAAACAATTTAAAAAAGCACAAAGATTTTAAGTTTAGTTTGTCCATCACTGGCGTTTGGCTCGAACAAGCAGAAATGTGGATGCCAGAACTCATCACTCGTCTCCAAAATATGGTTAAAACCGGACGCGTCGAGCTTGTCGCCGAAACATATTATCATTCCATGTCTTTTTTCTACGACAAAGACGAATTTAAAGCTCAGGTAAAACAACAAGTCGCCACTTTCAAGCGTATTTTTAACATTACGCCTAAAGTTTTTCGCAACACCGAATTCTCTTACAATGATGAAGTCGGGCGTGTTGTCGAAGAACTTGGTTTTGATGCTTGTCTTGCCGAAGGTTGGGATAAGATTCTTGGCTGGCGCAGTCCAAACTTTGTCTACAAAGCTGCCGGCACGAAGAATTTAAAGCTCCTGCTTAAGAACTACCGCCTTTCTGACGATATCGCCTTTCGCTTTTCTGATAAGTCATGGAAGGACTGGCCGCTCACCGTCGACAAATATGAAAAATGGCTCGACGACGCCTGCCTCGACGGCAATGTCATTAACCTCTTCATGGATTTTGAAACATTCGGCGAGCACCAATGGGCAGAGACGGGTATTTTCGACTTCATGAATCGACTTATCGACTCTTGGCTCAGTAAGTTTGATAATAAATTCCTCACGGTTTCTGAAGAAGCTGCCATGAAGCCCATCGGCGAAATCTCCTACCCTTGGACTGTCACCTGGGCCGACACCGAACGTGACTTATCCGCCTGGATGGGGAATAAACTCCAGGACGAGGCCATGTCTACTCTCTACAGCCTTCGTAAGAAAGTCCTCGAAGTTTCGAAAATTCGCAAAGATGAAAAAATCCTTGAAGATTTTCGCCGTCTCACGACATCAGACCACGCATATTATATGTGCACAAAATACTGGAATGATGGCGATGTTCATGCTTATTTTTCCGCCTATGATTCGCCATATGATGCATTTATGTATTTCCTAAATGCCCTTCGTAGTCTAGAATATAGACTAGATATATGAAATACGCGAAAAGACTTTTAATCTTTCTTTACAATCATCTTGAGTATGTTTTTGTCGCAGTTCTATTCATCGGGGTCTTTTACCTTGCATTTAATCATGGCTCATTTGCTATGCCCTATGCGTCGCTTGAAGACGACCCTAACTATTACGCAAATAAAATCTTCGACCAAAGCTATGTTCATAAAATCGAACTAAGTATTCCCGAGCGAGATCTTTCAAGCCTCCGCGCTAGCCCCGCCGAAAAAACTCGCTATCTCGCCGACGTTATCATTGACGGCGAAAGCTTTAAGAATGTTGCCTTCTCCACGCGGGGTAATGCTTCACTAACGGCACTAGCTGACAATGAAAACTCAGAGCGCTATAGCTACAAGGTGAACTTTGGCAAGTTCTCCGAACATAGCTCGTATCATGGTCTTGATAAACTTATTCTTAACAACCTTAATAGCGACCCAAGCTATCTAAAAGACTATCTCGCTTTCGAAATCATGCGCAACGCTGGTGTTGCCTCGCCTCTCACGTCTTTCACGGAACTATATATTAACGGCGAGCTACAAGGCCTCTATCAAGCCATTGAAGACGTCGACGAGTCCTTCTTAGCACGCAATCGCTTCTCGCCCGACGCTGTTCTTTACAAACCAGAGGCCACCGCAATCAACAACTTCGCAATGATGCGCTTGCGCGAGCAACTCCCCGAAGGCGTAGAACCCGATATTGTTACGTTTGCCGACATGCCCGGTTTTGACTTTGGCGGCTCGGATCTAGTTTATCATGGCGATGACCCTGCCGAATATCATGCAATTTTTGAAAACGCCGTCTCTAAAATTTCTCATCACGACGAAGAATATCTCATATCGAGCCTCCGCGCGCTCGAGCCCGCCGAAATGCTCGAACCAACGGACTATTGGGACGTTGACGCACTTGCAAAATACTTCGCCGCAAATAACCTCCTCTCCAATTTTGATAGCTACACAGGCATCACGTCTCACAACTACTATCTTATCGCTAGCCCAAAGAGCAATACTCTCCTACCTTGGGACTACAACCTCGGTTTCGCCGGTCTTTGGCTTGACCCGGGAATCGACTATGATGAAGGTGTCATCAACTGGCCAATCGACAGTCCAATCGCCACAAACCAAATAGAAACGAGACCAGCATGGCGACTAATTGTCGAGAATCCTGATTACTTAGAAAAATATCACCAATCAATCCAAAACTTAATCAGCAACTATCTTCTCAACGGTGAATGTATCGGCGAAATTACCAAAACCGCTGAGCTAATTCGGAGCTATGTTTATTCTGACCCTTCACGTTTCTATTCGATTGAGGAATTCGAAGATGGTGTCGAGATTTTGCGAAACTTTATTTTGGTCCGCGCCGACTCCGCGCAAAAACAACTCTGGGGCCTCATTCCTAGTACTCACGAAGAAGCTAAATCTGGCGACTTCGAGTCTATTCATCTAGACACTCCGCTCATTGACGAATAAAAAAAGAGCCACACGGCTCGTCAACCCATAGATGGTGGAGTGCAGGAGATTCGAACTCCTCACCTCTTCCATGCCATGGAAGCGCTCTACCAAATGAGCTAGCACCCCATGGGTTACTGTTATTTTACCACAATCTGTGTTAAAATGGAAGTATGAAAAAGACAATCTTGACTGGCCTTCGCGTTAACAGCGAACTAACCTTGGGCAACTATCTCGGTGCACTTTTGCCGATGGTTCGTCTCGCCAACAAACACTCAAAAGACTACAACATCAACATCTTCGTTCCCGACCTCCACTCAATCATCTCCGACATTGACGGCAACCTAAAATCAAACACCATCCGCAGCATAAAATACTATCTCGCTGCTGGACTCGAGCTAAACGATAACATCCATATCTACCGTCAGTCTCGCGTCCCTGCGCACGCTGAACTCGCCTGGGTCTTGAACTGCATTGCCACGATGGGGGAGATGTCTCGCATGACTCAATACAAGGAAAAATCCGAAGGGCGGGACAGCGCCAACGTTGGAATTTTTGATTATCCTGTTCTTATGGCCGCCGATATTTTGCTATACGACGCTACCTTTGTGCCAGTTGGCGAAGACCAGTTCCAACACATTGAACTCACTCGCAACCTCGCCCAGCGCTTTAATAATCGCTTCGGAGAAACTTTCACGGTTCCTGAAGAAACTAAAAAACAAGTTGAGTTCATGGGCGTCAACAATGGCATACGCATTCGCGACCTTGTCAACCCAGAAAAGAAAATGAGCAAAAGTACTGCCGGCGATAATTGCAAGATAATGCTCTCCGACGACCCAGCTAGAGCCGCAAAGAAAATCATGTCCGCAACGACGGACTCCTTAGAAAGAATCGATTTCAATCTCGAGACCCAACCTGGCATCTCCAACCTCCTTCAAATCGAAGCACTCGTCAATGATATTTCGCTTGACGAAACTATTCGCGAATGGTCAGGTGAAACTCGCTATGGTGAGCTCAAAAAACAAGTCGCAGCGAGCGTCACGACTCTCCTCGCCAATTTCCAGGAGAAACTTGCGGCCATTTCTGACGACGATGTTGAAAAACTCCTCCCCAAAGGCGAGGCATATGCAAACACGATTGCTGACAAGAAACTCACCGAAGTTTACGAAAAAATTGGACTAAGGTAATGATAGTTACTGGCAAAAAATTCAGCAAGCCCGACATGTCGCGCGTCATTAACGGCGATATCGTTTTGGAAGACAAGGACGTCAAGCCGGAAAAATTTCGCCTCGACCATCTTCTGGTTGAAAAATACCCCGAATACAACCGTTCGACCTTGCAAAAATTCATTAAAGAAGGCTATGTTTCTGTTGATGGCAATGTCGTCAAAAAACCGAATTCCTTGCAAGAAAGGGACGTTAAGATCAACCTCACTCTGCCGATTGGTTCGCCACTCCGCCAGGAAATATCACCCGTTGTTATTTATGAAGACAAACATGTTAAGGTCGTCAATAAACCAGCCGGATTGCTCAGTATGAGCAAGGGCGAATTCTGCACAGAGCCGACTTTGGAAAATTTCGGTCTTCTTGTCCACCGTCTTGACCGAGCCACTTCTGGTGTTGTTATTCTTGCGAAAGACGAGGACACGCAAACAATGTTGCGCAATCAGTTTAAGAACCGCAAAGCGCATAAAGTTTACTACGCCGTCGTTAAAGGTCGCCCAAGGCTCGATGCCGCCAAACTCGACCTTCCGATTTCTCGCAATTATAACCACCACGCTACTTTTCAAGTCGATCCAAATGGCAAGCCTAGCGTAACCTACTACAAAGTTCTCAAGTCTAACGGCGAGTTATCCCTCCTTGAACTTCGCCCAATCACTGGCCGCACGCATCAGCTTCGCGTCCATCTCAAATACATTGGCCATCCAATCCTCGGCGATTACGTTTATGACGTCGACGGCGAAACTGTAGCTAACCGCAGCGGCAAACAATTAACCGACAAAAATCGTCTTTACCTCCACGCATCACAGCTTGAGATTACCATCCCCGGACAAAAACCCGAGGATAACAATGAGCGGCGGATATTTACAGCCCCCATTCCGCCAGATTTTCTCGCCTTCTTTAAAGAAGACGACGACGTTGAATGCGACGTCGATCTGACCGTTCCTGAGCGCGCCGAGATTCCTAAAGACATCAACGCGGCTAAGGTCGAAGAATAATGTTTTTTAATACTCCGTCGGACATTCTAGAACTTGCCAAAAAGACGAACTTCGCTATCATCGCGCTTGAATCGGGCGCGGCAAAGCGAGTTTTCGAAAAAAAATTCAAAACCGCCGCTTTGTTTCTTGAACCTGATGTAAAAACAAATAAAATTTCCGTCGAGATGGTGCGAGATTTTACATCCATAGCAAGCACGACTGATCAGACGGACCGTTTCTTTGTAGTTCTCAACGCCGAATCCCTAAACCCGGCCGCCGAGAACGCATTTCTTAAAAATCTCGAAGAACCAAAACTACACCATCATTTTGTTCTGGTCACGAAAACTCCTTCCGCGCTTTTACCAACGGTCTTGTCTCGCGCTCAGGTCTTTTATCAAAAAGAAACAAATTCTCTCTCGAAACCGGTCGAGGCCAGCGACAAAATTAAGACACTCGCAAAACAACTTATTATCGCTGACACTAAGCAGCTTATTGAACTCTCTAATACCATCTCAAAGAAAAAAGATAATCCTCGCGCATTTGCCTTGGAAATCGTCGGCACGGCAATAGAAATTATGTACAAATCATTTTTTGCTACTAACCAAGAAAAATTCCTCAAAAAATTACCTAATCTACTAAAACTATATGATAATTTACAGAAAAACGGTCACGTTAAGTTACATATTGTCGCCGATATGATATAATTATTTACGTATGATTGCAATCTTACTTATCGTCGCATTTCTTACTTTTCTAATTTTTGGTTACCCAGTTATTCTCGCCAAACGCAAAAAAGAAGAGGAAGCCGAAAAATCTCCTCACTTCGACGCTCAAATGAAAAAGCTTTGGAATATCGCCCAAGATTCCATGAAAGAGCGTAAGCCTCTAAGAGCCGAGAAAGCGCTACTTACGATTCTTAAATTTGACGAAAAAAACGCCGCCGCATATAACCGTCTTGGCATTCTCTATGCAAAAGAGCAAAAATTCGACGAGGCCATCGAATGCTTTGAAATCGCCCAATCCCTCGACAATAACCCTTCTTCGCTCCATAACGCTGGTCTGATATACTTAGAAACTGGCGCTTACGAAAAGGCGGAAATGGCCTTTAAGCAGGCGCTTGAACTTGAGGGCGGTGTCCCGGCTCGTTTTATCGCTCTTGCGAAGGCTGAAGAAAAGCTCGGCAAACGCAAGGAAGCTATCGATGCGCTTGAGTCAGCTTATGAGCTCGAAGCTTCAACCACAACTTTGCGTCAAATCCTCGCCCTCTACGAAGCTTCTGGCGATGAAGAGGGAATTGAAGACACGACTCTCCGCATCAATAATCAGCTAGCTGCTCTCGAGCGCAAGAAAAAGGAAGGCGTGCCAAAACGCCGAGTCATTCGTCGCGCCTCGCGCGCAGCCGCTAAGGCCTCAAAGAAACCGCTAAACAGTTCCTCATCCGTCAGTCCACGCGCCCGTCTCGTTCGTCCTAAAAAACCGTAATAAAAATCCCCCGCGGGTTGCGGGGGAATTTTGTTGGAAGAATCAAGAGTTATATAACTTTTTTACGCCAGGCGGCGGCGCTCCGGGAACGCAATCCTTAACTAAAGGGTCAATTTCCTGATAATCCTCGGCATAAATCGCCTCGGTAATACCAACGAAGAACGCCAGCATCCTTGTTCCACGATAATTTTTCAACAGATGAGCAAACACATTGTCGATAGCTCGCTCCGAACCAGTTTCCTCGCAGAGCGCGCGATCTTGCTCGGTCAAGCCACGCTTGATGTGCATGTCACCGGCAATCCCCTTCGACTTCAGATAACCGATTCCGAGAATGAACGCTTCTTTGTCGAACAGCTTAACGATTGTTCGATTTTCGCGTACATCGGCAAACTGCTTCTGATGAAGACGCTGCGCCGCAGGTGGGAAGAAACGCATGAATTCATCAAATGCTTTCTGCTCGAGCATGTCCTTCTTCACAGAGTCGTAACTACCATCTTCGGTCCAATCGCCAATCGTAATCTCGCCGATTTCGTGCATCAGCGCTTCTTCGATATGGTCCAACCACTGAGGCTGTTCACCATAAAGCCAGGGAATATATCCGCCAAAGAAATCTTTAAAGAAAACTACGGCATAGACCATTCCGAGCACATGCACAGCATCGTCAAACTCACGACTGTTTGGGAAGAACATCAACATTTCCTCATCGTTGAAGAATCCCATTTTCGAATATCCCATCCGCTTCACGAGCCGCAGGTCAATCGCATATTTCCAAGCGCGATAGAAATTGCGGCAACGCTCATCAAAATCAGGAATTCGATGCCGAAGTGTTTCCAAGAGAAAATCCAAACGATAAACCGACTTTCCAGAACTCAATTACCTCACCCTCCTTCGATTTATTCAAATTCAAACTCTACCAACCTTTTAATGTCCGCCCCCCCAACGAACATATTCTACCAGAATCCACCCAAAATCAAAAGCATAACAACAATTAAGTAAGAAAAAAGACATTTTCGAGAAAATGTCTATGCTACGAGGTTGGTGCTGGAGGTAGGACTCGAACCTACGAAGCCCGAAGGCGAGAGATTTACAGTCTCTTGTCATTGCCACTAGACGACTCCAGCTGGAGCTGCGACCGGGATTTGAACCCGGGACCTCATCCTTACCATGGATGCGCTCTACCGACTGAGCTATCACAGCAATAGATTAATTTTATCACGCCATTGCGTTTTATGCAACCGATAAGGAAAACTTTAGCTACCTTAAATTTCGGAAATTTTAATTTCCTTAAATCCTGAAAGCGCCCCGCCAGTATTTAAAACAACATTATATTTCTTTCGGCTGCTAGAAACTACGTCGAAAGCTATCGCCGAATATCCATGCGATGTATCTGCACTCGAGCTGCTAGAGGACATGTCCGTAAAACCCTCTTCCGGAAGAACCTCGACGCCCGCAACATCACTAGCAACATTCTCCGGCTCGAAATTAACGAGCGAATAAGTGATGCTCGTATTGTCCAAGACAAAATACCTTGCCTCCGGCTCGCGTTTGGCGAACTCATCCTCTAAAAACATCACAACAAGTTCATATTGCTCATCGCTCAGTCCAGAAAAAGCAAGGTCGTTAGTATTTTTGAACTTACTCTCCCCATCGGCGAGCTGCAATTCTTCCGCATCATCATCCAAAAAATCTTCTTCCTCAACCTCCGAATCGGAAAGATTTTGAGGCGTATCGTTATTATTGAAAATGCCAATCAAATTAGTGTGCTTTTCTACGAGAAAAAACGACGCAGACAAGAATACTAAGCCCGCAATCGAACAAACAATAACCTTCGCACTCCCCGCCTTACCCTTTGGCTTTGGAGCGGTGGCTGGGGCACTAACTGAACCGCCGACTGGAATATTTGCTATTTCCGTATTTTCCATAAAATCTCCTCTAATTATTTCTTATAAATAACATATGGCGACGAATATGATCGACTAAAGAAAGTTTTATAAGCAACCGTAGAACTTCCGCTCGCGGCGTTAGTAACAACTACCTTATTATCTTTCGTAATTCCAATAACAGTCACATAATGGCCGCCGGAAGTGTAAGGAGCGCCACTTTTGCCATAGAAAATGAGCGCATTTCCCTTACTAAGTTCGTTTCTAACTTGCTTAAGTTTATTATCAGCCGAGCCAGAAAGAGACAAAGTTCTGTAACCGACTTTACTCTTCAGCGTGCTGTAATTATTTATAATAAGCTTAATTTTGTCCCAACCGCCAGCGGTCCATCTGCCATCATACTTCACTTTCCCAATTTTTGTCTTTTCAGGATTACTAGATTGCTTTGGAGGGTTACTCTTGTCGCGCCCTAAAGTCCAGGCTGCGAGATTTTTAACGTAAGTATTCACATTTCCCACAACACCGAGGCGTTTAAGTGCGTTCACGGTAGCAATGAAGGAGCAGCCGCTAGTAGAGACGGACGACTTCGACGTCCAAGTTGTCTTATTGTATTTCCAATAAATCTTTCCATAATCGCTCTGCTTAGCGTAGCCAGAGGTGCTCTGGACCCCGACAGCCGTAGGCGAAGTCGGCGCCGTCGGAGTTGTTGGCTGCGTGGGCGTTGTCGGAACACTGCTTCCACCACAGTTTGAAGCACGCGTACAATAATTATTATAACTTGCAGGATAGGAACTTGACGGATATAGTGCCTTACAAATCGCACAGCGCGTCGCTTTTCCGACGCGGCCATTAATTCCGCTACTCCAAATCCCCTTATTCTTCTGGAATCTTGTCACAGCATCAGCAAGCTGTTGGTCATAAGTATTATTTGTGGTCGAAAAACTTGTCCCCATAAACTTATTCATACAGGCTCTAATCACGCCAATATCACCATGCGTTTTCACATCACCGCTCTTCAGCCCATAAACCGTATTAGCATTCGACGGCAAAATTGGATTGCAAGACGGGCCATATTGAGCCCCAACGCCAAGAATCACATCCGCCGACAAAACACCGCTCCGATTCTTCGCGATACTAAGAGCACTGCCGTAATTCGCGGTCGCCGAACTATTAGCATCCAAGCTATTAACATAATCGCCAAAACTGAGTGGAGCATCATTAGAACCAGCAAGATATCTGCGGAAAATAATATAAGTCGACTGTTCAAGAGAATATTTATTTAAATTCTCCGGCGTAAAGCCATTGTCGTTCATTTCCTTCAAAAGAAAGCGCACCTGCGTATTTATATCGAGCGGAGAAGTCTGTTCAGCGTCGGCAAAAGCTTTCAAGTTGTCCTTTCTCGCCCCAGTCCATTGCGCAAGCCCAATCGCTCCGTCATTCGGAAACTCCTCGATAGTTGAATCCGAGTCGCAGACGCCGTTTACAATCGTCGGATCGAATCTCCCGCAAGTCGCGACTGATATATTCCCAAGAATGGCATAGATGGTAGTCTCGCTATAGCCGGCATTCTCAAGCGCAGACTCCAAAATCACTGAATTTGCATTCGGCGTATAAATAAACTCTTCGTCCTCTGCGTAAGCAGAAAGACTCGAAAACGCAACGAATATTAAAGTAAGACACACTATAATGATATTTTTCTTCTTCATCATAGTTTAATTATAATTTAAGTTTTTTAAAACCACAAGCGTATAATAAAAAATCCCCGCAGAGCCATGCAGGGATTAAGAAAATTCGGAAAGCGATTCGGGGCCGGCGCGACTAGAAATCAATAGCCCAACCATGACGCCAAAAATATTAATTACTCCATCAAACATCACACTAGCGCGCCCGGGCGCAGCAACTTGAATCACCTCGTCAAACAGAGCTAAAAATACTGTCAACGCAATCGCAAAGCGTAGAGCTGTTTTTCGAGATGGAAAACTCCAGACGGCAGCGTGCGTCGCCGTAAAGGCCAGAATCAAATGAACTGTAAAATGCGCCAGTTTCCTGATGTAAAAATGGAATTTTACATACGAGATTCCGCGGTCAAGCAAAGCCCTGGTTAAAACATTTGACGCGTGCCAAATCTTCGTGGCAAACCAGCCAGAAATGTCGGAACTTCCTGAACCATTTTGAGAGGATAAATAAACCGTTAAAATAAGCCAAAGCCCAAACGCTGTCCACCAAAACGCTCGTTTAAATCGGATTTTCTGCCTGTCCACCTATCAACTCTCCTTTCAAAGAACAAATATTCATTATTATAATATACAAAAGCAAAAAAGTCAACTTGACCGAGCGATAACGCCGTGATAATATATATTATATGCCGTGTTAGCTCAGTTAGTAGAGCAGCCGCCTTGTAAGCGGCAGGTCGTCGGGGCAGAGCCGACACACGGCTCCATTTTTATCTTGTTTACATTTTTGAACAGATATGATAAAATAGGAAACAATTATGGCAAAGAAGAATAATACTAAACGCAAACTCGTTGGTCTCGTCTCTGAAGAATCCGGCATTCGTCAATATTACACTAAGAAAAACACGATGAACACCCCGGACAAGCTCAGCTTAAAGAAATACGACCCAATTCTCCGCAAGCACGTCGTCTTCACCGAAACTAAGAAAAACCTCGGCAGAAACGAAGTCAAAGAGAAAAAACGCTAGAAAATTGCCCTGAAAGGGGCAATTTTTTATTTTTTTCGCATTCCGCTATTGATTATTTGACGTTTTTGTGTTATAATGGTCTTATACATAATTGAGAGTGTGTATGAATAAAAAAGTTATTTTTAGCTTATTTAATCGTTTTCCGAGCTTTTTCTGTTCGCTCGCCTTATTTGGCTTCTTCACGTTAGCTGGACTCACGCAGAAGCTTAATCTTAACTTACCAAAAGAAGCTAAAGTTCGCGATGAAGTCTCTTTTTCGGGCACAGCTTTCCCAGCCGCAGAAAAACTCGATATTCGCTCCGGTTCGAAAGACATTGCCGTGTCATTTGCGGCTGCCGTTCCCGTTACGTCAAGAACCTACATAACCCCGCAAAACTCAAATCCCGTCTCTGTCGTGGCGCAACCGGTTAATTTTTCGATTGTTAATCCAACCCCCGTTAACAACCCCGCCATCGATGCCGGAAATAGCATCATGCGTTATATGACTTATGGTGGTCGCTTTCTCTACGCACATTCTTCGCGCGCATTCAGCCCCCTAAAATCAATCTATGAAGGCGGACAAATCACCGTCACGATGGACGGTCAAACTGCGACCTATAAAATTGCCCTCAGAAAAGTTTTTGTTAAAGCAACCGAACTCGACAATAACTCGGCTCGCCGTCTTGCTCTCTATTCTTCCAAATATAATGGGCAATCTTATGATTTGACGCTCATGACTTGCGGTAACGGCTCAAATGATGACAGCAACTACCGCCTTGTCCTCTTTACTAATCGCGTTTAGTGACAAATATCGTTAGAGCAAAATCTTCACTTCCGTTCCGAACCCCACTCGCGACCGTACGCGGATGTTATCAAACTCACTACTCATCTCCGCCACCGTGGCCGGCGAAAGCGCCACCCCGTCATCGCGTACAATAACCGCATCTTTGGCAACAGAAAGAGAAACTTCTTTCTCCGCGCGACCAATCGCTCCATCAACGAACAGATCGAGCGGCTTCCGAACGACTGATGGACGGTCAATCCTCCTCGTCACATCCGGAAAATCAAGGTTAAACCGCACGCCCCGCTTTTCCGCCTTTAAAAAATACTTTTGATACAATTCCTCAATAATCTTAGATAATCTATACATAAGCTTATTATAACACAGAAGCTACACGCCCGGACTAAACATTTTTAGCCGGCGTCGATGGTCTTTATAGCGTGAATCATGTTCGCCCACCTCCGCCCAAAAGGCCTCCGAATGGTCCATGTGGTTAAGATGTGCCAACTCGTGCAAAATCACATAATCGCGCAAAACTTCCGGCACGTTCATCAGGCCAATATTTAGAGAAATAGTCCTCGTCGAAGAACACGATCCCCAACGCGTATTCGCATGCGTCAATCGGCATTTCGCATAGGTATAGCCATATCGCTTCGCCCAATATTCAAGTCGATATGGCAAATACTCCCGCGCTTTCTTCATTAGAATCTTTTTCTTTGCATCTCTTGCCCGCTGCGTCGCAGGGTCAGAAAGTGGCAGCTTCTCCCGAATCACCTCGCGGTTCCGATTCAGAAACCGCTTCACTAAAAAATCCGACGTATGCTGCGGCACCGACATCGACAACCGTCCGCTCGTCGAAACAGAAAACTTTACCCCCGTCGACAACGGATTCTTCCGCACGATCACTTCGCCAAATTCATCATCTTTAATTATCATCTATTCCTTCCGACAAACAATGCCGGTCGCCCGGCATTATTTGCGCAACCTGAACATGAACTGTTGTCTATGCTAATTGTGTAAGCACGTGCCGAAGCTGGGTCTCAAAAGTGTGCTTACCAGACAGGACAATCGGAGCCTCGACTTCGCTTGGAGCCTCCATTCGCCCAATCCTTGTTTCATATTCTTGCTTAGCCTTAACGGCGCTGCGATTTTTCAACTTCAAACGCTGGCGAATCGTGTTTACGTCCGTCTGAATCCAGACAAGTGACGGATTGTAGCCGGAACGACGGAGAATATTCCGCACCTCCGTCCGCTCGCGCTCTGTGTCAAGAATCCCCTCAATTACGAGCGTCACATTAGTCTTTGCAAGCTGCTCCAAAAGGAACAGAATCGTCTTTCGATCTAATTTATTTTCTCTTTCCAGTTCGCCGAGATCGAAGAAAGCAGCGTGAAACTTTTTTGCAAACCGCTCCGAGAACGTCGTCTTGCCGCTTCCGGGGGCTCCGAAAACCAATATCGCTCTGGGCTGTGTTTTATTACCTTCCATATTGCCTCTATTTTACCACACTTTTCAAAAATACAATACCTTTTAGAACAAATAATTCAAATAATCTCGGAGCATTCTCGCCCCAGAAACAACTGGGAGAAAAGCCGCAAGTTGTTTCTTCTGCCAAAATTCGAGATCAAAATCATTTTCCCACGCCGCCGCCGCTTCTTCCATCCGTTCGTAAAGTCGTGCGACCTCCTCATCCTCAGAAGCGCCAGACACATTCAAATACGCATCCGACGGACCATCCGCCACCCCACCATCATGTGTCGAGATTAAAAGACAAAGATTCGCAATATCTTTCTCCCAGCTTGTTCCGCAAGCCTCAAGCCCCACAATCGGCACATTAATCGAAACATTCGAACCGACCGAGAGCGCCCGCGCGAGCTCTTCATCGTAGTCCGCAATATAATGTACATGCGTCCGCAAAAACTCATCAGATTTTATCTTGTCTAGAACCTCATTTAGCCGCGCCATCATTCTGTCGTCACCCTGATGCACGCGTCCAGTTAAGATATAGTGTGCCTTATGATTCTCTAAAATTCGTTTTAATTTCACCGTATCCGTAAACGGCAACCACGGCCGTTTATAATCAACAAATCTTCGCTTAAAATCAAACACAATCTCATCATCATTAAACTTCAGAACCGTTCCATTTTGGTCCGGACGCCGAGCAAGCACACGATTCATAAACGCCCGCCCTTGCGACTTTAGCGCCCGAATTTGCGTCGCGTCAACTTTATCAACCGCCGTCTCAAAATCCGCCGTCGGCAGCGTAAACTTGTCCAATATCCCGTTCTCTTTATAATATTTCACCGTCGCCGGCAGCACCCAATAGGGAATGTCAATCCCATTTGTCACTGCCTTAAACTTCACCTTTTCGCCCGATAAATCATGATAATTCGCCACTCGCGCATGAAGTTTCGACACGCCACTCTTGAGCTCCGCAATCTCAATCGTCACAGAAGAAAGTCGAATCCGTCCGTTCTCAAACTTGTCCGACAGCCATTTTTTCACAGCCTTGCTCTTCAGATTCGTAAAGACATAGCGCTCAAACTGGTCATAAGAAAACGAAGCTTCTGCCGCCTGCACGAGCGTATGATTCGTATATAAAGTGTGCTTGCGCGTATAAACTACCGCCTCATAAAAATCCATCCCGTTCGAAGCCAGCTCATCGAGCCGCGCGAGCGCCGCAAAAAACGTCGCCACTTCATTAAGCTGCATAATCGCGGGCTTTAGCCCAGCAAGCTTCAAAGCTTGATAGCCACCAAACCCGAGCGCAACCTCCTGATACAACCGATGGTCACCGCAAGAATCGCCAGAATAAAGTTCGCCAAAATTCGGCTCCGTAATCGCCAAAATTCGCGTCGATCCAAATTCCTTCTCAATCACCTCAAGTTTCACCAAATCTTTATTACAGCGAATATTGACTGTGTCTAAAAGCTCAAAGCCAAAATCATGATAGTCGACACGTCTAGAAACATCAAAACTTCGCCCATTTTCAAACTTTTGATGCAGCTCGGAAGGATAAAAAGGCGTAATAAGCGTGAGCGGCGCATTCATTTGCTCTGCAACTCTGCGCGTATCGGCAGCGAGAATCCCAAGCCCACCGCCCCCGCGAATCCCATTCGCTTGATCATAAAGCTCAATTGTCCAATAGGTGTACGGTCGATCCTCCGACAACGCCTTCGTCAAATGCTCGCGCTGAATCGCAGCGTAGAACTCCTCAACATCTTCAATGGTTTCTAATCTATGCCTCGTTTTTAAAATCATATCCCCATTTTAGCATAAGCAACATAATAAAACAAGAAAAACCCGCCTTGCGGCGGGTGAAGAATCAGATTTTTAGCGTGCTGTACCAAAGACCGTAACTGCGGCATCGAACAACTCAGACGTTTTCGCAATAATGTGGTACTTCAGCAGAATACGCCGAATCTTAAGAATATCCTTGGGCGTGAGCTCGTCGCGGTCGAAAACGATATTAGCGAACCCAGGGGTCTGCCTCAATTCATCTTTAAGACTGCGGAAAGACATTCGGTCGAGCGCCTCAATCTGATCGGTGACAGGGTACCTAGCCATAACTAATCCCTCCATTACTTATAGACTATCATCTTATTATACCACTAATTCTTAAAATTGTCAATACACAACAAAAATTACGCCATAAAACGGCGCAAATGTCAATGGCTGGGGATGAGGGATTCGAACCCCCGAATGGTGGGACCAGAACCCACTGCCTTACCACTTGGCGAATCCCCAGCATTTTCTGGTAACCGTATTATATCACTATTTTTTTGAAAAATCTAGCAATAATCACGCACCTGTGCTATAATATTGACAGACTCGTTAGAGTTATTTTTTATAGGAAGAAAGGAAAGTATGGCGAACATCACCCGTATCAAAGCGCATGACCCTGCGAAACCGCACGATGACGATACTCAAGACAAATCCCCGAAAAAACCTAAACACAACACTAAGCCTCAAAAAACAGACAAAAAAGCCGAGAAAAAAGCCAAATCCGGCAAAAAACCGTTCATTCTCATTCGTCCGTTCGTAGCATTCGGCCACTATCTGCGTGATTCCTGGCGCGAACTTCGCCAAGTCCGCTGGCCAAATCGTAAGGTCACTTGGAAGATGGTCCTCGCCGTCTTTGTCTACACGGCACTATTCATCACCCTTCTAGTCTTGCTTGACCTACTATTTGACTGGATTTTTAGCTTAATTCTAAAATAATAAGGAGAGAAACATAATATGGCAGTAAACCGTTATGACGATACCCGCGCGTGGTACGCTATCAGCACCTACGGCGGTTACGAAGATAAAGTCGCCGACTCCATTCGCCAACGTGCGAATTCCGTCGACTTTGCCGACAAAATCTTCGACGCTATCGTCCCTAAAGAAAAACAAATCGAAATCAAAAACGGCAAACGCAAAGTCGTCGACCGCAAGATTTTCCAAGGCTACGTCCTCGTTGAAATGAAAATGTCCGATGAAACTTGGTATATCATCAGAAACACCCCTGGCGTTACTGGCTTTATCGGCACCGGCACTCAACCAACCCCAGTTTCCGACAAAGAAATCGCCAAAATTAAGAAGCGCATGGGCGTGGAAGATCCTAAATACTCCGTCAACTACGAAATCGGCGAAGTCGTTTCCGTCACCGACGGTCCGTTCAAGGGCTTTGAAGGCGCCGTTAGCGAAATCGACGCCGACAAAGGCAAACTTAAAGTCATGGTTTCCATGTTTGGCCGCGAAACACCGGTCGAGCTCGACGCACTCCAAGTTGCCAAAATCTAGTATATTTGGTATAATATATAACGTTACGCATTCTATAGAATAAACTTTAAACTAGGAAAAACTATGGCAGGTAAAAAAGTCATTGGTAATCTCAAACTTCGTATCCCTGGTGGTAAGGCTACTGCTGGCCCGCCAGTCGGCTCCACTCTCGGTCAATGGGGCCTAAACATGATGGATTTCATCAACCCTTTCAACGAAGCGACCAAAGAATTCATGGGCAAAAATGTGATTGTTCACATTAAAGTCTATGAAGACCGCACGTTCGATTGGGTTTGTCTTGGCCAACCGGTTGATGACCTCATCCGCGAAGCTATCAAACTCGAAAAGGGTTCTGGCCGTCCAAACACCGAAAAGGTCGGCAAAATCACCCGCGCTCAGCTCGAAGAAATCGCGAACAAAAAGATGAAACAGATGAACGCGATTGACCTCGATGGCGCCGTGAAAGTCGTCGCCGGCACTGCCCGCTCTATGGGCGTCGAAGTTGTCGACTAACTTTCAAAAACATGTTATAATAATGTGCATCCAAAGGTGCACATTATTTTTTTGGAAGGAGGGGTATCTGTGGCTAATTCCTCGAAATGCCGGCGGTTTATCACGCGCACGCTCGGCGTCGCTGTTATCGCCGCAGTTATCGTCCCAGCATACTTCATCAGCGGCGGAATTTACTTTCACTGGGTCCTCGGCTTCGGCCTCTTGATGGCAATAATCGAATACGTCACGGTTGTCTGCGCATTCCAGTACGTCCCGCTTCGCTTCGACGAGTACATTGTCACTATCCTCGTGCTCGTTGAATTGCTTGCGAGTCTGCTGGCCGCCAGTAAACTCCCGCTCAGACTTGTCGGCGGCTGCGTCCTAGTCTGCACTGCAACCGACATCAGTGCCTATCTCGCCGGAACGCTTCTTGGAGGCGTGTTGATTAAAAAACGCCCATTCCCCAAGACCTCGCCGAACAAGTCTTACGAAGGACTCATCTTCGGAATCCCGCTTGGCGTTGTCGCGGCGTTAGTCTGGACGCTTTTATTTAAAGAGATGTCGAGTTCGTTCTGGCGGCTTGCACTTGTCGCTCCGCTCTCGGTTCTTGGCGACCTGCTCGAAAGCCGGTTTAAACGCCTCTATGGCGTTAAAGACGCTAACGACTTCATTATCGACGTTCCGGTGCTCGGCTGGCTAGAAAAGCCGCTTGGCGGTCGCAATGGACACGGCGGTTATCTCGACCGCTTAGACTCACTCGCTCTCACGCTCATGGTTCAGCTTGTCATCTCCCTGTCCTCCAGTTCTTTTTAACTCTGAGCTTTTAGCTCCTGCCCCGCCCACGCGGGGCCTTTTCTTGCCAAAATAAGGATTTTTTGATATAATATAGTTATATATCAAATTCATGTTGGGAGAGCCTTGAAAACGCTCGCTACCACCACAGAAAGGATTTCAAACTTATGGCTGAAGACGCCAAAGCAATCAAAGACGAAAAAATCGTCGAAACTCCAGAGACCGAAGCTAACGAAGCTCCTGTCGAAGAAGAAAAATTCGCCAAATCCGGCAAAAAATCTAAAAAGCACATCGAAGAAGTGAAAGCCGAAGAAGAGCGCCAAGCTCGCAAAGTTGAGCGCGCTAAAGAAGAAGCTGAAGCCGAAGCTAAGCCAAAAGGCGAAGCCCCAAAGGTTCGCCCGCTCATCGAACGCCGTGGCAAAAACTATCGCAAAGCTTTCGAAAAAATCGAAAAAGGCAAAGTCTACACACTCGCTGACGCTATCAAACTCGCCGTCGAGACTAACCCAACCAAATTCGATGCCACTGTCGAAGCTCACGTTCGCCTCGGTGTCGACCCACGCCAGGCTGACCAAAACATCCGCACCACCGTCGTGCTTCCAAACGGCAACGGTAAGACCGTTCGCGTCGCCGTCTTTGCTCCGCTTGACGCCGCCAAAAAGGCTAAAGAAGCTGGCGCTGACATCGCCGAAGACGCCGAATTCTTGAAACGTCTCGAAAAAGGCGAGATCGCTTTTGACGTCCTCATTTCCACCCCACAATACATGCCAAAGCTTGGTAAGTACGCCCGCATGCTTGGACCAAAAGGCCTAATGCCAAATCCAAAAGCCGGCACTGTTACCATGGATCTCGAAAAAGCCGTCAAAGAAGCTAAAGCCGGTAAAGTCGAGTATCGCGTCGACAAACAGTCCATCGTCCACATCGGCCTCGGCAAAGTTAGCTTCGGGCCAGAAAAGCTCCTCGAGAACGCCAACGTTTTCTTCGACAGCCTCAAAGCTCAAAAACCTGCCTCGCTTAAAGGCAACTACGTTAAGTCCGTCTTCGTAACGACCACCATGGGTCCGTCCATCGCCGTCACCAATTTCGAATAAGTCGAACTCAAAATAGCAAAATCCCCGCTCTGCGGGGATTTTTCTGTGCTATATTATATATATATGGAATACAAGACTCGCCGTCTCGGAGGTATTATCTTCTTGGCGCTTAGCGCTATCGCTTTTCTCGTCCTTAATCCTAACTCATTCGAAACGCATTACGTCGCTACCGACACTCCAGCCACGGCCACCGACGGGCAAACACTCGCAGTCGACGTACTGGAAAAGCTTGAAGTTAAAGGTCGCGCACCAAAAACCAATTACGACCGCGAACAATTCTATAAATCCTGGCCCACTATTGATGGCTGCTCTCTTCGCCAACGTATTATCAAACGCGACCTCGGCGAATCGGCCGTCGTCGACTCGGCCGACAATTGCTCCGTCGTCTCCGGTGAATTTAACGAGCCCTACACCGGCTCTCACCTCATCTTCTACCAAAAATCCGACCTCACCAAGGGTATCCAAATCGACCACGTCGTCGCCCTCTCGGACGCTTGGCAAAAGGGCGCCCAGAATCTCACGTCCGACGAGCGCTATAGCCTCGCCACCGACCCCCTAAACCTCCTCGCTGTCGATTCAAAAGCAAATCAAAACAAATCCGATGGCGACGCCGCCACTTGGCTCCCGCCAAACAAACAGTTTCGCTGCGCCTATGTCGCTCGCCAAATCTCCGTAAAATATAAATACCGGCTCTGGGTCACAGAAGCGGAAAAATCCGCCATCAAAAACGTCCTCAAAAACTGCCCCAATGAACCGGCTATAGGTGTATAATATATACTATGAAAAAGAAAAAACAGCCCTCGACCACCACAGTCAACCGTCGCGCCCACTTCGACTATCAACTCGGCGAAGAAATAACTTGTGGCATGTCGCTCTCTGGCCCCGAAGTCCGTCTCATTCGCGACCATCACGTCCAGCTTAAGGGCTCTTTTGTCACAATTAGAAACTCCGAACTCTGGCTTAACAATCTCACGCTCGGCGCAGAAACCGCTCGCAACATTCGTCTTCTCGCCACCAAAAAACAAATCGCTGGCTTAGAAAAACAAAAAGCCGCCGGCATGACCATTGTCCCGACCAAGCTCCTCGCTGGCGGCCGTCACATCAAACTCGTCATCGCCTTAGGCCGCGGTAAGAAAAAATATGACAAACGCGAAACCATCAAAAAACGCGACTTCGAGAGAGGAAGGTTCTGATGACTCTTCATCTTTTTTCGTGGAACGTCAATGGCCTTCGTGCTGTTCTTAGAAAAGGCGCCCTCCAACAATTCCTAAAGGACTATAGCCCCGACATCCTCTGCCTACAAGAAATCAAATGTAAACCCGACCAACTCACTCCACTCGAACTCGCCGAGCTCGAAAAAGACTACCAAATCTTCTGGCACCCCGCTGCCCGCCCCGGCTACTCCGGCACGGCTATATTATTAAACAAAAATCTTTCTGCTAAAAAAATAGAAAATAATTTTGATTATTTAGATGAAGGCAGAGTTCTAACCCTAGATTTCGGTAATTTCTACTTAGTCAACGTCTACACCCCAAACTCTAAACCAGACTTATCAAGATTAAACCTCCGCCATGACGACTGGGACCCCAAATTCAAAAACTTGTTAAAAGAACTCGAAAAAGACAAACCCGTCATCACTTGTGGCGACTTCAACGCCGCCCACAAAGAAATCGACCTCGCGCGCCCCGCCACCAACCATCACAACGCCGGTTTCACCGACGAAGAGCGAGAGGGAATCACGAATTTGCTAAACACCGGCTTTCTCGACACTTTCCGTGAAATACACGGAGACGAACAGAGGTACACATGGTGGTCTCATTGGGGTAAAGCGAGAGAAAATAACGTCGGCTGGCGCATCGATTACTTTTTCATTAGCAACACACTCAAGCCAAGCCTCAAAGATGCCGAAATCTACGAACAAGTTCAAGGTTCCGACCACTGCCCAATATCAATCGTCATGGAGCTAAACTAATGCCAACACCGACCAACCCCGCACCATATTGGAACAAAAAAGGCGAAGCATCAAACATCGCAAACGACCTCGCCTGGAATTTTCCCGAACAAAAACAAGGCATTGTTTCTGTCGTTGGTGGCAACCGCGAAGCTTTCTCAACCGAAGTCAAAATCACCGACTATCTCGCCAAATACTTTCCAATGATAAAAACCATCAAGAACCATTTCCCGGATGTCTTAAAAAAACAACTCCCACCGCTCGAAAACATTTTTTTCTACCCCTCAACCGAAACTGGCTCTTTCACCCCATCTAACGAACTCACCAACTCAATTCTCGACAGCAACATTACGATTGTCTCCGGCGATTTGTCTAAAAACTCCCTCACTGCCATCGGCATTTCAAGACTCATTCAGTCAAACGAAACCATGCCGTTCATCCTAACGCGAGATACGGTCGACCTAGTCAAAAACGAGGCCTTCACTTTTCTGGAGCGAGACGGCATTTTTCTTATCGCCTCTCTCGCCCAAATTCAAAAACTCCTTCGCGCTCTCTTTTATCCGCGTCCAGTCCTTCTAAGCTCCCCGATCTTCCCAATCATCGAAACCATCCATAAGTTCACTATCAGCTACCCCGTCGCCATCATTACCTTCCACGAAGGCAAAATTATCTGTGCGCACCAAGGCAGTGTCGTCACTATCGACATCAACTCAACTAACTTCACGCCTCTCTCCCTCTGGTCTGGCGAACTTGCCGCCCGCCTCGCCGCCTTCGCCATGTTTAATCTCCAAAAACCTCTAGCTTCCATGGTTGCAGCCGTAAATTATAAGTAGTATAATAAGACAATAATATCAAGAAGGAGCGAGGGAACGGCCCGTCGACCTCCTACCAACCTATTCAATTAGGTGGTAAATCCGACCAGAAAGGAAAGATATGTTCTATCGAACTGCGGAGAGCGTCTCTCCGAAACACCCTGACAAACTTTGCGACCAAATCAGCGACGCGATTCTGGACGCCTACTTATCAAAAGATCCAAATGCCCGTGTTGCCGCCGAAACTTGTGGCGGCCATGGCGTCGTCTTTATCACTGGCGAAATCACCTCAACTGCCGACAATCCTAATTTTGAGGCAATCGTAAAACGCATCACGGGCGACCCAAAAATTGAAGTCCACACTAAAATCGTCAAACAATCCCCCGAAATTGCCCAAGGCGTTGACGTTGGCGGCGCCGGCGACCAAGGTATCATGATTGGTTATGCCACTGACGAGACTCCAGAAATGCTCCCTAAAGAAGTCGTCCTTGCTAGACGTCTAAATCAATTCATCTATGCTCACTTTCCATTTGACGGCAAAACTCAAGTTACGCTCAACCCCAAAGGCGAGCTCGACTCCGTCGTCGCTTCCTTCCAAAACGCGCCGAAGGTTGAATTGGAAAATCTAATCAAAGAATTCATAACGAAACACGAACTAAACGAAAACGCCAAGATTATCGCAAATCCCGCTGGCGACTGGAACCAGGGCGGCTTCGAAGCTGACACTGGCCTCACCGGCAGAAAGCTTATCGTCGACAACTACGGCCCGCGTATTCCGATTGGCGGTGGCTGCTTCTCTGGCAAAGACGCAACCAAAGTCGACCGCAGCGCCGCCTACATGGCCAGACGTGTCGCCGTCGATTACTTAAAAAACCGCCATGCGCACGAAGTTTTTGTCCGCCTCGCTTATGCGATCGGCCTCGCTGAACCCCTAGAAAAAACTGTTATCATCGACGGCAAACCCGAAGAAATCGAAGGTTACGATTTAACCCCCGCCGGCATCATCAAATCTCTCGACCTCAAACGCCCAATCTACGAGCCAACTGCTCGCTATGGTCACTTCGGCGAAGGCTTCGATTGGGACAAATAGCTTGCCAAATCGCTCAAAATACTATATAATATATATACATATTAAATAATCATCCATCTCCGAGAACTCCACTCTTTCGAGGTTACGGAGAAAGAAAGGAAACCAAAATGGCTGACAAAGCTAGCAAAGATGAGGGCCTCAAGATTCGCATCCGCCTCAAGGCTTATGACCACCGTGTTATCGACCAGAGCGCTAAACAAATCGTCGACACCGCTATCCGCACCGGCGCATCCGTGAGCGGTCCTGTGCCTCTCCCAACCAAACGTTCGACTTTCACAGTCGTGAAATCCCCGCATGTCTACAAAACTGGCGGCGAAGCTTTCGAAATGAAAGTCCACAAACGCCTCATCGACATCGCTAACGCCACTCCAAAGACCATCGAGAGCCTGCAAAACCTTGCTCTCCCGGCCGGCGTCGATGCCGAAATCCGCATGTAAGGATAAAAATAAGCACAAAAAATATGGCTCTTGTAAAAAGGAGCCTATTTTTTTATAATAGAGTCATGACAAAAATAGCGCGTCTTAAGAAACGCTTTTATTTTATCGTCGCGGGTTACTTCCGCTTTTTCGCTAACTTCGCGCTAAAACGCTGGTCTCCACGCATCATCGCCATCACTGGCTCTGCCGGGAAGACCACCATGCTTCACATGGTTGAATTCGAGCTCGAAAAAGACGCTCATTATTCCCATGATGCCAACTCGGCTTTTGGCGTCTCCTTTGATTTGCTCGGCCTTAAAGGCGTCCGCGGCAGCAAATTCCGCTGGCTCTGGCTCTTCATCGCCGCCCCCATTCGAAGCCTATATTATAAACACAAAGAAACCTTCTATGTTGTCGAAATCGACGCCGAGCGGCCTCGCGAGGCAAGTTTCCTTGCTAAGTGGCTTAAACCGGAAATCACCCTCTGGATTTCTCTCGGTCGTTCTCACGCCATTCAGTTTGAGCAAGAAGTTAAAGAAGGAAAATTTGAATCGCTCGACCTCGCCATCACGGACGAATTCGCTAAACTTCCAGAAAACACCAAGTGCCTCGTCTTTATCGACGGCGACAATGAGCTAATGTGTCGCGCCACCGAAAGCATTCAAGCTCGCGTCAGTAAATTCCACAAAGCCGACATTGTGAAATATTCCGTCTATCCCACCCGCACTGAATTCGGCACCACTTCAACCACTTTCCGTTTCGACTCGCCACAACCCCGCGACCTTGCTATCCAACTGCTCATGTTAAAAGACCTCATGAAATATCTCAAAATCCCACTCAAGACCGATTTTTCCGGCATGCCGCTCCCGCCCGGGCGCAGCAGCTTCTTCTATGGTAAAAACGGCGTCAAAATCATAGACAGTTCGTATAACGCCCATCTCATTTCTATGGAAAGTATTCTTGCCATGGCTCGTTCTATGCACGCCAGCCACAAATGGCTCGTCATCGGCGATATAGTCGACGAGGGCGACATCGAAGAAGAAGAGCATAAAAAACTCGCCGACATGATTGCAAAAGTTAATCCCGAGGAAATCATTTTAATCGGCAAGCGCACTAAAGCTTATACCGCTCCGCGCCTCAAAGAGCTTGGCCTCAGCCCTAAGACCACGCTCGACCCAAAAACAGCCCTAAAATACATCGAAAAACATACCGAAGGCACGGAAACAATCATTTTTAAGGGCTCCCAATACCTCGAATGGATTATTGAAAAGCTCCTAGAAAACCCAGAAGACGCTAAAAAGCTCTGCCGTCGTGAACCCGCCGCCGTCAAGCGCCGCAAAAACCGAGGGCTAGAATAAAATGAAACAAATGTCCCACGAGGTTCGTAAAGTCGCGCCTAAAAAACCCGAAGAACTTAATAGTGTTTGGAACGGCGAAGCTAAAACCAAAAACCTCTCCAAGAACAAGACTCTCTACATCATTCACGGCTGGACCTATACAGTCGAGCCATGGACAAAGACCATCGAACTTCTAGAAAAAAACAACGTATCGGTCAAAATGCTAAATGTCCCAGGCCTAACCGCGCCTTCAACCCGCGTTTGGACTATAAAAGAATACGCAGCTTGGGCCGACAAAAACATTCCAACCGGCAGCATTGCTCTTGGCCATAGCAACGGCGGACGCATCTTGCTCAATCTCTGCGCGGCGAAACCAAACAAACTTCAAAAGCTCATTCTTCTTGACGCCGCCGGCGTCTATGAACCATCCAAAAAACGCGATATCCTGCGCAAAGTTGCCAAGCTCGGTGCCCCGCTTAAAAAAATCGCCATCATCGACAAGGTCTTTCACAAAATCACGGGCAGTACAGATTATCAAAAAGCGCCCGAAAACATGAAACAAACCCTCACCAATATGCTAGACAGCGATAAGGAACTTGTCCTCGCTAAGGTTACCACTCCGACCGCCATCCTTTGGGGCGAAGACGACACTATCACTCCTCCGCGCCAAGCGCACGTCCTAAAACGCAAGCTCGCCGATTCAACCCTAAATATCCATGAAGATTGGACGCACGCTCCCTATATCTCCGACCCCGCTGGTCTCGCCAAGGCAATCCTAAAGGAGCTAAAATGATTTTCTTAGGGTTAGCCAGCAACTACACCGCAAGAGACATCTGGCGTCATTCTTTCGCCTACGGCACCAAAAAACATTACGACGCTCTCGAATCTACGCTCGCTGAACGCTATGGTGGCGACCTCTCTTGCACTTCACTCGTCTATTCCGGCCGTACAGCAATTTGTCTCGCCCTAAAAAGTTTCATCTCCTCCGGAAGAATAAAAAAGGGCGACCATGTCGTCATTAACGGCTTCACCTGCCACGCCGTCCTGGAAGCAGTTAAGGCTGCCGGCTTAGAACCGGTTTTCGCCGATCTTGAGCGCGCAGCAAACGGCCAAATCCTACCAAACTACTCCGCCGACACTCTCGAATCCCTCATAAAAAACGACTCAAAAATTAAAGCATTTATTCTTCAAAACTCCTTCGGCTTCCCGGTCGACATTCGTCAATTCGAAAAAGTCAAAGCAAAATACAATCTCCTGCTTCTTGAGGACCTTGCTCATTGCACTGGTCGAAAATATCCCGACGGACGAGAAATCGGCACCGTTGGCGACGCTACATGTCTGTCATTCGGCAAAGGCAAAAGCATTGACACGATAACCGGCGGCGCAGTGATTCTTCGAGACAAAAACTTAAGCTTCCCAAGTTCTTTCGATAAAACTAAACTCAAACGCCGCGAATGCACCGGTGACGCTCCGCGTGCAAGTTGGTATCCTTTGTTTGCCGCCATCGCTCGCGGACTTTCTCATGTCCATCTAGAAAAATATTGGCTCGGACTTCTCCTAAAACTAAAATGGATCGAACGTTCCGCCGACACAAAGCTGAAACTCGATGTCTCGCTCACGCATTGGCAAGCTAAGCTTGCTCTCCGCCAAGTTAAACTTTTAAAGAACACGGCGCTTCGCGAGTTCTTTGTCGTTGACGACCGTGAAGCTTGTCTTAAAGAACTAGCGAAACATGGTTTCCGCCTTAAAGAACTTTGGTACGAAGTTCCTGTCGCGCCAGAACGATATTATAAACAAGCTAAGTTCCCCGAAGAAAAATGCCCAAACGCCGTCTTTTTTGCCGCACATGTCGTCAATCTGCCAACGTGGTATAAATCACCTCGCCAAAAGCGTGAAGTCGCCGCCGCAAGAAAAATCATCAAGCGCTATGAACTAAAGGGGGCGACAAAATGACCGAAACCTGGAATAAAATTCTCGAACAACACCCTGAAGCTAATTTTCTCCAGAGCCCTCTCTGGGCCGAAGCTAACCGTCTCGAAGGACACAAGCTCATCGTTCGCACATTCGGCGACGACGCCATGTTCCTTGGCATCGTCAAAGACGCCCGCCGTGGCCGCTATCTAGAAATCCCCGGTGGACCACTTTTAAACTGGGACGACCAAAAACTCGTTAAAACCGTCTTCGAAACCATCATCGCCGAAGCCAAAAAAGAAAAATGCGTTTTTGTTCGCTTCCGCCCTCAGCTCGAAAAGTCCCAAGCTACGGAACAGTATATCGAAAACCTAAAAAAATCTTTCGACTTGCGCCCGGCTCCGATGCATCTTCACGCTCAAAACACCGTCATTCTCGACCTCACCAAAACGGAAGACGAACTACTCATGTCGATGCGTCGCCAAACGCGCTATGAAGTTCGTCGTGGCGAAAAGCTTGGTCTAAAAGTCTTAGAAGATGCAAGCGAAGCGGCCTTTGATGATTTTCATAAGGTCCAAGCCGAAACCGCCAAACGCCAAAACTTCATTCCGCCCTCAAAAAAAGAGCTCCTCGCTGAACGCACCGCCTTCATGCCGGATCATTTAAAGCTCTACAAAGTTGTCGACGCAGAAAATCGCCCAGTCGCCTATGGCCTAATTCTAACCTATGGCAACGAAGCGGAATATTTTGAAGCCGCCTCAACCGATCTAAACCGCAAGCTTCCCGGCAGCACCGCCCTCCTTTGGCAAGCCATTAAAGATTTAAAAAGCCAAGGCCTCAAACGTTTTAATCTCTGGGGCATCGCCCCGCCCGGCGTCGAACACCACCGCTATTCTGGCGTCACCACGTTCAAGACCGGCTTCGGCGGCGAAATTGTCGAGTTTATCCCCGCCCAAGACATTGTCATTAGTAAGCTAAAATATAAACTCGACGAGCTAGTCGAAACTGCCCGCAAAAAGAAAAGGAACCTCTAAAATGTCCAAACAACCTATCATCGCCATCATTGACGCCGGAAATAAAGAACTCTGGGACGAGTTTGTCACAGGCCACAGAGAGGCTAACTTCCTTCAAAGCTGGGATTTTTATGAGTTCCATGCTTCGCGCGGTAATAAAATTGTTCGCAAAATCGCCGTCGACGCAGAAGGTAAAATTATCGCTGCTTACGCCGGCGTCGTTGAAGACGCTAAACGCGGCCGTTATCTCGCCATTGCTGGCGGCCCAATTCTTGACTGGCAAAACAAGCCTCTCGTTGATAAGATTTTTGATGACATAAAGCAAGAAGGCAAGCGCCACAAATGTGTCTTCGTCCGCCTTCGCCCACAACTTGAGCTGAGCGATAAATCTCTCAGACTCATGCAGTCGCACGGCTTTAAAAAGGCTCCGATGTTTCTTTCCGTCGAATACGCCGGCATCTTGAATCTCGAAAAATCCGAAGCAGAAATTCTCAAAAACGCTTCTCAAGGCTTCCGTCGCAAACTTCGCAAAGCCGAGAAAAACAATCTCACTGTCGAAACCAGTCAAGATCCAAAAATCATGAAAGATTTTTGCAAACTAGAAAAGCTCCACGCCTCTCGTCAAGGCTATGTGCCGTTCACCGATTCTTTTCTCACTAAACAATTTGAAGCTTTTGCTAAAAACAACGAAGTCGTTATGTATGTCGGCAAAAAGGACGGTGAAATCCTCGCCATGAACTTCATGATTTTCTATGGCAACGAAGCCAGCTATCACTACGGTGTTTCTTCCGACCTTGGCACAAAATACTCCGTCGCCCCTCTCCTCCATCTCGAAGCCATGCGCGAAGCCAGAAAACGCAGTATCAAACGCTATAATCTCTGGGGCATCGTCGGCACCGAAGAAACCGGACATCGTTTCTTCGGCGTCAGCGAGTTTAAACGTTCTTTTGGCTGCGAAGAGTTAAAATATACTCCCGCTCACGATTTTGTCATTAACAAACCAAAATACCAGCTCACTAAACTCATCGAAACCGCTCGCAAACATCACCGCCACGTTTAAAAATATCAAAAAATCATTCTTCCATTTTCATTTTGCTTTTGCTAAAATAGAAACATAATGCATCTGGAGGTTAATAATAATTCTTCTGCTGGTGTTGGTCATAATCCGCAAGCAGGACAACAAAGAAAAATCTCTTTTTTGCGACTTTTTTCTGTCATTATAATCGTCGCCAGTTTAATTGCCGCGCTAGTAATCTTTTTGATTGTCCCGCTCATTAGCCGCGCCCAAAAAGAAGCCGCATATAGACAGGGGATCGCGGCGCAGATCGACGAAGAGCTTATGTCTATAAGGTTAGATGATATGATAAAGCTCCATTATGAAGTCGGCAACTATGACTCCGTCAGGCCATACATCGAAGAAACTTCTAACCTCTATTCGGATGGTTACGCTAAACTTGAAGCTCTCTCTGAGGTAAACGTCATCTTTCATGAATCTAACGACTGGTCTTCTCTTCGACAATTCTATGAATACATGCTAGGTATCGCTAAAGAATATAAGCTCGACGAAGAAACGACCGAATTGTTTCGCAATCTGGTCCAGGAGGCAAAAAAGAATGAGCAAAAATAATATCAAAAGAATATTAATTTGCAGTCTCCTGGGTTTTTCTCTATTAGTTGCCCTCAAGCCCACCAATGCGCACGCTGGCCTGGTTGCCGGCGGCGGCGGCTCAAACCCTGGTGGAGGTGGTGCCAACGAAGGTTCTTGCGGCGGCAGCACGGGCATCGTCTGCCCAATGACACTTTGGGTTTATTATACTATTAACGACCGCTCCAGACCTGCCTATATTGGTTCGCACGCTCCATACGCTAGTTCAATTACAATTTCCGATTGCGGCCCCTACGGCGGCTTCTGGATTTATCAGCGTACTGCCAATGAAGCTGGCGATAAAGGCACTGCAAAATATCGCGTGGCTTCCGGCGCGCGCCAACGCAGTTCCTGGCTCAATGGCAATGCAACTTCAAGCACCATGATCCCACTAAAAGGCGTATGGAATGATGAGAACAGCAATGTTACTCCACAAATTCCAGGTTATCCTGACTGTGCCTCTAATAAGACGTGTGGGAAAGACGGCAGTTGGCCAGTTTCGGACGCCACCGTCCAAGGTTATTTTAGGGAGAATAATGGTGGCTCTACATATTGTACTATCGGCAGCTATAGCGGCGATTGCTTCGGCAGTAACAGCCCACTCACTTATTTCTGCTACGGCGACGACCCGGAGCGGGAATTTACTCACAGCCTCTCGTATAACAAAAACACTACTGACTCCGTCTCTGGCATGCCTAGTGGCACTAGTTGCTCTTGTACAACTACAAATAGCAGTTGTTCTTGTAATGTTACTGTTTCAAGCAATACTCCGACGCGCGCAAATTATGCTTTTGCTGGTTGGAATACCAGATCTGACGGCAGCGGCACGAACAAATCCGCAGGCAACTGGAGTATTAGCAACGATAAAACCCTATATGCAAAATGGCAACAATACACCCATACTCTCAAATACGATGCGTGCGCCGGATCTAAGCCTTCCGGAAAATTAGGCAACAATACTGTTAGCGACGGTAGCACGAGCCACACCTTCACCATAAGTAGCGACAGACCGACTCCACCCACCGGCTATAAGTTCATTGGCTGGTCTACTGTTTCTTGCGATGGAGCAAAAAATAAAAATCCAGGCGACACGATTTCCGTCGGCAACGAAACCAAAACCCTCTACGCCAAATACCAAGCCTACACTATCGCCACCTTCACGGCTCCAGAAATCACTATCACCTCATCTGAGCTTTCCAACATTTCTGGCAACAACTGGAAAGGCCTCGGTAACAAAACCAGTTACGCCGTCACGGCCACCTACCACGTCAAACGCACTAACGATACTCCCGCCAGCGCCACCTCGAACTATGGCACCCGTGGTGCCGCCTCAGATGATAATGTTTATCCGTCAAACGGGACCGCGAGCAACGCCTTAACCAATACTCAGCAACAAGACATTCCTACATCATATACTGTAGCCGTCGATAACGGCTCCACTGCCGCCGCCTGCTTCTACTTTAAATACGACAGCAAAGTATATTATGACGGTACCACTCGCGTCGGCAGCGCAGAAACTTCCACCACTAAGAAATGCATCAGCGTCTATAACCCCGCGAAAAACAACGCTTCCTTCACTGGCTCCGTTAGTATTTCCAATGGCGATGGGCTATCCGGTACCAGCACTTCTCGCACAGGCAGTGGCTACAAGTCCACTTTCACTGTCACGCCAAGCTACGCCATCACTCGCACCGACGGCCTCACGACTCCGACCACCGCTTCCTCCGACTACGCCATAAACGCCACTTCTGCCGCCTATAACGCAAATAGCTATCCTGCCGACACGGCTACTAAAGCTAATACCGGCGCTCTCGGCATCGCCGCAACCGACAAGACCAAGTCTTGGTCTGGCTCCGCTTCGACCGTCAACATCGACATTGGCAGCTCCGCCCAGAACCGTTGCTTCTACCTCCGTTACGACACCTCAGTCCTTTACTACGACAATGACCGATACTCCGGCAACTTCGCTGGTAAGACCTATGATTGCGTTTCTATCACCAACCCCGCTAATACCACTTCCATCTCCTTTACGGGGAACACCACAAACGGCACCATCACCGCAAATGACCGCGTCATCAGGAGCGACAGCAACCGTGTCGGCACCCTCAATAACCACGACCGCACCACGACCGGCAACGACGACGTAGTTGGCGAATGGGTTGACAATACGACCGTCATCAATGGCACCTACACGGCAGATTTCTCCCATAGTATTACACGAAGCGACGCCTCAGCGACCATCCTCGGCAAGACTATGAACGCTTCCGTATCTTGGAAGGTTCAAGAAATCTTCCCGGCTACCGCTCCATCTTGGAACGCCTCGGCAGGCACTTGGACTGTCCCAACGACCAGTACCGCTAACTGGACCGATTACGCCACTTCCCGTGATAATAAGTCCAGTAGTGTTTCCGGCACAGCCAGTCTTGGCGCCTCTGGCTCAACCACCATCACTACCCAGCCTAAGCTCACCGCCACTCACGGACAAATCCGCTACTACTGTCAGCGCCTTCTTTACACGCCAACCACCAACTATACGACCTATACGATTGACGATAGAAACGACTATGGCGTCAAAATCAGCTCCTATGCTACCGCCACTGCGACCAGCCCACTTTGCGTCACCCTCAAGAACCCGGTCTGGTCAGAAACCGACAGCACTATCCTGCCGCACCTCATCGATGTCACTCCAACCATAGGAAACACCGAATACGCTGCTAACACCTTCAGCCAATCCGGCAACGCCCACGAAACTCTCGTCGTCAACCCAACTATCTACGTCCACCATAGCGTTTCTCGCAGTGACAACAAGAACGCTCCGGAAAGCTACGACGAATCCGACGCAAACTACAACGGCAACGTCCTGTTCGGCAGCGGCGCCAACAAGAAGTTTTGGCAAAGTTCGATTTATAGCCAAACTGCCTGCACCAGCAAATACTGGGGCACCAACAGTTCCAACCAGAACGCCCGGGCTATCGACGGCAAGTGTAAGGTTATCACTAATCTTTCCGGCTACGAACGAATCGTTGGTTTCGATGCTTCCGCCGCCCTTGTTCCGGTCATGGGTGGGCGTTCAACCGATGGCGCTCTCGCCATCCAGCTTGGCGCAACCAGCAAAACTGCCGGCGACACTTGGAACTCAACCAAGACCAGCGGCGCTTCCCGCCTCAACTTCAACGCCACCGGACTCAACAAATACTCCATTATGGCCGGACAAACTCGAGAGTTTACCATCCACTCTTCGGTTCGCCACACCCGCTGGACATATAATTACAAGAAGATTAATCTCCATGAATATTACACCAAGAATGGCACCGTAACCGAGCGCATTGCTGGCGCCACTACTTTTGACCGCATAGAAAAAGTCCAGAGCACTACATCGAGTCCAAACCCAGCTCCCGCCACCAACCCCGCTCATCTCGAATCCAGTCCGGTTACGTTCTCCGTCACCCGACCTTATAACTTCAAAATTACTGACGCTGCCTATTCCAGCGATGCTTCAGGTTCTGGCGGCTATATCACCTATGATGATGACAACTTGCAGGTCAACTTTACCATTAATATCGGCAAAGAAAACAACACCCACGCCTACATCACCGATCCAAACCACACCACAAACTCTCGCTATGTTTACCCTGTCACTTATGTCATTCCAGCCTCTACAAGTGCAAGTACCATCAACGGCAACGCCTCCGGCGTCCATAGCGGCGTCGAGAGCGATATCTGTGCGCACTTTAACGGAATCGCAAAGGCTGGCAGCTGCTCGCTCCACACCGAATCTGCTCAGCCAAATAAGCTCAGCGCCGTCGCTGGTGCTACGACCTTCAATCCGAACAGCACCCCCACTGGTGCCGTGGTCGATACCATCTTCCGCCACGTCTACGATGCAACTAGTTACACGTTAAGCTACCGCACCGGCACCATCAAGGTCCAGAACGCCGACGGTTCACCACTCGGTGCTGGCGAGAAGTTCTGCGTCGCTATCGCAATCAAGAACTACAGCTCCGCTTCTAACGCCTACTTCGTGTCCTCTTCCACCTGTCGCAACGTCAGTAAGCGTCCTTCCTTCCAAGCTTGGGGCGGCTCAGTCATTACGGACGGTGGTATCGACACTTCCGAATCAACCTACGCAAACAAACGCTTTGGCTCTTGGGCCGACTTCGCCATCACCGCCAACAAGGAAGTCAAGCGCATGAACTCTGGTGCTTCGACCATCAGCGGCATCGCCACCAGCAGCTCCATCTGCAATCGCAGTCCGCTTACCATCGCCAACCAAAACTGCGACAGATCGGAAAAGACGCTCGGCTACGCCAGTATCGACGCAAGAGGTAGCTTTATAGAAAAAGTTCTCAGCTACTTCACGAGCAACGCCACCCTAAACGACTTATCTTCAAGATCAGACGGTAAAGGCACCGTCCCAAACAGAACCTACATTATTCGCAACGAAAACAGCGACTTCACCATCGACACCAACATCTACAATGACTACGCTGACTCTCAAATCATCATCATTGCGAAAAACATCAACATCAAGTCGAACGTTACCCGCGTCGACGCCTTGCTCATCGCTACCGGCGTAAACAACGCTGGCGGAACTATCGACACCTGCTCCAACATCGCCGATAGTGCGCTTTCCGCCAGGAACTGCACAAACATGCTAAAGGTCAACGGACAGCTCGTCGCCGGCAATATCAAGTTCAAACGCACTAGCGGTGGCGACCCAGCCACAAACAGCCTCACGAATCCCGCAGAGCTCACGAACTATGCCCCTTCAACCATCATCTGGGGAGGTCACAAGTCTATGTCCGAAGCCAACCCACGAACCGTCTTCGTCCATAAGATTCCCACCAGATTCTAATCTTGATATTGCCCTTGAAAAACTCTACATATCTGTGGTAGAATAAGTTAAGAATTTGTAAGCGAGGAATTACTATGCCCGAAATTAAACCATCCGAAGTCGAAAGCACTGCCAGCATCAAGGTTATTGGTGTCGGTGGCGCCGGTGGGTCTGCTATCGACCGCATGAAAGAAGTCGGTCTCTCTGGCGTTGAACTTGTCGCCATCAACACCGATGCTCAAGCACTCCACCATTCGAACGCGGACACAAAGGTCCACATCGGTCGTGGTCTCGGTGCCGGCGGTGACCCTGAAAAAGGTCGCGAAGCTGCCGAAGAATCTCGCGAACTCATCGGCAAGGCCCTCGACGGAGCCGACATGGTTTTCATCACCCTCGGTGCCGGTGGCGGCACCGGCTCTGGCGCTGGCCCAATCGTCGCCGAAGAAGCCAAGTCTCGCGACATCTTAACCGTCGGCGTCGCCACAAAACCATTCACCTTTGAAGGCGCCAAACGCCGCGACAACGCCGAAGCCGCCATCGCTTCTCTCGCCCGCAATGTCGACGCCCTTATTACAATCCCCAACGATCGCTTACTACAAACCATCGATCCTCGCACCCCTCTTCTCGAAACCTTCAAAATCGCCGACGACGTCCTTCGCCAAGGTGTCCAGGGAATCTCTGAGCTCATCACAGAGCATTCTTTAATCAACCTTGACTTTGCCGACGTAAAGGCCATCATGAAAAACGCCGGCTCTGCTCTCATGGGCATCGGCCACGCTTCTGGCGAAAACCGCGCCACAGTTGCCGCCAATCAGGCTATTGAATCTCCGCTTATTGAAGTCAAAATCGAAGGCGCGAAGGGAGTTCTCTTCTCTGTCGCCGGTGGCTATGACATGTCTATGTCAGAAATCCAAGAAGCCGCCGAAGTCATCACCGCTGCCGTCTCTCCCGACGCCAACATCATCTTCGGCGCCAGCATTCGCCCCGAGCTCCAAGACGAAATCGTCATCACTGTCGTCGCTACCGGTTTCGACTCAGATTATTATCGTGAACTTGAGGCAAAACGCCTCGCTGAGCAACAAGCCAAAGAAGAGGCCGAACGCATGGAGCGCGCCGCCGCCGAAGCTGAGCGCCTCAAGAAAGAGCAGGAAGAAGCCGCCAAGAATGCTACTCCTGCCCCCGCTCCCGACGTCAACGAGTTCACTGCTAATAACAAAGGCAATATGTGGGACAACATTGAAAAACCTGAACCCGAAGAAGACCTCGACATTCCGCCTAGCCTCAGAAACCGCCTCAAACGTTAACTCTCGTGCCATGAAAAGGGAAGGCAATGAACTATAAATTCCGAATCGGCGATTCTAAAGTCCTCGAAAGTCGAGAAGCTCTCGACGGTACAATTATTCGTCGTCGTCGCGTCACGAGTGACGGCAAGCATCGTTTCACGACTTATGAACGCATCGAAATGCCCGAGCTAAAAGTTAAAAAACGTTCTGGAGACATCGAAACGTTCGACCGCGACAAACTCGCCACTTCGATTCGTCGCAGTGTTGGCAAATTTCTGAATAGCGAACTCGAAGTCGAAAAAGTTGTCAACGAAACCACCGACATCTTATATTCTCATGACACCGAAGCCGTCACAAGTGAACAAATCGGCGAAGCCGTCCTTGACGTCTTGTCACGCATGAACGAAGTCGCCTACGTCCGCTATACTAGTGTCTTCCGCAAATTTAAAACCCTCGACGAATTCGAGGAAATCATCAAAAAACAACGCAATAAAAAATAAACAAGGATAGCCATGAGAGTAATCGTAGTCTATAAACAATTTTCTGACCACGCTCGCGAAGTCGACGAGTGGATTCGAGAGTTTGAACATAGATCAAATCGCGAAGTCGAAGTTCTCGACCCCGAAATGCCTGACGGCGAAATCTTTTGCACCTCTCGCGACATCGTTGAATACCCAGCCATTGCCGTTACGGACACCGATGGTAAAACATACGAAACTTGGACTGGCACTCCTCTCCCCGTTATTGACGAAGTAATGGGTTATATCGCTCGCTAAACTAATAAAAATATGGTATTATAATACAATATGAAATATACAGCCGGAAAGCGCCGCCGCGCCATTGAATATGAAAAAGCTATCGCAGAGTGGTGGAAGAAAGACAACACCTTCGAAAAGAGCGTCGCAAATCGTGACGCAAAAGATAGCTATGTTTTTTATGATGGCCCGCCATTTATTACCGGCATGCCGCACCACGGCACTCTCCTCAGCTCTATCGTTAAAGACGCCGTCCCGCGCTACTGGACCATGCGCGGCAAACGTGTCGAACGAAAATGGGGTTGGGACTGTCATGGTCTCCCCGCTGAAAATTTCGTCGAAAAACAGCTCGGTATTACCGACCGTCGCGAAATCGGCACTAAGATTAGCCTTGAAAATTACATTTTGAAGGCACGCGAATCTATGGTCGCGAACAGTGAAACCTGGCGCGGCACCATCGACCGCATCGGTCGCTGGGTTGATTTTGACCATAGCTATCGCACTATGAACAAAGATTTCATGGAAAGCGTATGGTGGGCTTTCAAAACACTTTACGGCAAGGGCTTCATCTATGAAGGTCGTAAAGTTTTGATGTATGACACCAAATTCGCTACTCCAGTCTCCAAAGCTGAAGTCACCATGGATAACGACGCCTATCAAACCGTCACCGACCCTTCAGCATTCGTCTTATTTTCGCTTTCTCCTTCGTCAGCAGATGCGTTGCTCACTCGCAGTATCTCAAATACAGCTCCCTCCGCTACTCCTGCTTCCTCGGATAAAGCTGAAACTAAGACGAATCGTAATGTGCAATTGATGGCCTGGACAACAACACCGTGGACTCTCCCCGCGAACAAGATGCTTGCCGTCTCGAAAGACCTCGAATACGGACTTTACCAAGAACAATACATCGTCGCAAATAAGCTTGCCGCCAAGCTTTTCCCGGACGAAGCCCCCTCGGAAACTTTTTCCGGCACTGACCTCGCCGGTCTAGAATATCTCGATTTATTTGACGAGCAAAAAACGCATAAAGTCTACCCTGCCGATTTCGTAGGTAGTGAGGAAGGCACCGGCATCGTCCATATCGCCCCTGCCTATGGCGAAGACGATTATAACCTCTATCTCGCTCATGAAAAAGAGGCAGAATTTGAAGACTGCCTCGACGAAAACGGCTATTATCTCCCCGAGGTCGCCGAAAAGCTGCATCGCCTCGGCGTCCGCGACACCGACGAACATGGTATCCAAATCTGGGACGGCAACAAATTCATCGCCAAAGTCCTCGAACAACAGGGAATTATCTTTAAAATCGAGTATATTAAACATGAATACCCCTTCAACCCTCGCTCAAAATCCCGCATCATCTACCGCGCCTTCCCGAGTTGGTTCTTTGACGTCCAAAATCTCAAACCGGAGCTGCTAAAACACAATAAAGACATTAACTGGTTCCCAGAATATATTAAAAACGGCCGCTTCAAGAAGAACATTGAAGCTGCCCCCGACTGGAACCTTTCCCGCGACCGCTTCTGGGCGACCGCTATGCCAGTTTGGAAAGGCGACAAGGGAACTGTCAAAGTCGTCGGCTCATACGAAGAGCTGAAAGACCTCTCCGGCGTCGAGCTCGAAGACTATCACCGCCCCTGGGTCGACACCATTGAATTTGACATTAACGGCGAACATTTTAAGCGCGTCGATAAAGTCCTCGATTGTTGGTTTGAATCTGGCTCTATGCCCTTTGCGCAGCTTCATTATCCGTTCGAGAACAAAGAAAAATTTGAGAAAAACTATCCCGCCGATTTCATCGTCGAATATATTGGCCAAGTTCGCGCCTGGTTCTACTATGTCCACGTCGTGAACACTGCCCTTTTTGGCAAAAATGCCTACAAAAACGTCATCGTCACCGGCACCCTCGCCGGCAATGACGGACGCAAAATGTCGAAGTCTCTCGGCAATTTCACCGACCCGAACGAGCTCATGGACAAATTCAGCGCCGATTCGCTCCGCTTCTTGCTTCTCAGCTCCCCAGTTACCGCCGGCGAAGATTTCGCCCTTCTCGACAAAGATGTCTCCGACGTCGCACGAAAACTTAGCATGATTTGGAACGTTTATGACTTCTTTACGACTTATGCCGCCGTCGACGGCTTTGACTCTGAAAACCATTGGCAGCCAAAAGACGGTTCTGTCGAATGTCTCGAGAATCCGCTCGACCGCTGGATTATCTCACGCCTTCATGAAACTCGTGCTGAAATCACCAAAGGCATGGAAGAATATAACCTTCCGAAAGCCCTCGCTGGCGTTCTCCCGTTCGTTGACGACCTTTCCAACTGGTTCGTCCGCCGCTCTCGTCGCCGTTTTTGGAAGTCCGAAGACGATTCCGACAAAAACGAGGCTTACTGGACTCTTTTCACCGTTCTCAAGCACACTGCCATCATGCTCGCGCCATTCACTCCGTTCCTCTCCGAAGAGCTATATCAGAATCTCACCGGCGCCGGCACTTCTATCCATCTTCTCGACTATCCGCTCGAAAACCCCGTCGACCAAACCACGCTCGATCTCATGTCTCGCACGCGCGACATCATCAACGAAGGTCTCATGCTCCGCATGAAAAAATCTGACTCCGAGGACCAAATCAAAATTCGTCAGCCTCTCGCCAGTTTCACCTACGCTGGCAATCGGCTTCCCGAGTTCTACGAACAAATCATTAAAGACGAGCTCAACGTTAAGGCTGTCAAAAACGGCGAAGAAACTGCGCTCGACAAAACCCTCACGAAAGACTTAAAAGACGAAGGTCTCGCGCGCGAGCTGATTCGCTTTGTTCAGTCCGCCCGCAAAAAAGCCGGACTCGAAGTCGACGACAGAATAAGACTCAGTCTTGACGTCGATCTTCCAGAAAAATATCTCAACCTCATCAAAACCGAAACCCTCACGACCGAATTCTCGAAAACTAACAACTACGCTTACGACGAAATTATCAAAATTAACGACAAAAATTACACCATCAGTTTAGAAAAAAATGCTTAAATTATTTCGTTACCTCAAACCTTATTGGTGGCAGGTTGTTCTGCTGATTCTTAGCATCGGCGGACAAACCTATCTCACCCTCCAGCTCCCTGCACTTATGGCCGACATCGTGAATCAAGGCATTGTCACCGGCGACCAAAATTATATTCTCGCAACCGGGCTCAAGATGCTGATTTTTGCCCTCGCCGCCTCGCTCTGCGCGCTTATTGCGCACTTCTTCTCGTCTCGCATTGGCGCCGCCTTCTCTCGCGATCTCCGCGCCGACTTTTATCAAAAAGTTTTAAGCCTCAGTGTTTCCGAAATCGATAATTTTTCAACCGCTTCACTCATCACCCGCACGACCAACGACATTGGTCAGGTTCAACAAGCCATCATGATGATGCTCACCATGCTTCTTCGCGCCCCCATGATGGGCCTCGGTGCCATCTTTCAAGCTTATCAAACCGCTCCCGACATGACTTGGACCATTGCCGCCGGCGTTGGCGCAATCATCTTTTTCAGCATTATTATCCTCGGTCTCGCCATGCCGAAATTCAAAATCTATCAAAAACTCATCGATAAAATCACGCTTATCGCTCGCGAAAACTTAACCGGCCTCCGTGTCATTCGCGCCTTCAATAACGAGGCTCACGAACAACAAAAATTCGGTCACGCGAACCACGAACTCACAAAAACCGGCCTCTTCATCGACAGACTAATGGCACTACAAGACCCGCTGCTCGGACTTATTTTTAACGGCGTGACGCTTGGCATCGTTTGGATTTCTATCGGTCGTTTAGAATCCGACGCTAGTTATCTCGGCGATATGATTGCTTTTGTTCAATACGCTACTCACGTTCTCATGTCGTTCCTGATTCTTACTATGCTCTTCATCATTCTCCCACGCGCCAACGTTTCCGCCGGCCGCATCAACGAGGTCATGAAAGTCAAACCAAAAATCCATTGGAAAGACACCACCGAAGGGAACCCAGACAAAACCCCGTCTGTCGAGTTTAAAAACGTTGCCTTCGCCTACGCCGGCGCCGAAGCAAATGTGTTAGAAAACATTTCTTTCATCGCCAAAGCCGGCGAAACCACCGCTTTTATCGGCTCGACTGGCTCCGGCAAGTCAACTCTGATTTCACTTGTACCTCGTTTTTATGAAACAACCGAAGGAGAAATCCTCGTCGACGGCCTAAACATTAAAGACTACGCCAAAGACGATCTCATGAAACGCATTGGCTACGTGCCGCAGCGTGGGATTCTCTTTTCCGGCGTCATAAAGAACAACATTCTTTTCGGCACCGACGACTTAGACGACAAGAACGTCAAAAAATCCGCCCGAGTTGCTCAAGCCGAAAATTTCATTGAAAAACTTGAAGAAAAATACAACGCCCATATCGCCGAAAAAGGCACTAACGTCAGCGGTGGCCAGAAACAACGTCTTTCCATCGCTCGCGCAATTGCTAAACACCCTGAAATTTACATTTTCGACGACAGTTTCTCTGCCTTAGACATGAAAACCGACAAAAAGCTCCGCGAGGCCTTAAAACCAGAAACCAAAGATAGCGTTGTTCTTATCGTCGCGCAACGTATTAGCACCATCAAGGACGCCGAGCAAATCATCGTCCTTGACCAAGGCAAGATTGTCGGCAAAGGCAAGCACAAAGAACTATTGAAAAACTGTAAAGAATATCGCGAGATCGTTAAATCACAAGTCTCCGAACAAGAATTTGCAAAGGAACTAAAAAATGCCTAAAATGACCACCGAACACGCCAAAGATTCTAAAAAAGCTTTCCGAGCATTCTTTAAATCACTCAAGAGCTTTCGTTTCGTTATCATTTTGTCGCTCGTCTTTGCCGCCGCTTCTGGCGTTCTCAGCCTTTTTAGCCCCAGCATTCTCGGCAATATGACCAACTCCGCCGTCTCGAGCATTGCCGAAACCGGACATCTAGATTTCGAGCCCATCAAAATCGCCGCTATTCAACTCGGCGTCATCTATGCTATCATCGCCATTCTGACCTACTTAGAAAACTATCTTCTTGCGCGCACCACCCTTTTCTACACAGAACGACTCCGCACCGAAATTATCACCAAAATTTCCAAACTACCAATCTCTTACTTTGACAAAGTTCCGTTTGGCGACACGCTCAGCATTCTTAATAATGACGTCGACGTTCTCTGGAATGCTCTTTCTGAAGGCTTCGCACAAATCATCACCAACCTAACCACTATTATCGGCTGCTTAGTCATGATGTTCATTATTTCGCCACTGCTCGCACTCGTCGCTATCGTCGTCGTTCCGTTGTCAACTTTTGCCGTTGCCAAAATCGCTAAGCGCGCCCAAAAACACTTCGTCGCGCAACGCAAGGTGCTTGGCGAGCTCAACTCTCACGTTGAAGAAGATTATTCTGGACAAATCATCATTAAATCCAACTCGCACGAGCAAAAATCCTTTGCTAATTTTCAAGCCGCCAACGAAAAACTCTACACCGATTCATGGAAAGCGCAATTCCTCGGTTCGCTCGCTTTTCCGCTCGTCCACATGTTCACCAACATCGGCTACGTCGCCATTTGTATTCTCGGCGGCAACATGGTCCTTTCCGGCGCCCTGCTCATCGGCAGTATCCAAGCATTCATTCAATATCTTTCTCGCTTCAACCAACCACTTTCCAATCTCTCGGAAATTGTCGCAACTGTTCAGCTCACTCTCGCTGCATCCGAACGCGTCTTTAACTTTCTCGCCCTCCCCGAAGAAGCACCCGACCCCGAACCGTCAAAAACCGTCAAAAACATCAAGGGGGCCATCGAATTCCATGATGTTTGCTTCTCTTATGATAAGAAAAACCCCATCATCAAACACTTTTCCGCCAAGATTGAGCCGGGCGCACAAGTTGCCATTGTTGGCCCAACCGGCGCCGGCAAAACCACCATCATCAACCTGCTCATGCGCTTTTATGATCCCGATTCCGGCTACATCACCATCGACGGCGTTCCAACTTCGGAAATGAAGCGCTCTGATGTTCGCGCGCTCTTTGGCATGGTACTTCAGGACACCTGGCTCTTTTCTGGCTCCGTCAAGGACAATCTGAAATATGGTCGCAAGTCCGCCAAACTCTCCGAAATTAGAACCGCCACCAAGGCCACTGGCATTGACCATCTCATCGAATCCATGAAAGACGGCTATAACGCTACCATCTCCGAAGACTCCGACAACATTTCCGCCGGCGAGAAGCAACTGCTCACTATCGCCCGCGCCATGGTCGAGAACCCGCCCATGATGATTCTCGACGAAGCGACTTCAAACGTCGACACTCGTGCTGAACAAAAAATTCAGGATGCTTTTGAAAAACTAACGCGCGGCCGCACCAGCTTTGTTATCGCTCACCGTCTCTCAACGATTAGAAGCGCCGACTTAATTCTCGTCATGAAAGATGGCAATATCGTCGAACAAGGCAATCACGACACTCTGCTAAAACAGAACGGTTTTTACGCCGAGCTTTACAATTCGCAATTCGCAGACACTGAAGCTTAGCGTACAAAACACATATGCTTGTACATTTGTCAAGTATATGTTAATGTAATAGCATGAAAAGATTCTTTCTCTCCTTGCTTTTGTCACTAAGCTTAATTTTTACGCCCTTTGCGCAACCAGTCGCAGCATCCGACCGCCTCGTCCAAATCGGCTCTGGCGAAACCGCAATTTTTCTCACTCCTGACGCGCCCTATTATCAAAATCATCAAGCAGCAGAAAGCAGCGACATTTCGACAGACGATTCGTGTACGGCATACTTCGATTTTTCGGATTGGTGGTTCCCGAGCTTATACCTTAAAAACTATCAAGACGACGCCATCTACGTTCGCGGCGGTTCCTTCCAGTCGGTCCACGTCAAACTCAGTGGCGAGAACCAAATCACCACGACGGGAGAGTATGGCATTAATGTCAGCGTAAACTATTTCTACATCGAAAACAGTCATCCAGAATTGTCGCCCGCCAGTCTCACGATTAACGTAAATTCGTCGACCACACGCGCCAACGCCATCATCAATGAGGCTGGCGACGTTAGTCTGGAGGAAAAAACCGATGCCACATTTAACGTTAATTCGACGCTCCCGGCAGAAAATAATAGCACCGACGAAGTCACCGGCATCACCACACCTGCCGACAAAAACGTCACCATATACATGAATGATAACCTAATCATTAACAATCCAACCGGCAGCTTCGGGATTTATACTGGGCATTTCTACGCCGTCCAGGCACAAATTGGCGGCGAGAACTACGGCTACCGACCATTCGCCACCATCACGCACAAGATTAACGACGGCTTCGGCAACGCCTTTTTAAACAACGACTTTGAAGATAGCACACTCGCCAGCGATCCAAAAATCATCGCCACGCAACCAGAATATACTTTTCGACACGACAAAACCGCCACTCTCGGCACGTTTAAGCTTCTGCCCGCCGTCCGCGGTTTTTCTGCAAACTATGACGACACGCTCGAAGACGGCGAAAATTTTGATTCCGCCGAGGCTCGCATTATTAGCTCCCTCGTTAAGGAGCTTCATCCTGAAACTATCACCGACCTCGCTTGTCTCTCGGAACTTGAAGGACTCTGTCCGTACAACCCCAACCTTTTCGAAATCGACAAAACCAAAACCGAGCTTGTTATTGCTAAAGACGTACACTCTGGCACATACCGCAACAACAGCGAAGCGACAATCTCCGCTGAAGAAAACTATGCGCTAAAAATCCACTTCCGCGTTGCCGACCCAAAGAACTATGCCTTTTCCAAAATTGACACCGTCGCGCCCATGTCGGCCGGCATTCTTAACGGCCTCGAAACCGCTAATTATCATATTGACGGCCCCGCCCGCGTTTATCTTTCACCCGAAGAAATCTACATCCTCGCCCCGCTCACTGTCCGTTCTGCATTCGCAGTTACATCTGAACCAGAGCCAGAAGAAAAGACAGAAGAACAAGTAACAGAAATCATACAAGACACGGATAAAACCATTATTCCTAAAGCCCCAAACACCGGCGTTGTGTTATAATAGCCTTATTATGGCAAAACTTTATTTTCGTTACGGCGCTATGGGCTGCGGCAAAACCATGCAACTTCTCCAAGTCGCCTTCAACTATGAAGAACGCGGCCATCAAGTCTGCGTCATGAAACCAAAAACCGACACTAAAAACGGCGAAAAGCTTCTCACGCGCATCGGCCCCGAACGCGAAACCGATCTCTGCTTCGACAAGCAAACTGATTTGTTCAAAGCTGTTGCCGAAAAATTTGCCGGCGTCGCTTGTGTTCTTGTTGACGAATCGCAATTCTTAACCAAAGAACAAGCCGACCAACTCATGCAAATCACGATCCAGCTCGACATTCCTGTCATGGCGTACGGCCTCCGTCTCAACTTCCGCCAAGAAGATGGCGGTTTCGAAGGCGCCACTCGCCTCCTTCAAATCGCCCACGACATCGAAGAACTCAAAACTATTTGCGAATGCGGGCACAAGGCCACCATGAACTGCCGTTTTCTCAACGACAAACTCGTTACCGACGGACCCGACGTCCTTATCGACGGAACATCAAAAATCGAGTATCGCGCCCTCTGCCCACGTTGCTTTTATCGATATCTGAAAGGAGAGAAATAATGTATCTAGTTATCGAGGGCCAAGACGGCACCGGAAAGTCAACGCAAGCAGAACTGTTTGCGGAATTCTTCCGTGCGCAAAATAAACCCGTGCTCACACTCCACGAACCAGATGGTGACTTGCCTCAGGCCCACGACCTTCATGATCTAATTTTGATTAAAGGCAAAGATTATAATCTCGCTCCGCTCACAAATGTCGTGCTTTTTACGGCGGCGAGACTTGAGCTATGGCATAAGCTTGCCGAACCAATCCTGAAGCAAGGTGGCGTGGTAATTTCCGCCCGCAACTGGTGGTCGACGCTCGCTTATCAAGGCTATGGCGAAGGCGTCTCTCGCTCCAAAATCATCCGTCTCACCAAAGAAATGTTGCCAAAACCCTACGTCGAGCCCGATAAATCCGTCATTCTCACACTTCCCGACAAGGTTCGTGAAGAACGCGAAAAAGCTCGCGGCAAAGCCCTAGAAACTTTTGAAGTTAAAGGCGACGACTTCCAACAAAGAGTTAACCATGCCTATGAAAAAATCGCCAAGGGACTCAACATCCCGATTTTAGAAGCCACCGGTTCAATCGAAGAAGTCCACGAAAAACTTCAACAACTTTTCCAAATTTAGTCTTTCCAAAAAACCAAAAGCAGAATATAATAATATATATGTCTATAATTGGTGGGCAAAATTGTGAATAAGATTGCGGTCTACTTAAATCGCCATCTAACCGGTAACGTCTTTGATAAAGACTCGATTCTTGATGCCTACTCAACCGACCGTTCGATGCTTAAAGTTAAACCTCGTTTTGTCGCTCTCCCCGAAACCACTTCCGACATTCGCAAAATTGTTCGTTTCGTCTCTCAGCTCAGCGAGAAAAAATTCGACTTGCCGATTGCCGTTCGAGGCTCCGGGCTTTCTAAAACCGGCAACGACCTCACTGATGGCCTGGTTATTTCTATGGAAAAAATGAATCACACCCGAGAGCTCGACGCGCACGATCGCCTCATTCACGTCCAAGCCGGCATCACACTCGGCAAACTCAACGCTGTTCTTGCTCCACACGGACTCACGCTGCCCGTTGATGCCGACCCTCGCGAAACTATCGGCTCACTCATCGCCAATTCACCACGCGACAAATTTTCAAAACATTACGGCGGCATCATGAACTACGTTGACCGCATCGAAGTCGTCCTTGCAAATGGCGATTTGATTCAGACTTCACGCCTGAATCTTCCCAAGCTTAGCCTCAAAAAATCCGAAAAAAACCTCGAAGGTGACATTTATGAGCGTCTCGATCAACTCATCATTGACAATGCCGACCTAATTGATGCGCAAGAAAAAAACGCCCGGCTCGGTTTTCCTGGACTCTGTCATGTCCGCCGCAATCACGGTCGCACGTTTGATTTATTGCCGATTTTCTTTGGCGCCGAAGGTTCGCTTGGTATTATCACTGAAGTTATCATGCGCGTCGACGTCCTTCCGCCTCGTCCGCACCGTCTCTTCGCTGTCTTCAACACTTTAAAAACCGCTACTGAATTTGCTGATAAACTCGAGAAGCTTAGCCCGCTCTCCATCGAGCTGTTCGACACTCGCATCTTTAAGAACGTTGACGATTATGGCAAAAAGCCCGACCTTCTCACCCGCAAATTCGACGACGGCTTCCTAGTTTTTGCCGCGTTTAATGATAAGTCAAGGCGTTCTCGCCGCAAAGTTCGCCAAGCTCTTCGCTTTCTTCCAAAATCGGCATATGTTGTCACGGAATCCATCAAAAACTCGCTTGACTTCGACGACTTTGCCACCAGTTTAACCAGCTTCCTTAACGATAGCGCAAAGGGCGAACGCCCAAATCTGCTTCACGATTTCTACGTTCCGAGAAACAATCTTGAAAATTTCATTAAAGACCTCGCCAAACTCGAAAAAACTTCAAAACAAAAGCTCGCGTTGTTTGGGTCATACGCTACAGATATTTATAGCGTTCGCCCCGAGTTCGATCTCAAAAAAATTGACGACCGTCGTGCCGCCCTCACTCTCCTTCGCGATTTTAATGAGCTACTCAAAACGCATGGCGGCTCGCTCGCTGGTGGCTCGCCAGAAGGCTGCCTGAAGCCCATTGTCATTTACCCCGGATTTGACCCCGACCAGTCTCAGCTCATTTCTGAAGTCAAAAAGATTTTCGACAAACAAAACATTCTCGCGCCCGGCGTCAAAAACAATTATGATACTCGCTCTGCGGTTCGCCATCTCAGAACCGAACCACTCTCTGGCATAATAGACTAACTTATGATAAAATGGGGGACATGAAAGTTAAATCAAAGAAATTATCCGACACCCGTGTTCTTATCACGGTCACCTTAGACAAAAACGACTTAAACACCGCTCGCGAAAAAGCCGTCGAGCGACTCATCAAAGAAGTAAAAATCGAAGGCTTCCGCAAAGGCAAAGCCCCGCGCGACCTTGCCGAAAAAGTTCTCGACAGGAACGTCGTCTCGCAAGAAACAATCGACATTGCCGTTCGCACAACCGTGCCGACCGCTTTCCAGGAAGTTGAAAAATCCCCACTCGTCGTTCCGCGCGTCAACGTCACAAAATACGTTCCTGACGAATCCGCCGAATATACCGCCGAAGCCGACATTCTGCCCGAAGTTAAACTTGGCGACTTTAAAAACCTCAAAGTTAAAAAACCTGAGGTCAAAGTCACTAAAAAGGACATCGACGAAATCGTCGAGAACATCCAGAAAGCCTACGCTGAAAAGAAGGTCATGAAGAAAAAAGCCGAGCTTGGCGACGAAGTTATTATTGATTTTGTCGGCAAACGCGACGGTGAACCTTTCCAAGGCGGCACTGCAAAAGATTATCATCTCGAACTCGGCTCAAAGAGTTTCATTCCTGGCTTTGAGGAGGGAATTGTCGGGCACGAGTCTGGTGACAAATTCGAGCTTCCGCTCACTTTCCCGAAAGATTATCACGAGAAATCTCTTGCTGGCGCTAAGACCGTTTTCGAAGTTCTCGTTAAACAAGTCAACGTTTTCGAACTCCCGAAACTCAATGAAGAACTCGCAAAGAAATGCGGGCCCTTCAAGAACATGGACGAACTTCGTGCCGACATCGAAAAGAACCTAAAGCTACAAAACGAAGCCCGCATCAACGAAAAGTTCAAGGACGACCTCGTCGAAGCGCTCGTTAAAAACTCCAAGGTTTCTGCGCCGGAAATCCTCATTGAAGACCAACTTCGCATCATCAGAAACGACATCGAACGCAACGTTGCTGCCGCCGGAAAAAGTCTTGACGAATATCTCAAGTTAAACAACGTCACCAAAGAAGAGTGGGAAAAACAGGCCCGCGAAGTTGCCGAAAAGCGCGTTAAGGCTTCGCTTGTTCTGCAAATCCTCGCCCGCGACGCCAAAATCGAGGTTTCCGACGATGATGTTATTGCCAAAATCGCCGAACTTCGCGACGTTTACCAAAAATCTCCCGAAGCACTCAAGAATCTCAAAGACCCACGCGTCAAAATGGACGTCAAGAACCGCATGGTTATTGAAAAAACGCTCAACTTCCTCGTTGAAGCCAACAGTTAAACCTTTACCATTTTCCAAAAACCATATATAATATATATTATATATGCACGAGCAAAATTCTTTTTCTAATTTAAACACGCCCGATCGCGGCGAAGCAATAATCTCCAGCAGCGCGGAGCAAAAATCAATTCCCGCTGCCGGAAACAATTTTGGCGCCATTGCCCCGAGCCAACCGCCCAAAGACAAAAAACCTCTCGACCTTAAAGTTATCTTTATCGCCATCGCCGCCGCCTTAGTCGGTGCTGGCATTGCAGTCGCCGTTGTTCTAATCGTCAATAACCTCAATAATCGAGAAGAAGGAGAAACCACGGAAATTACCTACTCCTCTCCCGACAACGACGGCACCAAACAGAACGAAGAAGTTATTGCCGAATACGACAAAAAAATCGCCGAAACCAGCGATAAAGAAGTTGAACTCGGGCTCACACTCAACAAGGCTGGCTATTATAATCTTATCGAGGACTACGACTCCGCCATATCAGTCCTACAAGGAATCGACGTCTCAAGTTTAGACAACTTTGACCAATATCGCGTCTATAATTACTTCTCGACTGCCTACGAAGGCAAAGGCAACTCGGCCGAAGCTAGCCGCTATCACCAACTCGCGGAAGAAGCTAACGCTCGCGATTTCCAAGTTACAGAATAAGGACAAAGAAATCCCGTAAAATCATCATTTACGGGATTTTTTGTGCGTGATATAATTATAAGCAGTATGGAAGGTGATACAAAAAAGGGTAATCTTGAGTCGCCGGTTAAAAAACCGCTTGTTTTTCATAGCCAGAATATCGCCGACACGAAGGCTAAGGAAAAACGCGAAGTCTTCACAAAAGTTGAAGAAAAAAAGACTTTTAAACAAAGCGCTGAGGAGTTCCAAAAAAAGTTCGCCGAGGCCAAAGCTCACGCTGCCGAATCTCGCGCGCGAATCGAGAATCCAGGCGCCGACGCAAATGGTGTTATTCGCTCGCACAAACGTTTCAATATCAACTGGAAACTCGTCCGCCGTATCACCATTCCGGTCATCATCGTCGCCGGCCTTGCTGCTGCAGTGTATTTTAACTGGGGCGCTATTCACCATGAGTTTTTCGAAGTCTCCGAATCCCGCGCCCAGGAATTCTTGCCCGACAATCCTGAACGGTTTATCGCCATGTATGACAAAATCATTGACGAAGCAGAAACAGAAGACTCAAAAATCGAGCTTCTCTTCAATCGCGTCGCCATTCTTGACTCAACATACGGTAGTCAGTTTTCTAAACAAATTTTAAACGACTCCTACAGAGCATATGAAATCTTACCTTGCTACGAGACCGCCCTGCAAATCATTGAAAAAGAAGAAAAATATGGCACGACAGAAAAAGCATCCGAATGGAGCGCAAAGCTCGAAACTTTAGAAAGGGAAGGATTGATTCTCGGCAATGGATAGGCATAGAATACTATTATTTACATTCGGCATTATTGCATCGGCGTTAGTTCTAAATACACAAAACGTCTTCGCTGATTATAAAAGCGACTGTAAAAGCGCCGCAGCTGCGAAATATGGCAACAGGTACACCGTCCATCAGGCAACCTTTGACTCAAGATGCGAGAGTCAGGGCGGAAACGGCAATTATGGCACCGCAGTCCCAGAGTATACCGATTATCCTGAGTGGACAAGGCTCTCAGGTAGCAATCTTAGTTTTAGCATCCGTCGCGTTACTTATTCAATTGGCTCCAATAGTTATAATACAGGAGACAACCTAAGCGGTTGCATAGAAAACAATGTCCCCAACGCAACGATTAGCGGCAGTCCAATGGAACTAATGACTATCAAACCTGGCACGAGAAGAACCTGGATCGGAACCGGCACTTATCATGTCGGAATGTCAGCGTCAGCAGTTAAGGGCGGGTGGTCAAACTGGGACGACGGCGGCACAGCCACAGTAAGTTTTGATCCAGGCGCCGCTAGTGCCGCTGCTAGAGTGAACTCGGAAGGACTTGTCGAAAATTCCTTCAACATCACGACTCACCTGTATTGTTATGACAACAAAAGCAATGACAACACAATCTATTACAAATACTACAAAATAACCGAAATACAACATAGCAGCACCCCCTCCGTAGCTTACAAGGGAACCACGGTTGGAAGCACAAGCAGCGGCGCCCCAATCACTGTGGAGGACGGTAAGCTTACCTTTACCCACGCGCTAAAAAGGAACGATGGCTGGACCAATCCATCATCCGCAAACTTATCCAATCTTTATAAAAGAAAAATCACCGTCAGCGGAACGGCGGTACGGCAAGATTCAAATTGGCAATCAAAATCACTAGCCTCAGGAGGAACCTTCGCGAACGTTACTGACGAAATCGATACGTCATCGCTAAACCTGCAACCAAATGTCGCTACAGAAGTCTGCTCGACTCTCACTCACCGCAAAGTCAAAGGTCTCCATGGGCATACCGCCTATGCCGATAGCGAGACAAACGTCGACACAAGCACCGTCTGCGTCTGGGTCAAAGACGATCGTATCTTCCTCACGCCGAACTCCCGCTCTTCTGTCGACAACAGCATCAACGGCAACAAAAGCGCCACCACCGGCAACACAGAAACCCTCGATGCCTACGGCGGCTCCCGCGGGGCAACCAAAACTTTCACATTCAGCTTTGTTCACCAACTCAAAGTCTCCGGTAGCTCAAGCTACTCCAGAGCAATCGACTATTACGTCGAGCGCAGCGTCAACGGCGGTTCGTCTTGGTCTGCTGTAGCCAACGAGGGCACAAGCGGTTCGCCCAAATCACTCACGGTCAACGGCGACAACACCTATGTCACCGCAGAAACCAACACCTGGGTCTCTGACCCCATTGCTCAAGGTTCAGCCACGCCAACCGTCTGCGAGCGCATTACTTTCCGACCTAAACAAGTTGAGGTAAAAGTTAGCACCGGCGTTCAAACCGTCACCGACAACAACTGGCAGACTTCCACCGTCTGTTCTATCGTCCGACGTCGTTCGCCAAAATCAGTCAACCTTACTGCTGAATCCCATGTCTGGGTCGACGGCGCAAACAAAGATGCTGCCTCACCAGTTTATAGTGTGAATAGTCCTCGCTCTATCCAGTTTAAGTTTGACATCAAAAACGCTGACGGTAGCAATCGTGCACTATCAACCAATTACGTCATCGAACGCATTGTCTACGCCGCCGGCGGCTCCGAAGACTGGTCACAAAAGACCGACGTCAAATCCGGCAACAATATCGCTACGCCAACCTCAAGCCCCATCACCGAGACCTTCAACATTACTATCGACCCCGGCACTTCCAAGACCATCTGCGAACGCATCAAGCTTAATCCTTATCAGTTCAAAATCCATCTCGATGGCAACAATAATGAAGAAGGTTCGCCGGAATCCGTTGTTGGCGATGGCTGGTTTGCCAAACGTTGTGTTACGATCGCTCGCCCCGCTCTCACTTGGCGCGACGACGGCGACATCGAAGTCTTCTCCGAGTCCTCCGGCGCTCTCGACAATCCTTCCCAAACTGGCGGCACGGTCAACATCAGTGGCACCACCGCCTATCTCCTCAAAACCGCTTCCGCCGACATCACCTACACGCACAAGCTTTGGCGCAATGCAGAAAAGCACACTGGCGACGGCACCCATCAAGCAGATGTCATTAGCCCCGACGAAGATGTTACCGTCGAATACCGTTTTGCCGACCCAGCTACTACCTTCACCGCCACGTCTATCAAAAGCGCCGTCACCCTGCCATCTCACGCTATCGCCACCAACACCGCCAGCAGTAAATATTCTTTCCGAAGCAACCGCACTGACCCACTTCTCAACACCAACACTCAGGCTACCGCCAGCGAAGTCGGCACGCTCTATGAACAGTGTCAAACTATCGACTATCTCTCAAAAACATACACGCTTCAAGGCCGTTATTGGGAAGTTGACGGAGAAATCTATAGCGGCAACCCCGACATCCAGGGCGTCGGCACGCCTGCCAGCAAAAACACTGTTGGCAAATCTGCGAGGGGCTGCGTCAACGTCATCCGTCCCTGGAACTTTAAAGCTACCGGCCTAACCTCAAACGACGATATTAGTAAGCCCGTCACCGTCGGCTCCAGCCAACGCATCAAGTTCGACCTTTCCGTCGGCAAAAACGATGCTAGCTACATGATTACCGACATTCCAAACGCCACCATCCGTTTTGTCGCTTTCACTGCCTTTGGCGAGGTCGCTTCACTCAATTTCAGCGGCAGTCTCGACACTGCAAACGACCCCTGCAGCCATTTTGCTAGTCAAATTGCCGGTATTAACTGTAACACACTTGAGGAACGCATTAACCAAAACCTCGGCCCCGCCGGCGCCACCGGTAAAAAGTTCTATTCGTCAAATAACTATGACGTTACCATCCAGTCCAACAACTTCACCATCCCTGACCTCGCCACCAACGATAAGTATTGTCTCGCCGTCGGCGTTAAACCCGCAAACAGCGGCGATGGGTTCAACATGAGCAGCAACTGGGTCGTTTCCAGCGCTTCCTGCTTCAACATCGGTAAATATCCAAACTTCCAAGCTTGGGGCGGCGGCATCTTTACAAACGGCGGCACTAAGACCTCTCGCACGACCATCGAGAACAAATCTTATGGCTCATGGACCGACTTCGCTATCATCGCGAACAAATCCGTCCTAGAAACCGGCTCCGGCGCTTCACTCATCTCCGGTCTAGAAAGCCACACCGATTGCAAGCTATCTCCGCTCACTATCGCAAATGACAACTGCAGCGGCGTCAACACCTCTCGCCCTGCCCTTGGTGGCGCGAGCATCAGCGTTGCGACGGCCAACTTCAAGCAAAAGCTCGCCGACCATTATCTCAACGACGTCCAAAACTACACCGTCACATCAGAAATCAACACCGAATCCCTAAACGGCACTGCCAGAAACCCCCGCTTCTTCTATAATCCCGACGGCGACATCTATATCAGCGCCAACATCATGCCATCAAGCTACACTACCCGCAGCTATGGCAATCCCAACATTCCTCAGGTTATCGTCTACGCCAAAAACGGCAACATCCTCATTAACGAGAACGTCAATAACATCCAAGCCTGGCTCATCGCCGACAAGCAAATCAACACTTGCGTCAACAGTAGCAAGGTAACCCCGCCCTTAAGCGCCAGCACTTGTAAAGAGCCACTTGTTATTGGCGGACCAGTCGTCGCGGAAAAAGTCCTCATGAACCGCACCTATGGCGCCGACGCCCACACAAACACCTTGCCAAATTACGCTGAACTCGTCAACCTCTCTGGCGCCGTTTATCTCTTCTCGGCCAACGAAGCCTCCGGCGCCCAGCCCGTCACGACCTACCTCCAGAAGCTCCCGCCAAGGTACTAGACAAATCTAACCAAAAAGAGTATAATAAGATAAAGAGTTTCCGCTCCGAGGTTTGTGCTGAAACCGGAAGAGCAAAAATTAATCTAAATTAAAAGGAAGTTTTTAACTGTGCCAACTATCAATCAGTTAATTCGCAAGCCTCGCAAAAAGGCTGCGAAAAAGTCGAAGTCACCTGCTCTCGGCTCAATCGTCAACACACTTAAGACTCGTTACTACGACCAAGCCGCTCCTTTGAAGCGTGGCGTTTGTATCAAGGTCACAACCAAAACCCCGAAAAAACCAAACTCCGCTCTCCGTAAAGTCGCCCGCGTGCGTCTCACCAACGGCCAAGAAGTTTGGGCTTACATCGGCGGCGAAGGTCACAACCTCCAGGAACACGCCGTTGTGCTCGTCCGCGGTGGCCGTGTCCCAGATCTTCCAGGCGTCCGCTATCACATCGTTCGCGGCACTTTGGATCTCCAAGGCGTCGAAGGTCGCAAACAAGGCCGCTCTAAATACGGCGCTAAGAAAGGAGACAAATAATGCCTCGCAAAACTACTAAATCTCTCGAGCGCAAAGTCTCTCCAGACCGCCGCTACCAAAGCGTCCTCGTTCAACGCTTAATTAACAAATCTATGCTCGACGGCAAAAAACAAGCCGCCGAACGCGCCGTCTATGCCGCTCTCGAAGGCGCTGCGAAAAAGCTCAAGTCCGAAGACCCCGTCGAAGTGTTCGAAAGAGCTCTCGCCAACATCTCCCCGGATTTTGAAGTTAAATCTCGCCGCGTTGGTGGCGCCAACTACCAAATTCCGTTCCCAATTTCTGGCCACCGCCAGCAACATTTCGCCTTCACTTGGCTCGTTCAAGCTGCCCGCGCACGCGGAGGAATGCCCTATAGCAAGCGCTTAGAGGCCGAAATCGTTGACGCTTACAACGAAACCGGCGCTGCCTTCAAGAAGAAAGAAGACTGCCACCGCATGGCCGAAGCCAACCGTGCCTTCGCGCACTTTGCTCGCGCTTAAATTCATCAAAGAAGGGCTTAACAAAGTCCTTCTTTTTTGATATGATAATTATAAGCATTATTAGGAGGTAAAATATTATGGTAAAATTAGCCATCAACGGCTTCGGTCGAATCGGGCGAAACGCTCTCAAAATCGCCATGGAACGCAAAGATATCGAAATTGTCGCCATCAACGACCTGACCGACACTAAAACACTCGCCAAGCTTCTCCAATATGATTCCAGCTATGGCATTTATGACTATGAAGTTAAATTTGACGAGAACAACCTCATCATCAACGGCAAGCGCATCCGCGTTCTCTCCGAAAAAGACCCAGCCGCCCTTCCCTGGAAAGACATGGGCATAGACGTCGTTATCGAATCCACTGGTCTCTTCACCGACCCAGCCAAAGCTAAAGCACACATCGACGCCGGCGCCCGCAAAGTTGTCATTTCTGCCCCTGCTAAAGGTGAAGGCGCCAAGACTATCGTCATCGGTGTCAACGAAGATACCCTCGACTCAGGCGACGTCATTATTTCCAATGCATCTTGTACAACCAACTGCATTGCCCCAGTTATGAAAATCCTTGAAGACAACTTCGGCATCGACAAGGCAATGATGACTACTGTCCACTCTTACACTGCTTCTCAACGTCTCCAAGACGCTCCGGCAAAAGACCTTCGCGAGGCTCGCGCCGCCGCTGAAAACATCGTTCCAACCACCACTGGCGCCTCCAAAGCCGCCGCTCTCACCATCCCGTCCCTCACTGGCCGCTTTAACGGTCTCTCGGTTCGCGTCCCAACTCCAGTCGTCTCCCTTGCCGACATCACTGCCGTCCTCAAACGTTCCGTCACCAAAGAAGAGCTCGTTAAAACTTTGAAGAAAGCCGCCGCCGAACCTTATTATGAAGGTATTGTTGATGTCACGGAAGAAGAGCTCGTCTCGACCGATTTCCGTGGCAACGCCCACTCCGCCATCATCGACCTCCCGCTCACTGATGTCGTTGGCGGCAATCTCATCAAAGTCGTCGCCTGGTACGACAACGAATGGGGCTATTCCAACCGTCTCGTTGAATTAGCCGCCGACTTCGGAAAGGACTAATAAATCGTGCAAATCTTCATCGCATCAGACCATCGCGGCTTCGCCTTAAAAGGCAAACTTTGCGCAGATTTGCTCCGCGCTCCAATAGCCGGAGACACCCCCGTTACAGTAACCGATCTAGGCCCAAAGTCCTACGACCCAGAAGACGATTATAACGATGCCGCCCGTGCTGTTGCGAAAGCTGTCCTAAACAACATCAAAATCGGCAAGCCTGACACCTTCGGCATCCTCATTTGTGGCTCCGCCATCGGTATCTCAATCCAGGCCAACCGTTTCAAAGGCATTCGCGCCGCCGTTGCGCAAGACCTTGAGGTCGCCGAGAGCTCAAGGAGCCATAACGACGCCAACGTCATCTGCCTTTCCGCTGACCGCCTCACTGCCGCCAAGGACCCCCTAGAGAGCGAAAAAGCCTATGAAGATTTGTTCGCCATTGTTGAAAAATTTTTAAACACGCCTTTCTCAAAAGAAGCAAGGCATCTCCGCCGCATTAAACGTTTAGATAAGGAAATTTAATGGCTATCATCGTTCCAACCATCACCACCAACGATAAAAATCTCTATGCGCGCCAATATCAGATTTATTCGGCCTTTACAAAGCGCATCCAGGTTGACATTTGCGACGGGATTTTTGCGCCCACGTTGCTTATGGACGAATCGAACGCCTGGCGCCAACCGGATTGGGCGGAAATGGACCTTCATATGATGGTTATGAACCCGTCGCAGCATCTCCCCACCATCTTAAAAATCAAGCCCTCACTTTGTATTTTTCACGCCGAAGCTAACGAGAACTTGCTCCCAATTTTTGCCACCCTTAAGCAGGCCGGCATCAAAACCGGAGTTGCCATCTTAAAACAAACCTACCCTGGCAATATCGCACCCTACATTGAAGCGGTTGACCACGTCCTTATCTTCGCTGGCAAGCTTGGGCAGCAAGGCGGCGTCGCCGACATGCTCCAGACCGAAAAAGTCCCGATTATTCGCTCGATTAAGTCCGAGGTCGAAATCGGCTGGGACGGTGGCGCTAATATGCAAAACGCCCGTGCCCTCGCGCACTCCAACATCGACGTTATCAACGTTGGCTCCGCCATTGCCACCAGTCCCAACCCAGCCAAAATGTATGCCGACCTCACCGCGGAACTCGAAAAAAACGGAGTAGTTATCTAATGGCTCGCATCGTCTCTCTCGGCTCCGCTCTCCAGGACATCTATCTCATCGACCGTGACGATTTTGGCTCAATCGAATTCGGCAACGTCAGCATGTTCAAAAATCTTGAAATTGGCTCTAAATACGACATCGACAAGCTCGACTTCTTCATCGGCGGCGGCGGCACCAACAGCGCCGTCACCTTCGCTCGCTCCGGGCATGAAGCCGTCTATCTAGGCAACCTTGGTCACGATCCCGCCGGCGAGGCCGTCCTTAAAACCCTCGACGACGAAGGCATCGACAGTAGCTTCATCTCCTTTCCCGCCCGCGGCAAAACCGGCTGCTCAATCATTTTGCTCGACTCCAAAACCGGCGAACGCACTGTCCTCACTTTTCGCGGCGCCTCTGCTCGTTTCGACAACTTGAACGAAAACGACCTCGACCTTATCCAGCCCGACTGGCTTTACGTTACCACACTACGCGGCGATATGGGAACCCTCCTCCGCTTTTTCGAAAAAGCCAAATCGCTCGGCGCCAAAATCATGTTCAACCCCGGCAAACTCGAACTCATCAACAACAAACAGGTCCTCGGCCTTCTTCAGGACGTCGACGTCCTTCTCGTCAACAAACGCGAAGCCTCTCAGCTCGTCGGCGGCTCTCTCCTCGAAGAACTCCTCAACCGCCTCAAAAATTATTGTCCAACCGTCATCATTACCGACGGCGCCATGGGCGGAATTGCTAGGAGCGGCGAAAAAACCTATCGTTTCGGCATCTATGAAGATGTTAAAATCAAAGACACCACCGGTGCTGGCGATGCCTTTGGCTCCGGATTCCTCGCCTCATACGCAAGTGGCGACTCATTCCGCACAGCTCTCATCTTCGCCAGCGCAAACTCCACCGGCGTCGTTCAACGCCGTGGCGCCAAAAATGGCATCATCAGTCGCGATATCGAACTTCACCCCATGCCAATCCAACTCATAAAATAATAACACGAGGAAAACTATGCCAGAAAAAACCGAAACCCCAAAAGACCGCGCCCTAAAACCAAAAGGCGAACGTACTAAGCCCGAAGATTACCAGCGTCTCCGCGAAACTCTCGAAGACCTCGAAGCGGCCGACTTCGAACGCGTCAGCGCCTATGGTAAAGATTTGCTTAGCGGCCTCAAAATCGTCCGCACCTTCCCGCAAGGCGTTACAGTCTTTGGCTCCGCTCGTTTAACCGAAAACAATAAATATTACAAAGAAGCCAGAAAACTCGGTGAGCTCCTCGCCCAAAACGGCCACGCTGTCATCACTGGCGGCGGCCCCGGCATTATGGAAGCTGCCAACCGCGGCGCGTACGAATACGGCGGGCGCTCTATCGGTCTCAATATCACCCTCTCTCACGAGCAGCATCCGAATCCGTATCTCACCGACATGCTCCAGTTCGAATATTTCTTCGCTCGCAAAGTTATGCTCGCCATGAGCGCAAAGTGTTACGTCTTCTTCCCGGGCGGCTTCGGCACCATGGACGAATTTACCGAAGTTCTCATTCTCATGCAAGAAAAAAAGATGCCCGTGATGCCAATGTTTCTCTTTGGTAAATCTTTTTGGCGTCCACTCGACCGCTTCTATGCCACAAAGATGACCTCACTCAAAACCATCAAACCCGACGACCGTAAAATCTACAAACTCACCGACAACGTCGAAGAAATAGTTAAGGCCGCCAATAAAATCGGCCATCCCAAAGTCAAGTCAAACTATTACGATGGTTTTTCCAGCGCCCATACCTACGAGCACTCCAAGATTTAGTGCTATAATAGAGGTATGATTTATTTTGATACCTCCGCCACCACGCCACTCCTGCCCGAAGTTCGTGACCGTATGATTGAACTCATGAACCGCTCCGTCGCGGGCGAACTTGGCAATCCCTCGAGCCTTCACACGCCCGGCTCACGCGCCAAATTTGAACTTATTAGAGCGCGGGAGCAAGTTGCGCAACTTATTGAGGCGCGACCCCTGGAACTGATTTTCACCTCCGGCGGCTCCGAATCCAACAACACCGTTGTCCGCACGTTCGAAAACTGCCCGATTTTCGTGAGCGCCATCGAACACCCTTCCGTCCTCGCCCCCGCCGAAGCTTTCGGAAAACCTTGCATCAAAATCCCAGTCGACAAACAGGGAATCATCAATCTCGGCTTTTTCAAAACCAACCTCGAAAAGCTCGTCAAAGAAAACCCCAAACAAAAAATCCTCGTCTCCGTCCAACTCGCCAATAATGAAGTCGGCACTATCGAGCCGGTCAAAGAAATCGCCAATATCATCAAGAACATCAAACAAGAAACCAAAGCCAAAATTTATCTCCACACCGATGCCACTCAAGCTGTCGGCAAAATTCCGGTTTCTGCAAAAGACCTAGGCGTTGATTATCTCACTTTCACCTCACACAAACTTGGCGGCCCCGTCGGCATCGCCGCTCTCTACGTCAAAACCGGCGCCCCCATGAAACCTCTCATTTTCGGCGGCGCCCAGGAAAACAAAAGAAGAGCGGGAACGAGTAATGTTTTGCTAGCTAGTGGTTTCGGCGTAGCTTGCGAAATCGCAAAGGACGCCATAGAGAATTACGGAAAAGTTAAAAATGTCAGGGATTATTTAATCAATGAAATAAAAAACAAAATAGAAACAACAATAATAATAACACCCCAAAAATCGCTACCAAACGTTCTAAATGTCTCTTTCCCGGCCGCCGAAGGCGAATCAACCCAACTCTACCTCGACCTCGAAAACATCGCCGTCTCCACCGGCTCCGCCTGCGCTTCCGGCGACCTCGAGCCGAGCCACGTCATCATGGCCATGTACCACGACGCCGAAATCGCTCATGGCTCCGTCCGCTTCTCCCTAGGTCTAAACACCTCAAAACAAGACATCGACGAACTCATGACTAAACTTCCAAACATCGTCGCCAAAATTCAAGACCTCTCAACTTTAAACAAGGAAACCCAAAATGCCAACAAATAGCAAAACCGCCGACCCGTGGGCCTACACCGACATCGTTAAAGACCACTTTTTAAACCCCAGAAACTTCATCATGGGCGACGAAACAAAATGGCAAGCCGACGGCGAAGGAATCGTCGGCAACCCTGTCTGTGGCGACCAAATGCTCGTCAAAATCCGCGTCAAAGACAACAAAATCGACGACATCGGCTGGAAAACTTATGGTTGCGCCAGCGCCATCGCCTCAACCTCCGCCTTGTCCGAGCTCGCCAAGGGCAGAACCCTCGACGATGCCGACCACATTACCGCTAAAGAAATCTGCGACTTTCTTGGCGGCCTCCCCGAACACAAGTTCCACTGCTCCGTCCTCGGTCACCAAGCTCTCCATAAAGCCATTCAAAATTATAAATCAAAACTATGATATAATAGTCGAAAAGGAGAGATTCGAAAATGAAAATCGGAGTTTTGGGCGCTGGCGCTTATGGCACGGCTATGGCAAGCGTCCTTAGAGAAAACCGCCACACCGTAAAATTCTACGACCCCGCCAGACACCCCAACGTGTCCCTAGATGAAGTCCTAGACTGGGCCGAAATCATCTTTTTCGCCACACCCGCAAGCGTCGTCCGCATCCTTCTCAAGGAATTTCCCGACACCGCCTTCCGCAAACCGGCCCTAATCGCCACCAAAGGCATCATGGACCTCAGTGTTTGGGAAAAATTTAACTATTTTGAACTCATCTCCGGCCCTGGCTTCGCCGACGAAATTCAAAAACAAAGACGCACAAAGCTCACTGTCGCCGCAAAAGGCGCCCTCGGCGGCACGACTCTCTCCGAAGATCTTCTCGAAACCTCTTACCTAAAATTCGACAAAACCGAAGACCTCCAAGGCGTCGCCATCCTCTCCGGATTAAAAAACGTTTTTGCCATCGAATCTGGCCGCCGCGGTCTAGAAAACATTAGCAAAGAATTCAAAGAATACCTTGCGCGGGCCTATCGCGAATGCGAACAAGTTCTCCTTGACAATGGCGGCTTTATCGAAACCGCTCGCCTCTCCGCCGGCCTCGGCGACCTCGCGCTCACTTGTGGCAGCACCAAATCGCGCAACTACCAATTCGGCATGATTTTGAGCGGCCATAACGGTCTATTAGAGCGCGAAGACAATCTCCGCAAAAATCATCAATCTCTCCCGAGAAAACGCGCCGTCAAAATCTCTCGGAAGACCGCATTAAAAGACGCTAGAAGATTCTTGACCGAGAACACTGTCGAAGGCATCTTTGCCGCCAAAGAAATCAAAAACGACAACATTACTATCCCCAAAACCGCCGAAATTCTCACCGACATCTTAAAGCGCATTAATCGAATCACAAAATAGTCATAACCAAGGAGGTCCCATGCCACTAAACACCAAACAAAAAGAAGCCGTCGAATATATCGAAGGACCTCTCCTCGTCCTCGCCGGTCCGGGCACTGGCAAGACCCACTTACTCAGTAACCGCGTCGAGCATATTTTAAAAACCACCGACGCGAGTCCCGAAAATATCCTCTGCCTCACCTACACCGAAAACGGCGCCAGCAACATGCGCACCCGCCTCCTTTCCACCGTCGGCAAAGGCGCCCGCAAAATCGCCATCCACACTTATCACGCTTTTGGCTCCGACATTTTAAGCGAATATAAAAATTACGCCGTTGAATTCACGCGCAACCTCGACGCACCAATCGACGAAGTCACCCAGTTTAAAATTGTCCGCGGAATTCAAGACGGTCTCCCAACCCTCGACATTCTCAAAACTGCCAAAACCAGCGACATCGTCAACACTATCGCTGCCGCTAAAAGCGCCCGCCTAACCGGCAAAGACATTGTTAAAATCGCAAATCAAAACATTGAAACTTCAAACGCTCTTCGTCACGAGATTTCGCCCATCCTCGAAAATCTAAAACCACGCATGAAGTTTCTCGAAGCGGTCGACCAAATTTACACACCAATTCTCGAAATTTTCGCCAAGTACTCTTCAAACAAACCTATCGTTGGCGATATCGAGCCCGTCGCCAACTGTTTCGCTCGCGACTTAAAGCGCGTCATCGACGCCGAAATGGACAAAGAAAAACCCAGCGTCTCCCCGCTCACAACCTGGAAACGGGCCAATTTTGAACTTGATGACGACGGCAACTATCGTCTTAAAGACCGCGTCACCAACCTCAAGTTAAAGTCCTTCGGCGCCATCTTAACCGCCTATGATGCAAAACTCGAAGAAGAAGGCCTTTTCGACTTCGCCGACATGATTGAGCAAGCTATCGCCATCCTCAAAAAAGACAAAGGCTTCCGCCTCACCCTCTCCGAGCGTTTCCAATATATCCTCCTTGACGAGTTCCAAGACACCAACCCTTCTCAATTTGAAATTATCAAACTCCTCACCGACTATGACCAGCCAAACGTTATGGCCGTTGGCGACGACGACCAAGCCATCTTTGAGTTCCAAGGCGCCGACGCTTCAAACCTCCTCACTTTCCAAGAATATTACCACGCCAAGGTTATTAACCTCGAAGAAAACTATCGTAGCAATCAAGAAATCCTTGATTTTTCACGCCACGCCGCCGACCAAATCGAAGATTCCTTTGCTAAACGCCAAAACGTCAACAAAAACCTCAAAGCTTTCAAAGGCACAGGCGCAACTATCGAACGTCACGAATTCTTAACCGCCGACAGCGAATACGCCTTCGTCGCACAAAAAATCGAAGATCTCATCAAACGCGACGTTCCTCAAAAAGAAATCGCCATCATCACTCCCAAGCACAAATATGTCACCCCGCTTTTGCCTTACCTTAAAGAATCTAGCAAAATCAACATCGCCTACGAAAAGAAAGACAACCTTCTTGAAGACCCTCGTCTCGCCGAAATCCTCACTCTCGCTCGCTTTGTTTATGATTTAAGCCAAGGAAAAAACGTCTCTTCGCGCCTTCTCGAAATCCTCAGCTTTCCGTTTTTCAACATTGACCCCGCGACCGCCATTCAAAACGTCTCTCGCGCCAAGGCCGACCATCGCGCCGCACTTGATTATCTCGTCAAATCCGACTCGCCTGAACTTCGCGACCTCGGCAACTGGCTCGCCAAACTCGCTCTCTTAAGCTTCGATACGCCTCTCGAGCTCATGCTCGATTACCTCGTCGGCACCGTCGCCGTTAAACTCCCCGCCGAACTCACTGAAGGCGAAACCAGCAAAGAGGGCGCGCTTCTACGCGGCTTTAAAGAATTCCGCTCGCCATTCATTGAATATTATGATGCCGAAAGAAACGAATATGAAACTTTTGAACTTTATGAAAACCTCGCCGTCCTAAAAAATGCTATCGAGTCTCATACCAAAGTCCAAAACCCACGCTTAAAAGACCTCATCTCCCTCCTCGACGATTATGCCGCCGCCGGCGCCACGCTCATGAACACTTCACCATATCGCGACTCTGACGACGCCGTTCAAATTGTCACTGCCCACAAGTCTAAAGGTCTCGAATACGAGTATGTCTTTCTCGTCGCCACTGACAACATGAGCTGGGGCAAAGCAAAGGGCAACAACAATATGCTCGTCCTCCCCAAAAACGTCATCCAAATTCGCCACACCGGCGCCACGGAAGACGAACGTCTCCGCCTCTTCTTTGTTGCCATTACCCGTGCAAAATCCACGCTTATCATGACCAACTCCATCAAAGATTTTGCCGGTAAGACCCCCGCCCGTCTCGACTATCTCGAAGAATACGAGGATCCCGAAACAAAAGAAATCATCTCGCCTTTTGTTGGCAAGGTTACCTTGCATTACGAAGACATGAACGAAGTCCGGAAGTCTGTCGACCTTAGAAAATCGTGGCGCGCCGCCTACACCAAACTCACTCCCGAACTTCGCCCAATCCTCCTCGAGCGTATGGAAAATTATCTTCTTTCTCCGTCCGACCTCACTTCGTTTATCGACATCAGCTATGGTGGCCCAATGGCATTCTATCAAAACCGCGTCTTAAGAGCGCCCCAACCCCCCGCCACCGGCAGCATGCTTCTCGGCACTTTAATCCACTCTGCTTTTGAAAAAATCACTAAAGCCACCGTCGCCGGCAAAGAGTTAAAAAACGAAGACGTCATCGCCGAGTACCGCAAAGAAGCCGAAAACACCGACCTCGAGCCAAAAGAAATTAAATACCTCCTCGAAAAAGGTGAAACCGCCCTCAAAATCTCTCTTGAAGCTTTCGGCGATATCCTCCGCGACAAAAACGCTCGTGCCGAAGTTAATCTTTTCTCCGAACACCCAGAAATCGGCGGCGTCCCCGCTATTGGTATTATCGACCACATGTCTATCAACGAAGAAACCAAAGAAATCGAAGTTTACGATTTTAAAACCGGAAAATACGACAAGAAAAAATGGGGCTCCGTCAATACGCTGTATAAATACAGTCTCCAGCTCGGCATGTATAAACTCATGCTCGAATCTTGCCCGTCTTTCAAGAAATATAAAATCATGCGCGGTCATATCCTCTTTGTCTCACCCGACGAAGAGGGAAAAGTCTATGACAAGGTCTTAGATTTCGAAAAAGACCTCGACGAAAAAGAACTCATCGCACTCTGCCAAGCCGTCTACAAACAGGCGACTACTCTCGCTTTCCTTGACGACGACGAACTTAAAATCGAACCTGACAAAACCGCCGGCATGTCAGAAATTCGTGAATTCATCAAGCTTCTGCTTGCCAAAACCGACATAAAGTAGTAAAATAAGTCGACATTTTGAAGGGGGTGAAAAATGTGGGACTTTTTGACAACCTTTTCGGGACCAATCCCGAGTACACCGTAAAAGACAACAAAACCGGCAAAGAAACACTCGTTCGCGACGCCAAGGAACTCGAAAAACTCGCTGCCGAGAAACAGCAGAAAAATCCTGACAAACCCAACGACATCTGGCAACGCATCTTTTCACGGTAACCCTCGCCCCGCTTAACGCGGGGCTTAATTCATGTTATAATATACATCACATGTTTAATATTTGGGACGAACTCAAAAAACCAATCTCTATCCTTGCGCCCATGGAAGGCGTCACGGATTTGCCCTTCCGCCAAGTCATTGCCCACGCCGGTCGCCCCGACCTTTTCTACAC
>JAFWHC010000004.1 GCA_017512095.1 Candidatus Saccharimonadota bacterium
GAGAACGAGAATAAGAACAATGAAGTTGCGAAGACGATGAGGGTTGTCGCTATTATCCTTGTCATCGCCATGCGTGACGGGCTTTTTCTTCGTTCCTTTGCCGTAATTTCCCGGCTTGAAATATAATTTTTCTTCCAAAAATACCTCCTGTCTTTTTTCTCCACCCTAATTGTTTTTTGATAAATCTCTACTTAGGGTTCTATAATAACTAGAACGCTAAGGAGAAACTTATGGAGTTTCCTCCCCCGTAGAGAGGGAGGAAACGGTGCATTTAGTTTTTAAGCTAAATTAGGAGCCGCTATTAGAATCCTTGGAAGAGGGTGTAGACGACATCGCCCTTGTAGAGGGCAGCCTTTTGAGAAGGAGCAACACCGAGACCGTAGGTCATGGTGATAGTATCGCCACTCTCAGCAGATTCGCTTTCTCTGTGGGCAATTTCGGTAGCGCTTGTATTAGCGAATTTGCCAGAGACAGTCGTGATATTAGTAGTATCACCTGCGACGACGCTAGCAATGGCATAGCCAGAGACGGTAGCAGAGTAGGTCGTGTCGGCAGGAATGTTTTTGCCGGAAGCGACGGCAGCATCAGTACTACTGTTCCATTCAACAAGGTCGGCAGTAGCGGCTTTCAAGGTGTAGCCACCGGCGTTGTTACAGAAAATCTTAAGGGCGGTGGTAGCAATAGCATCTTTCTTAGTACCAGCATAAATACCGTAAGCGAAAGAATCGTTGGTTTCGGCATTCGTACCATAAGTACCATCATCGCTATCTGGAAGGCGACCAGTGCCACTATCGGTAGCTTCAGTCCAAGCGGCGGTTGGGCCAACATAGTCGGCAGTAGCGTCAGCTGCGCCAACAGTATGAGTGATGCCATCCGTCACAGCGCCAGCGGCGGTAACTGTACCGAAAGAGCAAGACGGGGCAACCGTGATGTTGAGGGTGTCGGTATGCTTATCGGACTCGTTAGAGCGAGTGATGGTCGCGAAGGTTGCGAGCGGGGCGAGAGCGACTGCTAAAGAAGCGACGACGCCGGCGCCGGCAATAAGTTTTTTAGACATAGTTTAAATAGTCCTTTGTTTATATGTTAATATTGACCTTTGTGCTTATTATTTTACGCTAACGGTTTCCGCTTGTCAAGATTTTTATGGTTATTTTAGGGACCCTATTTTATCCTGCTCAAGAAAGCGTCTATCGTTTTTGGTGTTTTGATGTACCCGCTGAATGTCTGAATTGAATTACTACTGCCTATGCTGATATTGCTTTTAAGTTTGCCACCCAAAGTGCCGTCGTACAAATCTGGTATTGAATTAAAAAACAAAACGAAGAAATCTCGCAGGTATTTTCCCCTCAATATCATGATGAAGTTGCCACACTTTTTGATTTCTTCCGTAATCTTTAAGAGCTCCGTCGCTCGTTCACGGTAAGCGACCCTACATTGGCCATGAATTAATTTAGCTAATTTTTCATTATCTTTAACAGCTTCTTTCGGCAAAAAGACACAGTTCTTGATATCATAAATCTTTTTTAAATTATCCAATTCACATGCGTTTTTATCTCGCTTCCAAAGGATAATCCAGCCCATGATAGGGGTAAAAAGTTTTTCAAATTCTCTTGCGGCTGCGTCAAATAAGCTTTTTATAAGTTCTTCGTCTTCCTCGTTTATCTTCCTAGTATCAAAGAATATTCTTAGACTTTTCGAAAGAAGTTCTTTGGTAAAAATATAGTTTTCTATAGAGTAGCCGTCCGTGACAAATATGTTTTTAGATTTAGGCGTGTACTCTTTGGTGAAATCTGATAAGTCTCTGTCTACAAAAAAGAATACTCGCTTTTTCGAGTAACGTTTCCAATTTAACTCGTCATGTGTCCTTATTACGTTTTTACGATTCCCGGCTACGATTATACTGCTTCTATCAGATATTTTTGGATATCTCTGCAACATGGCCATGTAGAAAGCTACGTCGTCTTTCCCTTCTACTATGAAAAATACTTGATCATCATGTCGATTATATGTTTGCATCAACTGAAGAAGCGCAACTTTGGACTTATCTCTCTCTTCTATTAGCGCTCTTTTTGCATCCATCCTAGTCCTCTGACAAGAATTCGTTTATTCCGTGTACATACGGCTCAAGTTCATTATCGAAAATAAACGGCGAGTGCGTCGCGGCGAACAAACCGACGCAGTTGTGACTGTTTATTATATCTACCAATATTCTTCTTTGCCATTTTACCGATAGAGAAAGCTCCGGTTCGTCTATTAATACGAAAAAGTTTTTGTCCTGATTCAAATTAAGCAGGCCAAACAGTGAAGCTATTTGTTTTTCTCCGGATGATAAATCCTGTAACTTTATTTGCTCATTGGCTATGGAGTGGTTTTCTTTATGCATATTGATGCTAATACCAAAGTTTTGATTATCATATTTCATGCTTTTATTAGTAAAATATTCGTTGCAAGTTTCTGCAAAACGAAGCAATGGCTCCTCCGCCTCTCTAATTCTTTTATCTAGGTCCATCAGTTCAAGAAAATATTGAAAAATGATTTTATTCTCAACCGACACATCTGTGTCTTCAGCTTCTTTCATCTTTGCTATCATGTCGGTAATTTTGTCTTTCTGCTTTTTGGGAAGTATATTCTCATCCATCCTTTTTAGGACATCTCCTATAACATCATCCGGCAATTTTGCAACGTCCTTCATTATGTCTGTTTTTTCGTATTTTTTGTCGATTATCTCATTCAGATATCCCAATGTAAGCTCATTTTGCTGTGTCCTCAAAAATTCTTTAATTTTAGTTTGATAGTCGCTTATTGCTTTTTCGACATCGCCCATGCCGAATTCTACCAGTTCCATAGCGATATTCGTATCCATTTTTTTACGTAAATTTTCTTTGTCTTCTTTATTCAATAACGGAAATATTTTTTCTAATGGCTCTTCGATACGCCTGTACGTTGGCATGTATAATATTGTTGCATCAAAATTTTCTTCAATGGCTTTTTGGGCGTTCTTTAGCCTTTGTATAGCTTCATCGTTTAATACTTTTTCATCTATGAATGCCCTGGCGTAATGACCTCTTTCTAGCTCGCTTTTTGATAATGTTTTGCTCAGTTTAATAACGTCACTTATGGGGCTGCGCTGTTGATGCTCGACTGTGTCTTCACCTGATAAATGCCTCCCCAAAAAGTGCATCATATATGGCATATGCCTTCTGCTTATCTCAAGCGCAGTTTGCAAATCTCTCCGTAAGACCTGCGATTTTTTGTCGCTCAAAAACTTCACGGTTATAGCTTCAAAAGGCAAGCTAGCCAAGGAGTCCCAATTTCTGGTAAGTAGAAAATATATCATTCTAAATATTGTCGTCTTACAAGATCCGTTTTCTCCAACGATAATCATTCTATTGTCGGAAAAATTAATTGAATAGTTTTGTGTGTCATGTAGTCCTTCAATGCTAATCTCCGAGATTTTGTTCATATTGATATATCCTCATTTATTTTTAACGCTTGGCTTATTATTGTTCTGTTCCTAAGTTGTTCTTTTGCTTTATAGTATTGCATTTGTGCTGTTTTGTAAAGCTAAAATCGAACCAAAAATAGGAAGCTCGTTGACTTCCCGAAGAATATATAGAACTTGTTCTAAATCTGGCTTTTTATGTCTTCGAGAGTTTTCTGATAGTGCTTGCATAATCCCTTTCTAGGGTCTTGAGGAATTTGTCTGCTTGTTTTTTATTACTTTTGGTCATATTTATATTATACTGGCTTTTGCTTATTTTGCAAAGTAGTTTTGCCAAATCTCGAACTGTTGCAATTTTTGCAACAGTTCTGTCGATTCCTAATTTTTAATGCTTTACAAATCCTCAAACAGGCCGTCTGGGAGGGGGGCTTCGGGGAGAAGGTCGGAAGAGATAAGGTCAGAAAACGAGAAGTCGCCTTCCGTCAAAAGCGAGTCGATGCTGACGGAGACAGCAGAGAGTGCAACGTAGTGAACGTCATTCTTGCAGGCGTTGAGTGTTTTATATTTACGTGAGCGGGCGATTACGTGGCCGTCATTGTCAAGCAGATGCCAGCGAAAGAAGGTGCGGGCTTTTGGTTGGTCATTTTTAATAATCTGGAACTTCATATAAATCCTTTATCGATAAAATTTGACAAAAACACATAACTAATTTATAATAAAGGTAGTTAACAGGTGCAAAACTTTAACTACCTTTAGTCGGCGAAAGCCGACTATTTGGTCTTTAGGCAGATGATGGTGAGCCTCCTTTCTTTTCTGTGATGAGCGACATGGCTTCGAGAACTTCTTGTTGGAATTTAATAGACGCGGCGAGAATCTTCTGAGCAGCAATGAGTTCCGGAGAGGCAGAAGGAGACGGCAAGGATGGTTTTTGAGTGCGGGATACGGCGCGGGTCGACGTGGCAGGCGCCGACGCGGCTGAGACAGTGCGAGGTTCGGCGGAACCGGACATGAACAGACGAAGCGAACGGTCGTAACGACGACGATAGGCCTCGATAGTCTTTTCTGAACATTCCCCCGAATTTGCGGCGCGCAAAGCGGCGATACGGTCAGAGATATCGAACGCAAGAGGAAGATCGCGCCAATATTCGCCAGGTTTCGCCGTTGCGGAAAAAATCTTTTTAATGGCGGCACGAAGATGCGAGGAAAGTGATTCAGTAATAATTCCCTTCCACGCGGCGGCTTGAACAAAATCGTACAAATCGCCAGCTGTCTTGTTTTGTATTTTTTCTGCCTCACTTGTCATAGTTCTATATTAGCACAGGCAGAATCCACGTGCAAGACTCTTTTGGGCAAGTTTTACACAATTTTTGTATTTTTACACAGAGTTTTCCACAAGTAGTACGGCTACTCACCAATCAGAGCAAGGAAGGCAGGTTCGTCGAGGGTCGGGATGCCGAGTTTTGTTGCTTTAGCAAGCTTAGAGGCACCAGGTTTGTTGCCTAGAATAAGCGCAGTGGTGGTTTTTGTGACTGAGCTCGTTACGGTCGCGCCTAGAGCGCGGAGTTTGTCCTCGGCTTCTTCTCTCCCGTATCTCTCCAGCGTGCCAGAAATGATATAACTTCGACCGGCGAGTGGGGCACTGGACAAATCCGAGAAGGTTGGACGGAGCCCAAGTTCTTTAAGCTCGGCGAGCATTTTATTATTATCTTCATCAGCAAAGAAAGCGAGGATGCTTTCGGCGACGACTTCCCCGATGTCGGGAATACTGAGCAAATCGTCTTTTTCGGCATTCTGGAGTTTTTCTAGAGAGCCAAATTTATTCGCGAGGGAGATAGCGGTTTGGGAGCCAACGTGACGGATGCCAAGGGCAGTGATAACTTTGTTGAGGTCGGCAGTCTTAGACTTTTCTAGATTTGCTAGAAGTTTCTCGGCGGACAAATCTGCAAAACGTTCAAGGGAGATGAGCTTTGTTTTAGTCAGACGATATAAATCGGGAAGAGATTTAACAAGGCCAGATTCAACAAGAAGAGCGACGTTTTTCTCGCCGAGACCTTCGATGTTCAAAGCGGGTTTACTGGCGTAATATTCGATGGCACGTTTCAAGATAAAATCGGAAGTCTCGCCTTTGACACGATAAACGACTTCGCCTTCGGGACGCTCAAACTCGAGCTCGGGATATTGCTCTTTCAAAGCCTTTTCGTAGTTAAACGGAGCAGTCCCTTCAGGGCGAAGCGTAGTTAGGACTTCCTTAATTTGTGGGATAATGTCGCCGGCCTTATAGATAATAACGGTGTCGCCGATGCGGACATCAAGGCGAGCGATTTCGTCAGCGTTATGGAGCGAAGCATGACGGACGGTCGAACCCGCTACTTCGACCGGGTCGAGAATAGCAACAGGCGTGGCGGCGCCGGTGCGGCCGATAGAAATGACGATATCACGGACTTTAGTGGTTGATTCTTCGGCGGGGAATTTGAAGGCAACGGCAGCACGGGGGGTTTTGCCGATGATACCGAGCTTATCGTAAATAACGCGATCGTTGATTTTTATCACCATGCCATCGGTGTTAAACTTGAGGCCTTTGCGATAGTCATCAAGCGCGCGAATATAACTAAACATCTTCGACAAATCTTTGTACGCAAAAACTTTATCCTCGTTTGAGGTGCGGAAGCCAAGGGCGCGGAGCTTTTTGTATGCTTCGCTATGAGTCGGAAGATTTGGCTTGACCAAATCGTAGGCAATAAACCGGAGGTTGCGCGAAGCGGCGACTTTAGGGTCGAGCTGGCGAATTGTGCCGGCGGCGAGGTTCCTCGGATTTGCGAATTCTTTTTCTCCCATCTTACGTTGTTTTTCCTGAATCTCTTCAAAATCCTTTTTGAACAAAATGATCTCGCCACGAACCTCGACGTCGCCGGGTTCATCAATTCTGAGCGGGATATTCTGAATCGTCTTAACATTCATCGTGACATCTTCACCGACAAGCCCGTCGCCACGCGTAACGGCTTGAGTGAAGAGACCATCTTTGTATTTTAGGGCGCATGCGAGGCCGTCCATTTTTATATCGGTGAAGAATTCTTTAATCTTTCCGCCGGGAATGAGTTTTTCGTTTCGAGAAATCCAATCTTTAATTTCTTCTTCAGAAAAAACATCGGCAAGAGAAATCATACGTTTTTCATGAGTGACTTTTTCGAACTTATCGAGCGGCTTGCCTGCGACGCGTTGGGTCGGCGAATCGGGCGTGATGAGGTCGGGATACATACTCTCTAGTTGGGAAAGCTCATGCTTGAGCGAGTCGGCGGCGGCTTCGCTCATAATCGATTCGTCGAGAACGTGGTAATGATAGCGGTAATCATTGATGAGGACTCGCAGTTTCTCGATGCGAGATTTGGCTTCGGCTTTATTTATCGTCTTCATAGGCTAAAACCCTCCTGTAATATAAATATAGATAAGCGGAAATGTAGACAAAGGTGAAGCAAGTCATGACGAGGAGAAGAATCGGAACGAACGGCACGCCTTCGAGCCAGCTAATGAGGCCTTTAAGCCAGAGGTCAATAGTAATAAGCGGGAGCATAACGACGACCCAGACAACTGCGAGAACTAGCAGTAAAAAGATTAAACGAATGATAAAACGAATACGACGTCCCGCCATGAGGTCAGAAGCGGTTTTTAGCGCGGTCATTGGATAGAGCCCCGGCGCCGTAACGGCAACCAGAGCGATAATCGTGCTTGAAAGGAGGTAGCCGGACAGAGTTAAGAGTGCGGCGGCGAAGATGAAATAAACCAATGCATAGAATGGCTGTGAGAGAAAATCAGTCTGGACGGCGGCGGAGTAAGTGAAAACGACGATAAAAATTGGAATCGCTTGAATAACGGCGACGAGAAAGACAAGAAAAGTAGAGACGAGCGGAGCGCATGCATTATAGAGCCCATCGCGAAGCTTAACATTTTTGTTAGCAAGACGAAAGCGAAGAAGGTAAATTGTAACAAGCCAAATTAAAAGAAAGACGATGACGGCAAAAATAGTTTGCGCTTCACCGAGACCGCCGGTGAGGCCGCCGGTTGTAACGGTTGAGATCAGAAGCAAGCCAGCTTTGGCGAAGTTGCCAATTTCTCCGCCGGCGATTTGCGCGTTAGTATCTTCCAGCGTTTTCTGAAACTGGACATAGGTTTGTTCGGACATTAATCCGACTAAAAGAACATTAAAAACAACAGCAAAAATAATCAGCGGGAGAAAAAGTTTCCAGTTTTTGAAGATAATCGCAAATGTGTCGGCGGCATGATGAAGAAGGCCTGGAACGCTTAATTTGCGAATATAATCTTCACGATACGAGCGCTTAAAGCTTTGGTGCAGACGGACGCGAGCGCGCTTTCTCGCCCACATTTTTTCACGAGATTTCTGATAAGAATCTTTAAAAGCCGCTTTGAAGGATTTTGGCGTTTCTTGTTTGAGGGATTTATTCGATTTGATTTTTCGCGGCTTCTTAGCGGTCTTTTTAGAACTTGAACTTGGCATTTTCTAGCCTTTCTATGCGCTTTTCGATTGGAGGGTGAGTCGAGAAAAGATTGTTCAGTGAACGTTTTTTGAGCGGAGAGGAGATAAACATGGCTTCCGTGGCGGGGTTTTGCTGTTGCATCGGCTGCGCGTGCGCTTCGAGCTTTTTTAGAGCAGAAATCATCCCTTCAGGATAGCGCGTGAGCATGGCGGCGGAGGAATCGGCGAGGTATTCGCGTTGGCGCGAAACCGCTAATTGCGCCAAGGTGGCGGCGATCGGAGCAACAATGGACGCGACAATAATGATGATAAACGCAACCGGGCTAGCGTCGTCGCGATTACGGCGGCTACTACGAAAGCCGATGCGCCAGCCAATGTCAGCAATAAAGCCAATCAAACAGACAAGCCCAAAGACGATGGTCGAGACACGGATATCGTAGTTTTTAACGTGGGAAATTTCGTGCGCCATAACAGCGGTGAGTTCTTTGTCGTCCATAATATCGAGCAGCCCGGTTGTCGCGCAAACCAGGGCGTGCTTTGGGTCGCGACCAGAAGCGAAAGCATTAGGTGCTTTATCCTCAATAATATATACTTCCGGCATTGGGAGGCCCGCGGTCAAAGTTAAGTTCTCAACAACGTTATAAAGACGCGGGTTATCTTTTTTCTCGATTTTTTTAGCGCCAGTCATAGCGACAGCGAGTTTCGAGGCGGCGAAATATTGAAAAAGGGCGTAGACGCTCGCCATTATTAAAACACCGGCGGCAATGCGCCAGTCGTCGTAATAATATGCGAACGCCGCGCCAATCGCGGCAACCAAAACCACAAACCCAAGCATGATAAAGATGGTATTGCGTTTGTTTGCCGCGATATTTTTGTACATTTTTCTAACTTAATTAGAATTTGACAGACGGAGCTTCGGCGATTTTAGCACGTTCAGATTCAGCAACCTCGAAGTAGTCGCGAGTCTTGAAATGACCGACGAGTTTATTGATGAGGTTGGTCGGGAAGGTTTTAATCTTAGTGTTGAGTTCTTTGGCGCCAGCATTGTAGAAGCGGCGAGAAGCCTGAATTTTGTCTTCGACGTCTTGAAGTTGCTCTTGGAGCTTTTGGAAGTTGCTGTTTGCCTTGAGTTCTGGATAAGCCTCGGCGATGGCAAAGACGCGAGAGAGTGCGTTGGTCAAACCAGCTTCAGCCTCGGCGGCAGCTTTAACAGATTTTGCGCCCATGACAGCGGAGCGAGCCTCGGTTACGCCTTCGAAGACTTCTTTTTCGTGCTTGGCATAGCCCTTAACGGTTTCGACAACGTTCGGGATGAGGTCGGCGCGATATTTTAGCTGGACCGTGATGTCGGACCAGGCTTCATTAACGCGTTCGTCGAGTTTAACGAGACCGTTATATGTGGACCAAAGCGCAGCGATAACAATCAACAGCACAATGCCGACAATAATTAATATTAAACTTACTGTACTCATATTTTCTCCTTTATATATTATAATTATATATGACCGAGAAAAAAAGTAAAGCTTGTAAAAGTTTTGACTCTTTGATATAATGTCTTTGTCTAAACGTGCGAATGTAGCTCAGTTGTTTAGAGCGCTTCCTTGCCAAGGAAGAGGTCGAGAGTTAGAGTCTCTTCATTCGCACCATTTTTTGTGCTAAAATATTTTTATGCGTAAGCTGATTTTATTAATTGTTGTTTTCGGATTGGGGTTTTTGGCTTGTTATACGCTGATGGTGAACCCGGAATGGTTTAAATTTAGCGTTAATCAGGCGCGAATGGCGGCGAACGATTGCGATAAGGTCATTGCCGAGATAGAAAAGTACGATTGGGACACAAAACTCGCGACGGCAGTCATGAAGGCCGAGACAAAATGCGACATGAATGCAAAGGGCGACACTGAATATATTTTTGAGGAAAATGGACGCGAATATGGTTATTCTGTCGGAGCGTTCCAAGTTAGAATCCTGCCCGGACGTGAGGATTGCGACACGTTCGACCTCGAGACCAATGTTGGATGTGCGTACGACATATATGTTAAAGCCGATCGAGAGTTTACCGACTGGACAATGTTCGTAAATGGAAAATACCACGAGTATTTAGAATAAGACGCTTAAGATTTCAATTGGGGTGAAAAGGTGTTATAATTGGCGACGAGTGGGTCGGAACCTTAAATTTTTGAGAGGATGTGATAATCTATGTCTCTGGTCTGGTACGTTTTGGTTGGTCTCGTAATTCTCGGAACCGTTGTCTATGTCGCAATGAACTACCGAAAAATCAAGTCTCTTCCGGAAGGAACGAGCGAAATGATTGAGATGGCGGGGATTATCCGCGACGGCGCAAACACGTTCATGAAAACCGAATACAAAACCATTGCTGTGGTTGTGGCGATTATTGCGATCGTGCTAAGCCTGTTCGTGGAGAAGACCGCTGGAATCACATTTGTGTTTGGTGCACTAATGTCGTCTTGCGCGTGCGTGCTCGGCATGAAGAGTGCGACTTATGCGAACGTCCGAACCGCCAACAAGGCGCGCGAAAGTATGTCGATTGGCGAAACAGTCAAAGTCGCCCTGGCAGGCGGCAGTATTTCCGGTTTGTCCGTGCAGGCTTTTGGCCTGTTTGGACTTATCGCAATACTGATTGTGTTCGGACAAGTGCGCCATGATGTTTCTGGAGGCGGATATCTCGCAACGCTCGCCGGCGTAAATCCGACGATAATGCGAATTTCTACCTATTCCCTTGGTTGTTCCCTGGTTGCCATGTTTAACCGCGTGGCGGGAGGCAACTATACAAAGGCGGCGGACATCTCCGCGGATATTCTTGCAAAGGTGCGTAATGACCTTCCGGAGGACGATTCCAGAGTGCCGAACGTGATTGCCGATTTTATCGGCGACAACGTGAATGACATTGCCGGAAACTGCTCAGATCTCCTGGAATCATTCGTTGCGACAGTGTCGGCGACGCTGATGATTGCCGTGATTTTGTTCCAGAGCTATGAAGCGAATTTCGTCGGAGAAAGAACCTTGCTCGAAGGAGCGTTCAGCGGCACGATTACTTACCCGATTGTGCTGGCGGGCGCAGGACTTTTGAGCTGTTTGGTTGGCCTGATTTATGCCGCTAAGAAAAAGATGAGCAACAATCCTTCGCGCGAGCTAAACCTTGCGACGTGGATTTCTGCGGGACTAACCGTTGTTCTCGGCCTGATTGGCGCAGCGATTTGTTTGTCAAAAATTGACGGAACAATCCTGCGCGAGACTTATGGCTGGGTAGCCGGCTGGATTTCTCCGTGGATTTCTGCGGTGCTTGGTATTGGAAGCGGCGTAGCGATCGGTTCGATTACAGAATACTACACTTCGACCGATTATAAGCCGACGCGCGAACTTGCAAAAATGGCGCCGGAGGGCGAAGCGTTCGTCGTCACAAAAGGCGACGCAATTGGCTCACGGTCAGTCCTGTTGCCGGTGCTCGTAATCGGCATTGCGCTGTTCGTTTCCGGCAAATTGGCCGGGATTTATGGCGTGGCACTGGCGTCGCTTGGCATGCTGGCGTTTGTTGGCACAACGGTATCGATTGATGCCTTTGGGCCGATTGCTGATAATGCTGGCGGTCTGGCCGAATCTTGCCATCTCAACGAGAAAGTCCGCGTGATTACCGACAAGCTTGACGCGGTCGGTAACACGACGGCGGCCGTTGGCAAAGGATTTGCAATTGGTTCAGCGGCGTTCGCAACTGTATCCCTGATTGTATCCTATGTTGGTAACTACTCCGCAGAGATGAATCTGAACATTGCTTCGTTCGTCGTGGTGGCGGGAGCCATCATTGGCGGCGCGCTGGTTGAGTACTTCTCAGCCATGTTAACTGACAATACGATTGAGTCGGCGAAGTTGATGGCGGACGAAGGTGACAAACAATTGACACCGGAAGTTCTTGCTGGAAAGAAAACGCCCGACTATAACCGGATGATTTCCCTCGCAGCAAAGCAGGCCCTGAAGAAAATGTTGGTGCCGTCGGTGCTAGCCATGATAATCCCCGTGATTGGTGGATTTGTCTTTGGCGTTGAGTTCGTGGGCGGACTCTTGATTGGCGCAACTATCGTGGCAATTCCGCGAGCAATCTTCATGGGCAACTCTGGTGGCGCGTTCGACAATGCAAAGAAGTATATCGAATCGGGCCAGCTCAGAGGACACGTTAAGGGTTCGCCGGCACATAAAGCTGCCGTTACTGGCGACACCGTTGGCGATACCCGCAAGGACGTGGTTGGCGTAGCGCTTGATATCTTTATCAAAACTATGTCGACCGTGGCAAACACTTTGGTTAGCGTGTTCAGGAACATAACTTTGATTAGATAACCCCACGACCCTCTCATTTCCCTCCGCCAGAGCGGGGGGATTTTTTTGATAAAAAATTACGCCACATTCGGCGTATTTTGGCAAGTGGTGGCTCCGGTCGGACTTGAACCAACGACACAAGGCTCTTCAGGCCTCTGCTCTACCAACTGAGCTACAGAGCCACACTAGATTACATTATAACATAGATTGTGCTATAATGTAAGTATGAAAAAATTAAATACTTCCCCAATTTCCGGCATGCAGGAGCTTTTGCCTTCAGAGCAGGCCGTGTTTAGCAAATATAAAGATTCGATTTGGGAAGTATACCATCGTCATGGCTTCTTAGAAATTGAGACGCCAATGATTGACCGCGCAGAAGTCTTGTTTGCGAAGGCTGGGGGCGAGACCGAGAAGCAGATTTATAAGGTTGTTAAAACCGAAGAAACCGCGAGCGACGCCGATCAGGCGCTTCGCTTTGACCACACTGTGCCGCTAGCGCGTTATGTCACAGAACACGAAAGCGCGCTTAATTTTCCGTTTAAAGTCATGCAAATTGGGCGGAATTTTCGCGGAGAGCGGGCGCAAAAAGGGCGGTTCCGCGAGTTTTATCAGTGCGACGTGGACGTTTTAGGAAGAAATGAACTTGCGATTGAATACGATGCGGATGTGATCTTTGCGCTTGATGAGGCGCTGGAGGTGCTTAATTTGCCGCCTAGATTGATTCGTGTTTCGAATCGAAAGATTTTAGCGGGTTTTCTTGATGAGCTAAATTTGCAGGAGGTTGCGAAAGAAATCGCCTCGATTATTGACCATGCAGAAAAAGTCGCGCCAGAAAAAGTCAAAGCTTGGCTGGACGAGCTTGCGATTGGAGAGGAACGTGTCGTGCAAGTTTTGCAGTTTATCGAAATCTCTGGCGAGCGCGAAGCGGTCGTAGGAAAGCTGCGCGGCTTTGGATTTGAGAACGAGAAGTTTAATGAGGGGGTGGCTGAACTCGAAGTTGTTTTGAAGACTCTTGAGAAGGTCCTTAAAAACAGCTCGGCCGTAGCAGACATGAAAATTGTGCGCGGGCTTGACTATTACACCGGCACAGTGTTTGAGACGATTTTGCCAGATTATAAAGAAATTGGCTCGATTTGTTCTGGTGGGCGCTACGAAAACTTAGCCGAGCTTTATACCGACCAAAAGTTCCCAGGCGTCGGTGGGTCGATTGGTTTGACAAGACTCTTTTATATTATGAGCGAGAATGGACTTGTGCGCCAGGAAGACGCAGAGAGAAAACGCTACGCCGTAGTGCCGTTCAATAACGATGAGGCAGAAGTCGCATTTGCTCATGAGGTAGCAGCGAAATTCCGCGGACGCGGGAAAGACGTTGATATCGTGTTCTCGAAAAAGAAACTGGGGGACAAAATTAAATATGCAGCAAAGACAGCGGATTATCTTGTTGTGGTCGGCGAGAACGAAGTGAAGACCCGTGCGTTTAAAGTAAAAAATCTTTTGACGGGAGAGGAAGCAGATTCGGCGGTTTAGCCGAATCGGGAGTTTGATGCGCAACCATCTTTTATCGCAACATTTCCTGCGTAGCCCGAAACTCGCACTAATGTTGATTGGACACAGCAACATTAAAAAGCGCGACACTGTGCTTGAAATTGGCGCGGGGAGCGGAGTGATTACGAGCGCGCTTTCTAAACGGTGCGCAAAAGTCATCGCGATTGAACCGGATGCGAAAACCGCGGCGCTTTTACGCAAGAATTTGAGCTTGCGAGGGATTGAAAATGTCGAAGTGGTTGAGGAAGATTTTTTAGAATTCGACCTTTCGCGACTGCCGGCAGGATACAAAGTTTTTTCAAATCCGCCGTTTCATCTGTCGTCAAAAATCGTGCATAAATTAATCGAGAGTGAAAATCCACCGGTGAGTTTTTATTTGATTTTGCAAAAGCAGTTTGCGCTAAAATTAATCGTGACTGAGAGACATTACACTTCGCAGCTTGGATATGAGTTGCTCAAGAAATACGCAACAAAGATTCGCTATCCTTTGCGGCCCACGGATTTTACGCCGCCGCCAGCTGTGCCGACGGTGTTATTTGAGGCGAAACTACTTCAAGCCTTGGTTTAACATTGACTTGACGGTGGTCCAATCCCAGCTGGGGTCGAAACCGCCGGTTTGGAACTTGCCAAAGGCGAAATATGGAAGACCAGCCGCAACGGCACCGGCTTTATAAGTGTTTTGCTGGACGTCGGCGGCAGCGAGGTTGTCAGAGAAACATTTTTTAAAATCTTCTTCGAGGCCGATTTCCTTGCCGATATTATACCAATAGTCGCGAGCCATGCCGCTGATTGCGGGAGCAGTCTTTGAATAGCCGTAACCTTTTTCGTAATAATTCTTAAAGATGTGAGTGAGTGCGGCGTGGTAATAATCCCAAAAGCGATTTTCCCTAGCGGCGCAGTAGGCGCCTTCGGCAGCAGGGAGAGACATTTCTACACCAGAAGATTCATAAAGCATGTCCGTGACGCGAACTTCGTAGGCGATTTTATTGTCTTCAAGATATTTTTGGAAGTCGGCGTCGTTGTCCATGATGACTTTGCCGTAATAGTTACAATAAGGACACATGAGGTCGGTATATACGACATAATGGCGAATAGCGGTGGCAGGGTCGCCCATGACCATGGTTGTGTTCCAGATTTCGGCAGAGACATCGGGTGTTTTCAGGCTGCTGCTCGCAATAGCAACGAGGATTAGGGCGAACACGCCAACAAGAGCGGCGATTCTAGCAATTTTCTTCATGATGTTTCTCCTTAAATTCTTCACTCTTGATTATAGCATAGGTTTCTAAACCTGTCTTTCGAAAAACTAAAATCGCCAGCAAAATTGCCAGGATATTCATAACGAGAGAAAGCGTGCCGGCGAGTTTAACGGCGCCAGTGGTGCCGGAAAGAATGGCGCCAAGGACAGGAGCGAGCAAAGTCGTGCCGCAGGTTGGACAACCGGAGCCAAGAACGGCGAGGCCGGCAACAATTGCGGAGGACTCGAGTGCGCCAGAATCAGTGGTTTTAGCACGTTTTTGCTTTCTATTGTGGCGATAGATAAAAACAACGAGCGAAACAAGAATCGACTGGAAGACGGTCAAAACGAAGTTGAGAATAAAATCGAGAAAGTCTCGACCGATGCCGAAATTGGCGAGAAAGGCGCCGCCAAGGATGTTAACTGCGCCGGTGAAGTCTCCGCTGGAAAGGCAAGCGCCGATGAGTTGGAAGGACGTGAAACCTGAAGAGAGAAGATTGATGAGTGTGCCGAAAATCAAAAAAGTGATAATAAAGGCAATCCAGAAAGATTTTTTGCGTGTAGCGAGCAGGAGACCACGTCCGGCGAGCGAGAATTCGTCAAAGAAGCGGGCGAAGTTAATCTTTTTGCGGTTCGGCATCTTGGTCTATGTTTTCTGAGGATTCGTTGAATTTTTTGAGGTTTTCGCCGTGAATTTTTTGATCGGAACGACCAGAAAGGACGAACCAAACAATGGCGCCAAAAACGGCAAGGATGACAAAGGCAAAAACAATAATCCATGTTGTGCGTGCGCGCTCGCGAGAGGCTTCAGTTTTTTCTTCTTCAAAATTTTCCGGACGTTTAAGCTCGGCTTTTTTAACCTTTGGCAAATTTTTTGGTGAGGATTTTTTAGGCATTATAACTCCAATATTACATAAACATTATACCAGTTTTGCGCTATAATAGAAACATGATTTTGAAAGAACCAATTTTTTGTCGGAAGCCGGTTTATGAAGTTAGGGCGGGGCTTAAAGAGCCCGTCAAGGTGGCGCTGACCGGAGATTGGCATGTCAGCTACATTGTTTCCAAAAAGCAGCGTAAGCTCATGGCAGAGAGGTTGCGCGAGATTCGCCCAGATGTGATAATTTTACAGGGGGATTTGTTCGATACGCCGAAGTCGTTTCTTGACTCGACACTGACCGCCGAGCTTAAAAAGACTCTGGAATTGTGCGCGAAGATTGCGCCAACAGTTATGGTGCTCGGGAATCATGATCAGCTTTTAGCTCGTCATGGAAGCCCAAAAACGCACTCGGATTTTTTGTCGCGAGTGTGGCCGGGCGCCGTGAGTGAGTGGCGGAAGATTTGCCGCGAAACAGGAGTGAAGTTGCTTATTGACGATTGGTTCGAAGTTAAAGGGTTGCGGATTTTTGGATTTTATCAAGATGCGGAGACGTACTATTTAGCGCCCGGAGCGACCGTAAGAATGGAGGACTTCAAACGAATGAAGCGAGCGATTAAAGAGCTGGCTAGCGAGGATATGCTTAAGCCTGAGGAAGGTAAGGTGCACTGGTTTGCAGCACACGCGCCGATTGGCGAACTTTACCGAATGAAAGAGTTAAGAAGTTTTGACGTATTTAGTTTTGGACATACGCACGGCGGTTGCGTGCCGATTGGTCTAGATGTTTTGGAAGATTTGTGCGGCGGTCATTGGGGGCTGATTGCGCCGTTTAAACGACTGTTCCCTGCGCGGTTTATGCGCGGGCGAGAAATCGTAAACGGAAAGGCTAGCTATATCGTAAACACAGGCATGGTGATGACGCAGGAGTGCGCGCCGAAGCCGCTGCAATACCTGAACTTTCTGAAAGCGGCGGAAGTAACGGAGGTGGTTGTTAGATAAAAAATAGCGCCATATTTAGCGCATTTTGCAAGTGGTGGAGCCTAGAGGATTTGAACCTCTGACCTTTTCTACGTCAAAGAAACGCTCTAGCCAGCTGAGCTAAGGCTCCAGACTCGGGTTGTTAAATGATTTTGGTGAGCCGGGAGAGGCTCGAACTCTCGACACCGGGCTTAAAAGGCCCGTGCTCTAACCAACTGAGCTACCGGCCCAAAATCTATTTTATTATAACACTCCTTGCCAAAAAAATAAACCCCAAAATAGCGAATTCCTGGGCGCGACAAATCGGGCGCCCTCGCAGTTAGTGAGCGCCCGATTTTATTAGAGAGTTATGCGATTATTTTCTACTTCTGATGTTCTTGCGATAATCTTTCTTTTTGCGGCCAACGAGAATGAATGCGACTGCTGTTACGCCGGCGAAAGCGATAATGGATGTGATGACGACATCACTTGCGGCGAGGTTAAGGCTGCCGAGGAAGCGACCGGTGTTTGGAATGTCTGGAGCAGCCGGTTGGACGTAGCTCAAGGTGTAGATAACGCGCGGAGACGGGATAAGGTGGTCATAGACATAAGTGTCTTCGCCTTGTTCGCCGGTTTCTGGGTCGATTTCTCCAGGAATGACCGTTGGCGTGCCGCTGTAGGCCGTCACAACAACGTCATAGTCGCCAGTTTCTAAGCCATAGCTTGTGAATGGGAAGGTGACAGATTGGCTGCCGGCGTTAAAGTTGCCGTTTTCGTCAGGCTCAACCTTAACGACGATGGGCTTTTCGAGAATTGGATTGCCATTTTTGTCGACAGGCATGAGTTCGATGATGGAGACGTTGTCGCCGTAAATCACGTCGGCGATGGGGTCGTTCGTTGTGTCGGCGGAGCCAGTTTGGACGAGTTTGGTCGGGACATAGTCGAATTCGATGTAATCGTCGGCGGGCTTGCCGATTGGACTGTCGGCGGAGGCGGTTAAGGTGTAATGGCCATAGCCGAGATTGTAGTCGGCAAGGTTTATCGTCACTTCGTTGGAATCAGAATCGTAGTTGAAAGTTGGGTCAAGACGGGACGGATCGGGATTGAATCTTGGGAGCGGCACGGTAACGATGACCGGGTTGCCTTCTCCGTCAACTACGACATTGCCGTCTGCGTCTAGCTCGGTGTATGTTAGGGTGAAATCGACGTACTGAGAGTTTTCGTAGGTGAACTTAACGGTTAGTTCGGGCGACGTTGAGACATAGTCCGTCTCAGGGTCGTCAATTTTTAAGGCCGGATACTGGTCATAAACCGTGACCCGGATGACATCTGTATGCGAATCGGATGCGCCTTCAGCGTAGGCGCCATTCGCAGGCAGAAAATAGGCAAAAACGGTCATTGCAGCCACAAAAGCTAGACCGAGAAGCCCAAGAATGTTTTTCTTGCTTTTTTGCATAACTCTACACTCGCTTTTTATTTTTAGTTTTTGTTTGGACTCGCAGTTTGTTCGTGGCTCTCTCTACACAACGAGCCGAGACGAACGTTCTTTACGTTTCCTAAGTAGGATTATAGTCCAAACGCCGATGCTTGTCAATAGCAAAAGCAGAATGACAACCATGAATGCGGGCAAGATGAGAATGACGTGCGCTTCGGTTCGACTTTGGTCGAGAGCGTTGACCGTGAAATTAACACTGAAAATTCCAAACAGTGGCGCCTCGGCCCAACTGGTTGTAAACTTGCGCTCGGTGCCGGGGAGGACAATAAAATTATCGCTGTTTGAGTAAATTGGCGTGCCGAAGATAGATTTGACGCTTAAGTCGTAGACGGCGAGAAAATCAGTGTTTCCCGTGTTTTTAACTTTAGCCATGGCGTCGATGTTTTTGGCGGAGAACATGCCGGTGAGGGAGAAGTCGGTGATTTCTGCGATGTCGCGAGTGTCGCCGTCGCCGTGGCCAAGGAGAATGAGTGAGACGCGAGAAACAGAGCCGATGCCGGCAGAAGTGCCGGTGCCAGAAAAGTCGTCAGTGTCGACAGATTCGGCGAAGATGACACAATACTGGCCGCCTTCGGGAATGTCATCAGGAACGGAGACACGATAGATAATGGAGCGTTTTTCTCCAGCTTTGATTGTGTAGACTGGGTTTTTGACGAAGGAGCCAGATTCGTCCTCAAAGGTGATCCAGCGCATGACTTGGTTGTAGTTGGTTTCCGTCGTGAAGTCGGCGTCGTAGTCCTCGTTCGTAACGGAGTAAGGAGCCGTGTAGAGCTTGAACTTATAGTCCTTTGGGCTTAAGTTTTCTAGAGTGAACTGGTAGTTTTGGCTCTGGCCGGCCTTAATGTTGATAGCGTTCGCGACGGGCGAGATTTTGACGGCGGCCGCTTCAGCGTAAGTGTCTTCGGTTTTGATGAGTGTTGCCCCCACCAGGGTCAGACAGACGGCAATGATGGACAGAAGTTTTTTCATCGGTGCTCCTTAAATGTTAAATTTGTCAGCGCTCCCAGCGGAGTTGCGAGAGTTGGCGCGCGTGCGGCGGTCATCGCGGCGTTTGGTGACAATGCGCGCGATGATGGTGAGAATGAGCAGGGCGATGACGGCGATGAACCAGAGAGGACAGATAAAAACGATTCGGGATTTTATTTCGGCGTCGTTTATGTAGCTGTTCGTAACGGTGACCTTCAAGACACCTAGGCGAGGAATGCTCGACAATGAGAGGTCGACTTTTCGGGAAGTGCCTGGGAAGACAGTTGCGTCTTGCGGCGTTTCCGCGTCGTCATGGATGACATTACCAGAGAAATAATCCTCAACTTTAACGCTCATCGCAAGCGTTTCATCGACGTTTCCCTCATTCTTAGCCGTAGTTGAAATTTCTAGCGGCGGGTTTAGCAAAAAGCCGGGGACAGAGACGTCAATTATTTCGCCTTGGCGGCGAGTTTCACCATTAATTTTTGCCATAAGAATCATGCCAGCACTGGCGGTTGGTCTTACAGTCCCAGTCTCGTCTTTTTCTTGTGTTTCCGCAAAGAGTGCAGCATACTGTCCGCCACCAGGAGCATCATCGGGAACAGCAACACTAAAGTTTACCACAACGACATTGTGCGGCTCGATTGTGTATTCTTCTTGTTCAAAGGATACCCACTTAGAGATTTGCGTATAGGCATTATGGACATCATAGAGCGCGTCGTATGTAAAATCTTCGACGTAGTATGGTTCTGCGTGCATAGCCACCGTAACGGTCCTTTCGGAAAGATTTTCGACAGACATACTATTTCGATATATTACACCAGGGTCAAGCTCGGTTCTTCGAACGCCTGGAGAAATGCCGAGTCCGATTTCTTCAGCAAAAACGTTGTTGGACGCACCAATCGATAAAGAAGCGATAAGTGTAGCCACAACAAGTCCAATTTTATTGAAAATTTTCACTTTACCTCCTGAATTTCTTGTATATATATTATATAGGAAGTAAATTAAAAAAACAACCGCCTTTTAGCGGTTGTTTTTGCGTCATATTACAAATTAGATTTTTGGAGTAGCTTTGTAGATGACTTCAGCTTCGTAAACGCCGGCAGCTTGGTTTTCTGCAGCGTAGACGCCGTAGTTTACATAGACGGTGTCATCAAAACTAGCATGTTCTGCATTCGCATTGCTCTTAAGTGTATCTGGGGAAGCAACGGCTTTTATCGTAGTCCAATCGCCCGTGAATGAGCCTGACGTTTCCGACTTTTTGTATGCCCATGCAGAGGTATCACCAGAAAGGGTCGTGCCAGTAGCAATTTTTGTGCTTGTGTCATAGCGAGCAGCAGCACCAAAATCTTGGGAATCGTCCTTGACAAACTTAAGGTCCGTAGAAGAATCGACTGAGCTTAACTTAAGGTCGTAGCCCTTATAAAGGTTGCCTTTAACATTGACCGTATGAATTAGTTCAGCGTTCGCAGACCCTTTTGGCGTAACAGCGAGTGTACCGGTACCCGTCTCAGTCATATCAGTTTTGTTGCTGGTCACTGTAAGTGTAAAAACCTCACCGACCGTCGCGCGAACAACCTGGGTTCCAGTCTGCTCATCGGCAGCGAAGGCGCCGAGAGGGAGGAGAGCCATGCCGAGGCCTGCAACGACACCAAGCCCAGCAATAATATTTTTGGATTTAACCATTTTTGTTTTCCTTTTTGTGTTAAATTTTTGTATTTATGACCTTTTTGTACTTTTTATTATACGCTCATGGTTTTTAAAGTCAAGCATATTTTCAGGTTTTGTTTTTAGGTTTTCTGTCTACGCTTTTTAGCGTGGTCGATAAGCCAATAAATAATAGTAGTGAGAAAAACGAGGACGAGGATGATAAACCAACTTGGGGCAACGAGAGCGAGAGATTCTTTGACGTTATATTTGTCGCCAAAGTCGATTTCTTGCTGGACACGGAAGAGGCCGAGAAGCGGCGTGTCTTCCCAGACTTTTTCGTTATAGAGAGTGGTGTCGGGAATGACGGTGTTGACGACGGGATTGTCCTCGTTGGAATAAATTTCTTCGTTAGAGAAGAGTGGATAAACTCGGAGAGTGTATTTTGCCTTAGTATGGACGTTGCCGGAATTGATGATGAGCGAGCTGGTTTTTATCGGTTGATTAAAGTAGAAGGCACCAACGTTGTTTTCTATGACGGTGCCCTCGATGCGAGTAGCGCCTTCGACTGTACTATATAATAATATGGCAATTTGAGACTTAGCGGAGACGGCGACACTGTCTTTTTGGTCACCTGCGGTTTGGTCGTCGGTGGCGACAAGGAAGCTCATGTATTGTCCGCCGGCGGGGGCGTCTTCGGGGACGGTGATTTTATATTTTATCGTTCGTTTTTCTTGCGGAGCGAGTTCGCCCTTTGGTTCTTCGATTTCTGCCCAGTCGACGATCTGGTTATAGTCGGAGGGGTCGTCGAAAGTTGGGCTATAGGAGTCGTCATAGAAAGAGAGCGGAGCGGCGGAGATGACGTAATGCGAGAGGGCGTCTTCCGATGCGGGGTTTAAGACGGAAAAAGTCCCCTCGTAAACTTGCCCAGGGGTTAATGAGATTTCTATAATGCCGGGAGAAACGGCAAGGGGAGACGAGCTAGCTTGCGGCATTGACGGAGAGAGTGTAAGTTATGGTGCCGGTGTAAGTGTCGGCGGTAGCATGGCCAGCGGAGAAACCGTAAGTAACGTCGAACTCTTGGTAGCCTTTGTAGGTGTAGGTCGTAGTATTGCCGTTTGTTACGGGAGTGAAGGTGTTACCGGTGACGACGGTCTTATTAGTGGCGTTGCCATAAGGAATCGCTTCGAAGTCGGTATAGTCGCGGGCGATATTGTTGTTAGAATCAGTATATTCAGCGCCAACAGGATGGACAGTTGAGCCGTCTTGGTATGTCCGGGTGTCGCCGGTGATTTTTATGAGCCAGTTGGAGTTGGCGCCGGTGAGGCCGTTAGCCTTGTTGGATTTAATTGTGTAGGCGTTTTGAGGGTTTCCTGGGACCATGATGGCTTCGTGTGTAGTGGCGTCGTAGTTTTTCGTAGGGTCGTTTTCCGAGTTTGTGACGGTCGCGGAAACTTTCCAACCGTGTTGGCAGGTGTTGGGCGTGAAATCGTTGTCGGAGAGGAAGTTGCAAGAGACTTGGTAACGAGAGGTGCCGAAAGCTTCTGTATGGTCGCCGACGTTGAAGGCGCCGTAGTATTTATTGTTGGTTTCGTCGTAAGACGAGACGTTGGTTGTTGGCGTGTGCGAGACAGCGGTAAAAGAAAGGTAGCCGTCGATTGTGGCGGAGACGTTGACTTCTTGCTGCGTAATCGTAACCGCGTGCGTCCCAAGCGGAAGCAGGGTAACAGAAAGCCCGAGAAGACATCCAGTGATGGCGACAAGTCGAGACGACTTTAGCATTTTCTAACTACCTCTTTTTATTTTGCTTATATTTATTATACACAAGCGACTTGTTGAAGTCAAGCAAATTTGGCCGAAAATTTTGCCATTTCTACTCTGTTCGGAGGGCTTCGACGGGGTCTTTGTGTGACGCGGAGCGAGCCGGGATTAGGCCGCCGATGAGCGTCAAGATGATGCTGAGGAGAATGAGCGAGAGAGCGTTAACGACGGGCAAAGCGGCGCGAATGTCGACACCGTCAGTGAAGTGCGCGAGGATGGCGTTGATAATTGGGATGAGAGCATAAGAAACGCCGATGCCGATGAGACCAGAGAGAAGCCCGATGATGGCGGTCTCGGCGTTGAAAATGCTACTGATGTTACGTTTGCTGGCACCAATGGCGCGAAGAATGCCGATTTCTTTGGTGCGCTCAAAGACGGAGATATAAGTGATAACGCCAATCATGATGCTCGAAACGACAAGAGAGATGGAAACGAAAGCGATGAGAACATAGCTCACGGCGTCGACGATGACTTTGACGGAGTTCATGAGAATGCCGGTGGTGTCGGAGAAGTTGATGATCTGTTCCTTTTTTCCGGCGGCTTCCATTTCTTCGTTGTATTTGTTGATGAAGGCGATGAAGTTTTCTTTGCCCTCGAAACTCGAGAAGTAAACGGAGATGTAGCTCGGGTCGTCGCGGTCTTGATAGCCGAGCTTCAAGAGATTGCTTCTTGCGTTTGAGTCGGTTTTGTTGAGCATACTCGAGACAACGCGCATGAGTTCGTCTTCGGTGAAGTTGAGGGTAAAGGCGCTCGCGATTTTTGACGGGTCGATATTGAAGCTTTTGGCGAAAGTGTCGGCGATGGTCGTGGTTAGGTTTGCGACTTTTTGCATGACCTCGAGCTTAACCTTGATTTCTGTCATTTGGATGGCAAGTTGTTCTTCGAGGGTCGTGATCGGAACGCTGTGATTAAAAAAGTTAAGGTAGACGGGGATAAGTTGGTCGTTCAGGACAGCATAGTCATCGTCGGAGAGAGCGGGGAGATTAGCGGGGTCAAAATCAGTAAGGGCGGAGAGGTCAGAAAGATTACCAGAGGTGAAAAGTTTATAGATGGAGATGTAGTTTTCTAGAAGTGAGCTGAGAACGCCTCGAAAAGCCATTTCGTAGATATTCTTCGGAAGATGGTATTCATTTTCGAGGGCAGCGAAGTCACTTGCAACCGCATAGGAACCGAGATATTTATCGACAAAGTTGGAGATGTCAGCTTTCTTGACGACACGGACAGTTTCCAAGACTGGATATTCTTCGGTGCCACGATTGATTTCCATTTCCGTGTCAATAGAATCGAATAATTCGAATGAATATTTTTCTAGGAGTTCTATAAGTTTAGTTTTAGCAGGAGTAATGTCGGCGGTGATGGAGTTACTAATCTCTAGCATTTGGTTTTGGACTTCGGCGGCGACGGTTTGTTGGTCGATTTTGATGTCGAAGGCTTGTTGTAACTTCTCCGCGTCAACCGAGACGAGGTCTTCAAAAGCGTAATCGAAACGACCAGATTCTTGGTCGAAGCGGGCGCCTGAGAAGACGTCGGTGTCTTCGTCTTTTAGCTGTTTTTGGACAATTTCGGTTTCTTTGGCGGAGTTGATGATGAAGTCGATAAGGCTGGACTTATAGCCGACTCCCGGGCGGAGAGCGGCAGAGAAGCTGTTACTGCTTTTTGGGTAAACAACACCAGAGATTTTTAGACGAACGGCATTCTCGTAGGCCTGTTCGACGAATACATCATCACTCGACATATCTTCGTAAACTCCGTACTTTTCGTTGTATTTATAAAGGTTGAACGGCAAGATAAGGCGAAGGTCGAGGTCGAGAAACTCCTCATAGTCCATAGTAATCGGTTCAGCCTTAACGTCGACTGATTCGCCAGCCATGAGTTTCGTAACCATAGTTGAGAGTTCGCTGGTGTTTTTAAGACCGAGCGAATAGGCAAGAAGATCGGAGATGGAATGTTCACTCGGTAGCACGACAACCATCTCGTTATATTCTTCTGGCCAGCGACCAGCTTTGAGGACATATTGTTCGTTTAAGGCGGATTGATCGTCGGACATTTGCGAGAACACAGAGGTATAATTGGAAAAACTCGACATCATACTGTTATTGCCAAACATCGAGGCGTAGAGGTTGGATGGATTGAGTTTGAAAAGCTTTTTGGAACCATCGACAGAGTAGATGAGCGGGTCGATAGAATAGCTATATTCTATGGAAGTGACGTCGTCTTTATAGTCGCTAGAATGCTCTTCTAGGTAGTGTTTAAAACTCCTTAAGTCGTTCGTGGCGACAGAGCGAAGTGTATTGGCGATAAGCTGGTTTTCTACGACGTCTTTACCTGTTTTTTCTCGGAGAGATTTAGCCGCAGACGTCTCAGAACCAGTCGAAACGAGAAGACTTTCGAGAGAGAAGGATTCGTCGCGAATCATGAGTGGGTAGGAGCTTAAAGTTTCTTCTTGGATGTTGTCAACGTAGTTTTGGAAACCGGTCGAAACCGCCATGATAAGGGCGATGCCGATAATGCCGATAGATGCGGCGGCAGAGACGAGGAAAGTGCGTTTTTTCTTTGTGAGGAGGTTGTTCGCGGAAAGCGAAAAAGCCGTCAACATCGACATGGAAGTTTTGCCGCGCTTTAGTTTCTGAACGGCAAGCGGCTCCTTCTCGGCGGCTTTATCGGAGAAAGGCTTGGTGTCGGAGAGGATTTTGCCGTCTTTTAGGTTGATAATCCGAGTGGAGTATTTTTCTGCAAGCTCAGGGTTGTGCGTGACCATAATGACAAGGCGGTCTTTCGAGATGTTTTTTAGAATCTCCATGATTTGCACGGAAGTTTCCGAGTCGAGAGCGCCGGTTGGTTCGTCGGCAAGGATAATTTCTGGGTCGTTGACGATGGCGCGAGCGATGGCAACACGCTGCATTTGGCCGCCAGAGAGTTGGGCGGGGCGTTTGTGGACATGTTCGCCGAGGCCGACATCTTCAAGAGCTTTTTTAGCGCGCTTAATTCCCTCTTTTTTAGAAATGCCCGAGACGGTGAGAGCGAGGCGGACGTTTGAAAGAATAGTTTGGTGTGGGATGAGGTTGTAGCTTTGGAAGACGAAGCCGATACGGTGGTTGCGATAAGAATCCCAGGCGGCGTCCTTATAACTCTTGGTTGAGACGCCGTTTACGAGGAGATCGCCGGAGGTGTAAGAGTCGAGACCGCCGATGATATTGAGGAGAGTGGTTTTGCCGGAGCCGGAAGGGCCGAGAATGCTCGCGAATTCGCTTTTACGGAAGTTGAGAGAAACAGAATTAAGCGCCTTCTGTTTGAAACCGCCAGTATCATAGATCTTGGTGATTTTTCTTAACTCTAACACTCTCTCCTTTACCCTATATATTATATATGCTTACGCTATCAAATGCAATAAAAAAATAATATCATATTTGGCATTATTTTGCAAACGTTGGTCCCCGAGATGGGACTCGGGTAGGAAGTGGGGTAAAGTTCGGAAAGACTATTCGCTTATTCATTTTTCTATGCTCGCCCAATCGGGCGCTCGCTTGCAAATGCCGCCCCGCTATGGTAAAATAGAGTTACAAATGATTCGCCTCTCGAATTGGCGTCGTTATGGCGATACTTTCCAGGTGAGCAATCTGCTGGATAGAAGGCGAATCGACCATATAGCGTCGTTATGGCGCTTTTTTGGTGGCTAAAGAGCGGTCTCCGGGCTCACGATTCTTTTCTTTACAATCTTGAGGTAACTCGCGTCTTTATCTCGTTCCACCGAGCGACGAGCCGCTCCAGCAATCATGTCCGCAAGCTGGACGAGATTATCTTCTACAGAATTACGATAGGTTAGCTGTCGCATAGTTCCTTTTGGAAGATGTTTACGGAAGAAAGTTTTAACATTGCGACGATAGGTTGAACCGCTTTCGCCGTCGACGAGTATGTGGGTTTGTTTTAGTTTACCGTCAAATGCTTGGAGTGATTTAAGAATAACGGCATTATACAACTTACTTGCATCATTCTTGAACTCCTTTACTTCCGCAACATCAGCCTTGTTGAGAATAACTAGAGATACTTCAAACTTGCAGTTTTTAATCTCCGACAAAAACAGCTTTCTAATCTCAGGTGAAGTTTTGCGGAATTTGAACTCATGTCTTTGCTGCCAACCGAGCTTTTGGCGAAGGCGTTTAATCTTGAGTGCGGTTTCTTCGGCGTCAAGGTCATCTTCGAACAGCACAGCAGCTATAATAAAAAACTTGCTAGAACCTTCTTTAAGTTTAAGTCCAGGGTCACCAGCGTCATCTACCGCAATTATCATGCACTCTATTATAACAGAGGAAGAACTATTGCGGAAGGACTGCAATCAAAAAATGCCCTAATGGACATTTTTGGATTTTTGGTCCCCGAGATGGGACTCGGACCCATAACCCGATAAAGGGAGCGGATTTTAAGTCCGCCGCGTATACCAATTCCGCCACTCGGGGATATAAATTTGGAGGCGCCGACCGGAATTGAACCGGTGTACAAGGTTTTGCAGACCTCTGCGTAACCACTCCGCCACAGCGCCGTACTATTATTATACCATATATTTTAACAAAAATGCGCCCGGAGAAGCGCATTTTTTGTTTTGTTTTCGTTTTCGAATTTCTAGGTGGTTTTGTGCAAACATTTTAGCTAAAATAACTTCTACACACTCCCACCTCCGAAACTCGAACGCCTCTCAACGACAAGATCTCGTTCGAATTTCTTACTTTAATTTTATCACAAGCAGAATTGCTGTCAACATTGAATTTTGTTAGTTTTATGTTTTAGTTTCTTTTCTTCCCTGTTCGGTTTGTTCGGTTATTAGAACATATATATTATATATGTAAAATATAGTAAAAAGCCCGCTTTTGCAGCGGGCAAAGTGGAAAATTAGACCTTGAAGAAGCAGTGCGGAGCGTGCCGCTGTTCTTCGGAGACGTTGCCGGAGTTGTGCGCCAGGGCTTCGTGCCCAGAATGCTCGAGACCGAAACCGTAAGAAATCGGCACCAGGCGCGGGCTGAAGACGCGTGCAACGTGATAGGTTGCCTTTGGCGGCGTGAGCCAGACCACGGTGAGTTCAAGTTTCTTCATGAGTGCGAAGAAATCGAATACTGGCCGTTTAAACCGGTCAGAGAGTTCTTTGCGCTCAGTCAAGAAATCCGTTTTCTCACGGTTTTCGAACCTGGCGTAGTACAGGGCGTGATCGAGGGGAGCCTGGAGCTCAATTGCGTTTATGCGATATCCCTCGACGTTGAAGCTCGCAAGGAGACCGAAGTTGGCTTCGGCGTTTGCTAAGGCTTCGAGCATGGCCGCGTTTGAATCGCCTTCAAGTGTGGCGCCAACGCCACAGGTGAAGCAGGGGAAATTGACGCCACGAATGATTGCGAGGTATATCTCTCCAAAATCGTTGTCGAGCTGGCTGATGATTAACTCGCGGCCTTCGGAGCGCCAGTATTCAATGCGGCTCTGCGCCTGTTCTGGCAGGGTTTTGGGGTCGATGACGTAGGGGTGAAGCTTTTTATACCATGTGCGCATGCAGGCGTCGGCCTTGATACGACTAATGGTTGCAAGCTTAATCGCCGTGAGCGGGTCGGGGTGAGCGGCAAGACCGCTGTCGCCGGGATAGTAGAGGCAATCTCTAGAATCGCCACGGTAAATCATGTCTTCGGGGACATATATGGGGTGACCGCTATAAGTTACTCCGAGGTACCAGTGCAGGCGGCGTTTGTTCGAGAAAGGTTTCAGGAAGCGCTCCGCTGTACGGCTCGGGTCAAGAGGAATGTAGCGACTTGGATCGAGGAACGGGTAGCAGAGGCGCGCCGCTTTTACAACGATGGACTTTTTAGGTCGCGTAAAAGCAGCGTGCGTGGCGACGGCCTTCATGAGCGCGTCGAATTGCGCTGCGTCGGGGTCGAAGCTTGCCGAAGGGTTGTCGAAACTGGAGTAGGATTTTTGGGTCGTCGTTGCGATATACAAACTGCGGTCGTAAGGAGAAACATTGAGATGGAGCGCATTAACAACGGCGCTGGATCCAAGAAGGTTCTCCTTCGCAACGATGAGGTCGGCTGAATTTACACGAGAGTTCTTATCCATGTTAAGTTCACCTCCGTCTAATTTTCTAATTTATAATGAGCGTGCGCAAAAACTACGCAAGATTGAATATGATTATACCATCTTTTTGCCTGTACGGCTAGAAATCGTCGGAATCTTCGGTTGCTTCAACGTAGCGGCGATGTGTGCGGCGAGTGATGATGACGAATGCGCCAACGATGAAGAAGGTTGTGAGCGCCCACCAGAAGACGTCAAGGGTTTCGAAAGCATAGAGAAGCGGCGAGCCTTCGAGATAAGCACGGTAAGCGTCGAGAACGGCGCGGTAACGGGCGAGCAGGCTCGGGCCGACAAGAGTGCGACCATATTCCGAGAGAGCGTTATAGGCACCTTCGGCGGCTTTGACGAGTAGACGAGAGCCGTAGTTGACATCTTCAGGGTTTGGCAGGCGAGAAATCATCGCTTCAAATTCGGCAACTTGGTCGAGGATGTCAAGAGCGGAGTTGATGATGGAGATTTTGTTGTTGACGTCGAAGAGGTCAGTGAGAGAGAGGTTGCTGTCGAAGACGCCGAGTGCTTCGGCGTAAGCGTCAGCAGCGTTTTCCAGCGTGGTTTGGTCCTCTGGCGTAACGTTACCGGGAGTGATGCCTCCGGTTTGGTCCTTTTCTTTGGCTTCTTCGAGGGCTTTTTCTGCGTCTTCAATGCGCTGCTCTAGCTCGGCAATTTTGTCGAGGAGCTCTTCGAGATGTTCTTTTTCTTCATCAGTGACATGGGGGTTCTCGATGAGGGTTTCGATTTGTTCTTTGAGTTCTTCAAGGTCGTCAAGGTCATCTTTGGTGACTGTTTCTACGTCGTAGCTGTTGACACCCGCATCAACTTCGTCGAGCTGTTCTTTGATGTCTTCGATGATGGCGAGCTTTTGATTGAGGTCGTCGAGCATGGCGTCGAGCTCTTGTTTCTCTTCTGGGGTGAGGTGGTTGCCGTTGCTGACTTCGGTTTCTTCAATAGCAGCGATGAGTGCAGCGACGGCGTCTTCATCGCGAGAAGTGACAGAATCGAGCGGCGGAATTTGACTGTAGGATTCTTCGATGACAGCGACTTTTTCTTCGGTGTCTTCGATTTCTTCGATGGTGTTTTGGTAATCGGCGAGAAGGTCAGAGACAACATTGGTTGAGCCGTCGGTGTGAGTTTCTAAGAAGTCTTTTAGCTCGTCTTTGGAAGCGTTCAAATCGTTGAGGTCGTTTTTGTTTGTGTGCTCAAGGTCGGAAATGACAGTGACGGAGCCGGTGCCGGTTGCGACGGTTGTGTACCCCTCGGTCTCACTTGTGATGGCGACATCAACAGTGCTGAGGCCTGGCAAGTCAAAGACGATGCCGTCTTGGCTCAGGACAGTGACGTTGCCGGCTTTATCGGTCAAACGATAATAGATGTTAACGGCCTTGTCAGGAGAGACGGAGACTTCGCCACCAGTGGTTTGCCATTCGGTCGAGGCTTTTAGCTCGTCTTCGGAGAGCGTTGTTTCTCGAACGAGATATTCGATTTTGTCGATGCCGGAGCGATCGTCAGAGGCGGACATTTCGAAAGTTTTGGTTTCATCAAAGAGTAGGCCGAAGGTGATGGTGTGGAGGAAAGAGTTGAGCGAGTTTTCGCCGGTCGAGATGGTGCCGGTTGGCGTGACGGAATCTTTCTTGACCTCGGCGGAGACGATGTCGCTTTCTAGTCCGGTCGCGGCGATGGCTTTAAATTCGTAGACTTTGGAGTCGGTGTCTTCCGTGACAAGGAGGGAGCTCACGTAGGGCAACCAGGTTTCCGTTCCCTGTTCACGATAGTAGAGCGAGACGGGGCTGATGTTGCTAGCGATGTTTCTGGCGGTGAGAGTGACGGGGAGATTGGTCCAGGAGCCTAGCTGATAGCCGTGCGCGTCGACTTCGACGACCGGTTTGACTGGGTCGATGTTATGATAGACGACGGTTTGTTCCTTAGTGTTGCCGAATTCGTTGGTGGCACGGAAGATGTATGAGCCGTTTTGCTCGACAGTGAAGGTGCCGGATTCGAGGGTTGTAATGAGCTGCCAGTTGGCGCCGCCATCACGAGATGCCTCGATTTTAGTAACGCCATATTCGTCCGTTGCGGAGACGCCGGCGACATCAGACGTGATCCATTTTGTGGTTTCGCTCGTGACGGCCAAGGTCGGGAATGTCGTGCGAACGATTTCGTCCCAAATTTGGTTGTCGATGTCTTCGAGAGCGTGATTGATTTCTTCAAGTTTCTTTTCTAGTTCTTCTTTTTCTTCGTCGGTGTAGTTGTTGCCGTATTCTTCTAAAGCGTCTTCGATGGCTTGTTTGGCTTCTTCGAGCTCGGTCTTATCGTCGATCGTGTAGCCTGTGGGGATAATATCGTCAACGTCGTGGATGTCGGGGACGTTTTCGGCGGCGATGGCGTCGTCGATGCGGTTGAGCAATTCGTCGATTTTTTCAAGAATCTCTTCGACGTGCTCGCGCTCTTCGTCGGTTAAGTGGTCGTTTTCGAGCAAATCCTCGGCGATAGTTTTGAGCTCTTCTAATTCTTCTTTGTCACTGGTTTTTATAATGTCAGTGCCGGTATGATTGATGATGTCGAGCTCGTCGAGATGTTGGTCAATCTTATCGATTTGGCGCTCTTCTTCTTCGATTTTGTCGAGAAGGTCTTCGTATTTAGCGATTAGGTCGTCAATAACTTCGCGTTCTTCGTCGGTGGCATGCTCGCCTTCGGCGTCGCGGATTTCTTCGAGTTTTTCTTTGGCGGCTTCGATTTCGTCTTTGTCGCTGGTTTTGAAGTTGTCTTCGTTGATGTCGAGATCGTAATCTGCGAGAGAGCCGGTTTTGATGGTTAGGCTGGTAACGTTGCCGGCTTTATCGGTTGCGACGATGGCATAAGTTTGGTTTGGCGCGAGAGAGATGAGGTTGTTTTCCGGAGCGACAGTCGTGCCGTTGACGGAGATGGTGTCGAGGGCGCGGTCGTCAGTGACGATGATCTTCTGAGTGAGATAATAAGTTTTACCATCTTCGAGAGCGTAAGTGTGGTCGGCATCGACATAGCCGCGAATTAAAGCACTGGTCGTATCGAGAATGATGCCGTCGGTATTAATAATGTTGACGTTACCAACGTTGTCGGTGAGTTTGAAGTAGAGGACAAAATCGCCTTCGGGGTCAAGCGCGACAGGGCCAGCATAATCCTGCCAGCCAGAAGCAGCGAGAGCGTCTTCTTTGGACGAGAAGGCATCTTTGGCGATTAAGTATTCGATTTTAGCGACACCAGAAAGGTCGTCGGTGGCGGAAACTTCAAAATTCTTGGTCTCGTTGAAGAAGAGACCGAAGGATATGGTGTTTAAGAACTGGTTCCAGCCGTTGTCGGAGCTTGAGATCTCGCCGGCAGGGGCGGTTGTGTCGCGGCGGACAAGAGCCGAAACGACATCACTCTCTAAGCCAGCTTGGCTTAAGGCTTTAAAGTAATAGGTTTTGCCGTCGAGGCCGGTTTCTTCGGCGACGACAATACCACCGGTGTAATCGTGCCAAGTTTCACCGTCTTCGGAATAGAAATATCTAGTCGTACCATAGTTTATCGTGACGCTTTCGACGGTGAGAGTGACGAGTTCTTTAGTCCAGGCGCCTTCCTCGTAACCGTTAGTGTTGACGCGGATGACGGGTTTTTCTGTGTCGAGGTTGGAATAGGTGATACAAGAAGGTTCACTGATGTTGTCGTAATTATCGATAGCGCGATAGCAATAAGTGCCGTTTTGCGTGACGACGCGTTCAGCGCGGTCGCCATCGACGAGTTTTGTCCAGGTTTCGCCGCCATCGAGACTTTCGTCGAGTTCTTTAACGCCGGAAGCGTCGATGCCGATGACGGTGGCGCGGTCCTCGATGAGGATAATGCCTGGATTGGCGATGATAGAAACGGTTGGCGGAGTGGTTTCTGGTTCGGTGCGGAAGCTGACAACGTTGCTGCTTATACTTTGGCCTTCAGAGTTTTCGGCACGGACGCGGGTGTAGTAGAGGGTGTCGCCGGTTAGACCGGTAGCGGTTAGAGAAGTGTCATTAACGAGGAAGTTGTTATAGGCGGGCAAGATATTCTTGAAGTCAGGGTCGAGGGCAATATCGAGGCGATAGCTCGTTGCGCGAGGGACGGCTTCCCAATGGATGTCGGCGGTTGTTTCGGAGGCGGCGTCGACATAGATAACCTCGACAGGGTTTGGCGCGGAGACATTGACCATGCCGGTCACGGCGTAAATGCCGCAGTAAATGCCTTCGGTCGAGGACTTGCCGTTACGGCCAGTTAAGACAAGGTCGACGGAGGAGACAAGCTTTTTAGCGTTGACGGAGATGGTGGCAGATTGGAGGTATGGGGCGCCGGAAGTGGAGCCTTCGTAATTGTAGGTTGTGGTCTTTTTTGAGCCGGTGCCGGTTGTGACGCCTTGGATGACGCGACGGGCAGGACCAGGCCACCTGTAGACGCCAGAGACAGGAGTGGCGTCATACCAGTCGTAAAGGCGATAGTTGGTTTCGTCGGTGGTGCCGTCGGTGTAATGGACGCGGACGGCGAAGTTGGCATAATTGCCTTCGCCTGGGCCACCAGCGGTGCCGAGAACATAAAGCTTTTCGTAGGCGCCGATGGTATCAAGGGTGATAGTCTGGGACTCGTGGCCCTGATAGAGACGGATAGTGTCGTTTCCGGTGTAGTCGGAGGCGCCAGTCCAGCCAAGCTGATATGGCACGCCGTCTAAGCTGAGGGCGCCGGACGGGTCAAGACCGCCAGAAGATTTGTTTGTCGAAGAATAGAAAGCCGCCCATTCATCGAGACCGCCAGCAGAGACGATGGTTTCGAAGGTTTCGCCGCCACCCCAGACGGAGTTACCGTTGAGAGAAGTGGGGGCGATTTTGAGGGATTCGTAGTAGCTGTAGGAGGCGACGGAAGTCGGCTTTTTGAAAACAAAAAGTGAGCCAACGATAAGCCCTAAACAAAGAATTGATAAAAGAAATGTTTTTAGTTTTGGTTTGAGGACGCGTCGCGCCCGAAAGCTGTCTTCCATTATACCTCCAAAATAACCTAAAGCTCTACTAGATATATTTTACTAGAGCTTAAAGACACCGTCAAGGCTAGCTTTATTTGTTAATTATGTTCTGCTAGTGGATTTTGAGCGGGTTGTCGGTCAGAAGCACGTCGAGCTTGGCTTTGCCGTAGATTTTGGTAAGTTTTTTGATGGCGAGGTCGATTTCCGAGAAGTCGCGCATGTGATGAGTGTCGGTGCCAAAGCAGAAAATGAGATCCTTTTTAGCCATTTTTTTGACGGTTTTTTGCGCATGGCGACCGTATTGCCCGACGACGCTGCCGAGGTTGGACTGGAAGAGAACGCCGAGACTCTTTAGACGCTCGAGAATTTTAAAGTCTTTTTGAATGGAGATGTATCGTTCGGGGTGTGCCAGAATAACTTGGTAGCCTTCGGCGGAGAGGTCGCGAAAAATGTCCTCATAGCCGTCAAAAATGCCAGACATGGGTAGTTCGATAAGGAGATATTTGCTGTCGTTTAGAGGTGAGAGGGTTTTGTTCTTGAGAAGTTTGGAGATTTCTGGCGTGATGTAGATTTCATTGCCGAGGTGGAATTTGATGTCGAGATTGGTTTCTTCCTTGACGGCTTTTTTGAGCTCAGCTTCCAACTTTAAGTTGTCGGCGCGAGGAGAGTTGTAGATGGTTTCTGGGATGTAATGTGGAGTCAAAAAGATTTCCGTGATGCCGTGGCTGGCTAATTCTTGCAAAATCTCCACGCTTTCTTCAAAGGTGTCAACGCCGTCATCGACGGCAGGGAGAAGATGAGAGTGGAGATCAATCATTTTGGGGTGGTTATTTTTTGTCACCGTAATAGTCGCCGTAATAATAGTGTCCAATTTTACGGTCGATGTCGTTGAGGACGACACCAGCGACCTTGGCGCCAGTTTTGGCGAGCGTATCTTTTGTGACGGCGAGGGCAGTGCGCGGGGTTTTGCCGTCGCGAGCAACAACGATAGTTTCATCGGTCAAATTCGACATGATGACAGGGTCAGCAACGGCGCCAACGGGAGCGGAGTCGAAGATAACGAGGTCGAAATCTTTTTTAAGTTTTTTAATGAGGTCTTTGTTCTTTTCTGAAGCGAGAACTTCGGAAGGATTCGGGATTGAAGAACCGCGGGTGAGGAGAGAGAGGTTTTCGATGTTGGTCTTTTGAATATAGTCGTCACGTTTGGAAACGTAGTCAGCGAGGAGATTGGTGAGACCGTTAGAGTTGGATTTGTGGAAGATGAGGTGCTGACGGCCCTTGCGAAGGTCGCAGTCGACAAGAAGCACTTTTTGACCAGCTTGAGCGAAAGCGGCGGCAAGGTTGGCGGCGACAAAGCTCTTTCCTTCGCCGGCGACGGAGCTGGTGATGTGGAGAGTTTGAATCTTTTTGTCGAGAGAAGTGAACTGGAGATTGGTGCGGAGAGAGCGAATGGACTCCGAGACGACGGATTTAGGGAATTTTTTAATCAAAATTTCCGAATCGCCATCTTTGAGTTTGATGTCGCTCTTGATAATCTTGCCAACGATAGGCATGCCGACGTTTTCTTCGAGGTTTTCGGAATATTTGACAGTGTCATCGAAGTAATAAACGACAAAAGCGATGCCGGCGACCGCGAAGAGCGAGACGAGGATAGCGATAGCGGCGTCGCGGAGAGTGGTGTTGTTGGCGACTTTTTCGGGAGTTTCGGCAGTTTCAAGAATCGCGACGTTGTCGAGAGTTTTGATGAGGTCGGTTTTGTTGGCGAAGACGTTGGCGACAGAGTTAGCGATAGCGGCGGATTCTTCGGGGTTCTGTGAGGTGGCGGTGATTTTGAGAATCGTCGTGTCGGTGATGGTCGAGACTTTGATGCTCCTGGCGAGGACGTCGGGAGCGACGTTTAGGCTCAGTTCCTTGATAACTTGTTCGAGGACAACTTTGCTTTTAGCGATGACGGAGTAAGTGCTGGTTAATTTTTGGTTGGCGTTGATTTCGTTCAAGGTCGCAGCGGCCGAGCTGGATTCGGATTGAATCAAAGCAACTTGAGACGAAGCTTCGTAGAGCGGGGTTTTGACACTTGTGTCATAGTAAAGTATGCCGAGGGCAGCGACAATCGGCGCAATAATAAGCGCCAAAAGATATTTCTTAAGATAGGACAAAAAGTCCTTTAGGTCTAACTCTTCCATATTGCCACTATTTTATCATAAGTTGGCCTATTCGTCAACTTCCTGTTGTGCTTTCGCTTCGGCCTCTTGACGAGCCTTTTCTTCGGCTTCCGCTTTAAGTTGCTCGGCGGTTTTAAGGGACTGAGCGATTTTTTCTTTGGCAGAAACGATTGAGGCGTCGTCTGGAATCATGACGTAGAGACTTTGGCTCGGGATGGAGTAGGTTGGCCGCATAGAGCCAGTGCCGCTCAGCGAGATTGATTCAGTCTGCCAGTTTGGGCCGGAGAGCAGTTGGAATTTAAGCATGTCGAGGATTTCCGAGTAGGTGAAGGATGTTTCAAAGAGGCCGTCGGCGGCGCGAAGGATTTCTGGGAATTTGAGAAGGTAGGCGGGGCTGGTGACTTTTTCGATGATTTTTGAGATGACTTGTTGCTGGTTTTCGCCGCGGTGACGGTCGCCAGTGGCGTAAGCGTAGCGCTCGCGAGAGAAGGCGAGGGCGCAAGTGCCGTTGACGTGCTGTGTACCGACGATGAAATGGCAGGTTTTGTCGGTGTGGGGAGTTAAATCTTGGTCGGAGTAAATATCGATGCCGCCGATTGCGTCGACGATGGTTTTAAGGGCGTCGAAGCCGACCTTGACCGTGTAGTCAACCTTGATGTTTAGAAGGTCTTCGATGGTTTGGCGACTCATGTCGACGCCGTAAATTCCGGCGTGAGTGAGTTTGTCGCGAAGTCCGGCGGTGCCGTGGAGTTGGACATAATAGTCGCGCGGAATAGAAACGAGGAGGATTTTGCCGGTGGTTGGATTTACGATTGCGACGATGTTGACGTCGGAGCGAGCATTTTGATCGGAAACAGAGCCGCGAGAATCGGAACCGGAGATATAAATGACGATTGGTTTGTCGCCGAAGTTTGGTTTTTCTTCTTTTGGTGCGTCGGTGGCGGTTTCTGAAGTTTCGGTGCCCTTGTCTTTAGAGATGCTTTTTAGGAAGTCAAAAGTCGAGCCGACGTAGTATTTATAGAGCAAGAAGAGGCAGGTGGCGACGGCGGCGGAGATGGAAGCAGCGACAAAGACGGGGTGACGAGTGCGACGGTGTTCTTTTGACGTGTTCTGTGGCTTGCTAGCTGTGGCTTTGTTGCGGTTTTTCATGCGAACCTTAGCAGATTCTCTGCGGTTGACCGAGCGCGTTAAAGATTTTTCGATTTTGTCGATTTGGTCAATTTCTGATTTAGCTACACGTTTTCCCATGTTGTCAAATATTGTAGCATGTTGTTATGTTTTGGTCAAATTGCATTATTGTGTGCTTCCCTCTCGCCTGAGTCTTCGTTATTATGAATAGGAGGACCGGAAAGAACGAGCAAGCTCTTCGATTTTTGCACAAACCGTTTTTGAAGGAACTGCTTAAATCTAGTCCAAGTTGTTTGAAGACCCAGGCGGCAAGGAA